>JAFXUD010000094.1 GCA_017535315.1 Victivallales bacterium | reverse complement strand
GTCCCTCCCGTCCCTCCCTTACAAATTCCAAAGCCATCTTTTTACCCCGAAAAAGCCATGGAGATAATCGACGTTCACACCCATACTCCCGTGCCTGGCGACCTCTGGGAGACATACCTGAAGGAAATGCGGGCCAATGGCATCACCATATGCTTCACATCAACGCTCGGCGTCAAAAACTGGCCGCAGTTTCCCACGTCGGCGGAGATACGCGAGGCCAATGACCTCTCCGTCAAGTTCAGCGCCTACGCGGAAGGCATGGTCTTCTGGCTTGCCTACTTGAATCCCCAGAATCCCGATGCCATGGAAGAATTGGAGCGGTGCGTAAAACTGGGTTGTCGCGGCGTCAAACTTTGGGTATCGCTGAAGGATGAAAAAACGGGTTCACTGGATAAATGCTTTCCCATCCTTAAGCGAGCAGGTGAACTGGGACTGGTTGTAAAAATCCATACCTTCCAGCGGACGGCAGGCAATCTCCCAGGCGAGGTGACCATGGCAGATGCGGTCACCTTGGCTCAGCAATTCCCGCAGACAAAGATTATCGCCGCGCATACAGGAGCCAACTGGCGCATGTCCCATGGTGCCTTGCGCCGCCTTCCCAATCTCTATGTTGACATCTGCGGTTCCATACCGCAGGCAGGTTTCGTGGAAAGCCTTTGCAAGTGGATACCTGTCAGCCACATCCTGTATGGGTCGGATGCCCTTGGCCGTTCCTTCCCTTCGCAAATCGCCAAAGTGACCTGCGCGGATATTCCTGACAAGGACAAGCGCAGCATCCTCTTCGGCAATGCCATGCGGCTTTTCAACATCACCAACGGCGAACTTGAAAAAGCCAGGGCAAAGGCTGCGACAATCCCCCTGCCCTCCTACCTGGATTCCCCAAAATGTGACGAGGATTTCACCTTCATCATCGGTCTTCCTGGCGACCAGATTTATACCGCCACCGACCTTGACAAGGCCATTGCCATTCAGCAACAATACGGCATCAAACGGCGCTATGCGGCAAATGGCAACTCCATATTCAGCACGGATTTAATCACCACCAACGCGGCGTTCAAGAAGCTCTGCTCAAGGCGAAAAAGCATCGTCCCGCTTGCCACTCTCATGCCGCGCTTCATCAACTGGCATGAAACGATTGAAGAGGCTGTCAGACAAGGCTTCCAGGGGGCGATTCTCTTTCCATATCTGCATAACTGGAATCTGGCGGACAATGCCTATCGCGCTTTCTTTGAAACATGCGCCAACAGCAAATTGCCGCTATGGATAAGTACCGTCGTCTATGACTACCGTTTCCATCATCCAGCCACGTCTCCCCGTCCCGTTGCAACAAAGGAAATACTGGCATTCCTTGAGAACGCCCCGAAGAACCAATACATCATCCAGGGACTGAATGCCAGCGACACATCCGCTGTCCTCAAACTGGGCAACAAGGACGTGAAATTGGACATCGCACGGCTGGTAGATGGGACGGACGCGCTTCGAAAGGTGGTCAAGCAATTCGGGTGCAAGCAACTGGTATTCGGTTCGGAATACCCCATTCGCCCGCCGCAGTTAAACCGCGAAATCCTCGCCACCCTCTGCCTGAATCCCTGATTTCAGGTCTTCGTGTTTTTTCTGACGATTACCATGAATTACCCTTTCATCACCACAAACGAAGAGTTTGGTGCGGCCTGCCTTGAAGCCAGAAAACAACCAGTCATCGGCCTTGACACGGAGTTCGTCTGGACCAAGACCTATTATCCGCAACTGGGTCTGCTGCAAATGGGGTGGGACTGTGAACACTGCTATCTGGTCGATACGATTGCAGTCACGGATTCGACGCCCTTGGCAGAACTCCTGGCAGACGCCAATCTCCTGAAGGTCTTCCACGAGGCGTCAAGCGACTTGCCGATTCTCATGCGGTGGTGCCATCACCAGTCGATTCCGCATCGCGTCGCCGACACGCGTATTGCCGCTGGTTTCGCAGGCTTGACCGCAAGCATGTCCCTGGCCAAACTCATACTGAAACAACTGCATGTCGTTCTAGAAAAGACGGAAACCCGCACAAACTGGCTTCAACGTCCCCTGACGCAGGAACAACTTGAATATGCTGGTGACGACGTCACACGCCTTCCCGCCCTCTTCGCATCCCTCCAGCTTCTTATGAGGGAATACGGAAACGAGGAGTTTTTCATCGAGGAGATGACCAAGTACGAACACCCATCTTTCTACGAGGAGATAGCACCTGAAAACTATTGGCAAAGGGTCTCCCGTCCTGCCTATCTCAAGTTCACCCACCAGGACTTCGCCGTCCTTCAGCAGCTTTCCGCATGGCGTGAAAAACTGGGACGCGCCAAAAACATCACCCGCAATCGGATTGTCCCCGACAAGGTTCTTTCCCTTGCGGCAGTCAAGCACCCCTATACGGCAGCGGAAGTCGGCAAACTGGAGGGCGTTGCAAACACCCCCTCCATGCATTATTGCAGGGAGATTGCCGAAATAGTCACCCAGGCCATGCATATTCCAAAGGAGGAATGGCCCCAGATATTCATACCGAACATCGACCAGCGCCTGTTGCGCCAATGCTCCGAACGCATCCAGTCCCTGGCGGCAAAGCGCGCGGAGGCAAGACATATCGACCCGATTCTCGTCTCCACGCGGCGTGAAGCGGATTCCCTGGCCACCCATGCCCTCAACCAGGAGGACACTTCCCACAATCCCCTGCTCAATGGCTGGCGACACGAGCTTCTCGCCCCCGCCATTGACAGCATCTGCGAAGACATGAGCCGCTTGAAGCGGAAAAAGTGATTTATATATTCCCATACAAAACCTGTGGAGTTCTTGCGAACAAACTGTGAAATAAAAAGAGGAATTTGATTCTTGAGTTTCCTGATGACATTATCCCTCACTGGTCGATAGCCAGGATGCGCCTTGCCGCTTCGCTACGCTACGCGGCACGGCGCACGGGGGTTGGGGTGGTCATCTGACCGTGGGTTTCGCTTCGCCGCGGTCGCGGCTTCGCTCCACCCCCGGCTATACTCTTGCCGCCGCTTACGCGGCTCTTTTCTGTTGGTGAAGTCCAATCGGCAACTCAAGTATAAAATTCCCAAATAAAAAGAGGAATTAGATTCTTGAGTTCCCTGATGACATTATCCCTCACTAAGATGCTTCTTGCCGCTACGCTACGCGGCAAGGCGCACAGGGGTTGGGGTGGTCATCTGACCGTGGGCTTCGCTTCGCCGCTATCGCGGCTTCGCTCCACCCACGGCTATACTCTTGCCGCCGCTTACGCGGCTCTATTCTGTTGGTGAAGTCCAATCAGCGACTAAAGTCTATAATTCTCATAAAAAGGAGGACAACAATGCTTAGAAAACTGCTGTGCCTGAATCTTCTTCTTTTCATACTATGCCATGGGGATATTCTCCTGGAGACTCCTTTTAACTGGGACAAGGATGGAAAAGAGTACTGCCATGGTATTAAGCTCACCTATATGGAGTTGAAAGAGCCTCGTATCATGAAAATCAATGCGGCACGTATCGAAGTCACGAATCCCCGCATTGATTTCTACGTGGCACAGGCAGACAAAAACGCTGGACAGGTGATGGAGGATGCGCCCAAGTTCAAGATCTGCACGCGCCGACAGACTGTCCGCGCCTTCATGACCAATGCACGCAAGCCTGTTTCAGACGGCGGCCTCGGCCTGAATGTCGTGTTGGGCGTCAATACAACCGCCTGGGGCCCCTGGCCACCACCCTTAGGCAATCCCTACGCGGGAAACCTAGGCCTCGTCGTCTCAAACGGCAAACTCGTTTCGCCTGCAAACCCCAAACGCGCTTCCTTTGTCATCTACAACGACCGTTCGTGCAAACTGCTGAACCCCAACGAGGACTTTGACATCTCCAATGTCTATTATGCCGTCAGCGGCTTTGCGCAGGTTCTCACCAATGGAGAATGCATAGGCGACACGGCACTTCATCCGCGCACGGGCTTCGGCATCTCGCAGGATGGCAAGTACATGGTCTTCGTCGTCATCGACGGTCGCCAGAAGGGCTATTCGGAAGGATGCACGACCAAGGAGGTCGCGCAACTGCTCAAATATTATGGCTCCTGGAACGGTCTTAACATGGACGGCGGCGGCTCCAGCACCCTGATGATTCTGGATGAAAACAAGAAACTCAAAATGCTGAATCACCATTCAGGCGGCGGGGAGCGCAGCATCGCCTGCCCGTTTGGCATCGTCCTAAAAGAATAACATCCACCAAAGGGATAATTGAAGGGGTATCTGCTAGAGGTAATTTTGAAATTGCCTCTGCTACTCATTTCGAGCGAACACAGCCGCAACAGGGAAATGAAGCACGCCATTGCCCTCCAGCGATTTTGCGGTGATCTTCAATTCAATCGAGGCAACCATCTGTGGAAGCCCCGTCAACACGGTGCAGAAGTTGTCATTGATATAGCATGTCATCGTATCCCCGACTCTGACCAAACGGTATTCCGCATAAAAAACCGAATCGCCTTTTAGGTGATGCACCTCTGTCTGCCCTGCATCCCTAACTCTTGCCGCAAAACTGCATTCTCCCAGGTTATAGCCATATACGGGAATGAACACCTCAAAATCGTTGTCCAGACGCGGACTAATGGAAAAGACATAGCTTTCAGGCTCTGTTCCAACTGACACAAAAGAGGAACGCTCCGTTTGGAAAATATGGGCATTGACGCCATTCTGGGCTGGAATGATATCCAGAAAACGGCTTTTGTTGATTCCCATGGTGGAATAGATGTAGTCCTTCGAGTTCAGGATATAATTTGCCCAGACGGGAGGCTTCGGGAGTTCCCATGCGTGCGTCTTCCCTTTTCGCCACTCATAAATCACCTGTATCACCAGAAGAACAATAAAGATTCCCACTGCAAAATTGAAGAGATGAAGGCCTCTTCTTTTAGAAGGTGACATGCTCGCCGTGCTCTTGTTTTCCCCCGTTACAGCTTCCTTCTCGCCCCCATTTGCCGACATGTCCTCCACGATTTCATCCCTGAAGCATGCATTGAACTCCTCACGGAACTCCTGGACGGATTTGCAGCGTTCCTCCATCCTTTCAGCGCATGCCTTTTGCATGAGAAAAAGATTGAGTCTGCGCCCCTTGGGATCCTGAACCAGCTCCACGGCGATACTTGGAAACTTCACCACGTCTGGCTGCAAGGCAAACATCATATAGATGACCTTGCCAACCGCATACAAATCCCTGTCAACGCCTAAGCCCCGCAGTTTTTCTACAGCTGATGCGGTCTCCTTTTCCGCCTCGTTGACTTCCACGGCAAGATTCTTCGGCGTAAAACCCAATGCATAGCTGTCCCCAATCGCCGCCTCATCGTCCTGGGAGACAGTCCCGAAATCACCGATTTTGACGGTATTGCCGACAAAATAGATGTTGTCAGGCTTGATGTCGTTATGGATGAGACCATTCTCATGCAACGCCTGCAGGCCATTCAGGATTCCATTACCGATGGATTGAATCTCCTCCAGTGAGAACTTCCTTTTCTGCTCAATCCGATGGTGAAGCGAATCGGGTGAATAGACTTTTGAGGAAAGGCTATTTGCCGCCTCCATCCCATACAAAAAATGCGCCTTTCCGCTTTCGGGATCTGGATCACAGAAATAAATGGTGATGAGATTATTGCAGACAATATTCTTGCTTGCATAATTCACCACGCCATAGTATTCCTTTTCATAATAGCTGTCATTCTTGTTCTCAATGATTTTGACGGCCAGCTTTCTTTTTAGTCTTTTGTCATATCCCATATATACGGAGCCAAAACTGCCTTTTCCGCTATACGCACTGAGTTTGATGCCACGCGAGCGTAGAATTGACTTTATGTCATCATCGACCGAACCAATAAAACTTGTGCAGTCAAAAAAGTCCTGGCTGAAACTGGAGATGTCGCTGTAGCGCTCCGCTGGATTGTCATTGCACGCCTTCTTGATGAAAAGCATCAACTTGTTCAAATCACTTGACTTGAACCATTCAAGGGGAAAGTCGCTTGCATTGCCAGCGAAAAGCTTATAAGTCAACTTGCCAAGAGCATACATGTCTGCATCTAGGCCAGGAGAAGCCTTCCTCCTATCCGTGGGTTCTAAGAAATCCCTTTTCTCCCAGGGAATCCCCACTTCGCACAGTTTCAACGTATTGTTGACAAAAATGATGTTAGAGGGGGTCAGGTTCTTGTGCGCCACCCCCTCGCTATGCAGCTTCTGCAATGCCAAAATGCAGTTCTTCACATAACTGCGCGCCATCTCCTGGGAGACAATGCCTTTGGCGCGGTCCATCCTTTTCTGAAGCGAATCGCACTCATATTCATCGCTGTCGTATGAAATGGAATCCGCCAGTTCAGTCCCATATATCAGTGCAGAATCATTGTCATAGAAGAAAAGCGGATTGCAGATGTTCGCATGATTGATTCTATGGGCCACACGCCATTTTATAGCCTCAGAAATGGCCGTGTAATCCTTATCAGGTTGCTTCTCCACGATTTTAATGGCAATAGCCTGGTCGGTCTTTTTCCACCGACCTGAAAAGACAGTGCCGTGAGGCCCCCTACCACAGGGTTTCCCAAGCACAAGCTTTTTCTCCAGGAGAATATCCCGTATGTTGTCGGGCAACGCCATTCTTCAGAAATCCATCTTGCTAACAATGGCCTTAATCTGTTTATCTATATTCTCCAGATACTTATAAACGGTTTTTGGAGAAATATTGAATATTTGTGCAACCTCGTCCACCTTCTGCCCCTGCAATTTGCAGAAGAGATAAATCTGCACCTTTACGGGATCCACCGTATTCTGCACTTCCTGAAGCGCGGCGTTGAACAGAAACTCCTGCCACTGCCTGTTCTCGTTTTCCGAAGGCTCGGCGTTGACGAATTTCTCGCAGTCCTCTGTATCCACAGTGTTGACGATAATGGTTGGATCAATGGCCTCCTCATGCCGCTTCTTTTGGTTCAGCATCTTGTAAATTCTAGAGCGCACAATGGTCCTGAAATAGGCGCGGAAAGAACCTGCGCCTGGATTGTAGGTGAAATGTTCCTTGGCCTTGCAAAAGTCAATCATCACATTCTGCAGCAGGTCTTCGCATTCATCGTTGTTCAAGCCAAAATCCTTCCCCATCAGAATGACAATCGGCTTGTATAGATTGTAGAACTCATTCCATGATATCTCATCTCCGTTCTTCACACGGGAAAGAAGGGTCACACGAGTTTGAATCGCCATAAAACAATCACCTCATAAACTTGCTGGCCGCTTCCGCTACCTCCGCCGACATGACAGGTAGCTTTTGGGCCAGATTCTCTCGCAGCAGCCTCTCCTTATCACCCTGTGACGAGGCCAGAAAATAGAGTTTCCCCAAGGTAAAAAGTGCCTGTTGCGCCGCCACACCCTCCCTGGTGCAGTGTCCATTGAACTCTTCAAGAGCCTGTGAGAAAATGGTATTCCGCATCTGACTGCGAATCACCTCTGAATCATATTGGCTCTCCAACTTCAGGACATCCAGGACAGCGGCGTTTACAATATATTCGACATTATCCGCTTTGCCAGTCAGTTCAAACTGAATCCTCTTTAAATACTCCTCCGATTGAAAAAAACACTTCCTGAACACCCCCGAAAAATCATATCCCTTGAGCTCCGTTATATAGGGAATCTCATTCTCAGGCAGAACATTCTCCTTTGGATTGACGCTCCCCCCTGCAAGGCTAAGCCTCCCCCTGTGCATCAAGGTTGCGGCATACACCCTCTTCTCAGGCTCCTTCGACACACTTGACAACTCGTTCAACAGCTCATTCTGAAGAGTGGTTGAAAACCTGTAGGCCAGATACTCAAGCAGAAGCATCTTCGCATCCCAGGCAGCCATATTCGCCTCCGCAGTTCCCTTGCGTGCGATAATCAACGAATAGTACAGTAATCCGTCGTCGGAAACGGCGATGGACTTCACGCACTCGCTTGAATCCATATCGTTCTTCTTCAATTTACGCAGAATCTGCCCAGGAATCTGCATACGGCTCAATTCGGCTTGCGCAACGCCAAACGCGTCTTTTCTGCCGCAACTGGAAAAAAACACGGCTCCAATGAGGCTTAATAAGAAAACAGCCGTCATGTTCATTTTCATCGCCATCACACAATAAAGCCTATTTGTTTCGGGCAGTCTCCGTCTGCATAAAATCTGACACGGCATGGGAAACCTCGTTCGTGGCGGAGTTGATCATGAACTTCAGGATTTCATCGGAAATAACCGCCTTCTGACTTGCTGATCGCACCCGTTCCCGTACGATGATGGGAATCTCCACCTCGTTGTGCTTTATAAGATTCTTAACCGTCACAACCATGTTGAGCGTATATGCAGTGGAATAGGTCGTGGAGGATGGCGTCTTAATCAACTGCGTGCTGGAATCCAAGGAGTTGGCCTCGCATTTGACCTGGAATTCCGCATTGTCATCCTGCAGTCGGCATCCTTGCGTGGATAGTTTTCTCTTCAGGCCATCTGCTCCGTCCAGTCGCCGTTCGGGATTCCGCCACCGCAAGGAAAGCGGCAAGGACTTGGATAATTCACTCCTGTATGAATAATCCAGAACCTGGATGGATGGCAAATCCTCCGAAAAGGATTCCCCACAACAAAACAGCATAAAAAACGCAATGACGAAAAAAAGCGAGTTGGTCTTCATCTTCTTCTCTATTGTGCTTAAGGTTGTAAATAAACAATCTCTCCAGAGGTAACTATTCAGAAGGGGAGCAAATTGGCACAAGTTGCCAGACTTTCTGCGCCTTGCCGCTCCGCTTCGCTTTGCGCCACGGCGCAAAGGAACTGGGGTCCCACCTGCCCGTGGGTTTCGCTCGCGCCAGAGGCGCTCGCTTCACCCACAGCTATGTTCTTACCGCCGCTAACGCGGCTTACCCTTTCTGAATAGTTACCTCCAAAGTTAATTACGCATTCCTTCACCAATCAGATATACACTGTTCGACTGTTTTTCTACGATTATGTGTTTTCTTCGCCTCTATGCGTCACCATGAACACGGCACCAACCAAAGCCCATATCACATAGATCAGCGAATAGGTCACGGGAATCAAGGCCATCGCCTCCTGTGGGGAGGCACCGAAGACATTCAGAAAATAGGAGGTCACGCTGTCCCGTATGCCCAGGCCGCCTGGTGTCAAGGGAAGCAGTCCAGTCACATTTCCCAACTGCGTGGTTATTACATATTGAAGCGGGGTCATGACATGCTCGTGAAAAGCCTTGCCCAGAAGAAGATTCATACCGGCAAGCAAGGTATGAATGCAACCAGAAACTAAAAGCACCTTCAGAGTGGCGACTGGATGGCTCCTATACAGGTCGATGGCAGCAATGACACGCGCAAGCAATTCGTTCAACCAACGAGGCAGAACACGGGCAAGCCACTGGACAACAGCGGCAATCGGCTTTATACGGAGAATCGGCTCCCGCTGCGCAATCACAACAGCAGCAACAGCCATAGCTACCCCTCCACTGCACACAGCCCCTATGGCATAAACGACAATTCCTCCCTGCTGAAGCAGTTCAGGATAGTTCACCAGCAGAAAAAACGTCGAGACGAGTGCCACAAGAAACAGTCCACCAAGTCCGATGAAACGATCTACGGCAATGGTCAATATCGCCTCGGTCTTCCTCTCCCCCGCATAGCGCATCAAATATGCGATCTTAATCAAATCGCCGCTGATGGAACCTGGGATGATATTCGAGAAAAAAACGCCTATCAGCGTCAGGCGGAATAGATCAAACAACGAAATGCATATGCCCTGGACCTTCAGAAGCACCCCCCAGCGCCATGCAGCAATCAGGTTCACGACACCATACACAACCACCGCCGCTATCAAAGGTGCCTTCCAAGCAGAAGCCAATGCGACACCAAGGTCAGCGTCCGCACTCGTCAGGGTACGCCTGACGAGCCAGACTGCCAGAACTACGCCCAGTAGCTTCAACAGCCACCCAAGCATAGTCTTTAGGTTATGATGATGTTCTTCCGACATACCAGCATCTCAAGATTTGTCGCCATATCCATTCGGATGTTCCTGACGCCACTCCCATGCAGAGCGCACAATGGTTTCCAGGCAGTCGTATTGTGGTTTCCAGCCTAGCCGCGTTTTGGCCATTGTCGAATCCGCAATGAGTTCGGCGGGGTCGCCTGGACGCGGCGCCTCCTCCTTCACGGCAAACTCTTTGCCAGACACCTTTCGAACGGTGTCAATGACCTGTCTGACACTGTAGCCCTTGCCAGAACCAAGATTAAAGGCGGCAGAGCCATCCTTTTCCAAGGCTAGAAGATGCGCCTGTGCCAAATCAAGTACATGGACATAATCGCGGATACAGGTGCCGTCCATAGTCTTGTAATCCGTCCCGAATATGGAAATCGAGGGACGAACCCCCATTGCCGCCTGGATGACCAACGGAATCAGATGGGTCTCGGGATGATGGTCCTCGCCGTGAATCCGCGTGGCTCCAGCCGCATTGAAATAGCGTAGGGCCGTATATTGCATCCCGTAAATCCTTTCATACCAATCCAGCACCTGCTCAAACATCAACTTTGATCGACCATACGGGTTGATAGGCTCCTTCGGCATCGTCTCCTGAATTGGCACAACGTCAGGCATTCCGTAAACCGCCGCAGTACTGGAAAAGACCAGCTTCCGTACATGGGCGCGGGCCGCCGCCTCCGCCAGGTTGATGGCATTGCCTACATTGTTGGCGAAATACTTGCCTGGATCCTTCATGGATTCCCCAACCTCGATGAAAGCGGCAAAATGGATGACACCCTCTGGCGAGAAATCCTTCATTACACGATTTAGTTCAGCGGTATCCGCCAAATTGCCATAATAGAACTTGGCACGGGAATCCACAGCGGCGCGATGCCCGTTCAGCAACGCATCAAAAACAGCCACCTCGTGACCTTTCTCAAGCAGATATTCCGTGGTACAGCTGCCGATGTAGCCAGCTCCACCTGCTACTAAAATCTTCATAACTTACTCCTTTTTAAAGACAAACAAGGTGATTTCAGGGCGTGCGAACAATCGGAATGGCGGTCCCCAGACACCCGTGCCAGGCGAAACGTAAAGCCTCATCCCGCCTTGCAGCTTGTGAAGCCTCCCTTCCCTGTATTTGTATTGTAACCTCACAAGATAATTGAAGGGGAAAATCTGGCCACCATGGCTGTGTCCCGAAAGTTGAAGGTCAGGGAGTGGCGACGGCGTCACGCCGTCGGTCCCCTGTCCCTGTTTTGACACATCGGGCCTGTGCTTCAGCAGCACACAGAACGCCCCTTCAGGTCCCTTCTCCACGTCAACAGTCTTTTCCCCCTTGTACCCAGGGTGCCAGCCAGAAGCAGGGTCCTTCTCGCCGTATATCCAAAGCCAATCGACTGGCTGCGCCGACTGGTTCTCAAGCAATTTGAATCCCGCCGCCTCATGGCATTTCCGACTAAAATCCAGTCCTGAATAGACATCGTGGTTGCCATAGACCGCAATCTTGCCATACGGCGGTGCCAGTTCCGCCAGACATTCCGCCATCTTTAACTCCCGCTCTTGGCTGCCGTCAATCAAGTCTCCCGCACTCAAGACCAAGTCGGGCGAGGCCTCCTCCACCATCCGAATCACCTTCTTCAACTTCCTCTGCGTTGCGGCAGGTCCAAGGTGGATGTCAGACAGCAGCACCAACTTAAAGCCATCTGCGGATTCAGGCACCTTCACCGATGCAATCTCCACTGTACGAAGGCGAATGGCATTCGCCTCCACGAGTCCCCAGAGCGTGCCGAACGCGACAAATCCCAGCGCCACCCACACGCATCCCTGCGGCCCCAGCATCCACTGCACTGGAATAGACTGCTTGAAGGTCATCTGGCATAGCAGAAAAACAAGATTCCAGAGGTCGCAGACAATCAAGGCAACAAACATCCAAAACGACCACGCCAGCCATATCCAGCAGGCCTGCACCAGAAAACGCGGTTGGTTGCCGCGAGAGAAAATCGGTCTCATCCACGCTGGTCCCATAAGCAATAGAAGAATGAATACAAGCAATACCGCCGCACCGATGGGTTGCCCCTGGAGAAAAGCCCTTTTCAGCTTCCACCAGTCATAGACATTCAGACCAATGACGGCGGCTATGAATAGAATAAACGACATTTACTTCATACCAAATTGGCGTTTTGCGAAGGCAATGTAGCGTTCCCAATCAACGGCAAAGACCGAATGCGGGCCGCTGTGGATGTGGTAGCCATTGGATACGCCGACGGATTCCTCGGGTTCTGGCATCTTGTCCGTCCCCAGTCCTGCTTTTCCCACAAGCTTGAAGGCTTTGTCAGCCGCCGCCAATGCAAGGAACTCGCCTTTCGGGTCAGCCCAGTGGTCTTCGCTGGCGCTGGAGACATAAACCGATCGCGGTGCCATCAGTGCCAGCAAGAAATGCTGGTCGAAGGGCAGCTTCTCCTCCGCATTGGCATACTGCTTGAAGTTCTGGCAGAACCAGTGCGGGAAGGCGTTGGTGATGATATCCACCGTCTCGCCAATGCACCGCTTCGACAGCGCCGCGCCGCCGCAACCCGACTGCACGGAATAGGTGATGGCGAAACGCTCGTCGTTGGCACCGGCCCAAAGAGCTGTCTTGCCCAGACGCGAATGACCGATGACGGAGACCTGCTTCGGGTTCACCCAGCTGGTGGTCTCCAGGTAGTCCATGATTCGGCTCAAGCCCCACGCCCAGGCGCCGATGGTCGCCCACTCATTGGGTGCGGGCTTGGTCCATTCCGCATCCTGATACAGGAGATGAACGCCGTTGTGGAAACACTCATGATAGTCGGGATCCAACTCATTGTAGCAGGCAGTCACGAGGGCAAAGCCGTTCTCCACCAGCAGTTCTGGCGACCAGCCGTCGCTATAGACACCACGACCTGCATCGGAAGGCACGCCATTCTTCACCCTGTACTTGTCGCTATTGGAGAGCCAGCAGTCAGGCAGGAAGATTGCCTCGTCCTTCGCGACAATGTGGTTGCCGTAGAAGTTCAGCCCCAGGAACGCAGGCACCCTGCCCTGCGCTTTCGCGGGACGATAGACGAGCACATCGATCTTGCGGGATTTTACGCCGTCCCCCGCATCTCTGCTCAAGGTCAGCCTCACCTGCTCGCGGATGGCCTTGCCGCCAAACGCGTTTCCGCTCTCCCGCAGTTCAGCCTTGACATCTGCCTTCCCCTGCGGCATAACCCCATACTCCTGGTCGGCAAGCAAGTCCAATATCTCTTTGCGCCTGGCTGGCCACTGCGCGGCCTCCGTCACCTTGCTCCCATCGTTGAAGGTTAAGAGGTCTGGTAACTCGACAGTTGGCATCTTCGCCTCGTCATAGTTGACCTCCTTCTTGAAGTGGAAGGCAGTCTTGTAGGTTGTCGGCACCTCATAGCCATACTCGCGCATGGCAGGCTCCAGGAAGGGGAAGTAGTTGGGGTCCTCATCCGTCGCCTCCTCGTCAGCTATCCAACGACCAATAACCTCGGGCTTGACAGGTATCTTCACCAGCGGAATGCCCAGAAACTCCTCCAGACGCTTCAACGTCTCGTCCTGCTTCAGGACAAAGTCCTCCAGACGGACCTCAATCCAGTTCTTTGGCTTCGGCGTGCTCTTAACCAGATTGTATTGATAAAGCCAGGACAAGGCGCGCTTTCCACGCTGGCTGTAGATGCGGTCGTAGGGGATGCCGAAGGTATTCAAGTCGTCGGTCACATGAGAACCAACAATGCAGTCCCTGGGGTTGCGTATCCAGAAGATATACTTCGCGTCAGGGAAAAGACGCGAAATCCAGGGGAAGCAGAGCGTAGTTTCAGGTATCTTCCACCCCTTCAGTTCAGCCTTGCTCTCCAGCACCGTGTGCAGAAAGGAGAAGAGGCGCCTCTTGAACGCCTCGGGTATCTCGCACTCCAATGCCCTCTTCCACGACCAGTTGAACGAGCGGTTCTCCAAACTAGTTGGAGAGACGCCCCAGCCTGGTGTCCAATCGACATATTTTGCAAAGATACGGCAGGCATCGTACATCTCCCCTGGAGGAATCAAGTCCCATGATTTGTTCAGGGGCTCCCCCATATAGACGCCGCTGTCCGACAGCGTCTGTGAAATCGCTCTCGTGCCTGAATGGCCACGTCCGATGACGGTAATCAGTGTCATGTTCTGTCCTTGTGGTTTATTAAGAGGTAGCCTCTTATGCCTTTTTTTCCCAACGTCTTGCGGTATCGATGATTTTGCGTGCGGAACAACTCCAGAAGTTCTTCTCGAAATCAGCGGAAAATGCGGCGATGTGCGGAGAAAGTATCACGTTTTCCAGACCAAATAGCGGATGATCTTTGGGCGGAGGCTCTTCACAGAGGACATCCAGGGCCGCTCCGCCTATCTCATGCTTTTTCAAGGCAGCGACCAATGCCTCCTCATCAACGACTGGTCCACGGGATGTATTGACTAGCAGGGCATGAGGCTTCATCAAAGCAAGCCTCCTGGCGTCGATCAAGCCGCGTGTTTCTGGGGTAAGTGGACAATGCAGCGATACATAATCAGATTGCTTCAAGAGCTCGTTCAGTTCCATGGAATCAGGCTGGAAAGGATCATGGTGGAGTACGGTCATGCGGAAGCCAGAAACCATACGCTCGACATTTCTGCCGATACGCCCATAGCCAACCACTCCAAGCGTGCGTCCAGAAATGTGCCAATTCATCTCTTTGCTGCCTCCCCACTTTCCGTTGCGGACTGCCCTGTCATTCTGAGGGATTCTCCGAATCAGCGCAAACAGCATGGCAACGGCATGTTCCGCCACGCTCTCGGCAATGGATTCGGGCGTGTTCAGCACCTCGATACCAAGCTTTTCCGCCTCGGCAGTCGGAAGGGTGTCCAATCCGCTCCCACTGCGGAAAATCCCCTTGCAGCAAGGTAGTCTTTTCAGCATCTCGCCAGTCAGGCCTGGATTTGCGCCGAAGAGCCAGATAAGATTCGCCCCTTGGCAAAACGCTTCGACTTCCGCAGGGGAATGGCACTTCTGACAGGTCAGCTCGATTCCAGCATCCCGTATTTGAGACAGATATTGAGCAGGCACGGAATGTTCATCGCCAGTAATCAATACCGTTTTCATTTTCCGTCCCTCTCCTTGAGCATATTACGGAAACCAGCCGCCATAAAGCCCCAGTCACCGCCCGTCGCAATCCAGTCCACACCGCGTTTCTGCCAGCGGGAAAGCGGTCCTGAAGCCGTGCCCAGCATTTTGCCCGCGCGTTTGGTTTTCAGGCAAATTTCATCAATGACCTTATTGAGTTCGGCATCCGCGGTCTGGCACAGGATACCCATGCTACCAGAAAGGTCACAGGGGCCAATGCAAATGCAATCCAAACCTGGAACCTTCAAGATCGCATCCAGATTGCGCACTGCATTGACATGTTCAATCTGAACTATGACCAGGGGTTCGGAATCCGAGAGTTTCAGATACTCGAACAAATTATCCTGCCCATAGCGGGTGGCACGCCTCACGCCGCAACCACGAATTCCCCGTGGCGGATAGCGACAGGCCGCAACAGCGGCCTCCGCCTCCTCGGCGGAATTGACCATCGGAATGATGACGCCAGCGGGCGCAAGATCCAGAACGGGCTTCAATATCCCTGGGTCGTTGGCGCAAACCCGCACAAAAGGCGCACAACCAGTGCCCCTGCACGCCGTCACGTGACCTTTTATCGCATCCAACGTTAATGGTCCATGCTCAGCATCAATCCACACAAAATCCAGGCCGCAATCCCCAGCGCACTCGCTGACTGCCATATCGGTCAAGGTCACAACTGCTCCGATGGCCGTCTTACCCGAGGCTATCGTCTTTTTGAATCTGTCGAGATGATTGATTTCCATCTTTTCTCCTAACCTAAGCAAAATTCATCTATTCTTTGGCAGTCGCCAGCCAGACGGATGGCTTGCCGCCCTCTTCCCAGCGAATATCCGCATAGTGGCCCTCTGCGCCGAACTGACCTGGATTCACCACCAGCGTCTCGTCCAAACGAAAGATTCCCGCCGCCTCATGGATATGCCCGCAGAGCAGCAAAGCTGGCTTCACGCGCTTCACCATGTCAGCAACCGCCTTGCTGCCAACGGCAAGACCGCTGCCGATGCGGTCGGCCCCCGATTCAAACGGCGGCGCATGGGTCACCGCAATGTCCAGCTCGCCCTTCTGCAATCCACTGAAAAGTTCCTCCGCAGTTGATTCATCCCATTCATTCGGGGTATTAAAGGGTGAGCAGTTCGCGCCACCCAAGCCCAAAAAACGAAGCCCTTGCACACTTGTCGGTGTACTCTTCAGGAAATGCCCCGTGCGCTCCAAAACGGAGTTTGCCGTCGGCGCGTCCATATTTCCAAGCACACCAAGAAATGCAGGGTATTTTGCGGCAATCGTCTCAACTGCCGCCAGAACATCATCATCCGTCCCCAGCGTGGTGAAATCACCGCCGACCAGGCAGAGTTCCGCCTCTGGCAAAGCCTTCACAGCATCCAGGTTTCCATGTATGTCCGAGATGTAGATGATTCGCATAAAACCTCACTTTCCTTTTATGGCATAGCCTGCGGTGCACTGCACCGAGTCATCTCCACTGGTATAGTTCCACATCACCCACAGGGCGGCTCCAGTCGATATGCAGCGTCTTGCGCCCCGTTGGTATCTCCACCTTTTCCCCTTTCGCAAAGGAATCCTTCCCTTTGCGCGTCAGCTTGAACATCCTTGGTGCGGTGCTCTTGAAGGTCTCCAGACGGTTCGTGACAGGGGACAGCGAGTGGCCGCCGCCTTTGTAGAGGTTGCACTCCACCAACGGGTGCCCTGCCCTCACCATCGCTTTTTTCAAACGTAGGGCGTGCTGTACGCATGGCACGGTTTCATCGGCTGTTCCATGCTCCAGAAAGACTGGCGTCGTCAAACGCTCTGCATTTGCTGGAACGTCCTTCAGTCGGCGTTCCTCCGCCGTGAAATCGCGTCCACTCCCGTAGGCAAGAGCCTCGTTGGCCTTTGGAAGACGTGTCATGGCGCTGGCCGTGTAGATAGCGGCAAAGAGCGATGGCGCCCAGATGGCGGCCAGAAGCACGATCATCCCGCCCTGGCTGGTTCCGTAGGCATAGATGCGCTGGCGGTTCACCTGCGGATAGCGCTCCAGGAGCACGCGCAGCGCCTGAATGCAGTCAAAAGTCTGGCGATAGCTCAAATCGTATGGCTGGTACCAGCCGTGCCCCTTCACAGGGTCATAGTCATATCCGCTCATGCGGTATTCTGGCGAAACGGAGAGGATGCCATGCTCTTTTGCTGCATATCTCATCTGCTCAAGGGTCTGCATCCTCGGATTCCCCCAGCCATGCGCGCACAGCATCACACCCGTCTTTGCCGATACCTCGTCTGGCTCGACAACCAGACATGTGATCTCCTTTGGAAATGCTGCCAACGGCCCCTGCGAAGGATATGAAAACTCGTACTCTTTCATCAAAGATTTCTCCGTATTACGGATATGCCTTTCCATTCAAATAAATTACCTCAAATAATAATATACTCCATTGTCCACCTAATACACTGCATTACCCAAGAAAAATCTGGCAATTGAAAAGATAAACGCACAAAACAACAAAAAAGCGCAAAACAACTTGTCAAATGCTGGAGTTAGGGTATATTAAAGAGTTTTCATTTTACGGTGCACTCCCGCGCCGCATCCTTACATACAACCCAGGCGGTATTTCGATTTCTGTTGGGAGTAAATGGCAGATTGGCAAAATACGGCAAAAAGAAGAAGGAAAAGCACAAGTGGCAACCACGACCATCCTCGACTTGATGAACGCAGGCGTTCATTTCGGACACAAGACCAAACGCTGGAACCCCAAGATGAAACCCTACATCTATGGCGTCCGCAATGGAATCACCATCTTTGACCTCACCGTCACCATGCGTCAGCTCGCTGCCGCTTGCGAATACCTGAACGAACTCGCCTCTGACGGCAAGCAGATTCTCTTTGTCGGAGCCAAGCGCCAGGCGCAGGAATGCGTCCGCGAAATCGCTGAAAAGCTGGGAATGCCCTATATGTGCGACCGCTGGCTCGGCGGCACCCTCACCAACAACCAGGTTGTGAAGACCCGTGTCGAGTTCATGAAGAAACTGGAAAAGCAGGAAGAAGACGGCACTCTCGAAAACCTGCCCAAGAAGGAAGTCGCTGGTCTCAAGCGCGAACTCACCAAGCTCCAGACCGCCCTCGGCGGCATCCGCAACCTCAAAGGTCTTCCCGCAGCACTCGTGGTTGTTGATGTGATGCGTGAGCACATCGCCGTCCAGGAAGCCGCCAAACTCGGCATCCCCGTGGTCGCCATTGTCGATTCCAACTGCAATCCCGACGACATCGAATACGTCATTCCAGGCAACGATGACGCCCTGAAGGCCATCAAGGTCGTTATGGACACCATCTACGAGGCCATCCAGGAAGGTCTTGCCATCAGCAACAAGAAGGAAGCCAAGGCAGCCGAGCAGACTGAGTTCGAAACCGTCCCCGAGAAGGAAGAGGACAAAGAGGAAAAGTAATCCTCTGTCGGGTCTAGTCATCAAGTCACATTTATTCTAAGGAATTATAGATATGCAGATTACCGCAAAATTAGTGAATGACCTCCGTGCCAGAACCAACGTCGGAATGATGGAGTGCAAGAAAGCCCTCGTTGCCTGCGACGGTGATATTGAGGCCGCCATCGAGCATCTCCGCAAAGTCGGCATCATGAAGGCCGAGGAGAAGCAGGGTCGCGCAGCCAAGCAGGGCCTCATTTTCGGTAAAACCGAAGGCAACGCAGCCGTCCTCATCGAGCTGCTCTGCGAGACCGACTTCGTCGCCAAGACCGCTGAGTTCAAGGCGTTCGGTGCTCAGCTCTGCGACATCGCCATCAAATATGCCGAGGAAGGCGACATCTCCGCCAAGCTCGCAAAAGAGACTGAAGAGGAACTGAAGGTCCTCATCGCGAAAATCAAGGAGAACATGATTGTTCGCCGCGCCATCCGCTGGGTCAGCAACGATACCCTGGGCTACTACATCCACACTGGCAACCCCTTCGGCGTACTCGTCGAAGTCGCAGGCCCCAAGGCCGCCGAGCTGGTGAAGCCCATCTGCATGCACATCACCGCCTACAACCCCGAGTTCATCGACGTCGCCAATATTCCTGCGGAGAAACTGGACAAGGAACGCGAAATCGCCATGGCGCAGGTTCCTGCCGATAAACCCGACAAAATCAAGAACGGCATTGTCATGGGCAAGCTGAACAAGTGGTACACCACCGTCTGCCTGATGAAGCAGCCCTGGCTACTCAACACTGACAGCACCCTGGAGAAGGAAGCCCCAGGACTGAAGGTCAAGCGCATGGTCCGCTGGCTCGCTGGCGAAGAATAAGCCATTCTCACTTACGCCGTTGCTCTACGGCTAATACGAAAAGCCTCGGCGTTGCCGAGGCTTTTTTCTTCCTGGTACTAACGTGTACGGCACAGAACAGGTGGTAGCTCCACAAAAACTGCCGATCCTGTGCGCGGTGCTTCAGTACCGCTAAAAATGCCTGTCCTGTGCGCAGCACTTCAGTGTCGCGAAAAAAAAAGGAGTCCCCATGCCCATCGAAGGTTTGTATAGAATAGCAGCCGTGGTTCCACGGCTGCACCTTGGAGACCCTGCCGCCAATGCGGAGGAGATTCTCGCCGCCTACAATCAGGCTGTCGCCGAGGGTGCCTCCATCGTCGTCACGCCAGAGCTATCCCTGACAGGCAGCACCTGCGGTGACCTGTTTCGGCAGAATGCCTTGCTTCATGCCGCAATTCAGGCTGTTTCCAAGCTCCGCAAAGGCACTGAAGGCAAAAAAGCAGCCCTAGTCGTCGGGTTGCCTGTCCGTTCTAGCTCCAATCTCTATAACTGTGCAGCCATCGTACAAAATGGAAAGATTGGGCAAATCATCGGTAAGAAGCATCTTTCCAACGCTAAGGAAAAACTGCTCTTCACTCCTCTTTCAGCAGAATCGAAAAATAGTCTTTCACTAGATATCATAATAGATGGCGAATCTTACACATTGTTGCACAATCAAGAGATTTTTGCATCGAACAACTGGACATCAACAGACAACTTTGCCATAGGCATTGAAATCGGCTCGGAAGCGGATGCGCCCAACCCGCCAGCCACCTCATTGGCCACTCATGCTGCCCAACTCATCATCAATCCAATGGCGGAGATGGAGACGGGCGATACCTGGCGCCAGCGAAAAACGCAGGTCTGTGCGCAAAGCACACGCCTGAAGTGCGCATACGTCTCCGTTGGCGCAGGGACTGGCGAATCCACGGCAGACGGTGTTTTTGCGGGCTATGCAGTCGCCGCCGTGAACGGCACTGTCGTTGCGGAATCCCCGCGTTTCTCCATCCAGACGCACATCACCTATTTCGATTTTATCCCACGCTGGCTTGACGCAGAGCGCACCACGTCCCAATTCCACGCTGAAAACCCAAGCGGGTTAGTGCTACCCGAGTATTTGGAAACCGTTTCCGAGCCCACGTACCTCCATCTGCAGCAGAATCCATTCGTGCCAGGGAATGAACAGGAACGAGCCACCTATTTTGACAACCTCCTCGCCATTACCGCCACCGCCCTTGCGAGGCGCATGGAGGCAAGCCGCTCCAAACGCCTCGTCATCGGCCTTTCTGGCGGTCTGGACTCCACGCTGGCGCTGGTCACCTGTGCCAACGCCTGCGACCTCCTTGGCCTTAAGCACGATGCCATCCTGGCCATCACGATGCCTGGCATGGGCACCTCGGGACGCACCAAGAACAACGCCGTCGGCCTCGCCAACGCTCTTGGCGCAGAACTTCGTGAAATCAGCATCCGCGAGTCCGTCCTGCAGCATTTCAAGGACATCGACCATCCAGCCGACAACCTGAACGTCGTCTATGAAAATGCCCAGGCGCGCGAACGCACACAGATTCTGATGGACATCGCCAACGAGGTCAACGGACTCGTAGTCGGCACGGGCGACCTCTCGGAAATCGCACAAGGATGGTGTACCTACAACGGTGACCAGATGGCCATGTACGGCGTCAACGCAGCCATTACCAAGACCGTCATCCGCCAGCTCGTCGAATATATCGCCAGCAAGTCTGACACGAAGCTTGCAACCCACCTGCGCGACGTCAACGCCACCCCCGTCTCGCCCGAGCTTCTGCCTGGCGAACAGCACACCGAATCCATCATCGGCAACTACGACCTCCACGACTTCTTCCTCTACCATTTCATCAAGCACGCAGAGCTACCAGAAAACATCTACCAGCTTGCATGCTATGCCTTCAAGGGCATTTACAGCGAGGAGAAGATACGTGCCCTGCTCAAGACCTTCTTCCGCAGGTTCTTCACGCAGCAGTTCAAGCGCAACGCCTCGCCTGACGCACCGAAAATCGGCCCCGTCTCGCTGGGTGCGCGCGGCGACTGGCAGATGCCCGACGACACTGCCTTCACTCCCTGGATCATCGAATAACCCACAAATACTTCACAATCATGTCAAAGCTCATCATCCCCGAAGCCTACTCCCCTGCTCTGGACAAGCTCACCACCGAGACCGCCATCCGCAAAATCAAGCGCGAGTTCCAGCGAAACCTTGCCTTTGAACTGAAGCTCCACCGCGCCTCCGCCCCCCTCTTCGTGCTTGCGGGCACAGGCATCAACGACGACTTGAACGGCGTCGAGCGCGCCGTCCAGTTCCCCATCAAGGACATGGGCAACCAGATTGCGCAGGTAGTCCACTCCCTCGCCAAATGGAAGCGCATGGAACTGGCCCACCTCGGCATCCCCGCTGGCGCGGGTATCTACACCGACATGAACGCCATCCGCGCGGATGAGGAACTCGACAACCTACACTCCATCTACGTTGACCAGTGGGATTGGGAATGCACCATCACCCAACAGGACAGGAACCTTGACTTTCTCAAGAAGACCGTCCGCCGCATCTACTCCGCCGTCAGGCGCACCGAGGCCTTCATCCAGGAGGAGTATCCTGCCCTCACCACCTTCCTGCCAGAGGAAATCACCTTCGTCCACTCCGAGGACCTGGAGGTGAAATACCCCACCCTAACCGCAAAGGAACGCGAGGACAAGGTCACCAAGGAGTACGGAGCCGTCTTCCTTATCGGCATCGGCGGCAAGCTCCCCATCAGCGGGCAGCCCCACGATGGACGCGCCCCCGACTACGATGACTGGTCAACTCCCACCACCGACGGCCACATCGGTCTGAACGGCGACATCCTCATCTACAATCCTGTCCTCAAGCACTCTTTCGAACTCTCCAGCATGGGCATCCGCGTTGACAAGGCCGCACTGCTTCGCCAGCTCCAGGAACGCAACGCGACGGACCGCCTGAACCTCAAGTTCCACAAGGCCCTGATGAACGACGAACTGCCGCTCTCCATCGGCGGCGGCGTCGGGCAGTCCCGCCTCTGCATGCTGCTCCTTCACAAGGCACACATCGGCGAAGTCCAGGCCTCCATCTGGCCAGACGACATGGCTTCCGCATGCGAAAAGGCGGGCATTGAGCTCCTTTAATCACTAATAAATAGCTAATTATGCTCAAAACCATCGCCATCCTTTTCTGCATCACGCTCATTCCTGGTCTGGAGCTTCGTGCCTCCATCCCCATGGGCATTTTGGGCGGGAAGTGGATTGCCTCCCCCATGGCATGGCCCGCTGTCGTCTTGACATGCGTCATCTCGAACATCCTTATTGGCTGGGCAGTCTTCTGGCTTCTCGGGCCTGTCGTTAAGTTCTTCAGACGCATCGGTTTCATTGACAGGCTTCTCGCCAAGTATCTGGACAGCGCACAACGCAGGCTCAAGCCGAATGTGGAGAAATACGGTTTCTGGGGACTGGCTGTCTTCATCGGCATCCCCCTGCCCCTGACAGGAGCCTACTCGGGTGCAGCGGGAGCATACGCACTTGGCATGGAGACCAAGCGCTTCATGATCGCCAACGTCGTCGGCGTGCTAATCGCCGCCGTTTGCGTAACCGTCATCTGCCTGCTCATTCGCGCAGGAATAGACTGCGCCTTCTTCAACCTACTCATCAAATCATGAAAATCCCACGCATTCTCTCAACTTGTGCCATCTCCGCCTTGATAGTGGGCGGCCTTGCCTCTTGCGTCACAAAACAACAGGCGGAAACAGCCGCCGTACCTGAAGAACTGAAGGAGTACTATGCTCCACGCGAAAAGGTGCTCGGGCTGCCTGACTTCACAAGCAGCCGCCCAAACATCATCTTTGCGCGCACACAAGACAAGCGCCAAGCCTACCGCATGTGTTCCCTTAAAATCCCGAAGGACATCACACCCGAATGGGCGGACGCCAAGGCAAAAGAGCTCCACGACCAAGGCTTCAACTTCATCCTCTCCGAAGACTGCCGTTACCTGATGTACGACGAAGCGGACAAGCCGTCGCCGCGCTTTGAGAAAAACCGTCCCCTCGACAAGGTGATTGCGGACAGCAACATCATGATTGAAGCCTGCCACAGGCACGGCCTGGACTTCATCCACCACCTCACCTGCACCATGGTCGATGCCGCCGTCTTCATCAAGCATCCAAACTGGAAGGCCATCAACATCAAGACAGGCGAGACGGACATCAACAGCTACGGCACCGCCAACACCTGCATTAACAACGACGACTTCTGGAAATGCTGGTTCGCCGCCCTGAAACGCCTCCTCACCGAAGCCCCCTGCGACGGCATCATGATCGACGAAATCCAATTCTTCGCACAGCACCTCTGCGGCTGCGAAGGGTGCAACTCCAAGTTCCACGCAGAGACGGGACTGGAGCCGCCCACCATCAAGAACTTCGGGAAATGGATCAACGATGACGTGAACCGCTACCGCCGCTGGCTCCGCTGGCGCGTCCAGAAGGTCAACGAACGCCACACCGAGTGCAGGCAGCTTGTGCGGGACATCGACCCCGACGACACCTACAGCATCTATCTCTGCAACAACTCCTCGGGCTACGCCTACTACGCCGCAGGCCTCGAAATCGGCAACTATCTGCCATACGGCGATTCCGTCGGCCTTGAATGCGAGCCACACGACCACAGCTACATCCACTACTGGCCGCTGATGTTCTTCGAGATGAAGTACCTGCGCGCCGTTGCGGAACACACCCGCAACGCCTTCTGGGTGCTCTACTACACACGTACCCCCGCAGACGACATCTTCTCGTACTTCTGCGGCCTCACCCAAGGTGCGCGCCGCTGGTGGCTTGCCAGGCAGAACGATACAGGACAAGGCTGGAAGCCCCTCCTCCAATGGGAGCAGGAACGCCAGAACCTGCTAATCGACAACCATGCCTACAACGACATCGCCGTGCTCTTCTCCTCCCAATGCCGCGACCAGAGCCCCATCGAATCACGCGAATGGGTCAAGTCCTTCGCCAGCACCTGCAACGCCCTTACCTTCAACAACACCCCCTACAGGGTGGTCATCGACCCTGACCTGGAGGACGCATCAGAACTTGCCCACAAGGCCTCCACGCTTATCGCGTTTGACGCTGCCAACTGGAACACCAAGCAGATTGCCGCTGTGAGTACCTTCGTCCAGAACGGCGGCACCCTCGTCACGGGAGCAAAAGTCTCCATGACGAATCCCGACTACCAGAAACTTGACAACTTCGCCCTCCGCGACCTAATCGGCTGCGACTACGACAACACCGTCAAGGGCGAGTTCACATTCATCATCAAGGACGCGGCCTTCGGCACCGTTGGAGAGCGCATCCCATACAACGGCCCCGTCACCAAGGTCAAAAACCTGGACGCCGATGTGAAAGTCGCCGCCGAGTTTGTCGATGCGGACGGCAACGCCTTCCCTGGCCTCCTTATCAAGAATACAGGCAAGGGCAAAACCGCTTATTTTGCAGGACTTCCCTACAACTGCTACTTCTACCACTTCTACAACGAATCCGTCGTCGTGCCTGGGCAGAAGTGGGAAGACAAGCGCAACCCGCAGTGGGGTGCCTTCCTGAACAAGCTGGCCCTCTTCAACGTGGCTACCCCCGTCCTCAAGACGGACAATATCCCGTCTGGCGTGGTGGTCGAGGCACACCGCCAGGCCTTTGGCACGGGAGCATCCACCCAGCTCCATATTGCCAATTTCCTCGGTGCCATGACCAAAGACGGCATCCAGCCGAAGCTGCGCGAGCTCACCTTCCCGTCGCTTGCAAAGCATCTTCCCGACATGTCAAAGCCGATGTCGCTGACTGTCCTCGCGCCCAAGGCGCACAGCCTTTACTTCTTCAGCCCCGACTTCGATGAAATCGTCAAGTGGGAGTATAAGCGCGACGGCGACTACGTCACCTTCACCGTGCCGAACTTCGACCGCTACCTCATCGCCTATCTGGCTGAAGGTGCGCTTGACGACCTGAAGGCTCTTGGACGTCCCATCGTCACCGCCCTGCCCACCGCCAAGCCGATGCTCGTGCAAACCAACCCGCCTCTGGCTGGAACCTACTCCCCCGATGCCCCCATCCTCTTCGCCGACACGCCCGCCTTCGAGGGTGGCGTTCGCTGGAAGGTCTGGCTGCAACAGGAACCCATCCTACTGCTTTACGGAGATATGAGCAACAACCAAACCACCACCGCCACTATCGAAGTCAAGACCACCCTCACGAATCCCGAGCTGGTCATCGGCGGCATGGACGACAACAACCTCGTCAGCCGTGCCCCCGTCAAAATCGAGTTCGAGGGACAGGTCATCCACGACGGGCCGACAGACTATCCTGACAACCTCTGGGCCGTCCGTTCCTTCCCGCTAGCGCAGACCACCCTCGCCCCAGGCAAATACAAGGTCACTCTCACCAACACAGGCCACGGCCCACGCGGCAACATCCCCTGGTTCGGCGTCAGCTTCGTACAGCTCCGCTCGCACAAGTAGAATCTTTCCGCGGCGCTTCAGCGCCGCCATACCTCTAGGTAGCCAACCATGCAAGATCTTCACATTCACTTCCACGCAGGCCCCAAGGACACTCCGCAGGTATTCATACAGAAAACCTCGCTTGCGGGCGTGACGGGCGGCGCCGTTTTCAGCATAGCGCCGTTGGGATACGGTCTTGAGAAGGGTGAAGACCAGCGCTGGCAGGCAAGAGCCGAGTTCATCATTGATTTCACGCGCCAGGCCCCTGGCTTCCGCCCCATCTTCTGGATCGACCCCACAGACAAGGACGCCGTTGAACAGGTGCATGGCGTGGCGGAGATGGGCATCGCGGGTTTCAAGGTCATCTGCAACCACTTCTACCCCGTGGAGGGCATGAAGACCTACGCGGCGATTGCCGAGACAGGCCTGCCGCTCATTTTCCACTCTGGCGTGCTGTACAACCAGCAGCCATCGTCGGACTACAACCGTCCCATGAGCTTCGAGTGCTTGATGGACGTCAAGGGACTGAAGTTCTCACTGGCGCACATCAGTTGGCCGTGGTCGGCAGAACTGGTCGCCCTCTTTGGCAAGCTTAACTACCTGGATTCCGTCACGCCTGAGGGCCGCAGCAAGATGTTCCTTGACTTCACCCCTGGCACACCGCCCATTTTCCGACGCGATGCCATCCGCCAGGTTTACATGTGCGGCTACCGCGTCAAACACCGCGTGCTGTGGGGTACCGACTGCCTCGCCAACCATTATAACACCGAATATGCCAAATATTGGGCAAACCTGGACAAAACCATCTTTGACGAAATCACCGCTGCCCCAAATATCTACCGCGTGGCAGGCCAAAGCGAATACGACTACGCCGACATCTGGGAACGCGCCACTGAAACTAACTTCGACGAATTCTTCGACAACAAGGAGTAGCTGTAGGATTAGCTAAAGCTTTTAAGGGACGGGAGAAACGGGAGAGACGCAAGAAATCCTAGCGTCATTTTGCGGTCCCTCCCGTCCCTCCTGTCGCTCCCGTCCCTTAAAGCGATAATTCAGGAAGGAACATTACCATGCAACCTCTTGCCTCGCGCATCAAACGATTATATTGCCTGCACAACTTGAAAAAAACACTTCAACCATTATAGTTATATCAATCTTTTTCACTTTTTATCATCATCAACAACAAGGAGAAAGAAAACAATGAAAAAGAGCTTGAGCTTAATCGTTGCAACCATCCTGGCTGTCAGCATGTTTGGCTGCAAACAAAATCAGTCCGCTGAATCCGCAGTGGCAAAAATCAAGGCTGCTGGCAAAGTCGTCGTTTACACGAATCCCGAATTCGCCCCATATGAATATCTCGGTGCCAACAAGCAGATTGTCGGCGCGGAAATCGACATCGTCAACAAAATCGCTGAAAAGCTGGGTGTGAAGGCTGAAATCGTCCCCGCCGAGTTCGACAGCATCATCGGGACTGTCCAGACAGGCAAGGCCGACATCGGCGCCTCTGGCTTCACCATCACCGAAGAACGCAAGAAAATCATCGACTTCAGCAAACCCTTCGTGGTTTCCGTCCAGTACCTAATCGTTCCCGAAGCCTGCACTGCCAAAGGTGTTGAAGAGTTCGCTGGCAAGCGTATCGGTGGACAGAACGGCACCACTGGCCTGATGATGATTGAAGATGCTGTCAACACTGGCATCCTCAAGGACACCAAGACCGAGGTCAAATCCTTCAACAACGCACCTGACGCCGTTGTTGCCATGGTAAATGGCCGCCTGGACGCCGTCGTCATTGACGAGCTCGTTGCCATCTCCCTCGCCAAGAAGAACCCTGGCTACAAGGCCATTCCGTTGGTTGACAAGGACGGCAAGGGTCTGGATGCACCCGAGGAATTCGGCATGATCGTTTCCAAGGGCAAGGAAGACCTGCTTGATGTCATCAATGAAGTCATCGACCAAATGCTCAAGGACGGTTCCATGAACGAAGCCATCCTCAAGCACAACGGTCTCTCCGTTGCGCAATAATCGATGCCTTGATTTGGCGTGCGGCAATATCCGCCGCACGCCTTTCTTGTTTTTGCCCCAAGTTGTTTTTTCCGATTCCGTCGTGAGTGTTAGCGTTAGCGAGCACCAGGAGCCACACGACAATGAGTATAATTTCAGACATCTACAGTCAATTCTATGCAGCCTTTGACAGAACTTTTCTGGTCGATGACCGCTACCAGATTTTTCTGCATGGTATCCGCAACACTCTGATCATCACAGCGGGAGCACTTGTTGTCGGCGTCATCATCGGCGTTGCATTGGCAGTCGCAAAAGTCTATTATTACCAGACTGGCCCCTTCTCCTACAAGGAATCGTTTAAAAACTTCCTGAAAACCAAACGTCCAATCTTTCTTGGACATATCTTCCAAAAGCTCCTTGACCAGCTCATAACTTGCTACCTCATTCTCTTCAGGGGCACGCCAGTCGTTGTCCAGTTGATGATCTGGGCCTTCGTGGTCTTCTCTACGACCAACGAACTCATCGTCGCAATCCTTGGCTTCGGCATTAACTCTGGCGCCTACGTCGCAGAAATCGTCCGTGCTGGCATCATGGCCGTTGACAAGGGGCAGACAGAAGCAGGACGCTCGCTTGGTCTTTCTGCCTGGCAAACCATGTGGCACATCGTGCTCCCGCAGGCCTTCAAAAACGTCCTCCCTGCCCTGGGCAACGAGCTTATCGCCCTGCTGAAGGAAACCTCCATCGTGGGATACATCGCGGTTGTGGATTTGACCAAGGCAGCCGCCCTCGTGCGCGCCCGCACATTCGATGCCTTTGTGCCGCTCCTTTGTGTTGCGCTGGCCTATCTGTTGATGGTATTCCTCCTCTCGATTATTCAGCAATTCATCGAAAAGAGACTGCAAGCCAGCGACAGACGATAAAATTCAGGAGGAGATAAAACTATGACAGAAACAAACGATAGTTCAGTGGTCATCCAGGTCAAGGGGCTTCGCAAGAGTTTCGGTGACCACGAGGTGCTCTGCGGCATCGACGAGACCATCCACAAAGGCGAGAAAGTTGTCATCATCGGGCCATCGGGTTCTGGTAAAAGCACCTTTCTGCGCTGCCTCAATCTACTGGAAATCCCCACCCAGGGACAGATTTGGATTCACGGGCAGGAAATCACTGGGCCCAAGTGCGACGTCGATTCCCTGCGCCAGCGCATGGGGATGGTCTTTCAGCACTTCAACCTCTTCCCGCATATGACCATTTTGGAAAACATCACGTTGGCTCCCATCTGCAAAAAAGGCATGACTAAAACCGAAGCCATCAATAAGGCCAAGAAACTCCTCGACCGCATTGGTCTGAGCGAGAAAGCAGACACCTACCCGAACATGCTTTCAGGTGGACAGAAGCAACGCGTCGCCATCGTGCGCGCCCTGGCGATGGACCCTGATGTAATGCTTTTCGACGAGCCAACCTCCGCCCTGGATCCAGAAATGGTCGGCGAAGTCCTCAACCTTATGAAGGAACTGGCCGTCTCTGGCATGACCATGGCGGTCGTCACCCATGAAATGGGCTTTGCCCGCGAGGTCGGCACACGGGTGCTTTTCATGGATTCAGGCATCATCCTTGAACAAAACAAACCCGATGAGTTCTTCGCCAATCCCAAGCACCCACGCCTGAAGGACTTCCTCTCAAAGGTGCTGTGAGTAGTTGTTAGAGATTAGTTTATGAGAAGCTTGGTTTGGCTGTGAGGGCAGCAGACCCTTGGGCGTACGCTTTTTTAGGCGTGCGCCTCTTTTTTTTCTTGCAACTGTGGACATAGCCGTAAACAATGCTACATTATATCCAAGTGTCTATTGCTAAAATACAAGGCACAATGCCTGTCCTGTGCCCGCGGCTTTAGCCGCAGGGGTTAGTTCCTTATGTTCAAATTATTATCATACATAAAGAGATATAAGTGGTATGCCATCCTTGCGCCGCTCTTCATGTTGATGGAGGTTGCCCTTGAGCTCATGCAGCCCAAGTTCATGGCGACTATCATAGACAAGGGTGTCGCCAACGGCGACACAACGCTCATCTGGCGTACCTGTGTCCTGATGCTGGCTACTTCGTGCCTAGCCGTTGTCGGTGGGTTCGGCTGCACCCTCTTTTCCACGCTCACAGGGCAGCACTTCGGCACGGACTTGCGCGAGAAGCTCTTCGAGCATGTCCTCAAACTCTCATTTGCAGAGACAGACCGTTTCAAGTCCTCCTCCCTCATTACCCGTTTGACGATGGATGTCAACCGCTTGCAGCATTTTGTGGTCATCTGTCTTCGAATGATGGTGCGCGCTCCCATCAGTGCCATCGGCGGTTGCATCATGGCTGTCGCCATCGACTGGCGAATGGGGGGTGTTCTAGCAGTCATGATTCCCGTCGTCATCGGCGTCGCCCTCCTCTCCTACAAAGTCGGACGTCCGCTGTTTGCGAAAATCCAGAAGATGGTCGATGAAATCAACCACATCATACAGGAGAATCTATCGGGGCTGCGAGTCATCCGTGCCTTCTGCCGACGTGATCATGAAAAGAAGCGCTTCGATGTCTCCAACAGGCAGTTGGCCGACCAATTCATCACGGTTGCACGGAAAATGTCCGCCATCTTCCCTCTAGGCATGCTGGCAATGCACTTTGCCATCCTGGGTGTACTGATCATCGGCGGATTCAATGTCAGAGCTGGCAACATGGGGGTTGGCGAAGTGCTGGCGGTCATCAGCTACATCTCCCGCGTACTTTTCTCGTTTATGGGCATGGCGCACATGCTGCAGGATTTCGCCAGCACGCGCGTTGCCGCAGAGCGCATCTTCGAAGTACTGGAAACAAGCTCCTCCGTCCAGGATGACGGCACCGATTCCGTCGATGACACCAACGGCATTTCCCTGGAGTTCAAGGATGTCACCTTCCGCTACCCAGAGGCGGCGGGAGCCCCCATCCTGCAGAAGCTCTCCTTCAAGCTAAAGCCAGGCGAACGCCTGGCGATACTCGGAGCCACTGGTTCAGGCAAAAGCACGGTCGCACAGCTCATCCCCCGCTTCTATGACTGCGTAGATGGCCAAATCCTCCTCAACGGCAAGGACGTGCGCCAATACAGCCTCACATCCTTGCGGGACTGCATGGCCATCGTCCTCCAGGAGGCCGTGCTTTTCAGCGGCACCATCGCCGAAAACATCCTCTGGGGCAACCAGGAAGCCTCCTTTGACGAAGTCAGACAGGCGGCAACCATTGCGCAGGCCGATGGCTTTGCGTCTGGCTTCAATGACCAATACGACACCATCATCGGACAGAAGGGCATCACGCTGTCAGGTGGTCAGAAGCAGCGCGTCGCCATCGCACGTGCCCTCCTGCGCTCCCCAAAGCTGCTCATCCTCGACGACTGTGCATCCGCGCTGGATGTCGCCACCGAGCAGGCCCTCCACAAAGCCCTGAACACGCAGCTGAAAGACACGACAGTGCTTATCATCGCACAACGGGTCACCTCCGCCTTGAACGCCGACAAAATCATGGTGCTATCCGATGGTGCCTGCGCTGGCATCGGGACGCACGAGGAGCTGCTTGCCACCTGCCAGGTGTACCGCGAAATCGTCTCATCCCAAACTGGGGAGGCCCTGACCGCATGACTTCCCTACCGCCATCACCCGACCGCCAGAACGTCACGAATCTTCGACTGCCGCCACGCTTCCAGAAGCTGGTGGAGGCGTATCGGCGCCATGCGCAGATCAACGGTGCCCCAGGGGGCGGCGGCCCACCCCACATGCGCCATTTGCGCACCCCCATTGTACGAGCACACTCCCCATGGCAGACATTCCGCCGCATCATCGCCATGGCCAAGGGGCGCACCGCCTGGATTTTCCTGCTCTTCTGCCTGGCCATCATCTCTTCGGCCATCGGCCTCTACGCCCCGCTTCTCATGCGAAATGCCGTCGATTGCATTCGCATCTTTGAAAAGCAGCCAGAGACGGACATGGACCGCTTCTTGCTCCTACTGGCTGCACTGGCAGGCCTTTACGCATTTTCCACCTTCCTCTCCTACCTCCAGGGATGGTTCTCCGAAAAACTGGCGCAGGACACCCTCTTCTCACTGCGCCAAAACCTCTTCAACCACTTGAACAAGGTCGCCATACGCTTTTTGGACACGAAAACACATGGCGAAATCCTCAGCAGGGCCGCCAATGACCTCTCGCTGGTCACGAACCTGGTTTCGCGCGGCATCGTATCCTTCTTTGTCAGCATCGTCTCGCTCTTGTGCGCCTTGGGTGCCATGCTCTACTTCAGCCCGCTGCTGACGGTGGCGGCCGTCAGCACCATCCCCCTCAGTCTGCTGGCAACCAAGCTGCTTTCGCGCCACATACGCAACTGCTTCCTCTCTCAGCAGACCGTCTTGGGCCTGCTCAACGGCCATGTGGAAGAGATATTCAGCGCACAGAAAAACGTCAAGGCCTTCAATCATGAAGCCACCGCCATCGACGAATTCAATGCCCTCAACCGCGAGATGATGCGCATCTCCATCTGGGCACGGATACTGGCGGGCAGCATGCCTCCCCTGATGAACATGCTAAACAACCTCGGCTATGCCTTCCTCATCGGCACAGGTGGATATCTGGCCGCCAAGGGGCTCATCACCATCGGTACCATCCTCGCCTTCACGCAGTATTCACGCCAGTTCAATGGCCCTCTGATGAACATGGCCAACCAGTACAACGACATACAGGCCGCCCTGGCTGGTGCCGAACGAGTCTTCGCCCTTCTTGACGAGCCACCCGAAGCAGACGACGGGACAAGAGAGCTTCCGCAACCCCTTCAAGGCGAAATAGTATTCGACAACGTCTGCTTCGCCTACAAGGAGGGTGAACCCGTCCTCCAGAACTTCTCTCTGCATGTCAAGCCTGGGCAGAAAATCGCCCTGGTCGGGACGACAGGCGCTGGCAAGACCACCATCGCCAGCCTCCTGATGAGATTCTACGAGCTCAATTCAGGAACCATCACGCTGGACGGCATCGACATCACCGACATCCCGCGTGACACCCTCCGCTCGCGCATTGCCATGGTCCTCCAGGACACCTGGCTTTTCTCGGGCACCATACGCGACAACATCCGCTATGGCAACCTCGATGCCACCAACGAACAAATTGAAGCTGCCACCGCCTCCATCGGCGCAGACGCCTTCATCAGGCGCCTTCCAAACGGTTACGACACCCTCATCAGCGACAACGGCGGCAACATCAGCCAAGGCCAGCGGCAGCTCATCTGCATCGCGCGTGCCATCCTCGCCGACGCCCCCATCCTCATTCTTGATGAGGCGACCTCCAATGTCGATACCCGCACGGAACTCCTTGTGCAGAAGGCCATGCTCCACCTTATGAAAGGCAGGACCTGCATTGTCATCGCGCACCGCCTCTCCACCATCCGCGACGCCGACAGCATTCAAGTTCTTGAACACGGACATATCATCGAACAGGGTTCCAGACAACAGCTACTAGACGCAAAAGGCGCCTACTGGCGCCTGGAACAAAGTCAATATCTCGGAGGTGATTGCTAAAGTATCATCAAATGCACGTCGATATGAACGCATTGGCGTTGGCAACGGATTTCGCCGTACGAAAGTACGGCTTCACTCCGTTGCCTTAGCCACTGTGCCCATCTCATAGCACATTTTGCGATACTTTAGCAATCACCTCCTCGGCCAAACAACACAGTATTACACCCACCATGCAGCAGACCCACGGATTCTTCAGCGTCAACGACCGCCAGCTATACGCAACTCTCTACACGCCTGACAACGGCACACCTGTCACCGTGCTCGTCCTCTGTGAGCCCTTTGCGGAGGAAAAGCGGTGTGCTTTCCGCATGTTGGTGCGCCTCGCCGAAGCCCTTGCCGACAAGGGCGTCGCCGTTCTGCGTTTCGACGTCAGTGGCACGGGCGACAGTTGCGGCACCCATGCGGAGGCCCTCTGGGATAACTGGCAGGAGGAGACAGTTGCCGCCTGTGAATTTGCCATCAAGGCGACTGGCGCCAAACAGCTTGCTCTGGCAGGCTTCCGTTCTGGTGCCCTGCTGGCGGCGCACGCCGCCACAAAAACGACCTGTGCCAGGCTCTGCCTTGTGGAGCCGATTCTCCTGGGGGCTTCCCTCATCAAGGAGCTGACCCTCCGTCAGGGCATTCAATCCATGATGAACGCCAAGACCGTACAGTCGGACGGGGCCTCCTCCGAAAACGCCCTCCCCGATGGCTACCAGGATTTCGGCGGCTTTGTCGTCTCCCCCGCCATGTCCGAGGCCATCTGCAAAGCAGAACTCCTGGCCGACTGCAAAGCCCTCCCCAAAGAAACCGCCATTCAGCTTATCCGTGTCTCGGGCGGCAAGAACTTCCCACCCAACTGGAAGCCGCTGGTGGAGGTTGCCCAAGCCACGCCGAATGGCGAAACCCTCATCGTCGCCGACAAGCCCTTCTGGGGGCAGGTCGATTACTTCGAATCCGACGCCGTCATCACCCCCATCATCGCCTTCCTCACTCACGCATGAATATTTGTACAATGAAAAAAACACTCCTTTTTCTTCTCCTTGCAGTAACCGCCATGTCAGCCACCCGTGTCACTCCCATCAATTCGGCAGAGGCCATCTTCGCACCCTTCTGGGACTACAACCTCGGCGAGCATAAAAAATGGACTGTCACGCATGGCCATCTAGACCTCTCCTTTCCAGCCGTCTATTTTTCCTGGGAGAAAAAGACAGCACCCACCGAGGATGCCGATGTTGAAATGACCAGGACAGAGAACTTCAGTTGCGCAGGATATGACCACCTTCTCTTCTTCGGACGCGTCCCAAAGGACGACACCCTCCGCATCACCCTGGAAACGGACAAGGGGACGCTCGTCAAGGAGTGGCATACCACCAGCGGCGTCTCCGATGAATACATCATGCCCCTTGAAGGTGCCACCAGCATTCAGCAAATCACCTTCCAGGTCTTTGAACTACCTGAATCCAAAAGCCATTCGGGCCTCCTTCTGTGGTACGGGCTGCAAAACGCCGCAAAACTACAGGAGTTTTTGAAGGAGCGCCAGGCCTTTGCCTCACAGCCCCTCGATGTCTTCCTCGCCCCCGAAGGCACGCCTGCCGAATTCAAGGGAAAGGTCGGTCTCCTGGGTTCCAATGAGATGATTGACAAGGCGCAAGAACTCTACCAGCAATATGTTGAAAGGACGGGAAATACCATCACAATCGACGGACTGGACGACTACAAGCCAGAACTCTCCATAGCCGAGTGCACCAATCACGCCAACCAGCTGATGTTCGGGCGCCCTCGAGACCGTGTGCGCAACTTCAAGAGCATCCCAGACCTGGTCAAGAAGGGACTCATCACCAAGAACCAGCAGATGTTGGAGGCCGCCGCCCGCACCGCCATCGTCTATGGCCTCATCCCCAATTGGGACTGCACCTGCATCACGGAGTTCCGTGACAGCAGCTGGGACCAGCGTGTCTTCGCCCACGCCGCCATTGCCGAGCAGGTTGCCATCGCCCTCGATTACACCTCCGAACTAATGTCTCCCGCAGGCAGGCAACTCCTCTACAGGCGCCTTGGCGAATATGGGCTAGGCTGGATCAACTTCAATGTCTGGCGATACTCCTACCTCTTCGGCAACAACCAGCTCTCCGTCTTCACGCGCGGGCGTATCGCCGCCTACCTGGTTCTTGAAAAGGCTGAAGGCTGGAACAACTCACGCATTCCGCCCTATACGGACTTGGCCTTCAAGGAGATGCTGGATTCCATCGCCATCCTTGTCCATCCCGACGGCAGCTTCCTGGAGGGACCGCCCTATTTCAACTACACCCTCTCCTCCGTGCAGCCCATCTTGGAGATGTACTCTGTCGCACGCAAAAAGGAACTTGCTGACATCACGCCCGAGTGCTTGAAGAACCTCGCCAATTTCGCCGATGTCTTTGCCTCCACGGACCGCCGAGGCTGCATGATCCCCGTCTCCAGCGGCCAGGGAAATGGACGTGGCACGCTCTCCACTCTGGCCCAGTTCTTCGCCATCCTTGCCCCCGAAAGCCAGTGGGTGAAACTCTATCACGATTCCGTCGGCCCCGACACCTGGGTCAATGACATCTTCTTCCTCAACAGGCTTTCACTGGTGCGGGAGGACAATCCCCCCGTGCGACCACTGGCGGAACTGCCTGTCATGGGCATGATGGCCTCCACGCGATTCGTCGATGGCAAGGCCACCAAGCTGCTCATCTGCGGCACAAAGAAGGAGGCCAGATGCCACCGCCACAATGACCGCGGCAGCTTCGTCCTCGAATACGGCGGCGATACCTTTGCGGCAGACCCTGGCGGGCAAAACTATGCCGACGAGGACGGACACCTCGTCAAACGCTCCGACTACCACAACATGCTCGTCCCCAGCAATATGCCCGACAATGAACCCCTGGCGGTCAGCTCGGCGGACATACGCCCCGTCGGCACGGGTGACGAGACTGCCTTCCATGCGGAAATCAACCCGCAACCATCATCTGAACTCTTTTTCAAGAGCTGGCACCGCACCTTCGACTCCCCGAACCCTAGAAACTACAGCATCACGGACAACTATGAACTGAAGGAAAACTACAGTGCCGCCTCTTTCCTCTGGATTACCGAACTTCCCTTCAAGAAGATTGCCGACAACAAGATTCAGGTTGACGGCAAAAATGCGTGCGCCATCATTACATTCCCCAAGGAGCTCGCCTTCTCCAGCGATGTGCTTATCGTCCGTAAAAAGGAGAAGTACAACCGCCTCCGCTTCACCTGCGACAAGACAGCAGGTGAAGTAACCATTAACATCGATCTCAAAGACAAATAACCTCTTCACCATTCCCCATGACGACCAGCAACTCCAACGGAAAAAACTCGATTCTCACTGCCGCCCTGCTCTCGACATCCGCCATTTTGGCACAGGATGCCAATCTCGTTCCAGTCCGTTACAAGGACTTCGGAGCCAAGGGCGACGGCAAGACTGACGACCACCAGGCCATCATCGACGCCCATAATTACGCCAATGAACACAACCTCCCCGTAAGGGCCGATGACGACGCCACCTACTACATTGGCGACACCTATGCGACCGCAACCATCATGACCGACATCGATTTCGGCAAGGCGCATTTCATCATCGACGACAGCAAGATTCCCGTCGATAGGCGTCAAAAGCCCGTTTTTCAAATCGTTTCAGACAAGCCAACCTACTCCCCCGACATCAAAGGCCCTCTCAAGGCGGGACAGGAAAACATCGGCAGGAGATTTCCCTGCAAGACGATGATCATTGTCTTCAATAACAAAGTGAAGCATTTCATCCGCCATGGCGGCAACCAGAACGACGGCACCAGTGCTTCCGACTGTTTCATCGTAGATGAAAATGGCAACGTCGATCCCACCACCCCCATCGTCTGGGACTTCGACATAGTCACATCTTCCCAGGCAATCCCGCTTGATGTCAAGCCCATCACCGTGCAAGGAGGGATTTTCACCACCATCGCCAACCAGGCGGAATCCAAATACACTTACTATGGGAGGAACATCAAGATTACACGCTCCAATACAACCCTCCAGAACATGACGCACCTCGTGACAGGTGAACTGGATCACGGAGCCCCCTACAGCGCCTTCTATGGGGTCAACAACTGCGCCAACGTTGTCATACGCGATTCCATCGTCACAGGCCACAAGACCTACACGACCATCGGCTCGGCAGGCACAAAAGTCTCGATGGGAACGTATGATTTGGGAGCGGGGCGCACCATCAACCTCTCCTTCATCAACCTCAGGCAGTCCAATGACATCATGGACGGGCGCTACTGGGGTGTTCTCGGCACAAACTACTGTAAGAACCTCCTCTATGAAAACTGCAAGGTCTCCCGCTTCGACGCGCACTGCGGTGTCTGCAACGCAACCATCCGCAACTCCGAGATGGGGCACGCGGGCGTGAACCTTATCGGATACGGCACCTTCCTCATAGAGAACTCCATCGTCCACGGGCGCACCATGCTCAGTCTGCGCCCTGACTACGGTTCCTTCTGGCGCGGCGACCTCATCATCCGAAACTGCACCTTTGTGAACAGGAATCCATCGGAAGTCTGCATCATCGGGGGCTACAACAACGGCAAGCACGACTTCGGCTATGAATGCCGCATGCCCACCAACATCGTCATCGACGGCCTCACCATCGACGACCAAAACATCCTTTTCCCCACCTACAATGGCCCATTCGTTTTCGCGGGCTTCAACGGCAAATACGATGAAAAATACAAGGAGACCTACCCCTACATCCGTACGAAAAAGGTCACCGCCAAAAACATCAAAACCACCTCAGGCAAGGCCCTCCGCCTGGGATACAACCTCCATTTCTTCAAAGATACCGAGTTCGTTTACGAAAAGTAAGCCATAGGAACCACCATGAAACACTTCCTCATCGCTCTTGCCCTAGTTTCACTTTGCACCTTCGCAGCCGACAAGGAGACCTTCTTCAACGGCCCAACCGAGATTCCCAAGGAGCTCCCCGCTAACGAACTCTATCCCAAAGGCCAACTCTTCCCCTTCGGCTTCTACAGTTTCGGCGGCGGCAGCGACACCAAGCGCGGCGTCATGCTCACGGAGGAGGAGCGCCATGCCGACCAGGACTATATGACGCAGAACGGCAACATCACCCTCATTGGCCCCGCCTACGAGTTGAACGACCTCGTGATTGCCGATGCGAAGCGCAGCAAGCTGAAATGCGCCTATACGATGTACTCCTTGGGAAAGCAGCACTTTATCGTTGATGGTGTGGATTTGGGCAGCAAGGCGGGCATCGAGCAGCTTGGCAAGGAAAAAAAGCAACCCAACTGGGAACACATCCGCGCGGAAATCGAGACCGTCATCAACGCAGTCGGCAAAACCCCAGAGATTGCCGTGTGGAACATCGTGCCAGAGGAAGTGCGCCCCTGGCGAAAAACGGAACTGGCAATCCTCCAGTTCGTTGCCAAAACGGTAAAAGAACTCGATCCCCTGAAACGCCCCGTCGCGCTTTACCTTCCCAACCACTACGGTGCTGGCACCATGAAGAGCTTTTTCCCGCCGCTCGACATCAGCTGGCGCGGAATGTATGTAAACTATGCGGGCAAGAAGGAGGCGCGCGTCTGGGCACGCTGGTGCATCGAGCAGCAGTTGGAGGCCATAAAAGACGCGCCTGGAACAGTCTGCTGGGCACTGCCCGAGATGTTCCAGCCAGCCAAGGAACCAGAAGACATGGCAAAAATCCCAACGTGGGTGCGTCACGATGTCTATGTCGCCCTTGCTGCAGGCGCAAAGGGAGTGCTCATTTTTTCGGCCAGCCGACGCGCCAATTTCGCCGAAACACGGAAGATCTACCTGGATGCCTATCTGAAGGTCTCCAAAGAGCTGAACGGCCCCATGGCCCTGGCACAAATCTATATGTTTGGCGAACGCCGCGATGACCTAACGCTCACCGTCACCGAGGGGCCTGAAAACCTCCAATTCAAGAACCACAAGCTGGAGGCGGAACGCCCGTCACTCTGCATGGCGAACATCGCCTGGAAAAACGCACGCTACCTCACCATCGTCAACTCTGCTAACGAAGCAGTGACCGCCGTGCTGGACGGCCTTCCCTACGGAAGCGACATGGGTTACGAGGATGTCATGGCCGACAAGCCTGAATACATCGTCGTCCCCGAAGGCAACACCGAACTGGAGTTCAAACCACTTGAGGTGAAAATACTTAAGGTGTATTGCAAGAAGTAACATATTCATTGCAGGCAACAATGAGCTTGGAACTTGGGCCACGAAGTGGCTAGCGCACGGAGTGCGCGACTATGCGTATCCCCATGCAAGTACCCGCAAGGGCGCGCAGCATGGGGAAAGCCTCACAACCGACGGGGGGCTGCGCCCCCCGAACCCCCTGGCCCGCAAGGGCGCAACAAAACGCCTAATTCGCTTTTTGTCCTCAATTCCCCAAATAATACAGGCAACACAATGAAAAAAGCTCTGATGATGATGGCACTTAGCACAATTCTCCCCCTTTACGGCCAGCTGGTTTTGTCGCATGGCGGCAAGACGGATTACACGATTGTCTATGATTTGAACAAAGAGGATGTGGTTGTGAATCCCGCCGTGGAAGACCTCTCGCTCTTCCTGGAGAAGATTACAGGTGCCAAGTTTCCCATAGCCGCTAAGGCGGAAGGCCCCAGAATCCTAATAGGCGTCACAGCACCTGGCGATACGCGTGAATACCAGCCGCGCGAACGCCGAATCCGCAGCATCGGCAAGGACATCTACATCTACGGCGACTATCGTTACGGCACAGTGGGGGCCATCTACAACTTCCTCACCCAATTCTGCGGATGCCGCTGGTATTCTGCGACAGGCGACATGCGCATCCCGAAAAACGCGGAACTCACCTTCAAGACATTCGACTACAGCCATGTACCGAGCTTCAAGTCCATCGAACACGGCTCCAAGCAATTGGCTGCGGTTGTGAACCCTGACATCCGCGCATGGGTGCGCCGCAACAACTCCTTCCTCATGCCCAAATACTACATCGGCGAACCAGACGACGCCTGGCGCTACATCGGCCCTGTCACCCACACCCTCTTCGCCTACTTCCCGCCAATCCGCCGCCGCCCAGGCTCCTTCGGCGACGACGGCAGCTTCCTGGCAGGTCCGCACGTCAGCCTCTCCGACAAGTCCTACTTCGCCACGCACCCCGAATACTTCACGATGAACACACAAGGCAAGCGCGTCCCTGAACGCCAGCTCTGCTTCACGAATCCCGATGTGCGCAGGATTCTTCTGGAGAATGTCCAAAAAGCCATTCGCTACGAGAAGTACGATGCCAACCAATACGCTGTGCTGGATTTCACGCAAAACGACCGCAGCGGCGGCTTCTGCCACTGCCCCAACTGCATCGCACTCACAGAGAAATACGCCACGCCAGGCGGTGCCTACTTTGACTTCCTGGTCGAGATGGGCAACCACTTCAAAAAACTCTATCCGAAGCTCACCTTCAGATTCTTCGCCTATCAGGAGGACATGACGGGCATTCCGCCCAAAGGCATTGTTTTTCCCGACAACATGTCGGTCATCATCGCGCCATTGGCGCAGGACTTCTCCAAGCCCTTCTCCGACAACTACAATGTGCGCTTCCTGAACCAGATGCGTATCTGGGGCAAGCTCTGCAAGGAGGTCTGGCTGTGGAACTATCCGACGCTCTACCCCCATGGCATGATGATCTACTCCCTCTTCCCTGGCATCTACCGCAACACGGAAAACATGAAGCTGGCCTATGAGGCAGGCGTGAGGTACATCATTGCTGAGCAAGGCGGCAGCGTCGTCCATGGCTGCTCCTTCAAGGAACTGAACGTCTATCTGCAATGCCTCCTCGCGGAGGATGTGAACACGAATGTCGAGGCCGCCATCAAGGAGTTCTGCGATGCCTGCTACGGAGCCGCCTCGCAGGATATGCAGGCGTATTTGAAGGATGCAGACACGGAATGCCGCAAGGATCCAGGTTACTTCCGCTACTTCTACGACCCGCGTGTCATGCGCGGTGTCCACTCGCCGCAGAACCTCGCCCGTTGGCAGCAGGCCTTCAACAAGATGGAAGCCCTGGTGAAGGACGACGAGCACGCCCTCTTCAACGTCCGCCGCGCCCGCATCAACCTCGATGCCGTCACGATTCTCGTTTACCCGCGCTTCGCAGCAGGCAATCCTGAACTCGCCAAAACCGAGACGCTGGAGACTATCTACAAACGCTACTGCACGTATGTCAAACTAGATGCGGCTGTCCAGTACAAGAATGTATCAAACAAGGCGCTGATGGAAGGACATGTCAACAGCTTCATCCACAACGGCCCGCGTATGCCATACGAGTACTACAAGCGCAAGCACACCTTCCCCAAGGAGTTGATTGACAAGTATGGCAAGGAGAATCTCATCAACGTGATGCCCTGCCAGGTACGCCGCCAGCCAGCCTACTGGGGCGACGAGACCGATACGGGCTTTGCCGTCCAGGTTGCCTACACGGAGGAGAAGATCGGCATCCAGGAGATTACCCTCACTACCAAGGATGGCCTGCCATGGAACTCAACGACCTTCATTCCCTTTGAGAAGCCGCTCTTCAGCCCGAAGAACATGGAGCTTTTCAAGTCGAAACCAGGCTACCACTGCTACTATGCGGGAAGTGGCAAGCTCTCCGTGCGCGGTGATTTGACATTGAAGACTGTCCCCACCCGAAAGGCCTGCTTCTTCATCGGCGAGTTCTTCGACGAGAACAACCCAAACCAAGAGTACGACTTCTACATCTCACTGAAGGACAAAGGCGACGGCAAGACCATGCTCGTCGATCGCGTCGTGCTAGCCAAAAAGAAATAAGGAGCAACCAATGCTGATATCCAAGACAGAAGTGCCGCCATGCGGATGGAATAGCTATGACTGCTATGCAGGGTGCATCAACGAAGAGGAGGCCAATGCCAACCTCGATGTATTCATCGACCGCCTCAAGCCATTCGGGTTCGACTATTTCTGTCTGGATGCGGCATGGTATGCAGATGGCTCTGTCCTTTTCAACAACCAACTCCGTGCCAAGGGGATGTATAGGCCTATGCACATTGACGAATGGGGACGGCACATTGCTTCGCCAGTGATGTTTCCACACGGTCTCAAGGCACTTGCCGACCGATGCCATGTCAATGGCGTCAAGTTCGGTCTTCACATGATGCGTGGAATCCCGACAGAGGCATACCGCTACAATACCCCCATACTTGGCACGCCTTACCATGCACGCGACATCGCCTTGCCCGAGCAGAATTGCTCATGGTGCAAATATTGGACCGCCATGGACGTACACAAACCTGGCGCACAAGAGTTCCTGGATAGCGAGGTCAATTATCTTGCCAACGACATCGGCGTGGACTTCATCAAACTGGACGATGCCACAGAGCATCCAGAAGACGTTGAAGCCTTTGCACGCGCCATCGACAAGAGCTCCCGCCCCATCCTGCTCAGCCTTTCCCCTGGCAACGAAATGTACGACAAGCTTTTCCAGCACTATGGGACGTTCGCCAATATGGTGCGCATCACTCAAGACCGCTGGGACGAAGATGCCGCAATCCTCCCTGCCTTGGAGCGTTCCTATAATCTTGAGGGGCTATCGGGGCCACATTGCTGGATGGATTTGGACATGATTCCCTTCGGGGGACTTCAGGTCAACATGCCGCAAAACAGTAGCAAGCCAGTCGCGCCTCTAGGCTGTGCGCGACAAAGCAATCTTTCCCCTGCTGGCAAACAAGCCCTCATGACACTCTGCGCCATTGTCTGCTCCCCCATCATCTTCGGAGGCGACCTACCAACAACCCCACCACAAGACTTTGAGATTCTCCTCAACAACGAGATTATCAAATGCAACCGAAATGGTTGCCCTGGGATACGGACGTATTACCAAAATCACACCGATGTCCGAAAGGCAGTCTCCAGCAAGGAAAAGGGGACAGGCTGGGTGGCGATTTTCAACACAAACGACCTCGACCGTCATATTTCCCTTGATGCCAATGCCTTAGGATTTGATAAAATGCCTGTCCTCACCGATGTCTGGGGAGGAAATCGTCCAGTCGTCCCGAATCCCGATGGCACAGTCGATTTTTATATCCAGAAACGCGGCTGCGCCTTTCTCACATTTCACTCCATCACATAGACGTGCACGCCGTATGGCGCAAATGAATCCTCAAACGCAGTTTCTTTCATAGGCAGTTCACGTTTCTCAAAGTACTCTTCCACACACTTGACACCAGGGACATCAAATCGCGCCTTGACCTCCTGGTAGGCAGAATTGCACGTGATGAGATAGCTTTTTCCATCGTGTTTTTTCAGCAGGGTGTTGATGGAATCAAACCCCAGGCCGTCCTTTTGAGGGCCATCCAAAATAATCGCTGTCTGTGTCTGTTCAACAGGCGTCGTGCAATACATATCGTAAAGCGCACGGAACTCCAATGTGACCGTGGAAAGGTTCTTCCACTGCTCGTCGGAGTAGCCGCGAGAAGCGTTCTCCGTTCCACGGTAACCCGCATAGCGATACCAGAACACCCCGTGCGAGCCGTGGATAACCGCCAGATAGCTCATCGCACGCAGCTCCTGCGGCGTGGGCAGTCCATACCAGCTGCGCTTTGATGGTGCATAGTAGAAATATTGAATCAATGGCCAGATGGGACGTGGTGCAGCCCCCTTCATCTGCCAGTCCCGCCTGATCTGTTTCATATCGCGAATAACTTGCGGCACCATCGTTGCCCTAGCAGGCGCGGTTCCTGGCAAATACTCGCGGATGGGGTAGATTTCAGGCTGGATGGTGTCGGATGCCAGCACATAGTCCGTGTAGCTGCTATGCTCATTCAAGGAGCCTGAAGTACACCCCAGCCCCATGTTGTCCGCCTGGGTCGTCAGGCGCGTATCATCCACGGCGCGAATGGCATTGTGCTTGGCCAATAGGTCGGCTGGCTTGATGAAGGCAGATGTATCGTCGCCGATGTCCCATGCAAGTATCCGATCCACATCCAGTTGCTTAACAATCCCCTTTGCCACGCGCTCCGCATCAATGTCGTTCTGCACAAGAGTCGGCGACATGGAGATGAACATGTTGTGCTTCCTTGCGGCGGCCACAAACTCGTCGGCGTCCTTGGAATCCATGTTGTAAGTGCTCCAATGGCGCGCGAAATTCAGCCCTGCGGCAGAAGCCTCCTCAAAGGCGCGGTCATAGTTGTTTCCGTTGCGCCCTTGCCTGACAAGGCAGGCAATACCAAGCATGAAGAAAGGCTTGCCATCCAACAAAGGCATCCCATCTTCGCGAAGGGTCATCACATTCTCTTTGCGCGACTTTCCAACATAGAAGATGCCTTTTTCCGTCACAGTTTCACCCATCTTGTCCTTCAGAGTCGCCTCAACGACATGCAGCCCGTCACCAAAGCTGCCCTGCGGCATCAGCGTCAGTTGGTCATCGAATACCTTAACCAGTCCCGATACATCCAGTCCATCCAGTTTAACAGACAAGCCGTTCCAATCCACAGCCTTGGGGTTTGAGACTGCAAAAACAACTGGCGCTTTTCCGTCCTCCGTGGGGGATTTTGAAAGAAGGGTCAGCGTATGCGGCAAGACACACGGGGCGGCCAGCTCCTGAATCTGCGCCTCCGTCCCGACAATGAAAGAGAGCCTATTCAGCACGCCCTTCTCACCATCCAGAAAATCTGGCGTATCGAAGCCGAACTGGACTTCCGCCTTGACCGCCCCCCTTGGGATGGCACCGCGAAACAGGCACCAGCCAGGCTCGTCAAGGGGATAATCAAAGCACGGAATATAGTAGAACGCGCCCAAGCGTTTCCCCTCGGCATCAAACCAGAGAATGCGGTTCTGGTAGCTGTCACCAAAACCTTTGGGCGAAATCCCCTTCTTGTTGCTTCCGAGTTTAAGCGTCAGTTGAAAAGCCCGCGCATCAGTCGGCAGAATCAAAGGCTGGCTCTTCAGCTCGAAAGCGGTGTCAAAAAGCTTCCCTGGTATCGGCGTCTGCTTCTCGTTGCGGCCCATCACCAGCCCCATCCCCCCATAGACCACATTGGAAAAGGGCATGAATATGCGAATCTCCTGCCAGTAATTGCCCTTTGGCGATGTGAAATCATCGTCAATCAGCACTTCAGTTGAATACAAGCTAGCCGTTAAAAATCCCAACAGTACAACAACTTCTTTTATCATCGCTTTCATCGCTTTCATCACTCCGCTATCTACCCCATGAGAGCAAGGTAATAGCAACGTTTTTGTTGCGTCCTCCAGGCGCGAAGATCTGGAAGGCTACTCACCCAATGCTACGCATTAGAGTGCGTAGCATTGGACTACGATTGTCGAGTACTCCGTGCACTGGCCGCTTGCGCGGGTTCCTGCCCCCCTCGAAGAACATAGTATTTCGCTTTCATCACTTCCATCGCTTTAATCCCTAATATCACCCATATATGGCCATTTTCAACTTGACAAAGCGTATTTTAAGGATTATACTTGAAAGCAACCATTCACTCTAAAACAAGACGACATATTATGCTCATTACCACTTTCAATGTCCGCACGCCTTGCGACAAGGCACCTTACGATTGGGCCAGTAGATTCCCTCACGTCAAACAGCTCCTCCAGAAGTACTCCCTGCCCCTCCTCGGCCTCCAAGAGTCACGCATCGAACAGCTCACCGACCTCTGCGCAGACGGTCAATACGCCTTCATCGGCGTCGGGCGCCAGAGCGAAGGCGAGCGCGGCGACGGCGAATACAGCGCCATCCTCTACGACAAAAACCTCTTTAGCGTTGCGGAAAACGGCACTTTCTGGTTGTCAGATACCCCCGAGATCCCTGGCTCTAAGTCGTGGGAAACCTCCTACGCCCGCATCTGCACCTGGGGACGTTTCACGGAACTGGCTACAGGACGTTCATTATACCACTTCAACACGCACCTGGACCATCGCAGCCCTCTGGCGCAGAAAAACGGGTTGCTGCTGATTCTGAACCGCATGGAGCAGGCTGTCCAAAGCGGCATCCCCTGCTTTCTGACAGGCGACTTCAACATCTTCCCCGACAACGAGGCCGTCGCGGTTGCCAAACAGAAGCTCAACTACGCAAACGAGGTTTCCGCTACCCCAGTCACAGGTCCCGCCTACACCTATCATGCCTACAAACCGCTTGAATCTCCGCACAAAGCCCCCATCGACTACATCTTCTCGACAAACAATGTCAAGGTCAAAGCCGTTCATGTTCTGGATGACCTTTTCGAAGGGATGCCACCTTCCGACCACTTCCCTGTAACCGCAGAAGTGGACTTTGGATGAGTTCTTTCTGCTTAGCTCTCCATGCCCACCAAGGAATTGTTTTTCGGGAAATGCTTTTTTACTCTGCTTTTCCTACATGTTGTCACGTCAACTGGACAAGCGGCGAATACCGCTTTATAAACTTGAGGCATTACGCAACCACAGGCAAGGGGGGAACAACGAGTCTTTGCTGCGCCTAACTTCGAAGAGACGAGAACGACGAGAAGAACGGAAGCGACAGAGAACAGTATCAGGTACTCTGCTCTGTCGCTCCCGTCGTTCACTTCCCATAAGGTGTTATCATATTAATCGGTTACACGCGACTATCCAACGCCACACATAAAAAGTTGGATTCAGAATGAGGTTCTGCATTGCTGGGTGTATTCCAAAAAAAGCATGACCTGGTTGAAAAGCTCTTTAATTTGGTTATATTAAAACGGTTTTCACTGAAAAGAAAAATACTAGCCTAGATAGCCTAGATAATCTGGTTTATCAAGAAAAAACTATCCTTATGAAGAACGAAACAAATTGTTTTTCATAATCTAAGGTAGAAACGAATCATCGGGCGCCTAGCTCAGTTGGTTAGAGCATTTGGTTTACACCCAAAAGGTCAACGGTTCGAGTCCGCTGGCGCCCACCATCTTTAACTCCAGCAGCTTCAAGAAGTTGCTGGAGTTTTTGATTGATGGTATGTCATTTACAATACTCTGTTCTCCATAAAGGCAGGAAAGCACTGACGTAATATGAAGAAGGGACTAAAAGACGCAAAAAGGACATGAAATACACAAAGGAAAACAGAAAGGAGGCTACCCTTATGTTATTTGCGTCGTTTAGCTCCGTTAGGTCGTTTGGGTCCCTATCACCCTGTTTGAGAAACATAGCGTTTCTTTGGGTTACAAAATAGATGGATGAGTAAGAAGGAAGCTCTCCAAAGCTGCAATTCCTCCCTGGCGATAATTATCCGCAAAGTCCAGAAACTCCGCCTTGACATCCCCAGCAAGGAATTGACTCATCAGGGCATTCAGTTCCTTGTCGCCTGAGACCTCCTCCAGTGGTCCCAAAACCAAGATGAATGCATCTGGAACAGCCGCATGAAGGGCACGCACATTCCGCATCACCCCTTCCGCTGTTTTATCTGGTCCTTCACCTGCACGCAGATTTTCAGAGCCAATGTGCAGGATGACCGCCTTTGGGAAACACCCCTCTAGCTCGCCATGACGGATGCGCCAAAGAAGATTCTCATTCCTGTCACCAATGAAGCCCATGTTCAGCACACGCTGCTGGTTGAAAAACGGCGTGTCCAACTCTTGAGGACGCGGATACATTTTGTCCCCAAACCAGTTCAGTCCTCCCCAACGATGAATGATGCCATCGCCAGCAATAACAATGTCAGGCTTTATGACAAAATCGCCGTTGCGGAGAATCATTGCATGGCGAAAATGCCAGTCGTAGCTGCCATCGCCCTGCCCTTCGGCATCCAAACCGTCCGCCACCATCAGGTGATCTGGGTAGTCCAGCGGGGTTTCAATCCACCCCTTGGTCGTTGCACAGCGCTGAATAGAATCTCCATAGATACCTGACAACTGAAGATTGGCAACTATCGGTCCCTTGTCCGTAACCGTCACCCAGGTAATAGAATCCATGATACCATAGCGCAGATCGTCCCATTTCACCCCTCGGTCCCAGACACCTCCGCACGTGCCCAGCATATAGTAGTTTTTACCATGTCGGACAGCTTTCACGTGGTTGTGCCAGTCTCCGCAGAAGAGAGTGTAGTTCACATCATTGATGTCACGCTCGAAGGCTAGCCACTTGTCGCTTGTCCAATCGATGGGCATATGCATGAATATGAATGTCCAACGTGTCTCGTCGGAGTGGTCTCGTATTACCTGCCTAGCCCAGGCATACTGCTCATCGGTGATGCCCTGAACAGGAATGCGTCCATCCCGCCCATCCATGGAATCAAGGCAGACAAAATGGCAGCCCTTATATATGAAATCATAGTACGTTTTTTCCCCATGGCGCTCCTGCCACACTCGTTTCGAGACATCGTGTGCAAGGTGATTGCTAGGCCATCCGAGATTGATGTCATGGTTTCCCACCACATAGAAGAAACGCATGTCAAGTTTGTCGATGAATCCCTCCAGTTCGTCCCACTCGTCATTCATCCGCTTTTCGGCAGCCTCCTCCGTCGGGGAACCATAGCACCCTTCCACGAGGTCGCCAACGCAGATAGTAAACTCAGGTCGCAGGAGATTCAAGGCCTTCATCGCCTCGCCGAAAAAACCTTTTCTTTCGCCGCCAGTGCGGTCGGCAATAATGGCGAAATGAAAATCCTGCGGGTCATCCAGCAAAGGCTTGTCTGTATAGGGACGGGACGGAGTGTTTAGTATGTGTGTCATCTTCAAATCATCCAAATCAAAAATGAAAAACTATCTTGTTTCCATAGCGTGCTGTGCAATCCACTCACGGCAGTATTCGACGGCGGGTAGGTCCTTGTTCACAAGAGGTGTGCAATGGAAGATAAGGCCATTAATTTCACGTTCCTTCCACCACTTCAGCGCAATCGCCAGTTGTTCCTTCATAAAGCCTAGCTCCAAGGGCTTTTTATCGCCAAAATCCCACATGTAGATGCCGAGAAGCGTTGGCTTGTCAGGCATCATGTCGCGGTATTTGTGAAAATTATCGGCAAGCTTAGAGATGTCCGCCCCATTCCAGGTCCAGAAAAGGACAGTGTCCGCATAACTCAAGGCAGGCACAATGGTCGGTTTCAACTGCCTGGCATATAGGACAATGCGCAATTCAACAGGATGCGCCAGCGTCTTCATCCGCGTCTTAAGGTCATCCAACTCCTGTAAAGTCAGGGTCGCAGGCGAGACACATGTCTCTCCACCTTTGGGATCAACCTGCATTTCATCAGGCTTGTTGTCAAAGAAATCATCCAGTTCAAACGCCGTCAGGTTGGGATATGCAGGGACGAGGCTTTCCGCAAACGGACAAAGCCTCGCATAGGTCTCTGGATTATGCCCGATAACCCATCCGAAGCGTTTCATCTCGCGAAATTGCCACAGCTGTGCCTTTCCACAGGTCTGCCAACGTACGGAACAGACATTTGGTATTCCCATGTATCCACAGGCATGCGCCATACCTATCGGTTCGGTCACAGGAATGTTATATTCGTTGCCAAGCCCGTCATAGACGCCTGTCTCATGTCCCCACATCCACAAGCAATCCCGCAACTCATTCTTATACGACATGTAAGCACTAATCATATTTCAACTCCTATCCAAAAAACATCTATTCACAGACAAATACCAATCCATATTCTTGTCATTGCTTTACGACTCTCCCTATTCTAATGGCTTGCTGAATTCCTGCACCATCTTGCCGAAATCTTCTAGCAGGGCGTATTTGCGTTGCCATGAGGTGTACATAATGCCCGTGCAGTTTTTCGTGTGGTTGCAGGTTTCAAGCCATTCGCGGCAGCCCGTCAGGCTGTCGGAGTCATAGTAGGCAGCCGCCTGCGTCTTAAAGCCAAGTTTCTCGAAGAAGGGCATGCTCAACTCACGTTTCTTATGATACCAGCAGGAGATGACCAGGTCCTTCGGCACCAGATTCCAGACCCCCTCGAAAGTCCCCTTGCAGTTGACGTAGTTGTCGCGGGCGTTGTGGTTTGGGTCCAGCATGTCCGACCAGATGTAGATTTCCGCGTCGGGGCGTACCTCCTTGATGATCTGGCGTTGCTTCGTGATGCAGTCGGCAAGGATGTGCGCCATATCCGTATGGCGCGCTTCACAGGCGACGCATGTACCGCCCGCCCGCACCTCATCCATACTCAGGAACCATTTGCGCGGGTTGAGGGCCTCCATGATTTCCCTGGCGGAACGGCGGAATTCATCGTAGAGGGCGGGTTCGGACATGCAGGTTGTGCGCTGGCTGACTCCATATCTGGCAGGCTGGTAGAAACTGATGAGCAACTCGTCGCCATTCTGTATTCGCGAGCCTGCGGGCAACTCCAGAACCAGACTGTCGTTCGAGGCTTTTGCCCCCCGCTTCAGCCCTTCGACCTTGCCATAGTCGCGTTCCTCCACATAGACCTCGCCCGTCTTCGCGTTTTTCACGGTAAAGGGCGTGCCATCGCGGCGAATGACATCCGTGACACCATCCAACTCCAGGGAAACATCATCAATCCATAGTTTGCCCTCTTTGCCCCCCCATGCGCCCATGTAAAGGTTTCCTTCCGTCACGTCGCTACTTGAAAACAGCAGGCTGTACTCCTTCCAATCCTGCGTAGGCTCGATATCTGGCTTGGCAACTGCAATCTGCTTGCCCTTCTTGCTGTAGAACTGAAGCAGGAATACGTTCTTGTTGGGGACAAAATCCTCGCTTCTTGCAAACAACCTCATGCGATAGCGGCGATTCGGAATCAGATTCACGTTCAGGCAGATGCGCCCATGTCCATGCTGGTCCTTGGTGAAGTTCGTCAGTCGAACGGAGCATTTGCCGCCATGCATGACAGTCGTGTCTGCGAAGGAGCGCACGCCTGGGGCATCAATAGCACCCTTTATGGCGAATCTATCGCCGTCATGCTGCTCAAAATCGCCATTTTGGATAGGTGGCACCTCCTCCTGCTTCAAAAAGGCCTTGCCTCCTTTGGCGATATATGGAATGTCCCTGGCGGGCAACCCCTCCACGTAATTCGGGTTTTGCCAGAGCATCGTCCCATAGCCGATTGACCAAATAATGGGGATGATCTCCACGCCGTTGACCTCGCACGTCTGCTTCAACAACGCCAGACGCACCTTCTTGTCAGGTGTCCAAGTGGCATAGCCTTCGACACCGCAAGAGAAAAGCATCCCGTTCAGGTTCACCTTGCCCGCCGTCCGCACCAGTTCCTCCACATCGGCCAGTTCCTGGTCTGTGTTCAGTCCGCGTGACACATAGAACCAGCGATCCTCGTACTGCCCGCCCACAAGCGTCAAGGCAGCCAGAATCCCAAACAGCATCATCCATCTTGCTTTCATAGTAATCCTTGTTGTTACAAACCACGATTCAGTTTCTTAACATAATTTCATCTAGATATCTTGTCAAAGTCGATTCCCTGTTTTTCTTTGCGTTTGAAGAACGTTCGTTTTTTACAAAGCCGACTTGACAAGCCTCTCAAATCAGGCTAAATTTGCCAAGCTCCCAAAGTTCGGGAGTATGGACTGTTTCAGATTTCTAGCGTGGCGTTTCAAACAAGGATTCTACTATGAAGAAGATGCTTTTTTCAATTGGTTTGTCCGTTTTGATTGCAGGCTGCTGCAGCGTGAAGAAGTGCGCGGAGACGGGCGTTGTCGATTCAAAGACAACCTTCGCGAAGGAGGCGACGCAGAAGTTCATGGATTCAGGCGAAATGCCTGGTGCAATTGCCGTCTATTACGATAACGGCGTGCAGGAGACGGCGTGCATCGGCTATGCGGACGCAAGGACAAAGCGCCCTATAACCCTCGACGACCATTACATGCAGTGTTCGCAGACCAAGGGTTTCTGCGGCGTGACAATTGCGATTCTCGTCGAAGAAGGAAAGCTGTCACTGGACGATCCAGTGTCGAACTATCTTCCCGAATTCAAGGATCTTTGGGTGCAGGAGTCCAATGTTGACGGAGTTAGAAAGCTTGTAAAGGCAAAGAACGTGCTCACCGTCAGGATGGTGATGAACCACACAGGCGGCTTTGGTTTCGAACTTCCAAACTACAAGGACATGGGAGGCTGGTCGCGCAGAATGCCGTTACGCTCCGTCGCGGCGACAGCAGCGGCCATCCCGATTGCATTCGAGCCTGGAACAAAGGCAAGCTACTCCAATGTTGGAATCGACATCGGCGCAGCCATTGTCGAGGTTGTCACGGGCAAGCGTTGGGAGGCTTTCCTCAAGGAACGCGTGCTTGATCCTCTCGGTATGAAGGACAGTACCTTCTGGCCGACTGACGAGCAGCTTGCGAATAAGATTGAGCTCCACAGCATAAAGCTTGGCAAGCAGGCGGAGTGGATTGAGCAGAACGCGTCAATGCAGCGTCCGTACAATGACGACCGCGTATTCTCGTCCGCAGGCGCGGGTCTCTGGACGACCGTCCGCGACCAGTTGAAGTTCTACAAGATGCTGATGAATCTCGGTGTTGGCGATAACGGCGTGCGCATTTTGCAAGAGGATACTGTGAAGTCGATACTGGCGACATCGACGCGTCCAGAGAAGCTTGGCGGCTATTCGCTCGGGCTTACAGCTCCTGTCAAAGACGGCGAAAACGAGTGGTTCGGCCACGGCGGCGCCTGGCGCACTAGCTGCTCCGTGAACTGGCACAAGCGCCAGCTGAAGCTTATCGCCGTGCAATACCTCGGCGACGGCGCGAAAATCACCGCTGCCTTGAACGAAGGTGCCACGAAGTTCTTCAAGGGGCAAGCCGAGAAGAACGACGTCGATGCCTACACGGGTCGCATGAAATAACCCTTTCTCCCGATGAAAAAGCTTTTCCTCCTTCTGACAACACTGTTTTCGCTGGGGTTATGCGGTGGCCAACCGCTTCACTCATGGAATTTCACGCAAATCAGTGATGGTATAATCCCTGACAACGGAACAGGAACACCCAAGCTGCCATATACACGCACCACGCTCTGCACGCCGTTGGGAGGGCTGAACTGCCCAGATGGCGGCTACACCTTCATCGAGTTCCCACGCCAAAAGCTCGACTGCAAGGAGCTGACATTCGATGTGCTCTTCAAGCTCGACACCCCGCTAGACAAGAAGCGCCGCACCCTCATCAGCTTTGAGAATACCGCATGGCGACAGGCCTATTTCATCCTGCAATTCAACGATAAGAACCAGCCCGAAGCGCGCATCAGCCAGAGAAAGGGCAACACGATACTCAAGGAGTTCGCCTTGACTGGTGCAACAGCGAACCTCGCGCCAGGCAGATGGCATGACGCACGGGTCGCCCTTGCATCGGGCGGCGAAGGCTTCCTTTGGCTGGATGGTATGCTCGTGGACTGCCGTAAAAACGCCCTTTCCATCTCCGACTTGGACTACACGCCAAAGCAATACTATCCGCTTCTAACCTTCGGCACCGACCCAAGCAACCCGCAGGAGAAAACCGCATTCCTGCGCGGCTTCATCGCCAGCGTCAAGATGTGGAACTCTGTTGAGCCGCCCAAACCGCTGGAGGAAGCCGTAGACAACACGCCACAGGAGCGGGACAACTCCAACATCCTTGTCACCGCAGATGTCAGTGCAGCCGAGTGGACCTGCCCGTTCAACGTGCTTGATTCAGAAGGTGCGGCGGCAGGCAGTACCGTCACGGCAGACGCAAAGTTTGTCCGTTGCGCAGGGCGCGCATCCGCAATGCTGGCGGGCGACGTGCTTGTTGTCACCTACAAATGTCCGATTCCAGAGGGTATCGACCCCAAAATCAACCCAGATGGCACGGTGTGGTCAGGAGACGCTGTGGAGTTTTTCTTCCGTCCAGACAAGACGCACCACCTATATTACCACTATGGAGCAGGCATCAATGGCAAACTCTACACGGCGAAGATGGTTGCCTCACACACGCTAGACCCCGCATTCAAAAGTGCAGCCACGGTCTCCGTCGAGCACACGCCGACCGAATGGCAGGCGGTTTTCAGGATACCAATCGCTGAAATCGGCCTCAACCCCACGCCAGGTAGCCAACACACATGCAATTTCACGCGTTCTGGTCCAGCGGCAGGAGGGCTGCAGACCTGGGGACCACTTGCAACCGATTTCCATCAGCCTGACTCCTTCCCTACCATGATCATCGGTAGCAGAAAGGCATATTTCGAGCAGCGTCTGAAGGTAGAGCAGGATACTCTGGGCACCCTGCCTCCAAATGCACCTGAACTGCTTCAAAAGGCAGAGCAGGAGTTGAAGAAGCTGGCCGAAACCATCGCCGCCAACGGCGAAGAGGCCGCATGGTATCCGCGCATCGGCGCAGCCTTTGAGAACCTCGGGCATCTCTACACCTCCATCGTCCTTGAAGGACGGCCCTGCGTCCTGTGGGAACCAGAAGATCCGTATGGCAATAGCCTGGCCATTTCAATGCTCTCTAAGCCAGTTCAGAGAATCTCCATCACGATGCCACGTAACAGCGAGGCGCGCCGTGGGTTCGTGTTCAGCAACATGACTGACAAGCCCTTCCTCGGTCAGATTAAATGCTTTGAGAAATGGCCCCTGCAAAGCGGCGCTAAGGCCTTCAACCACGAACCGTGGAACGATTTTCTCAACGGCATAAAGTTTGCAGAAGGGCTTCCAATTATGGATAATGCCAAAAACCTCTTCTTCGACCCGCTTGCACCGCTTCCCATGAACACAGTCCTTCGCACTGCACCGAACGGGACCACGCCTGTTTGGATGACCATATCGTCAAAGGGGCTTGAAGCTGGCACTTATACAGGCAAGCTGGTCGTCAAGGGTGACTACCCTGGCTTCGGCGTGCAGGTTGCCGACTTGGAGGTCACCGTGACGAACGCGAATCCCGACGATTATCCATGCACCAACATGAACTTCACCTACCTGCTCTGCAGGAGCGTTCGTCCAGAGCATGTCCGCTTCCTCGCCGACCGTGGTCTCAACACCATCTTTGCCCCGTTGCTGGGTACTTACCCCGAAATGAAGGAGGATGGCACCATTGGTGAATCGGACTTTTCGCAACTTGACAAGAACCTCGCCACCTGCTTCGCCAACGGTTTCGACCCACAGAGCTGCAGCTTCATCTTCTACTTGGCGATGGAGCGGAAATGGGCGATGCTCCACAAGGGGAAAGTACGCTTCCCATACGGCACTCCCAAATTCGAAAAGGCGTTCAAGCTTTTCCTGCAAACCTTAGCCAACCATTTGGAAAGCGACTTCGGCGTTCGCCAGGAGCAGCTGATTATCTATCCATGTGACGAACCTGGCGGCGACTGGGACGACCCGAAATCGACGATGAACATCGCCTGGAACGCGGGAAACTGGATACGTGAGGCGCTCCCGAAAGCGCACCGTTTCATCGACCCGCACCCCTTCGGAAGCAGACGAAAAAAGCTCACAACCGAAACCGTGGACAAAATTTTCGGGCTATTTGACATTGTCATGCTCTACCGCCCCTCCAACACGCTCCCCGATGTCATCGAAGCCGCGAAGAGGCACAACTGCACCATCTGGACATATGGCATCCTCGACAAGGTTGTCCATCCCTCTGTCTATCGACGCTTTTTCTGGCAGAACCTCCGCGATGGACTCGGCTCGACTGCCGCGTTCTGGCACGTCGATTCACATGCGGGCGGTGACGGCTTCGACTCCTTCGACTGCTCTGGTTATGACGCAAAAAACAGAAGCGATTACGGCACCCTTTACGCCGACGCCAACTACGGCACCCTGCTTTCTGGCAGACGCTTCGACGCATGGTGCGACGGCTTCACTGACTATCGCATCGCACAGCTCTGCCTCAAGGCCATAGAAGGACGCCAAGACCAGGCTGAGCTATCTGCGCAGCTTCACACTCTCTTCGAATCCGCCGCACGAGGCTCCATCGCCGATATGGAGAACGCCCGCACAAAAATACTGCAATTCTATGACAAATATGTTCTGAAGAAAGCCGAATAGTTATTTAGAAAGGTAGCCTATAGACACAGGCTGCTAGATTTTCTGCGCCGTGCCGCTCCGCTTCGCTACGCGGCACGGCGCAAAGAAATTGGGAGGCGCTAGCCCGTGGGTTTCGCTCGCGCCAAAGGCGCTCGCTCCACCCACGGCTAAATTCTTGTCGCCGCTATGCGGCTTACCCTTCTGAATAGTTACGAGAAACAATAAATACTATGAGCACCACCCAACCAGACATTCAGATTTCCAGCATAAAAACCGCATCCTCTACGCTGGACTATGCGATAATCAAGGGCGGCCCCAAGAGCTTTGTCCTCCTTCCAGGGCTTTATACCAAGAGCCTCATGCCTCTTGCACCTGCTGTCGCCATGCAATACAGGCGTTTTCTCGGCGAATATACGATTATCATGTTCGACCGCGTGTCAGAGCCGCCTGCGCACTATACCGTGAAGGAGATGGCTACTGACACCATTCGCGCGATGGATGCCCTCCACATTCGCGACGCCTACATGATGGGAGTTTCTGCAGGAGGCATGGTGGCGCAGGCAATCGCCGCGGAACGTCCAGACCTCGTGAAACGGCTTGTCATCGGCTCAAGCACGCCCGCCATGACAGAGCATGCCAGAGGCATTCTCAACAACTGGTCTGCCCTCGCCAAAGCGGGGAAAGCGGACGAACTGGGCCGTTCCTTCGCCGAAATGATTTACACGGATGCCTTCTACGTAAGGCACAAAGAGGCGATTCTCGCCTCCCTTTCAGGCACGACAGATGTGGAGTTGAAGCGATTCTCCATCTTTGCAGACGGCCTGTGCAGCTTCGACCTGACGGCCAACCTCCACGCCATCAACTGCCCCGTGCTTGCCATCGGCGGAGCACTTGACCGCATTTTTCCCCCGAAGCAGGCCATGGAAATCGCACGAAATACAGGCGGCAGATTCTTCATCTTTGATAACTATGGTCACGCCGTCTATGACGAGGCGGCAGACTACCTAGACAAGGTCTGGGAGTTTTTTGAAGAGGAGAGAAAGGAATAAATCACCTCAACAATAAAAACTCACTTGCCTGTTTGGCGTCTTTTGCGGCGTTCCGCGACAATCTCCTCGGCGAGATTCTGCGGGACGGGCTCGTAGAAGTCGAACTGCATGTTGAAGCCAGCGCGTCCCTGGGTGATGTTTCGCAGTTCGCTGGTGTAGCCAAAGAGATTCGCCAGCGGTGCGCTGGCGCGGATAAGCTGCGTCTTCTGGCTAATGGGGTCAATACCGAGGATACGTCCACGCTTGGAGCAAAGCCCGCCCGTTATGCCGCCAGCATATTCCGTCGGCGTCGTGATGTTCAACTTCATAATCGGCTCCAGCAAAATGGGCCTCGCCTTGCTGAAAGCGGCTTTGAATGCACTCAACGCGCAGGTTCTGAACGCTATTTCGGAGCTGTCAACCTCATGGTAGGAACCGTCAACCAGGGTGATACGCAGGTCAACCACAGGATAGCCCGCCTTGGGGCCTTCCTCAAGTCCCTCCTTGAACCCCTTCTCAATGGCAGGGAAATACTCCCTGGGAATGTTACCGCCCTTGATTTCGTTGACGAACTCGTAACCAGCACCCTTCTCCAGCGGCTCCATCGTGATAAGCACATGAGCGTATTGCCCGTGGCCGCCTGTCTGTTTCTTGAAGCGCTCCTCGTGTTTAACGACCTGCGTGCAGGTCTCACGATAGGCAACCTCAGGTGCGCCGCAATTCACCTGCACGCCAAACTCACGGCGAATACGGTCAACGATGATATCCAGATGCAGTTCACCCATGCCAGAGATGATGGTGTTCTCCGTCTCCTTGTCAAAGTGCACGGTGAAGGTCGGGTCCTCCTCCGCCAGTTTCTGCAAAGCCTGCGATAGCTTGTCCCTGTCGCCATTGCTGCAGGGGCTGACGGCAATGCTGATGACAGGAGCAGGAAAGTCGATGGCCTCCAAGGTGATGGGATGCTCCTCCGAACAAAGAGTGTCCCCAGTCACCGTGTCCGTCAGACCGATGGCGACTCCGATTTCACCAGCATAAAGGCATTCGACTTCCTCGCGGTGGTTTGCGTGCATACGCGCCAGACGACCGATACGCTGCTGCTTGCCCTTTGATGAGTTGTAAATGTAGCTTCCCGCCTCCATTTTTCCAGAATAGACGCGGACATAGACCAGCTTGCCCACATGCTTGTCCGCAACAACCTTGAAGGCAAGAGCGGCCATCGGTTCTTCATCTCCTGCATGGCGTTCAATCTGCAGGCCTTCCGCATCCGTTCCGACAGCCGTCGGGACGTCCAGCGGACTGGGCAGATAGTCGGTAATCGCATCAAGAAGCCGCTGAATCCCCTTGTTGCGGAAGGCGCTTCCGCAAAGAACGGGGCAAATCTCCTGAGCGATGGTGGAGCGGCGGATGGCAGCCCGCATCTCCGCCTCGGTAATCTCCTCGCCAGCAAAGTACTTCTCCAGTAGGGTCTCATCCAACTCTGCAAGGTGCTCGACGAGATTCTTGCGCCAAGGCTCCGCATACTCTCTCTGCTCCTCCGTCAAGGGTGCATCCTGCGGATATGTTCCGCCCTTGTCCTCCACATAACGCACCTGGCACATCTGCACCAGGTCGATGATCCCCTCGAACTCAGGCCCCTGGTTAATGGGCAGGACAATCGGCACGGCGTTTGCACCAAGGATTTCGTGTATCTGCGTGACGACCTGGAAAAAATCGGCTCCCACACGGTCCATCTTATTGATGAAACAGATGCGAGGGACGTGGTATTTTTCCGCCTGACGCCAAACCGTCTCCGACTGCGGTTCGACTCCGCCAACAGCACAAAAAAGGCCGATAGCGCCATCCAAGATGCGCAGGGAACGCTCCACTTCAACGGTGAAATCGACGTGTCCAGGAGTGTCGATGACATTGATCTGACACCCGTTCCACATGCAGGTGGTTGCAGCGCTGGTGATGGTGATGCCGCGCTCCTTCTCCTGGTCCATGAAATCCATGACGGCCTTCCCGTCATGCGTCTCCCCCAGCTTGTGCGTACGACCTGTATAGAAAAGGACACGCTCCGTGCAGGTGGTCTTTCCTGCGTCAATGTGAGCCATGATACCTATATTTCGAACTTGCGACAACGGATGTAAACGCGCCATGATAATGCCTCCTCTTTTCTGAAATGCGGTATAATAATATCATCTTTTTTAACTTTTTTGCAAATTGGCGAGGCGTATATTTCACGACAAATAACGACAATTCCACAACATTCATAACATATTTCGCAATTATTCAAAAGGTGAAGTATATTTGAAGATATTTGTATAGATTGTTTCCATGAAAAAAGAAAAGGATGTCAGGATGAGCATAAGCAAATACACCATCAGCAATGATTCAAGCATCTACGAAGCCTGGCCTGACGTGGTTCTGACGGCCTCTGGCAAGCTGGTCTGCGTCTTTTCGGAATGCATCCATCACGGCGACCGCTCCTATACTCGCCTGATGCTCACCACTTCCACTGACCGCGGGCGCACCTGGTCTGCCAAAAGGCCCGTCACAGAGGGGACAAAGGGACTGCCCTATTATTACAACTGCGCCCGCATCACCCGCCTTTCGGACAACCGCCTGGCCATTACCGTGGATAGGGTTTCACACGACAAAAGCGAAGACGACTACAAGGCCGCCGTTGTCCTGATCTACTATTCCGACAACGAGGGCGAAACCTGGATGGAACCTGTCGAAACGCCGCTCCACGGAATCGTGCCTGACAAGTTGCTCGAACTCCCCACGGGCCGCCTCATCATCGCCGCGCACCACAAGATGGATGGGAAACTCACCCAGTACATGCACTACTCCGACGATGGCGGGAAGAACTGGTCTCCCCGCATCACGGTTGCACACTCGCCCGAGTTCAACTTATGCGAGGTATCCATGCTGCCAATGGGGCACAGTTGCATTGCCGCCTTTATGCGGGAGAATTCATTCATTGGCCTGGACTGCAAAAAAGTGATCAGCCATGACAACGGTGAAACCTGGGGTCCCATCATCGACCTTCCTCTGCCAGGCTGCCACCGTCCCACAGCAGGATTCCTGAACAACGGAGACATCCTCATCACCTACCGCTTCATGCAAGGCGGACGCGGTGGCTGGGGGCATGGCACGCAAAACCTCTTTGCCGCGCTCCTCGACCGCGATTCCATCCTTGCGGAGAAGCGTTCTGACTCATTTGCACGAATCCTGCCCATCGATTACGACCGCTCTCCCTATGCGGATTTGGGCTACTCAGGCTGGGTGCAGTTCCCTGACGGCGAAATCTACATCGTCAACTACATCGTCGATGACGCCTGGGACAAGGGGCAAATTCGAGGATATAGCCTTTCTTTGGATGAGTTTATGCTACAAAACAGATTAACGAGATAATATCAAAACTAGCGCAGAAGAACACTCTGCATGACCTGAAAGGCTCCAACGATGCTCCCCAGGATATATCCGAGCACCTGGATGGCCCCCAGGTGCTCGGCAGCAATTTCGTTGACCATCTGGTGGAACTGGCCAATATCCTGCCTGTTGATCGCCTCCTCAACGCGTTCTGACAGCCTAAGCTGGTCGATGAAGTCCTGGCGGTGTTCCGTGATGTAGTTGGAAAGCATGGTGGAGAGCGTGGGCAGGGCCGTCTCCTCAAACCAATCCCATAGTTTTTCGGATGCCAAGGCGTTTTTCACCGTCTTCGGGAAGGCCTCGTGCAGATACTCCGCAACCTTCGTTTTCAGTTTTACCTTGGCGTTCGAGGCATATTCGCTCAACTTGCCCGTCGCCTGTGGAGAGTTCATCCACTCGTTGAACTGCTCACATATCTTCGTCACATTCTGCTCCAGCATCTCCTGCGTCTGGGGCTCGGCAAGCCAGTTGGCCAGCATCTCCTTCATTGATTCTTCATCGGCAAAAAACTCCATAATCCAGTCTGTAATCCTATCGGAAAAATTCCCCACAAATGGGAGATTGGAGAGCCTCTCCTGCAAATGCTGGCGAATGCGTCCACGTACGACAACCGCAAAGGAACCAGCATTTCCCTTGCAGAAAGAGACAAATCCCTCGGCAATCCTCTGACGATTCTCCTGCTTGTTCAGAAGCGGCAGAAGCTGCGTTTCCCAAAGTTCCTTGATGCTATCGGGATTCACCAGTTTATCGACATACTCCTTCAAGGTATTTTCAATCTGTGGCACCAGAAACTGGATGACCGCCTCCTGATGGGAGGCAAGAAACTCCTGAAGTCTTCCTTTCAAAGCGGTTATTACATCAGGGCGACGCATCCACTCCATCAGATGCCCACTAAGTTCCGATGCGATTTTTTCGGGAGAAAGCAACTCGTTTCCCACCTTGTCTCCCACTTTTCGGGCAATGTTGGGCTTGTTACGTGGAATCAGTCCTTGCCGCCAAAAAGGTAGCCATTTCTTAGGCTCATACGGACGAAAAACCATCTCAATAGCGATCCAATTCGTCAGATAGCCCACCGCTCCCGATAGAAGCAGAGGAGAAAGATAGACCGACAGCCAATTGGGAAAAGCATCTTTTCGCCCGCAGCTTGCACAAATCAACTGGACCGCCAGAAAAACAACCGACAACCAGCTCAAGGAAAAGCAAACTATTTCACAGAGCGCAAAGAAGCGTTTTGCTTTTTCCGCATCCTTGTCACACACCACTTTCCATCGTGATGAACATTCTGAAAGAAGTTTATGCACAATCATCATATCCTATTACCTCGTCCATCAGAAAACAATGCGTGCGCAGTAGTCCGAATCCCCTGTAACAGGCTCTGTTTTGAGCGCTTTCACACCAAGTTCCCCAGCATCAACAATGAATGGGCGTGAAAGGTCCCCCATCGCAGGCGCAAGTTTTATGGCGAAGCTGGAGAGATTCTCCGCATGGACAACAAAACGGTTTCCCCCCAGATTCTCGGCGATGATACGCGCACCTGGCCGCCAACTCTTCTCAAGGGAATAGCCCTGCTGCAGGAACTGCTGAACCGTCCATGCCACATTCGGACCATGCAACTGAATGCGATCGTATGAAACAAGACCTGGTTCTTGTTTGAGGATTTCCAAATACCTTGACGAGCTTCGATTCTCCAGGTCAGGGTCACCCGATCCACAAGGCGTCACGAGGGCACATTTCTTCGGATAGGGATTGCGCCGCTGCTTGACCGCCCAATCAAGAAAGCGCATGAACGCCATCTGGGCAGGTTCCCATTTCAGGCTGTGTCCTCCCTCATGTTCGTCAAAAACATGCTCAACACCATAGCAAAGCATCAACTCATGCGCCGCCCTCGCGTGCGAGACACCGCACCAGTCGTGGTGCCGTGGTTCGGGGTGCTGCTCATGATAGTTTGCAGCACAGTCGTATTTTCCATGTAGAATGTAGGCAGGAGTTCCATAAAGAGAACGGAAATCCGATTCCACCCAGGCACCGCTGCTAAGAAAGACTCCAGCTGCACGATCCGCCAGTATCTGCCCAAGATGATAGGCACCATACCCGCCCATGGAATGCCCCCCGAAAATGATGCGGTCGCGATCAATGCAAAAACGTGAGCAAGCATCTTCAATGACAGCCTCAATATATTTCGCAGTTCCAACACGGTTCCAGCGCTTGCCGTCTATGGCAGGAGGCGCAGAAGGAGCCGCAACAATAAACGGGGCATGTGAAATATGAGGCTGCAGCACCCCCTTCTTTTCATGCAGGTACATTTCGTATGGTGCATCATCGGGCGTTGCCTGTGCCCCTCCATGCATAAAGACAAAGAGCGGCGATGGTCTATCCTGTTTCACGCAATCGGGGATAAAATAGTATATTCTGCCAGAATTGATGCCTGGCACAGGCGAAATGAGTGTAAAACGATTGTCCATAATGCGAATTGCCTTGTGTTATGCATCATACTATAGACGAAAGCAGCGTCTTTTCTAATGGATATTCTGTTTTTTGCAACACAAAGCTCCCAGAGACAGGAGAGACAGGAGAGACAGGAGAGACAGGAGAGACAGGAGAGACAGGAGAGACAGGAGGGACGGGAAGGACAGGAGGATTCAGTCCTAAGGAAGAGACAAGACTGACCGAAAACAATCATTGTCGGGAAGAGCCTCTTTTTGAAAGCAATCATCTTGCGAAAAGAAACTCTCAAGTTATATTAATGAAAGTTCCACACTTTATATTTTCTATGGGTAGGTTGCAACGCTAGCAACCAGCGTTGCAACCTACCTTATGTTTTTTACAATATAACGTTTTTTGTTCATCTTGCACACACCAGGTACCGTTCTATTTGTCAGTGAATATGCTGGCTTTTTAGGAGGCATTGAGCAATATGTTTTCCAAGTTGCCCAATGGCTTCGTGGGGCAGGTTATCGCTTGGAACTTCTTTATCGGGAAAAGGGACGTAACGTTTCCGAATACCTTTCACCCTTCAATTCCGCCTCCAATACCCTGGAAGCTCTTTCCGCTGATTTTAACGCGGTCATCATGCACCGTATCTGGGATGTCAGCCTTGCAGAACATCTTCTTGTGCACTTCGGGAAACGTGTCGCCCTGGTTGTCCATGACCATGACTTATACTGCCCCCGACGCTACTATTACACCCCATTCGGGCGCACCAACTGCCAGCGTGCCTATTCCCCCATCCGCTGCGGTCTTTGCGGTTCGCTGGTTGCCCCACGCCATTGGCAATCAAGTTTGCCCGCTTTCCTCCGAAGCAGATTCACAGATTTCCACAAGCGTTTCGAATTGGCAAAACAAATACCTCATCTCATCGTCCTTTCTGAGTTTATGCGGGACAACCTGGTCCGCAATGGTTTTTCTTCTCAGCAAATCATTGTTCTGCCTCCTGCAGTGTCCATTCCAGAGAACTGCATCTTGCCCAAGACAGAATGTTTCAAGAACGAGCCGCCTCTTATTGGTTTTGTCGGACAACTCATACGCGGCAAAGGCACAGAGATCTTTCTGGATGTGCTTCAGGAAATTGCCCGCAGAAATAAACGGTTTCAGGGGGTCATTGTCGGCGATGGTCCTGACAAGGAAATGCTGAACAAACGTGTTGAAGCCTCTGGACTGAACGTTAAGATGACAGGCTTCATTCAGTCCCCGCAGGAATGGTATAGCCGCTGCGATTTGCTGCTGTTGCCGTTCCGCTGGCAGGAGCCCTTTGGTCTCGTGGGAGTCGAAGCTGCGGCCAACGCCCTCCCTGTTGTCGCCTCGGATCTGGGAGGAATGCACGCCTGGATGATTCCAGGGAAAACAGGGATTGCGGTTCAAACAGAAAACGTGCCCGCGTTTGCAGATGCAGTTTGTTCGCTCTTGGACAATCCTGCTCTCTGTGCCCAAATGGGAATCCAGGCAAGGGAGTTTGCCAATCAAGCCTTCTCTATTGACAGTTTTCTCGCTGGCTTTGAAAAAGCCCTGGAGGTTATTGCACCTGTTTGTCACTCCCCAAAAGAGGGAACATCATCCGACACCCCTGATGTGTCAGAATCAAATGACCATCAGGGCAGTCCTGCTCCGCAGGCGTCTCTTCTCAGCGGCAAAGCAGATGCCACGCCGACACCTGTTTCCCCTTTGCGTATTCTTGTGGACACTCTTCCCTTCGACCACGGGCAATCAGGCATATCCGAATATACCAGAGCCGTAATAAAGGCCTTGGAGAATGCGGGACATCAGGTCACCGTATTGTCCGTTCCCGCAGATAAACAGTTCTTTACGGGAAGTCATCTTATCCTGACGCCCGCCTGGGCTAAATCTGCAATCGGCTCGATTCTCTATCATCTGGTTTGCCTCCCCCGAATGCTTCGTCCCTGCGATTATGACTTCTGCCTGATTGCCGCAGCGAACCGCAGATTCCCGCTGAACAGTTCAATCCCTGTCATCGGTACCATCCACGACCTGGCCCAGTGCCACAACAAAAAACTATATGGTCCCCTGCACAATTTCTACCTGAACCATATTCTGGCACATTTGGTCCGCCGTGTCGCAACACGAATTGTAGCCGTCAGCCAGGCGACTTCCGACGACATAGTGACCTTCTGGAAGATACCCCCAAAGCACATTGGTCTTATCCCAAACGGCCTCTCCCTTCCTAAACGAGATGAAGAAGGTTTTCTGGAAAGATATGGTCTGAAGGCTGGTCATTTTATCCTATATGTTTCGCGTATTGCCCCCAACAAAAACCATATTCGGCTTGTCAAGGCATACGAAAAGCTTCCCGAACACCTGCGAAATGAGCAGAAACTGGTTTTCGTCGGCTCTAATGAAGGCTGGGGAGACAAGGAACTGGATAAAACCGTGCAGGAATCCAAGCTGAAAGAAAACATTGTGTTTACTGGTTACGTTCCTGAGGAGTATAAGGCGGAGGCGTATCGTTCTGCATCGCTCCACGTCTTTCCCTCCAAGATGGAGGGATTTGGCTTCCCGCTCATTGAAGCAATGCACTTCGGCTGCCCCTGCTGCTGCTCAAACAACTCTTCTTTGGGTGAGTTTGGAAAGGATGCAGCCCTGCTCTTCCCCCCCATGGATGTCGATGCCATGCGGGATTCCATCCAGACTATCCTAGAGGACCGAGACGGCATACGGGAGAAACTGGTTGAGGCAGGTTATCGCAGGGCCAAAAACTTCTCTTGGGAACATCATGTGACGGAAATCGTGCGACTGTATGAAAACGCAAAAGATGCTGGGGAGATTCAAGGATGAACCGTCATAAGCTCTTTGGCATACATTTTGACGCGATAACCTCCAGTCAGGCGCTAGAACGTCTCTTTTCCCTTGCACAGAGTGCAAAAGAAAAACAACTGCCTGCACAACTGGCTGTAACCGTCAACGTCCAGATCATGGTCAATGCACGGCGTCATTTCCCTGCCCTTCTCCGCATTATTAACGAGGCTCCACTGGTGGTTGCAGATGGAGCCCCCCTGATTTTCGCCAGCAGGCTTTTTGGCCCCAAGCTTCCAGAGCGCATTGCGGGGTCTGATTTGATTTACGACATTGCCAAAGCCGCCTCTGAAAAAGGACTGCGTCTTTTTTTCTTCGGCGGGGAGGAAAAATACACCATTCAGGCAATGGAAAAGCTCAAGACCCTTTACCCCTCGCTACAAATCGCTGGACATGCCTGCCCCATGGTCGCCTTAAATCCCAATGACTCACAACTTGCCGAAGAGGCGGAAATGTGCCGCCAAATCACCAATGCCAAAACAGACATTCTCCTTGTCGGCCTCGGTTGCCCCAAACAGGAGTTCTTTGTAAGTAGAAATGCAGAAAAACTTAAAGGAATGGCCGCCATTGGGCTAGGTGGGACATTCAACTTCCTCAGTGGACATATAGCCAGAGCCCCAAAATGGATGCAGCACATGGGTCTGGAATGGCTTTTCCGCATTATACAGGAACCCAAGCGGCTTTTTATGCGCTATTTTATCGACGCCTTCTTCCTCGCCGCCTATATTCTTCGCGAGCCGTTTCGCCGCTATGCGGAAGGAAAAGAGGAGCGCAACTCCTGATATAATGCAATTAAACGCTCTGAAAGCCTCTCCCAACTATATTCTTGCACATCCTCCAAAGCAGTGGCAACCAGCCTGGAGCGCAATTCAGGATTCTCCATCAGTAATTTGTAATTTTCGACCAGCTCCGCCACGTCGTCGGGGGAGAAAAGCAGCCCATTTCGTTTGTGCCTAACAAAGTCCTTCAGCCCCCCCGCATTGGATGCAATCACAGCCAGACCCGCCGCCCACGCCTCCAGCACAACAATTCCAAAAGGCTCATGGATAGAGGGCAAGACAAATAACTGCGCCTCGTGCAGAATCGCCTTCAGCCTTGGGTCATCATGTTCAAGTCCAGGAATGATGGTCAAGCGTCCCGCAACATTCTTCTCCTGCGCCAGCTTCTTCAGTTCCTCACAGTACACAGGAGCAGTAATGGGGCCGATGAGCAGCAAATGGCTGTTGGCATCCTCTGACAGCAGACTGAGAAGCACCTTCTGGTTCTTCTGATAATCAATGCGGGAGATGCAAAGAATAAGCCGACGCTCATTCGGGATGCCCCATTCGGCACGGGGCGAACAAGACGGCTTCACACGAAATATCCCGCAATCGACGCCATTTGGCAGATAGGCAATTCGCTTATTTGGGAAACGTTCCTTCAGCAGCTTTTCCTCCCCGTGACTGATGCAGATGACCCCATCCGCCTCCGCAACAGGATTGCGCCGCAACCTGAAAAGGCGGTCGATGATGCCACCGTAGTGAAACAATCCCTTGGTTGGCGCCATCATCTGACGCAGTTCCTCTGCGGGAACATCCGCAAATCCCCCATGCAGGCTGATGACACAGGGAATCTTCAGACGGTGTGCCAGAAGGGCGCACAACACGGCCATCCGTCCCCCACAATGTATGTGAATCAAGTCAAAATGCCCAAACTCCAAAGCCCTGAATAGCTGTGGTGAAAAAGGATTTCCCCCCTTTTTGTCCAGCACAAGCCGTGTCTTCTGCGTGAGCGGGAAATAGGGATACCAGTAGGGAAAACGCCGTATGCGGATTCCTTCCCGTTCCTCCTCACCTGCCGTCGTCAATGCACTGGTCGCAAGAATCTCCGCCTCCAGCCCTACTTTACGCTGTTGCAGCACGGTGTTCCAGACGACGTTTTCCGTCCCCCCCCATTCGTCAAAGACAAAACGACGCACGACATGGGCAATTTTATGCGGATGCGTTTCGCCTGGCATAATCCTTTGTCCCTTTCCAATGGTAGAACTTTTGTGTGAATCGGCGAACTGGAGCCATCGGCAACTCTTTGAGTCCACAGGGATGCTTCAAAAGAAACAGCACATCCCGTAGCACTTCCATCGTTGCAGATACCATCTCGCGCCACAGCGACGGTGAATCCCCGAATATCGCCCCATCTGCATAGCCCTCTCCATAAAAGCGGCGCTTCAGCTCGCACAAGGTATAGTTGTGCGAATGCTCAACAATGGCTTCTGAGGCATAAACTATCCGAATGGGACGACGATGCGCCCACTCCACATCCTCCGAATAGCGAATCTCTTCGTCAAAGGGGTGAGCCAAAAGGTCGTCTCGCCTGGCAGCCGCAGTCGCCAGCGAAAAGAAAAAACGCCATTTTGATGCAATCCTTCCGTCGCCAAAAGCCCTCTGATAGTCCTTGCGCACAAGATACAGCGCATCTTCACGCGGTACTTGTTTTCCATAAACAGCATCCGCACTCTCGTCCAAAAGAGGAGCGACAAGATTTGCAAGCCACTGGTCGTTCTGCGGTATAGCATCCGCATTATTGAAAACTATAATTTCCCCGCGGCTTTGTTTTATCATATAATTCAGGCGCCTGCCAGGATGGTACTCCCCCTCAGGGCGTGGCAATCGCCTTATCCTGTCATGAAATGAGGAAAGAATCTCAGGTGTATGGTCAGTTGAACCGTCATCACAACAAAGCACCTCGAAGGGAAATGCGCACTTCTGTTCCAGAATCGCCTTCAGCGTCGCACTGACAAAGGCCTCGTCATTTCTAGAACGCACCAAAACACTGACCAGACGACACATAATGGACGCAACAATCAAGCTGGTGCGTTGAAGGCCGCCAATGCAGCCTCTACCGTATCGTAAATGTCAAAGACACGATAGACTTTTGTGATGTCAAAAACAATCTTCGGACGGGATTGAATGCAGGCCAGTTTGATAACACCGCCATTTGCATTGACTACCTGAAGAATTGAAACCAAAGCACCCAAGCCAGAGGAATCAATATGGGACATCTTACTCAAATCAAACAAGATGTTCTTGGCCTCCTTCAGGCGCTCAAACATCTCCTTTTTAAACTCTTCTGAACACGCAGCAACCAAACGTCCATCCAAAGAAACCTTCAGGACATTATCCACTGTTTCGTAATGATAATCCACGTTAACCTTCCTTAATTCTTTTCCATTTGTCGTTTTGGAATGTGATATAATATAACCTCAAAACAATTGATTTTCAATATAACAGGTTTTATTCAGACATCCACCTGTAATGATGGACCATCGCTGCAAAAACAGTATTAAGGTTGATTTTCTCCTAATCCCGTGCTAAATTTAAGTATAGTTGCATGTGTGCAACCTCCTCATGAATATTGCAAGCAAGAAACGATGAAGCTTGATTTTACTAGAGATACAAAACGGAATGTTACAGCCTCAGCTATCAACAGTATTCTGAAGCTGTTTTTCCCCTTCCTAAACAGGACGTTGTTCCTGTGGTTGCTGGGCCCCGAATACTTGGGCCTCAACGGTTTGTTCAATTCCATTCTGGGTGTGCTGATGCTGACGGAACTCGGCTTTGGAAGTGCCGTCCATGCCTCCATGTACAAGTCCATTGCCGAAGACAATCGAGAACAGGTCTGCGCATATCTGCGGTTCTACCGTTTTGTCTATCGCGGCGTGGGCAGCGTCATCCTCGTAATAGGTCTATGCCTGCTCCCCTTCCTGAGAAGACTGATCCACGGTAACACACCGCCAGGTCTCAACCTGCACATCCTCTACTTGATTCACTTGGTCAATACAGCAGCCAGTTATTTCTTCTTTGCCTATCGCGGCAGCATTCTCGGTGCACACAACCGTACCGATGTCATGGCCAACATTCGTACCTTTGTATCAGTCGTGCAATACATTACAGTGTTCCTGATATTAATCCTGACCCGCAACTACTACTTCTATGTTTTAACCACCGTGGCCTTCACGATCATCATCAACCTACTGATTTTCAGGGAATCACGCCGCCTTTACCCTGACATGGAACCGCACGGGAATCTGCCGCCTGAATTACGCAGCAGAATTTTTTCGGACGTTAAATCTATTTTCCTGCACAAAGTCGGCGGAACCATATCCTACAGGGTGGATGACATTGTCATCTCTGCATTTCTGGGGTTGACAGCAGTTGCCATATACGGCAACTACTACTATGTTGTCACCTCCGTCTGCGGGCTGGTCGGCGCCGTCTATGCCTCAATGCCTGGCGGCTTCGGAAATAAAATCCACACAGTCTCCAAGGAGGAGAATTTCGAGCTGTTCATGAAAATGTGCCATCTGACCCAAATTATCATCGTCTGGTGCGCGGCGATGATGATTGCACTTTACCAGCCGTTCATCACCGTATGGACAAAGGGGAATCCCATAATGGTACGCCACCTCCTGACCCCTATACTGATGGTGCTTTACTTCTATGTCAACCAGTCGCGCCAGACCCTGCTTATCTTCAAGGCAGCCGCCCTTCTCTGGAAGCAAGACCGATTAAAGCCCATTGTTGCAGGCGCCATCAATCTGGCCATCAATATCAACATGGTCATCTTCCTGCCAGAGGAGTACAAGCTGGACGGGGTGGTTTTCTCCACCATTGTCAGCTTCGCATTTATCCAGATTCCTTGGGAAACCCATGTGGTCTTCACCCAGTTCTTCAACCGTGAGCAGCAGAATCGCTACTGGTACCATCATTTGACCTTCGCAGCGCTGGCTCTGTTCCTATGCGCCATCACTTGGGGTGCCGTCTATCTGATTCCGATAGATGGTTTCCAAGGACTATTTGTCAAAGGAGTTGCCGCCGCAACCATCTCAACTCTTGCAGTACTTGCCTTCTTCCACAGAGACCTCATCGTTTTTTTCTCAAGCCGAAAAGGCAGTTCCAATTCTGACAAACCTTCCAGAACCTCAACCAACTAAACACCACTTATCTTCAAAGGAAACCCAAAGATGTTGATTGACATTCATGGCCATTGCTTGAAAACCAAAGGCATCCCCCTTCACCGCGGCGACGAACCCCTTTTATGGACTGAAATACTACTGGAAATGCACAAGGAGATAGGAATCGACCACGGGGTGCTGCTTCCCATCGTCACCCCTGAAAGCGTCTGCCGCGTGCAGTCTGTTGATGAAGTGCTGGACATCGTCCAGGCCAGCAACGGTCATTTCATCCCGTTCATGAACGTCGATCCGCGCATGATGTACAGCAACCCAAACGCCGACCTGGAGTTCGTTGTCGAATACTACAAGGCGATGGGCTGCAAGGGCATCGGCGAAATGACGGCTAACCTCTCCTTTCTGGACCCGCGCGTGCTTAACCTCTTCGCGGCTGCGGAAAAGAACAACCTGCCCATCACCATCCACATCGCAACGCGCGAAGGAAACATCTATGGGTTGATTGACGACCTTGGGTTGCCACGCCTGGAGGCAGTCCTCCAGAAGTTCCCGAACCTCAAGATACTTGGCCATTCGCAGACCTTCTGGGCGCACCAGAGTTCTGATGTCAACCTCAACAATTGGGGCGGCTATCCAACAGGCCCCGTTGCCAGGCCAGGCCGTATCACAGAGCTGATGCGCAAGTACCCCAATTTGCTGGGAGACCTCTCCGCTGGCAGCGGGATGAACGCCATCATGCGCGACCCCTCTTTTGGGTACGAGTTTCTGGATGAATTCCAGGACAGGCTCTTCTACGGCACCGACCTCTGCCAGCCCAAGAACCGCAACTCCGACCGCTTCTTCGGCCTCCGCGACTTCCTCAACAATGCCCTTGCCGAAAAGCACATCAGCAAAGAGGTTTATGAAAAAGTCACACACCTGAACGCAGAAAAACTCCTTGGACTGTAGGCCTCAACATACTACCATGTCAAATCAACCAGTTTCTTTCGACGGTAAATCCCTTGCCATCAATGGAAAGTCCATCTACGCGAATAGCGCTCCTTTTGTGGAGGCAAACGGCAAACGCCTCCTGGCAGCAGGGCACTTTGACGATTATGACTGCCATTGGCACTTTGCCGAACTCCCCCAGCTGGTCTGGCTCTGGAAATGGTCTAGGCGCGAACAGCGGCTGGTCGTCGAATCCAAACTGGTGAACAATGGCGGGGATTCCATTCGCCTTGGGAAGGTGTGCTGGGTTGATACCGACGACTACTGCCTTCCCAACTACACACCACACAATGTGGAGGTACTGGAGAATCCCTATGGAGGAAGAGCCTACCATCGTCAAATCAAACGCCTTGATGATGAAGGCTGCTGGCGCTGCAGTGCCCATTTTGCGCAATTCTCCATGGCCGCCACCAAGGAGGCTCTGCAAATCGGCTTCCTGACCTTTCTGCGCACCTACAACTTTATCGCATACAAAGACAGGCTGACCGTCGCCAGCGATTTCGTCGGCTGGGAACTGCAGCCCCATTCGGAAACCACCTGCGATGTCTTCACGGTGACCTTTGGCAACAATCCCATGACACAACTGGAGAATTGGGCCAATGAAGCCGCTGACATTGTAAAGCCGCAATTCAACCACAAGCCCGCCATCGGCTGGCTTGGCTGGAGCTGGGTGAACTGCCTTGGCTCCGCCACGGAAAACTGCGAGCAGCTCCTCTTGGAGAATGCAAAGGCTATCCAAAAGAAATTAAATGGCTACGGCATCGAATATGCCTGGGTCAGCGTCCTCAACATCCCTGGCGGCAACCCTGGAGACTACCTGCATTGGAACACACCTCGATTTCCCAGCGGAAACAAGGGAGTTTGCGAGAAGTTGGCGGAGCATGGCCTGAAGCTGGGTCTCTGGGTAGGCCCCTATATGCTCAGCAACCACCTTGAACAAAAAGTGGAGGAATTCGACGACGCCATCCTGCGGCGACCAGACGGTGAAAGGATGATCTATTCACCAATTTGGTCCCATGGTGACGCAGGGCTGGTACCAGCCGAAAAACGACCGCAAATCTATGCCCTCGACCCTTCCCACCCCAAAGTGCGAAATTACCTCAAGCAGGTTTTCGAGCAATACAGGGCCAATGGTGTCCGTTATTACATGCTGGATTTCCTGGAAGCGGGTTCTGGCGGCATTCAACGCCACCCCTACAAAGACCACTTCGACCATTCCTTGACCGCTGGTCCAGAGGTACTGACCTCCTCACTTGCGGAGATACGGCAGACCGTCGGCCCCGACACCTTCATTCTCACCAGCACAGGCCCCACCTTGCAGATGGCTGGAGCCGCTGATGCCGTCCGCGTCGGCAATGATTTCGGCGAGGGGCGCTCTGTCACCAAGGGCGCCTACTTCTACCCCGCCAGCTTTGTCATCAACGGCTCCTTCACGGCGGCAGCTGCCGCGCTTGGCTTCGCCTCGCTAAGCTACTACACCCACGGCAAGCTCTATCAGAACAACTGCGGCAATGTATTGACCGTTGACAAGCCCCTTCCCCTGGATACGGCATGGATCCACGCCACCATTCACGCGCTGTCTGGCTCCTGCACGATGCTAGGAGACGACATCCGCTACATCAACGATGACAGGCTCTCTATCATCAAGAAGACCCTCCCGCGCGGCACGGAAGCTGCAAAGCCCCTGGACCTCTTTAACTGCGACCAATGGCCACCGCACCGTTTCCACCTGAGCGTCAGGGATGTTTCTGAACCCTACGAGGTGGTGGCACTTTACAACTTTAGCGCGGAATCAAGGAAAGAGAGCATCCCCTTTGAATCCCTTGGACTTCCCGCCGACGCAACCTACGTCGTATGGGAGTTCTGGCACGAGGCCTATATGGGATGCATGAGCGGAGAACTCACCGCTGTCGTCCCACCAGAAAGCGTGCGGGTCTATCGTCTCACCCCCCAGCTTGACAGGCCGCAAATCATCGGGACGGACATGCATGTGCTGATGGGACAGGTTGAACTTAGCAACATCCACTACTGCGAAAAGACGAGAACCTTGGAGTTCACCGCAACACGCCCCACTGGAGAAACAGGCTCCGTCTTCCTGCTCATGCCACAGACTCTCCACATTGTCGATTCAGGAAGCTGCTACACCGCCCGCAACCGCAACGGCACCACAGGCGATTTGATTGTGCGCCTCCCCCTTCGCTTCGATACCGATACCATTACTCGCCAAATCCATTTTGAACGCATCGACAGCGATGCCAATGACAAATTGACGTGAGAAAAATCCTCCTATTTGCCATCCCAAGCCCCTGTTTTTAACCATGTCCACACGCATCACCAAGCCATTTTTCGCCTATCGCAGCTTCAACAAGGAACTGGAGACGGTAAAACGATTCTATGAAGCAGGCATCAGGCAGTTCTGCGTTTTTTCCTCGAACACGACCAACTCGCTAGGCCAAAACTACTCCGAGTATCCTTTCAACTGGTACTTCTTCAATGAATACGAATTCGAACACGTTGACCAGCAGATTCAGGATATCCTTGATATTGCACCCGATGCTGAAATCCTCTTCATGATCGACCTCAACACGCCCTACTGGCTGGTGCGCCAGCTACAAGGCACGTTGTGCGACAGCATGCTGGGTCTGACCGACGCGCTGACGACGCCAGCCTGGCGAGATGCAGTCACCAAGTACATGCATGACCTGCTCACGCATGTCGAAACAACCTTTCCTGGACGCATCGCCGCCTACATCCTCGCCTGCGGACAGACCGATGAGTGGATGGACTACTCGAAGGGGCGCGAACTGGCGTGCAAGCTGAAGGCGTTCCAGGAGTGGAGCAAGGCGCATGGCTATGAGATTCCAGAGTGCATTCCGCCGATTTCCCGACGCTTCCGCTCGGATGCCCCCCTGGGCCTGCGAAACGATGAGCAGGACGCTGAATCGCTCCGTTTCTGGCGGTTCGTCAGCGCCACGGTCGCCGATTCCATCGCCTACTTTGCACGTGAAGCACGAAAGCTCATCCCCGATACGACAAAGCTAGGCTGCTTCTTCGGATACATCCTCGAACTCTGCGGAGGACGCCTTGTCGAATGTGGGCATCTCGCCTACGAGAAGGTATTCTCCCTTCCAGAGCTTGACTTCTTCATAAGCCCAGGCGACTATGAGGACCGCGATATGGGTGGAGCGGCAGGAGCAATGTCTCCCAATGGCACGATTCACCTGAAAGGCAAGAACTACTTCCATGAAATCGACCATCGGACCAGCACGGGAAGCATGGTCATGAACAAACATGTGACGCTCCCCTGGATGAAGCGCTGGGCCAATGAAAAGGAGGACATCGCTGGGCTTCGACGCGAATACTGCCTGTCGCTCTTCCACGGCGCATCGCTTTGGTGGTTCGACATGTGGGGGAAATTCTACGAGTCGCAGGCACTTGTGGATGAAATAGCCTCTTTCAAGCGAATCAACGACCGCCTTGGCGACATCACACGACAGCCCGAGGCGGAAGTCGCGGTGTTTGTCGATCCAGACAGCACCTTCTATGTTGACGACAGCTACATCAATCCAGACACAAACCTCCCTATGAACCTCTACCGCAGGCTACTGAATAACCTGAATCGCCTAGGGGCACCTTACCGTGTCTATTCTTTCAACGACATCCCTGCTATCGCTGACCTAGACCGCATCCGTCTTGCCATCCTGCCTGGCTTCTTCAAAGTGACGTCGGAAAAGGAAGCCATCCTAAAGCAATATCTTCTCAAACAAGGCAGAACCATCCTCTGGACGTATGCTGCCGCGCTTTCAGACGGCACGAAATCCACCCATGCCCACATGGAAGAACTCACTGGCGTGCCTTACGGCACAACCGATATGCGCACTGTCCAGCAGGATGGCTGGACAAGCGTGTTTGCACCATCGACAGCCGCCATTCCGCCTGATGTGCTTCGCACCATGGCGCTGTCGGCAGGTGTCCACTTGTTTACGGACGAAGCGGAACCCGTCTGGTACTGCAATGGTCTCCTGATGGTCCACACAATCAAGTCGGGCAAGAGGTGCATTCACCTAAAGCGCCCCGCCGTCCCTCACATACTCTTGGGACACCCCGTTGACGAACATCCGACCGACTGCATCGAATACGACTTTGACGCCCCCGAAACGCTATTGATTGAGCTTGAGGAAGCATGAAAAAAACAGTCATCTACCCCACGGTTCCACGTGTACAACCGCCTTCTTGATTTTCAGGTGAGCAGCAAGCAGGCTGTCCCGCACCCGTGTACCAATTATAGCCCCATCTGCAACGGTCATCGTGGGGACCACAAGAATGGTGCATTCAACTTCTATTTCCTGCGTCAAGTTCCTCACGGCAATCGACTGAACCCCCTGAACTCCCTCCACGCCACGTGCCACCTTTTCGATTTCTGATGGGAGGTTCACGGACTCATCAGGCTCCAAGTGCGTCAGAACATCCAAAACTATCGGCATTTTCCGTTTGATTTCGGTGGTGGCCTCCTCGCAGATGCGGTGACCGTTATCCACGGACATGTTCTTATCGACAAGAATATGCATGTCCAGCAGGATGCCATTGCCGAAACGTCTGCTCCGCAGCTTATGCACCTCTTTGACTCCTGATATTCCAGCGGCAATCTTGCGGATGGCCTCCAGTTCCCGCAGGCTTACCCCCTGGTCGGAAAGCTCTTTGATGCAGGGCCATGCGATTGACCAAGCGGTATGAAGCAGCAGACACGCCACAATGACAGCAGCGATGTGGTCCAAATAGGTAATTTCAGGCCAGATACGTGCCGCGACGGCCACCACCGCCACTGGGATGGAAGAGATGGCATCGGAACGGTGATGCCACGCATTTGCAATAACTGCGCTAGAGCCGCATGCATGTCCCACCATAACGGTGCATTGGTACAAAATCTCCTTGCATAAAATGGAGGCAAGTGCCACACCAAGAAGCGGCCATGCAGAGGCTGCCGAATCTGGTTGTTCGCCAATGGTCTTGACAGCCTTGACAATCATGCTGACGGCGCTTGCGCCAAGAAGCACGCCGATGAACATGGTAATCAATGCCTCAATGCGCTGATGCCCATGGGGATGGTCGCTGTCGGCAGGAGCCGTCCAGAAGCGAATACCGACCAGCACAGCAATGTCCGTCAAAAAATCGGAGCAGCTATGGACCGCGTCCGCAATGCACGCCTGGCTTTTCGCTAGATACCCGACGATGAACTTGGCGATGGTCAGCCCGATGTTGACCGCCAGTCCCCAGAGGGTGATTCGACGGATGGCTTTCCTGTGGGTTCTATCTTTCGCGTTCTTTCCACCTGAAACAACCATGTCGCTAATATTGAGATTGTCGTCCATAACTCGCCTATTTCCAAGTCATTAGTTTTTCATCAGTAACCTCTTTTCCCCAGAATAGCTATTGCTACTCAATCCAGAAGAACTCCCCCTCATCAAGCTTCGCCAACGAGAAGACGACTATGCCATCTTCAATGGCAAAAGGCACCATAGCACCGTTGGAGACACGACGAATTGCCTTTGGCGTAAACTCCAAATGCAGCTTCAGGCGAACATTGTGCAGAGGGATGACTGGCAGTTCGTCCTGGTAGTTGACCAGGCAAAGAAGATGCCCCGCCCCGTCCTGTGACTTCAAGAATGTCACCTCCGTGGAGCCAGGCAGATTCTCCGCTTCCACAAAAACTGGCAGGAACTCTGAACAGAGTCTTTGCATAAACACCTGCTGTGTGTATTGGCGGTTTTGCAGAATGGGCGCAGCCATCCAATAGCAACGGCCTTTTCCAAAGGTGTGAAGCGTGATGGCAGGGAAAGTTGATGGCTTACTGGCAGGCGGGTTGGAGTGGATGGATGCATAGCTGTCCGAATCCCCAACTGGGAAATCTGGGAAGGTCAGAAGGGCACGGACCTCCGTGGTAGCCTCAACCTGCACCAACGGCACCTTCCCCTTGGCGGAAATCAGTTCCTCCCCCGTATAGGTGATCTCAGGCGAATAGTCGCCTGTGAAATGGATGCCAAACACATCCGTCAGGGCAAAGTCTCCCGCCCCCCCGCCAAAACGGTCATGCAGCGACGAGCATCCTGTGGCGAAAAGCGTGCCGCCACCGCAGACAAAGCCGCGCAGCCTCTCATACTCCGCTACCGTGAGATAGTCACTCTGGCATAGGAAAATGATCTTATAACCAGACAGTTCCGTCTCCCGCTCCGTGATGACCTTGTACGGAACATGCATCTTGTTCAGAAGTTCCGAGAGTCCCATCATCTCCTCGTTGACGCTGTTGCGCCGCACAACCATATTGCTGGAGCTTTCGCTTTCCATCGCCTTGAGGGATACCCCGTTTCCCTCGCGGTTGACGCAACTGTTCATGGAGAAATAAATGCCCACCATTGCATCAAGGCAAACCTTTGTCTGCGCCACTACCTCCTTGTAGGGACGCAGTTTGCGGTTGATGGCCTGCAGGCGATGGTAGAACGGCTCGTGCAGCGTACCGTCTGAGTTGATGGCGTCAATGAAGAAGTAGGCGCCGCCATTGGCTAGCGAGGTGAGCGCAGAGAAGAAAAGCTCGTCGTCGGACTTCGTGGAGGTGTGGTCGTAGAGATTGACACAGCGTGAGGTCATAAACTCAAAGGGACGGTGGCTGGAGAAGGCGTCAAAAACCTTCGCACCGAAGCGGTGCTGCAACTTGCCGCCATAGAAATCGCCCGAGGAGTAGTCGGAAGCCTCCGCTATGGCTGTGGATTGACCCATGTACCAGCCGTGAAGCACTGGCGAAAACTGGTGAGTGACGGAGATGCCTGGCTTTGTCTTGCGCACAAAAACGGTCAACTCCTCGGCAAAGGCCGCCAGCGAATCTTCACGAAACCTCTGGAAGGCCACCCATTCGGGATTGTCCCAGTCAATAATCTCTGGAATGGGGCGTCCGAACTTCTGGCGACATGCGTCACAACAGCAGACTTTCGGCCAGAAGGTCATATCCAGGAAGATACCGTCCAAGTCATACTGAAGCACTTCGGCGATCTCCTTTTTGTAGAATTCCACGGCATCCCGCTGGTTGGGACAGGTGAACTTGTAACGCCCAGACCGCGTACTCCCCGTCACACTGCGCACGGAGGTATGCGGCAACTGCTCCGCGCAGTCCCGATGATATGTCACCGTGTAGTAGGCAATTGGCGAGACCCCCTCCTTTCGCAGAAGCGCCGTGGTCTCTCCGAATATGTCCCGCCCATTCAGGCCTTTGTGAACATGGCCTATCCTCGAAGGAAAATAGCAGTTGCCGTTGTGGTCACACGCATACACCATCGACGCCTCCACACCCGACATCTTCACAAGCCGTACATATTCTTCTGGCGAAAATCGGCTCATGTACTCCTCGCGTAAATCCGTGATATGGTTGTCTATCAGCAGACGCGAATAACACCGTTCATACCATGTCATTGCCGACTCCATGCCTTTCTTCCCCAAGCACCTAACACTTATAAAATACCTGTTTTATTGTCTTTGCTTCAGTTAATTCGTCATCTTCAAGAAATCGCAAAGAAATGAACTGTCTCTTTTGTAAATTTACCTGAAAAATAGAGGAAATCAACTCAAATACCCGCTTTTCTACTTCCCATTTCATCATCTCTCTTTATGTTGGTTTTATACCAGCGTTACAATAAAGTCCCATTATTCTTTTATGCTATCAATGATATGATTATTAATTCATATATATTCATAAAAAGAATTAAAAGCTATCTTAAGGATAGTATTATATATATTATTTAATTGCATTTTAATTATTTCCAACTATATTTTGTTTTTGTTGAAAAACTTGATATTCCTAGTAGTCGCTTTATATTAGAAAAGAGATTTCTATGGCAAAACTCTATTCGCTGACGCACGAACAAGCTTCATCATTCATACAGGTGACTGCAAAAGAATGATAATTGACAAAACACGTTGACGCAAAGGCATTCTAGATGAAAATTCTTCTTGGCGGTGTTCCTTTGGGATGTAATAATATCGGTGATGAAGCCATCCTCGCATGCGTCGTAAAGCTCATTCAACATCTTATTCCTGATGCAGAGCTGACCGTCTGTACTCATGATTTGGAAAACACCTCCAGGCTGCTGGCTGTGAAAACAGCACCTCTATATGGTTTTCCTCCCACTCCAAAGCTACATGGTTTCCAATCGTTTGTCAAACAGTTTGATGTCTTTATCTGGTTCGGCGCAACAGGTCTGTCGGATTACCCCGAAACCGCCCTGCACCTTTTGGATGCGGCGCAAAACGCAGGCATCAAGACCATCGTCTGGGGGGTTGGAATGGATGACGAATTCAATCCAGCGTTTTTTAGACTCCAAGGCAAGAAAAAAGCCCTGCTCTCTCTCCTCTCCTTCAGGCAATTCAATGCAGTAGAACGTGTTGAAGCACATTTAGTTAAGAGAGTTCGTAAACGCATCCACGACACGTTGGCAAGATGCCTTCTCGTTACGGTACGGGATCCAGAATCCGCTAACGAACTCCGTAAATGCGGCCTCGACAATATCATCGTTTCTGCAGACACAGCCATCCTTCAAAACGCGGTCGTGGCTCCCCCTTTGCCTGAAGCCCCAGGCATCCGTCGCATTGGATTCTGTATTTCAGCCCAACGTGAACTCTCTCAAAGAAAACAGCTTGTGGAACTTTGGTCTCGGCTTCTGGCACTTCCAAATACCCAACTCGTCCTCATTCCCATGAACCCCCAAACAGACAAGGCGCTCATGGGCAACCTTGCATCAGAGCTTCCACAAAAGAACAACGTTGAATTGCTTGAAAGCTCTGACCCAGCCGTTGTCCAAGCCTGTGCCGCGCAGTGCCGTGTCGTTGTCAGCAGCCGTCTCCACTTGCTCATTCTTGCCTCCAACGCCGACATCCCAGTCATCGGCATCGAACGCGGCAGTAAAATCAGGAATTGGCTCCACAACTTCAATGACTTCCCTGTGGGCACTGTCACCAACTGCAACTTCGAGGCCATATATCAACGCATCCTTGAGATTCTTTCTGCGCCTCCTGAACATTTCTCCACAGCCATACACTCCCAAATGCAGCTTCTCCATTCCCGTCTCCAATCAGCGGCGCAGCTTCTCAAGGCAGCCCTTCTGGAAACAAACCAACACTAATGTCAATCTGCCATCATGGATAACTATTTTCGTTGAAAAACGTGATTGAAAAGATATATTTTATGTTTGAAAAACGCACAAACCAGAATCCATTCTTGCAGATGTTCCTGCCTAAATTGAACAATATCGACCCAATTATGCGGCTAGAGAGTTCTCCCTATACACTCTTCCTGCTCTTTTTGTTGACATAAAGGAGGTAGAATGATGTCGTCCAATTTACCATTCTTCTCCATTATCATCCCCTGTTGTGATGTCGAGCCATACGTGCGCGAATGCCTAGATTCCGTGTTGAACCAACCCTTTACAGGCTGGGAATGCATCATCGGCATCGAAACCTCTAAAGACAAGACAGAGGAAATAGTCCACGAGTATGAAACGAAGGATCCCCGCTTCAGAGCTTTCACGGGCCCCCGTAGCGGCTCATGCTCCGCCTCCCGAAATACAGGCATCGACATGGCGACTGGAGAGTACGTCATCTTCCTTGATGGCGACGACACCATCACCGAAGACTCCCTCCAACGCCTCCACGACAAAATCGCCTCGCGTCCTGAAGCAGATATCTACCCTTGCGCCATGCTTGTCCACAACGACATGACCAACAAGGATGAACCAATACGTGACAACTATCCCGTCGATTTCAACGGTGAACTGACGGGGCCTGAAGCAACAGTGATGGTCTATCGGTACCATCAGAATCCATGCCCGATGCTTCAATTATCGGTATTCAGACGCGAGTTTCTTCTAGCGAATGACCTGAAATGCATCCATGGTCTGCGGCGTCAGGACAGCGAATTCTCCCCTCGCGCGCTCTATCTTGCCAAGCGGGTTATTCCGCTTCACGAGCCATTCTATCGATATCGCATCCAATCGGCTTCAGTCGGTTCAGCTGCGCGAGGTGCTGGCTATTTTCATCGTGACTGGGCCGTCATCCTACGGTCGTTGCTTGCTTTCCACGCAAAAGTTTCGGTAGAACCAGACTTCAACACCCAAATATCACAGCATTGGGCACGTCAGTGGATTCAGTTGATCTTCTTTTTTTGGTTTTTCCCAAAAAACATTGACAAGATTCCCCGTGCACTTCGAGTAGAAACACTGGAGTTACTCTTTGCCAATGGCTTTAATGATTTCAATCTGCTCATAACCGCCATGCCGCAGAAAACTAAACGAGTGCTTGCCTGGTGGATGCGCCAATTCATACGACATCCCAGCATGCGCACTTTTTCTGAATGGTTTTTCAAATGCTATTTCTTTCTCGCAGGCTTCAGACGCAAGGAGGAAAAGGCATGATGAAAAAGGTTCTCCTTTACTACAGTTTCAGCTTTTCATTTGGTGGAGGCGAACATCTGCCACTGTCCTTGATAGCAGCCTTGCAGGACATCTGCCAACTCACTGTCGCCCTTGATGTTTCTGGCAATCTTGAGCGGGCCGCAAAGCTTATCGGAATTGAAATTGATCTCTCCAAAGTGAAAGTCGTACAGGTTACTCCTCAAGGATACAATCCCAAACAACACGACGCGTTTGCTTCCTACTACCGATCCAGGCACCTTCAGAAATTGGCCAAAGAAGCGAACATTTGCATTTCCACCGCAAATATCATGGATTTCGGCAAACCCGCCCACCACTTTATCAACATGCTGGCATTCGGCGACGACGCCTTCACGGCATTTGTGCAAAATCCTTCCAAACCAATCCAGCCAGGAATTGCAACAAAGACTAAACGATTCATCGTGGAATCCATGTTGAGACCAATCATGGGCATGCGTTCCAAAAAACGCATAATCTGCGACCGTCGGGAACACATCTACCCCAATTCGCATTTTGTAGAAGGATTAATGACGCAGTTCTATGGTCCATTCAACAGCAGTGTTTTCTATCCACCAACCTTGTTCGAGCCATCGTCCGCTCCTGCACACGCCCCCCTAAAGGTCGTCTATATTGGACGCATCCTACCAGAAAAACGTATCGTTGACCTCATTGACATCGTTGAAAAGGCACGTTCTGCAACGGGGCTAGATATCGTGTTTCATCTTGCAGGACGACTAGATCAAACCCCTGCCTACGGTGAAAAACTTAGCCACATGGCGGCGGAAAGGGATTGGCTGAAGTTCGTCGGACCGCTGTACGGGAAAGAGAAAGAAGAGTTTCTGCTGTCAGGCTCCTATGCTCTGCACGCGGAACGTTGCGAGGCTTTCGGCATCGCCATCGTAGAGTATCTGAAATCAGGCATTATTGCAATCGTCCCCGATGAAGGAGGGGCTTGCGAGGTTGTCAACAATCCAGCTCTCTCCTACAAGACAAATGAACAGGCCACAGATATCCTCGTCAGGCTTTTATTAGACAAGAAGTTTCGGGAAATACAACAACTCCACTGCATTGAACGCGCAAAACTCTTCTCCCGCGAAACCTATCTGAAACGGCAGCACGACCTTCTGCTACATATTCTGAGCTGATGACCAATGATTCTTAACGTGCGTGTTCGCAGGAACTCTTGAGTTTTCACGCCCCGAAAAGCTTTCTTTTCAACTTGATCATGCGCCAAACCCATGGGGCAAGGGGCGCTGCAGCACGGCAGAACGGCCACCATGCTTTCCGTAGCGGGATAGGCAGGTCGCACTGCTTAACAATGCCTTGTTCCACAAGCCAATTGACGACAGGGACAAGTGTGTCGTGCCACCTGAGCGAATAGGAGTTCCACATCTGCCAGGGCTTCGGATTGTAGGCAAAATGCGCGTAATACCGACTTCTGTCAACGCTGCCGTTGGCCTTGTATGTCTCAGCCACCACAGGTGCCTCAGGATCGAAGCAAAGGAGACTAGCTAGAACGCTTTCATCCGTTTGAAAATACGGCGTGCCATGCTTCATGATAATCCCCACGTCGTCGGGAAGGACGTTCATCATCTGATTGTACCAGCGTTCAAGGAAAAAGCGCCACTTGCGGTGTATCACGACAAATGGGTCGTTCATACGGGTGGCATAGAGGCTTTCGGAACGCGCATGGCCGATGAAATGCTCTACGTCACGCCGCCATACCTCAAGGTTCTCGGGGGTGAAATCAGGCGGAACGGGATCGTATTTACGAACAATGATCTCCTCTTGGTTCTCGCCTATGAGCCACTCAGAGCAATCGCCGACAAAAACGGCGTCAGCATCCGCCCAGCAAACCCATTCCGTTTCAATCTCATCAAGATTCATCATCATAGGCTTCTGGCAGGCCACGCAGCGCCTTGAATTGGGCAGTTCATGCAGTGTCACGCCGCCTAGTGAAAGAATCCGATGTTTCATCACTTCTGGCCACTGAGTCGTTCCGACAATGACTGGGTGCATCATGCCGTTCCTGCGCATGCTCGCCACCAGCAGGAGCGCACCCCAGGCAAACGCCCTGTCGCCAGCGGTAACAACCGTTGTCCTTATGTCATTCTTCATTATAGGTTGAGATGAAACCATTTCAATCATTCTTGTAAGGTAATTCTACTACAGGGGCATTTCCCATATCTTAACTCAAAATGTCAAATGCCTTCAATTATTATAGATGTCTCTCCCACGAAGTCAAGCCACCTTGCTTCAAATAGCGATGGCAAAAACGGTGTCTCTGTTTATTTCCACACTGTACATATCGGAGGTAAACCTCCAATATTGGGACTGTTCAACGAATGATAAACCACCATTCGGGTTGATTTTCTAAGAACCACAGATAAATTAAAGTATAGAACTCATTGTCTTGTGGTGATATTATGTTTTGGAGAATACTTCCTAATATGCTGCAATAGGATGAGTTGACAGGTTAGCTCTCCGCCTTTTTGCTTTAACTGTTTTTCATCTGAATTCCAGGATACAACTTGACATGTCCATTCCAATATCAAAGTCCCTAAGCCTGAAAATCAAGGGGCTTTCGTTTTTCAATGCACTTCTTGTCGTATTGCTACACGCCTATACTGGTAATTCACCTGAATCTTCCGATTCGACAGCTCTGATAATTGAGAAGTTTTTTTCGATAGGCCTCTGTGGAGTTGGCGTACCCTATTTCTTTGTTGTATCAGGCTATTTTCTTGCACACCAATATGACAATCAGGTGCCCTATTCGCAACTTGTTAAGAAACGCCTTAGTTCATTAATGAAGCCTTATTGTTACTGGTGCATCATTTACACCCTGACGTATATTGCCTTCACCATCTATGGCAATCATCTGGCAGGGCGGCCGCTTCATGACAACACCTGCCTTGTCCTGCCCTTGACATCCTGGCAAAATCCATTTCGTATTTTTGGTTTTGACATGTTCCTGTTTCCTGCCGACGGCCCACTCTGGTATGTTCGAAATCTTATGCTTCTTGTCCTTATCTCTCCCTTTTTGTTTGCGATTCTGAAAAGGAAACTTACTAGTGTCCTTTTTCTTGTCATCGCATTATTCTTCTATCTGTCCCATTTTATGATACAACGTCCCTTGTGGCAGTTTTTCCAGACTGGTTTTTCTTTCAAAGGGCTTCTTTTCTTCTCCCTAGGCATCTATCTGAAACGCTACCCCATTCAAGTGACGGACAATCATAAAAAGACAGTGTGGTTATCAGCCATTCTATGCCTTTTGTGGTTCGCGTTGGCCTGGCCATATAGTCTTTTTGGCAAGGAGATCAGCTTTATCATGCTGCATCTTTCCTTCATCGTAGGATGTGCTGCGTTATGGTGCCTATATGACCTCTTCCCCATGAGAGATAAAATGGAATCCATGCGTGTTCTGGGGTACTCTTTTTTCATCTTCGCATCCCATTACGCGATTCTCAACATGTTGTTCTGCCAAAAGGCATGCAACCTTCTGAAAAGGTATCTGCTGGACAACGATTTTCTGATATATGTTTTGCGTTTTTCGGTCACTTCTGCTATTTCAATCTCATTCGCTTTTGTTCTTGACCGTTACCTTCCAAAGCTCTACAAGGCTTTGACAGGAAACCGTTGACCCCCATATTATCTATGTCAGCCCATCCTCCCAAATTGATTGTTGTCGTCCCCTGCTATAACGAGGAACAAATGCTGCCTGTCTCAAATGTCCTGTTTGCAGATGAGATGGCGGCTCTGGTGGAGTCAACCAGAATTTCGCCTGACAGCCGCGTCCTTTTCGTGGATGACGGGAGCACGGATGCCACTTGGCAGACCATCGTCGATCTAGCAAAGAGTAACAACCGCTTCATCGGCATCCGCCAAAGCCGAAACCGAGGACACCAGTGCGCTCTCTGGGCGGGCTTGATGGAAGCGCGCACACTGGGTTGCGACGTGACAATCACAATCGATTGCGACGGGCAGGACGATGTCCACGCCTTTGCAGCCATGCTGGATGAATATGAAAAAGGCGCCGATGTCGTTTATGGTGTCCGCAGCGACCGCTCCTCTGACTCCTTCTTCAAGCGTTTTACAGCAGAGTGCTTCTACCACCTTCAGGCTGCCATGGGAGTGGCCGCTGTTTTCAACCACGCCGACTACCGACTGCTCTCCATTCGTGCCATTGACGCACTCTCTCGCTATCGCGAGGTGAATCTCTATCTGCGCGGCTTGATTCCGCTCATCGGCTTCCAGAGCGCCCAGGTATCATACAAGCGGGAGAAACGCCTTGCTGGCGAATCCCATTACGGTGTCTTTAAGATGCTGGCCTTCGCTGGCGATGGTATCACCAGCCTCTCCATCCGTCCCATTCGCCTTGTTTTAGGAAGCGGCATTCTGTTGACGTGCCTCGGCCTGGTGGCGCTACTCGTCTTACTGCTTTTATCCCTGTTCCATCTTTTCTGCAACAACACAGCCCTCATCCTTTCCGCTATGGCATTCCTCAGCGGCCTCAACCTGACCGCCATCGGCATTGTAGGCGAATATGTTGGAAAGGCCTATCTCGAGTCCAAGTCAAGGCCGCGTGTAATCATCAGCAACAGGACCTGGGAAAAGCAGCAAGAGGATATATGAACATCATCGACTCCACAAACAACCTTTTTGACAGCCTATATAAGCGCTTGACCCCACAGCGTTTTTATCCCATGCTGCTGGGTGTACTCGTCCTCGGAGGGCTTCTTCCCCTGCTCATGCCAGGTCTTCCAAGCGGGCATGATCTGTACTACCACCTATCACGCCTGCACGCGATGGACGTCAACTTGCGTCTTGGCGAGTTTCCATCCATGATCAACCATGAGGCATTGGGCGGTTATGGATATGCCACGGGGCTCTTCTATCCAGACCTCTTCCTGTACCCTGCCCTCTTACTCATGCGATGTGGAATTGGTATAGTTGCTGCCTATAAATGCTTAATCGTCATAGGACTGTTGGGCATTGCCTTCAGCGCGTACTATTGTGCGCGGAAGCTATCCGCCTCCTGTTTTGGGGCTTTCATCACAGCTATTCTCTACAGTTGGAGCAGCTATATCGCATCTGATCTCTTCATCCGAGAGGCATTTGGAGAGTGCTGCTTCTTCATCTTCATGCCATGGATCATCCTGGGCCTCTATGAAATCACTCTGGGCGACCCTCGAAAATTCTGGTATCTGTCCTTGGGCTTTGCTGGACTAGTCTGTGCACACAGTCTGTCGCTTTTTATAATGGCTGTCGTCTGCGCCGTGTTTTTTTCATTCAATGTCGTCCATTTTCTGCGCGAACCACGGCGCATTCTCTTTCTGGCAATCTCCCCCATCCCGACGATTCTTGTCGGGATGGCCTATCTTCTGCCAACAATCGAACAGTTCTCCCATCTCAATTTCATCATCGAATATGAAAAAAACGAGAACATCCTTGAACGCTGCATGCCCTTCTTGAAACTCGTTTTGGAGATTCCCACCAGCAAGATGGATTATTGGTATCCAGCTGGCATCGGTACCATGATGGTTATCGTCGCCTTGCAGCGCTTCAGACTGCCAGCCCTCAGGCGCACACCAAGCGAGCACTTCCGCGACATGATATTGATTGCCGGCTTCTGCTGCCTCTTGATGGCAACTGATATGCCCTCCTGGCAAGGGTGGGCCAAACCGTTGGCCGTCATCCAGTTCCCCTGGCGTTTCTTCGGCCCCGCCACAGCGTTTCTGGCCTTTGGATGTGGACTAGTGCTCCCGATGCTTGTCGGCCAGGACCATTCACATGAACGTAGCTGGGTCTGGCTTGTCATCTTTGGAGCGGCCTTCGCCTGGTTCGTCAATGTCGGCTACTTCTATGCGGCGCGCATTTCCGAGCATGACATCACAAAAAACTACCGTATTGGCCGTCCCCAGGAGGCCAGCGGATTGCACTACCTCGTCAAAGACGGCCTGCTCGACAAGGAGATCCGTCTCCGAGGCGACGTAGCCATGTCTTCCCATCCGCTCGACATCGTGTTATCTCGTCCCCAAACCAATCTTCTCCAGCTTTCTTTCTCTGGCAACACAACGGACAACGATGTGGAATTGCCACTTGTACCCTACTATGGTTATGCTGCCCAATTGCAAATGGAAGGCACAACTCAAAACCTGAAAGTCGGTCTGGGGCCGAACAAGCTCCTCTCTGTCCATATTCCACGCGAGTGCACAAACGGCATCATCCGTGTCTGCTACAAGGCTACCCGTTTGCAACGCCTTTCCCAAGCCATATCGCTCGTGTCCGTAAGCATTCTTCTCGTCTTCTGCATCGTAAAATGGCGCAGACAGTGGAAACAACCCACTTCGCCATTTCATGCGTGAAGAAACAACTTTGCAACAAGTACTTTAGGATTCACATATGGAAATATCCCCGTCATTTGAGAAGCTGTTGCGTGAAAACCGTGTCGCGATGCTGCTCTCCAAACCACGCTGTGTCCTGACAGCCTTTGAGTTTGATTTCGAGAAGTTCAAAGACGATTTCACACTCTTTTGCCGTTCAAATCCCAATACCCTCATCTTGCTTCAAATCGGCTTTGAGCATGAAACCCCAGAACCCGCCGCCCACCTGGGCAGACTCGTCACAGAGTTCCTGGCTTCCGCTGACGGCAAGCCACAAATCATCGTACTCTGCAATAACGAAAAAGAAAACCAGGCCATCCATGCCCACGGTGCTGACACTCACTTTATTAACCAGAACGTCTTTCTGGACGAAAGGCGCTACCGTCCCTTCTACGGGAAACGCCCTTTTGAAGCCGCCTACATCGCGCGTCTCACGCCATTCAAACGGCATGGTCTGCTTCCAACGGACCTCGCTCCAAAGCTGCTGTTGCTGGGCGCAAACGTCCGCAAGGAGGAACGTGATTATGCCGATGGTATCCATCAGAAATACGCAGCATCTACCTGGATTCCATACTTTTCTGGCGCAAGGATTTCCGAATATCTCGCCAAGGCAAAATGCGGCCTCGCACTGTCGGCGAGCGAAGGAGCCTGCTTTGCGTCAGCCGAGTACTTTCTCTGTGGCCTGCCCCTCGTCAATACTCCCGCCCTCGGTGGTCGGGATGTGCTTTTCCCAGACGAGTTCGTGAAAAATGTGGAACCAACTCCCGAAGCTATCGCCGAAGGAATAGCCTACTGGTCAGCTAACCCGCCCGACCCACACAGAATCCGCGCCGCCTGGCTTGACAAGGCGAAGCCCCATCGCGAGGCCTTCCACAAGCTCATGCTTGAACTGACAGGCAGAACCTTCTCCATACCCCACAAATTGGGCATCCGCACCCCCCATCCTGGCAACATCTATTCCTTGGCAATCCAATGCTACCTGTACTTCAGGTCACTGGCATCACGATTATGACCAGTTGATTATCAAGGATGTTTGACTACATTAAATCATTACTGTCTTTCCACAACTTCAGTTCATCAAGATGTACCTATCTCCATCCATCACAGGCGGATACCTCACCACATGTAGAGGTCTCCACGAAGGCGACATCCTTTTTTTGCACTAATTGGAAAACTTCACTTCTAGCAACTATGAAACAACACCTTGAACTATCCCACAAAACAATCCTTGTAACGGGTGCAGCAGGCTTCATTGGAGCCGCCCTTGTCCAACGCCTGCTTTCCTCTGGCTTGACTATGAAAATTATCGGGGTGGATTCCGTCAATAACTACTACACCCCCGCCCTCAAAGAGCACCGCCTTCAGAACATCCAGACCAGAGCAAAAAACTCTGCTGCACAATGGTTCTTCCTCAAGGGAAATATCGCGGACAAGCCATTCATTGACGGAATCTTCGCAGAACACAAACCCTCCGTCGTCGTGAACCTCGCCGCACAGGCAGGTGTGCGCTACTCCATCGACCACCCCGACGTTTATATCGAATCCAACCTCATTGGCTTCTACAACATCCTGGAAGCCTGCCGACACTCCTACGATGGGGGACAAACGGGCGTGGAGCACCTCGTCTATGCCTCCAGTTCCTCCGTCTATGGCAGCAGCAAGAAAGTCCCCTTCTCAACGGAGGATAAAACCGACTCCCCTGTCTCACTCTATGCAGCCACGAAGAAAAGCAACGAGCTTCTGGCGCACGCCTACAGCAAACTCTACTCCATACCTGCAACTGGCCTCCGCTTCTTCACCGTCTATGGTCCCGCTGGCCGCCCCGATATGTTCTATTACTCCGCCACCGAAAAGCTGGTCCGCGGGGAATGTATCCAGATTTTCAACTACGGTAACTGCAAACGCGACTTCACCTACGTCGATGACATCGTCGAAGGTGTCTGGCGCGTCATGCAGGGAGCACCACAACGCACCACAGGCGATGACGGTCTTCCCATTCCGCCAGCCGCCATCTATAACATCGGCGGAGGCCATCCCGAAAACCTCCTAGACTTCATCACCACCCTCCAGGAGGAGCTCCTGCGCGTCGGCATCCTGCCCGCAGACTACGACTTCGATGCCCACAAGAAGCTGGTTCCCATGCAGCCTGGCGACGTGCCTGTCACCTTCGCCGACAGTTCCGCCCTCGAACGCGACTACGACTTCCGCCCCACCATTCCCATCCGCGAGGGACTGCGCCACTTCGCCGAATGGTTCCATCACTACAAAGGATAACAAGGTTTACCTATGAAAGACAAAAAGACACTAGTTTATCAGCTTCTCTGCATCGCCCTTCTCGTCGCCTTGATTTGCACAGTATTATGCAAGAAATCCACGTCCCCCGAGTCCACCGAGCCTACCGCCCAGCAGTCTGCCCAATCTGCTCCACCGCCATCTGTGCCCACCACCAACGGCTGGAAGAAAATCGCCCCGTCGGAAATCACCGACAACTCCATTGACCTAATTGACAACTACAAGGGCATTCTGGCCATGGGCAACAAGGAGGAGCACAATGCCATGACCATCGGTTGGGGCACCCTCGGGGTTCTTTGGGGCAAACCTATCTACACCGTCTTCGTCTCCTCCAGCCGTTTCAGTTACACCCTGCTGGAAAAGTACGACACCTTCACCGTCACATTCTTCAACAAATCCCACATGAAAGACGTGATGTATCTCGGACACCATTCGGGACGCGACGGTGACAAAATCCGTAAAACTAGTCTCCATTTGAACTACACGGAGGCAGGCAACCCGATTTTCGACGAGGCCTTCCTGGTCATCGAGTGCCGCAAAATCTATGCAGCTCCATTCGATTCCGCCAAACTTCTGCCTGAACAAAAGGATTTCTACGAAAAACGCCAGATTGGCATCCATTCCGAATATGTCGGCGAAATCCTGAATGTCTTTGTCAAAGAGGAAAACAGGGTGGAAAAATGAAAAAGCTACTCGACATCATCATCCTGCTTCTCCTCTTCGCACTGCTCTGCATCAATAGAGCCAAGTTCCTTGGTAACGCCCTTTTCTCCAAAGAGGCACCAACCTCTTCGTCCCAGGTGGAAACACCACCTGAAAGCACAAACGAGGAGGCTCCTGTGCCTCCGTCCGCTGTCATCACCCTTGAAGAGGCAAAGGAGCTTTTCCCAGAAGCAACCGTACTCGTCCTCAAGGACGATGCCATCTATGAGGTGAAAAACGGCGAGTCCCTACTGGGCCTCCTTATGAAATCCGCCCCGTATTCCGATGAAATCAGCGGCTTCATGGGTCCCACTCCTCTTCTGATTGGCCTGGCTCCCGACCTCAAAATCCAAAAGGTAATCGCCCTGAAAAATGAGGAGACACCACCCTTCTTCGAACGCGTCAAATCCAACGGCCTCCTAGATGCATGGAATGGGCTTCTGCCTTCGCAAGTCGCCGACAAGCAGGTGGATGTCATTAGCGGAGCCACCTTCTCCAGCAAAGGTGTCATCGGCTCCATGCAGGCCAGAATGGCCGCCGTCAAACTCGAACAGCAATCTTCCCAGGAACCGCCTCCAGATACCACACCTGCCCTCTCGCCGACCAATCGGAAGCGTCTCTTTTCCGATGCCGTTTTTCTCATTCTGATCATCATTTCGTTCGTGGCCTTTTTCCGTCCCTCGCTGATGGGCAAAGGGCGCATATGGCTCCTGCTTGCCTCCATCATCGTCCTGGCCATCTGGCAAGGCAGGATTCTTTCCATGGCACAATTCACCGTATGGCTTGTCAATGGCATACCCATCGCTGCCCAATGGGCAATTCTTCTGCTTTTCCTGCTCTCCATCCTCCTGCCAATCATCTTCGGCAAAGCATACTATTGCGCATGGCTCTGCCCGATGGGGGCCGCACAGGTACTGCTGGGCGAACTCAACAAGAAGCATAAGCTCAAACTCGCGCCAACGTTGCTCCAATGGCTCCAGATGCTTCGCACCGCCATTCTCTTCGGCGGTCTACTCGCCATCGCCATCGGCCTCACGTTTGACTTCGCCAACTTCGAAGCCTTCACCATCTTCCACCCCCAGACCGCCCCCATAGTCGCCCTCGTCATCGGCCTTCTCTCCCTGCTTCTCTCCATCTGGCTTCCGCGTCCCTGGTGCCGCTTCCTCTGCCCTCTCGGCGAACTCCTGGAAATCCTTCGTAGAAAAAAGGTGTAACAACACCCCTATTGCGGCATTGCATTTGCGCTGTGGCTGCGCATGTTCTAGCAAGCCCTCGTCGTTATTTTATCCAAACAAAAAAGCCCTGCCGCAATTGAGAAAACCACAGATTATGCTATATTTATAATATAATTTCACACTCGTCTTCTCGGGGAGGCTGCCCCAGAACAGCCTGAGAGGAAGCCACCAAAGTGCTTCGACCCGCAGACCTGATTTGGATTATACCAACGTAGGGAAGCAAGACACACGCCAAAAGGCGGAAGTCCCACGGATTTCCGCCTTTTTTCACATGGGTATGCAATATGGTAACCATCAACGGAAAACAGATACCCGCCGAGGGAAAAACGCTGGCCGACTATCTAGCGGAAGCGGGTTATGACCTCAAGCGAATCGCCGTCGAACTCAATGGCGACATCGTCCCAAAGGCCACCTTCGCAGAAGTCATCCTGAAAGAAGGCGATGTTCTGGAAATCGTCAGTTTTGTTGGAGGCGGTTGAAATGGCCGTCATTCCCTCAAAGCAGGAGTTGGATGATGCTCTGATTGCCCGACACGGCGCAGAGCTTCACGCACGCCTTTCCCAGGCCACTGTCGCCATCTGCGGGCTCGGCGGCCTTGGCTCCAACATCGCCATCGCCCTGGCGCGCGCAGGTGTCGGGCACCTCCACCTCATCGACTTCGACCGTGTCGATATCTCCAACCTGAACCGACAGCAATACTTTGTTCGGCAACTCGGCCTGTTCAAGACGGAGGCTTTGCGCGATAACCTGAAGGAGATTGCCCCCTATCTCCAAGTCACCACCTCGACGGTGCGTGTCACAGAGGAGAACATCCCCACGCTTCTGGCTGAACCCGACATCATTTGCGAGGCGTTCGACAAGGCGGAAGCCAAGGCGATGCTGGTCAATGCCGTCCTGAAGCACTTTCCAGACAAGTGGCTTGTCTCGGGCAATGGCATGGCAGGCAAGGGGAGTGCGAATCTTATCCGCACGCGACGCCTTGGCAGGCACTTCATCATCTGCGGCGACGGTGTCAGCGATGTTGAAGCCAGCGGCACCCTCTTTTCCGCACGAGTCATGGCCTGCGCCGCGCACGAGGCGCTTGCTGTCATCCAAATCATCGCAGGAGACTTCGAGAACGTCAACATTAAAGAATAACTAATCGTAACTATTCAGAAGAGTTAGCCGCATAGCGGCGAAAGAGCATAGCCGTGGGTGAAGCGAAGCCGCGTAGCGGCAAGCGTAACCCACGGGCAGGCGATTCCCCTGGTTCCTTTGCGTCGTGCCGCGTAGCGAAGCGGAGCGGCAAGGCGCAGAAAAGCTAGCGGCCTGTCCCAATTTAATACACCTCTGAATAGTTACAACAAACCAAGGACAGCCATAATGCAAGAGAACGATTCATTTCAACTAGGCGGCCACAGTTTCACCTCACGTTTCATTCTAGGCTCAGGCAAATACTCCCTGAACCTAATCAAGGCAGCTGTCGAGCACGCTGGTGCACAAATCATCACATTGGCGGTTCGGCGCGCCAATACCGCCGACCATGAGAATATCCTCGACTACATCCCCAAAGGCGTCACCCTGCTCCCAAATACCTCTGGTGCGCGTAACGCCGACGAGGCAGTGCGCATCGCCCGACTCGCCCGTGAAATGGGTTGCGGAAACTTTGTGAAAATCGAAATCATGCGCGACACCAAATACCTCATGCCCGACAACCAGGAAACCATCAAAGCCACCGAAACGCTTGCATCTGATGGATTCGTCGTGCTCCCCTACATGTTTCCCGACCTGATGGCTGCACGCGATATGGTCAAGGCAGGCGCAGCCGCCATTATGCCCCTGGGCGCCCCCATCGGCTCCAATCAGGGATTGCAGGCCAAACCGTTCATCCAGATACTCGTCAATGAAATCGAACTGCCCATTATCGTCGATGCGGGCATAGGACGTCCCTCTCAGGCATGCGAGGCGATGGAGATGGGATGCACTGCCGTCATGGCAAATACCGCCCTCGCCACGGCTGGCGACATCCCGCTCATGGCACACGCCTTCCGCAACGCCATCGAGGCAGGTCGTTCCGCCTGGCTCGCGGGTCTTGGGCGCGTCCTGGAGCGCGGAGCCTCCGCATCCGACCCGCTCACGGGTTTCCTTCGCAATTGATTTTCGGGAGAATAGATTATGCCCAACCAATTCTTCGTCGATTCCGAGTTTCTCTCCCCCGCTGCCCTGAAAAGAAAGCACGAACTGGAGAACAATCCTGCATCCAGAACGGATATTATGACCTATCTACCTGGCATGGAGGTCATTAAATCCGACACGCGCGAGCAGGTGATGGGGCGCGTTGCCTCCTACGACGCCTCCCAGTTCACAGCAAAGGATGTCCTTCGGGCCCTTGAACATGAAAACTGCACCATCGAGGACTTCCAGGCGTTGCTCTCCCCCGCCGCCGCCCCCTTCCTGGAGCAGATGGCCACCCGCGCACGCCGTGAAACGGTCCGCCACTTCGGCAACACCGTCTATCTCTTCACACCGCTCTACATCGCAAACTACTGCGAAAACTACTGCGTCTATTGCGGTTTCAACTGCTACAACCACATCCGCAGAATGAGGCTGGACATGGAGCAGATTGAGCATGAGATGAAAATCATCTCTGCTTCAGGCATGGAGGAAATCCTCATCTTGACAGGCGAAAGCCGCAGCAAAAGCAGCGTTGAATACATTGGCGATGCCTGTGCCCTGGCACGCAAATACTTCCGAATGGTCGGCGTCGAGGTCTATCCACTTAACACGGACGAATACAAGTATCTGCACGAACGTGGTGTCGATTATGTTACCGTTTTCCAGGAGACGTATGATGCCGTCCGCTACGAGCAGCTACACCTTGCAGGCCACAAACGTGTCTGGCCCTATCGCTTCGATGCACAGGAACGCGCTCTGATGGGCGGAATGCGCGGAGTCGCCTTTTCTGCCTTGCTGGGACTGGCTGATTTCCGCAAGGATGCCCTCGCCACGGGGCTCCACGCCTACTTCCTGCAACGCAAATACCCCCATGCGGAAATCTCACTCTCCTGTCCTCGCCTACGCCCCATTGTCAACAACGAGGCCATCAATCCGCAGGATGTACATGAACGCGAGCTTTGCCAGATACTCTGCGCCTACCGCATCTTCCTGCCCTTTGCGGGCATTACCGTCTCCTCCCGCGAAAGTGCCTCCTTCCGAAACGGCATCGCAAAAATCGCCGCGACAAAAATTTCCGCTGGAGTTTCCACTGGCATCGGCGACCACGAAAGCAAATACACTGGCAAGGAAAATGAAAACGAGGGCGATGAACAGTTCGAAATCGCCGACAGCCGCAGCCTGAAATCCATGTACCACGACATGGAATCAGAAGGCCTACAGCCTGTTCTCAACGACTATCTCTATCTGTAGTTGTCATGAATTAGCCACGATAGTCTTGCACAGCGTGAGAATATTGCATCCATGCACATAACGATAGGCCAGTTTATCCATTGTCTTCTGCAAAAGCAGAATACCTAGACCGCCAATGGGACGTTTCTCAGGCGGAAGTGTGGTGTCTGGCGGCGGCACATGAAGAGGATTGAACGGTTTGCCGTCATCGGATATTGCCATCGTCAGGCTTTGCCGTGCATGAGAAAAAGTCAACGACACGGTAATACCCGATGCACCCGAGCAACGCACCACATTGGAAAGCACCTCATCAAGTGCAATCAGAATCTGCCCCCTTGTTTTATTTGGACACAAGACTGCACGTAGTTTTTCCTCCACAAATGACGGTGCTTCCACCAACGCAACATCTTGTGCAGGGAAGGTCCGTACATATCGTTCGGGGATGCAAAGGTACTGCACTGTGAGAAGCGTAAGATCATCCGCCTGTGGGGCTTTTTCAACAAACCTCTCAACACTCGAACGAACTGCCGCACATACCTCTGACGGACCTGCATTCTCTGCCAGTTGTTTTCCATCACCTAAGGTTGCAATCAGACGCTCATCGCCAAAGAGTTCTCCAGAAACATTCATCGCCTCTGTGACGCCATCTGTGTAAAGGAAAATCATGTCGCCAGGCTTAAGCAGCATATCGCGTACCTTGTAAGTCGCGTTTTCAAAGCAACCCAACGGGCAACCTGAACGCGCTTTGAGCCATTCGGTTTCGCCAGTGGAATGACGAAGAATGGGCGGATTGTGTCCTGCATTGACGAAAGAGACATATCCTGTATCAATATCTAGCACTCCAACCCACGCAGTGACAAACATCTCTGCTGGATTGTTTCGACAAAGTTCGGCATTTACTTGACTAAGAGCCTCAGCTGGATCGTAGGTTGTGGTTGCCATAAGCACATTCTTGATGATTGTCTTGGCATTCATCATATAAAGTGCCCCCGTTATTCCTTTTCCAGAAACATCGGCGACAAGAAACGCCAGGTGCGTCTCATCCAATGAGAAGAAATCATAAAAATCTCCCCCGACCTCCTGCGCAGGCTCTATGAAAGCGGCAAGACGACAATACTCATTCATGGTGAAGGCCGTCGGCAAGGCCGCCATCTGAATAGTACGCCCCAGCTCAAGCTCCGCCGCATGCTTTTCCACCTCCGATGCATAGAAGGCCTGAATACGCATCGAATCCGCGTTGATGCGGCAAAGCAAAACAACAAACAAAGACAGTATTATTGCCAACAAAACTGCCAATCCTGTTGTATAGACTGTCCTTGTACGAAAATACTCGGCGGGAGGAAGCGCCGCAATAATACGATGCCCTGCAAATATAATGGCACGGCAATTGCACGTTTCGCCAAATAGACGCTGATTGAATGTTCTCTTTCCATCTTCACAGACATTGAATCCATTGGGGTCATAGCCTGTTTCCTCCAAAAAATGTGCTTCGTCACGATGACGTGCAGGATTTGAAATCAATCGCCCATCGTCTATATTTGCACACAAAAAGAAGCCTTTCTCTCCCAAAAGCCATTCATCAAAAATAAACCCCATGATGGATGGAAACATCGTGGTGACGTGAGATTCGTCAATTCCAACCTGAATGAAGCCATCTCCGTCGGGGAAAGCCAATCCAAGATATTTTCTGCAAACATCAGGATTGTGTCCCCCCGTACGAAAAGGTTGCGAATAAGCACGAACCTCCCCCTTTGTCAATACCAGAAATTCAGCGGATTTCGGGGTGTCCGCCATGGATGTTCCTATGAGACGTGAATCAGAGGAGCCAAGATTACGTCCAGTACGATCCAGGACATTTAACTCATCAATGCGCCGTTCTGCCAGAATCCGCAACGCATCTTCATTGGAAATGGGCTTTGCACTCCCCAGGTCTTCAAGGATGGAAACTGCGATATGCAGCAGCATCGTGTCAAGGGAACCATTCAAGGTGTCATTCAAATCCAACATCGCATAGTCCAGCATCGATTCTGTCTGATGCCAAGCACGTTTTGTAGAAAGAAGCCATGTGAAAGCCAATGCGGAAACATAAACCAGAATAGCAATGGCAACAATTGTGCGTCGTCGGTTGAAATGAAAAGATTTCATCTTATTCTATCGTTAGAAAATCCGAAAAACCCGTTATTTCAAAAACTTCTTTGACGGTTTCATTGACATGGAGTAGTTTCATACTTCCCTGCTTATTCATTCGTTTCTGCGCTGAAAGCAGTACGCGAAGCCCTGCTGAGGAAAGATAGTCAAGTCCTGAAAAATCAAAAACAAGTTCCGTGATGCCGTCAAGGCTTGCATCAAGCAGCGTCTCCAATTCAGGTGATGTCGTTGTGTCGAGCCTTCCTTCAAGGCTGAGCGTAAGGGTGCTTCCGTTTGTGGTTTTGTTAATGTTCATTTGCGTGGTCCTTTGACATTTTCCTCCCAGTGATTTCTGATACTATACAATAAAACATTCACTGCGTCAAGTTGAATAACAATCCTTTCAGATGAAAATAGGGCTTCCGTGAATTATATGTTCAACATGGCCATGCTTCCAACTGCTCGTTTGAATGGGCAAGAGCCCAATCGACAAGTTCATGTGCTCGTAGATACATGGTCTTGTGGTCAAATTTGGCAACATCGGGAGCATACGGCGAAAGGAAGAGCATCCTCCCCTCTGCACAAAAACGCTCCTGCTTTTCGGAAGGATGCCACCTTTCGCCAAAACCAGCCAGTGAAAGCACAATCAGCGAACCGCCAGCCTTGATAATCTCATTGCCAGCATTTTTCTCCAGTGGTGACAAAAAGGTCGAAAGCCCTGCTGCGCCAGGTCCAAGCCTTGATGCTTCCGCAAGTAGTGCCCTTTGCCCCATGGGAGCCCCCTGACTTGGCTGTCTATGCCCCTTGATTGCCACAATCACAGGTAGTTCCAGCAATGCTTCATTACCGTAGGCACAATACTGCCGCCCTTGGAAGGCAATCACCCTAGCCTGTGTGAAAAACTGCCGATTTGCACGCCGCAAAGCATAGCGCTTCGGGTTGTCTTCTATGTATTTTCGAAATGCCGCCAACTGCCCCTCTTTCTTAACAATCCAATCATGCCACTCTTTTTCGAATATCGGCTGCGGAGCAGCCGATTGCAAAACCTGGTCTTGCAGCCGTCGCTCCGCGACGGCATTTTCCCATACAGCTCGCTCCAGTGCCTTAATAAGTTGCCGCACCACCACTGGCAATGAAACACGCCCTTCCACCTCGCGCATCTTGATAATCATGTGTAAATGGTCAGGCATTATTACATAGTAATGGATTGGTTCAATGCACCACCATGTTTCATGAAAAATCGAAAGCACCTCCTTGAAAGCCTCTGTAATAGGATTGTTCACCACAAGCCCATCATCTGAAATGCTGCAAAAAGGAAACTTGCAAGGATGATTCCGCAACCTTTTCAGCGTAACCATGTAAAAGAATGGTTTCTTATAATCAAAACCTGGTAGTCTTCCCATCAAAAATCCCCTGGTTTTGCAGGGGCGGCGGTTTTGCAGGGGCGGCGGTTTTGCAGGGGCGGCGGTTTTGCAGGGGCGGCGGTTTTGCAGGGGCGGCGGTTTTGCAGGGGCGGCGGTTTTGCAGGGGCGG
>JAFXUD010000093.1 GCA_017535315.1 Victivallales bacterium | reverse complement strand
GTACCTCCGCTGGGGCTATGCCCACGGTGTCCGCCACCACTACGCAGAGTACTATCCACGCGAAGACTGGCACGAGGGCCCCAAATACTATCTTTTCGCGAAGCTTCTCTGGAACATCAACACCGATGTCGATGCCACCCTCGACGAGTGGTACCGCCTCGCCGTCGGCGAAAAGGCCGCCCCCTATCTCAAGGAGTACTATGCGCGACTGGAAGATTTCTGGACGCATCGCGTCCAATCCACCGTCTGGTTCAAGGAAGGCCACCAATACCTGAACTTCCACTCCGCCAACTATTTGGAAGCCTATTCGATGGAAGAGCTCCAGAAGAGCGAGGAGCTGCTGAACAAGATGCTGGAGCTCGCCGACAACAAGGCACGTGCACAGCATATCTTCGATGCGTTCCTAGCCTCCAAGAAGGCAATTCTTGACACACTCAATCGCTTCGAAGCCATCAAGAGCATTGAAAACAGGGAGATTCCCCTCAACTATTCCGCCAACTACAACGACAAGGCTACTGCCATGAAGGTCAACCACTGGCAGCGCGACTACTCGCACGGTACGTTCTCATACGATGAAAAAGGCGGACGCAACGGCTCGGGCGCACTAGTAATCGAATGCGAGGGCTGCGTCGGCACCCCCATGTGCTACCTTGAATACCAGAACTATGAGAAGCCCGCCAAAATCAAGGTCAATGCCTGGTTCAGAACCGAGGGGCTAGAAAAGGACGCCAACATCACCATCACCATCAAATGGCTTGTGCGCGAATCCAAGGGTGCCAATGACATAAAGCCTGGCTGGCTCCCAGATCGCTATGACTCCGCCTTCGGCATCTGGAGCCCCAAGGAGGGCGAATGGCTCCAGCTCCAGTCGCTCAACGTCACCCCCGACATCCTCCCCTGCAAAATGTCCATCCTCCTTGGCATCAACGGCTCCTCCAAAGGCAAAGTCTTCATTGACGACCTCCAAGTCTTCGCTGAATAGGGGAACGACGGCCTCTTGATTACCCACGAACTGAAAGACAAACCCTCCCTTATCATCGACAACCTTAAGCCCATCACGAAATAATATGTAATAGAAGGAGCCCACACCATGAAACGACTTCTTGCCTTTTTCATCGCTTCCGTATTGACCCTCCACGCGCAAATCACGCTCATCAAAGACAAAACGCCACAGGCCGATATCATCTTCGATGCGCAAAGTGAAAAAGCTGTCAAGGCCTTGAATGACTACTTGTTCAAGTCAGCGGGTACGCGCCTTCCCATCATCAAGACTGCGCCGACACGCGCCAAAATCACCTTTGCGGTTGATCCTGCAATGGATTCAGAGGCGTTCAAGGTGCAGTTCCCCGACGCCTCCACCATCGCCATCACCTCTGGCTCGCCTGATGGCCTGAAAATCGCCGTCTGGGACTTCCTCGAACGGCACCTGGGCATCCGCTGGCTCTTCCCTGGCGACATTGGAGAGGTGCTGCCATCGCATACAACCGTCACTATCCCAACCACACCCTACGAGGACAGCCCCTCCTTCTTCAGCAGACAGTTCTCTGGCGGCAAAACAGGCCATCCCGAATGGCAGGACAAGGTGCGGGCGGGCAGAATTCGCGTCTCCTTCCACCACAACCTCCACAGCCTTTTTCATCCAAAGGACTTTGCTGAAACGCACCCCGAGTTCTATCCTGTTCTGAACGACGGCAAACGCTTCATCCCCAAGCCCGACCCCAAAGACAGGAAGTGGGAGAGTGGCTGGCAACCCTGCTTCACCGCCCCAGGCATCGCCGAAGCCGCCGCAGAGAAAATCATCGCCTTTTTTGAGCGCACAGGTCGGCGCACCTACTCGCTCGGCATCAATGACACCAACAACCACTGCCAATGCGCCAAATGCAAAGCCATTGTCGGCGACAAGCGAAACTTCAACCACGTGTCAGACTACTCCCCTGTTTTCATCCCCTTTGCCAACAAGGTCGCCGAATTGGTCAGCGAAAAATACCCAGACTGCAAAATCGGCTTCCTCGCCTACAGTTGCATTTTAGAGCCTGTGCCTGGCCTCAAGCTCCACAAAAACCTCGTCCCCTTCATGACATTCGACAGGATGATGTGGACCGACAAGGACAAGGAGGCCAACGGCCACGCTCTCACCGACCAATGGAAGGAACTCACCAACCAGCTTGGATGGTATGACTACATCTACGGCGGCGCCTATGACCTGCCGCGCGTCTATTTCCACCATGCTGCCGAGTACCTCCGCTGGGGCTATGCCCACGGTGTCCGCCACCACTACGCAGAGTACTATCCACGCGAAGACTGGCACGAGGGCCCCAAATACTATCTTTTCGCGAAGCTTCTCTGGAACATCAACACCGATGTCGATGCC
>JAFXUD010000092.1 GCA_017535315.1 Victivallales bacterium | reverse complement strand
GGCATCGACATCGGTGTTGATGTTCCAGAGAAGCTTCGCGAAAAGATAGTATTTGGGGCCCTCGTGCCAGTCTTCGCGTGGATAGTACTCTGCGTAGTGGTGGCGGACACCGTGGGCATAGCCCCAGCGGAGGTACTCGGCTGCATGGTGGAAATAGACGCGCGGAAGGTCATACCATCTGCCGTAGATGTAGTCGGACCATCCAAGCTGTTTGGTGAGTTCCTTCCATTGGTCGGTGAGGGCGTGGCCATTGGCCTCCTTGTCCTTGTCGGTCCACATCATCCTGTCGAAGGTCATGAAGGGGACGAGGTTTTTGTGGAGCTTGAGGCCAGGCACGGGCTCCAGGATGCAACTGTAGGCGAGGAAGCCGATTGTGCAGTCGGGGTATTTTTCACTGACCAATTCGGCAACCTTGTTGGCAAAGGGGATGAAAACAGGGGAGTAGTCTGCCACGTGGTTGAAGTTGCGCTTGTCGCCGACAATGGCTTTGCATTTGGCGCATTGGCAGTGGTTGTTGGTGTCGTTGATGCCGAGCGAGTAGGTGCGCTGACCAGTGCGGTCGAAATAGGTGATGATTTTCTCTGCGGCGGCCTCGGCGATGCCAGGGGCCGTGAAGCAGGGTTGCCAGCCCCTCTCCCACTTTCTGTCTTTGGGGTCGGGCTTGGGGATGAAGCGTTTGCCGTCGTTCAGAACGGGGTAAAACTCGGGGTGCGTTTCAGCAAAGTCACTGGGGTGAAATAGCTTGTGGAGATTGTGGTGGAAGGAGATGCGGATTCTGCCCGCCCGCACCTTGTCCTGCCATTCGGGATGGCCTGTCTTGCCGCCAGAGAACTTTCTGCTGAGAAAGGAGGGGCTGTCTTCGTAGGGGGTAGGGGGGATGGTGATGGTTGGATGCGGTGGCACCACCTCGCCGAGGTCGCCAGGGAAGAGCCAGCGGATGCCTAAATGACGTTCGAGAAAGTCCCAGACGGCGATTTTCAGACCGTCAGAGGAACCAGAGGAGATGGCGATGGTGGATGCGTCTGGGAACTGCACCTTGAAGGCTTCCGAATCCATGGCAGGGTCAATGGTGAAGGTGATTTTGGCGCGTGATGGTTCGGTCTGAATGACAGGCAGTTGGGCACCTGTCGCCTTGAGCAGGTATTCGTTGAGGGCCTTGGTGGCCAGTTTGGCTTGTTCGCTGAAGACAATGTCGGCCTGGGGAGTTTTGTCCTTGACGAGGTTGATTTGCGCCTGAAGAGCCAAAGCAGAGGCAACGAGGAAGGTCAGCAGTCGTTTCATGCTTTAAATGCTCCTTTGCATTATTGGGTGATTGGCTTAAGATTGTCAATGATGATGGATGGGCGGTCCTTTTGTTCTGGGGTAAACAGAAGGCCGATGTATTCGGGGGGCGTATTCAATGGCTTTTTGAAGGGGAGGGTGATGTCGCGCTGCCATTCGCCTTTGGAGAAGAGTTCGACGGGGGCGGAGGTGACTTTCGAAGGCGATTCCTCTTCCTGCAAGGCCTTGAGCGGACCTGGCTTCAGCGACGGAAATGCAATTGCCTGAATATTCATGGAGGCGATGCGCTGACCATAGACATCCAGTGAAAGTCCTTTCAAGAGCTCCTTGCCTTGGTATCTGGTGAGGATCAGCGTGCGTGCAAACTTCTGGCTGGAAGAGAAGGTGAGGATCAACAGGGTGTTTCCATCCTCCCCGATGGCCTGGTTCTTCAGAATATTGGCAGATTTACCCTTCATGCTCATGCTATGGAATCTTGACAGCGGCGTTGCCTCCAGACCGTCTTCGGCGATTTTCGGAGCGGCCGTTTCACATAGGAAGGGAAGGTGGAGTGTTTCGCTTGTGTTTCCTGCTCCGTCTGTGATATTGGCATGGATGAAATAGGTACCTGGGGTTGAGAGCGCAATTTTGTTGGCACCATAGACGAAGGGTTCCTCTGGAACATCCTTTTCCTGGCGGGAAATTTTGCATTTCGCCTCCCCGATGCCAGTTTCGTCATACTGTCCTAAATAGAGCATCGGGACAGGGGGAAGCGTGCTGAGGAAGCAGACGTCATCCAGACGGAAACTGCCTTTTGGAAGGAGTTCTTCGTTGATAGAACCGAAGCCGATGGAACTGCTTAGGGCCGTCTGGTAGGTTTCACCAAGAAGTTGCTTCATGTCAATCGTGGCGACATGCCATTTCCCGTCGTCGACGATGCCCTTCGCCATGATTTTTTCCTGGGATGCTTCCGTCAGGCCAATCGCCTTCCAATCTTTTGCGACACGATAGATGAATGAGACTGGCACGCCTGCGGGGATGCAGTAGCGGAAACGCAGCAGTCCCTGACGGGCACGGTCAAAGACTTGCAGAAGAACAAATTGCCGCCGCCGTTCCTTGTAGCGAGCCTCCAGACATCTGCTTTTCAAGATTTCGTCATTGACAAAGGCGGATTCAAGATTGACATTGTTGAGGGGCTTTTCGATGGTGAAGTGCTCCATCAGGCTGATCTGACCATAGCCAGTGGAGATGTTCGGGAGGTCGGGCGGTGTTTTGTCCTTCGTGTAGTCCAGTTTCCAGTTTGTGAGCACGGGTGGCAACGGGCGTCCTAGTTCAGTGGAAAGTCCCTTGATTTCAAAGGCAAACGGTGTCTCGTCCTCCAGCTTTGTCCTGAACAGTTGGTTTTTGAGAATCTCATAGCGAAGTGTCCAGCTTCTCTCATCCCAATGGGTGTTGTAATACTGGATGGACATCTCCTTTCCATTGAGCAGGAAAACTGCATTGCTGAAGTCCAGGCGGTTGTTGCTGCGGTTGAAGGTGACCTGGATTTCACGCGGGGCGGCTTTGATGCCGTCCGCTGGGGTGATGGTGGCGACGGAGGGCATCTGGTTGCAGACCATGATGGGGGCGTGCGACGGCGCTCCCCAGTTTCCGTTCTTGTCGCAGGCCATTACATTGACGAAATGCAGCCCTTCCTCTAGGAGATTGATGTCCTGGTAGTTGTCCGTATGGGTAATGGTTTTCTCGGGAACGGCTGGTTCTTTTGAGGTAATCAGGACGGCATAGCCCTTGATGCCGCCCGTGTCTGTGCTTGCCCACGAGATGCGGAGCGGCTTCTCGGCTGTGGAGACTGCTGGTGCCAGGCGGATGTTGCCAATCTTGTATTCAGAGGATGGCGAACTTCCGCTGTAGGCAAAGTTGCCGAAGGCGATTTCGTTCATGTTCAGTTCCTTGCGAAGCCAGTTGATGTCATCAAGGGCATCAGGCGAGGATTCTCTAAGGACGAAGTCGAGAAGGTTCACCTGGGCCGTATGCCACTGTCCATCCGCAACCACTCCTTGCAGGGTATCTTGCAGGAGGTTTTGCCCTATATCCATATCCGTCATGCCCATCAGGTTGCGGAAACGCCGCCCCTGGAGGTTCAGCTTCAGGTCAATGAAGGTTTCTGGCGGGATGGCGTAATCAAAGAGCAGAACAGGATAGTTGGCTGCATGGAAGGGCTTGAAGCCGCAGGAGAAGGCGATGGCTGAGCCTGCTACGGTGGCTTTCATGTGTGCATAGGGGAGGCCATCGTTGCGTCGGATGAAGGAAATCTCTGAGGTTTCCTTGTTGATGGACAGGGCATTGGTTTTGAAATCGCTGGCTGTCAGGATGCACAGTGACGGATCGATGATGGGGGCCGTCGGCGGGAATATGTCCGCCGATGGTTTTGGAATCATTGTCCACGTCAAAGTGTTTTCCTTGTCTTCGAGGATGTTTTTCCATTTGAAGGTGGCGGTAACGGGCTCGTTGAGTTTTGAATCGGGGATGGCAGAGAAGAGGGGCAGGAAGGTGAGTTTGCGTTTTGCGGCGTCGTAGGCTGAGTTGAGCGGAATGGCGGCCAGCGTTGTGGTGCCGATGGTCAAGGTGCAGGTGTTCAGGTTTGGAGCGTCCCGCGATTCATTGTCGAACGCGATTGAGATGGGTGTGAAGCCCCATTCACCATTGTCAGCAGGTGTGGTCGTCGGAGGTTTGGCAGAAAAGCCATTCGCGATTTTCAAGGCTAGTTTAGCTAGGTCAAAGGAGGCACCTTGATGGTTGCCTGTAGAACCCGCGTTCAGGTAGCCCTCATGGAGCATCCCTATTACCATGCCGTCACAGGTCAATGTTGTGGCGTATGGCAACGCTTGTTCAAAGAGCCTCGCAAGGTCCAATGTGATGTTTGAGGATTGCACGGGCGGGCAGAGCTTGACCAGATGGTGGTTTTCTTCCACGGGGCCAGTGAAGGGGACAAAGAACATCTTCTGAGGGTATTCCGCAACGGTGACATAAAGGTTGACGGAGGCTCCTTTGAAGTTTTTCAAGGCAAAGGACAACCGCTCCATCTTGCGGATGTTGAATCCTGTAAAGGGTAGCAATACACCGAAGTCGCCGCCTGAATTGACGTTTTCCGCCCGCACCGTCTTGCTGTTCAGAATATTCAGTTCGGCGGACTGGTCGCCGTTCCAGTGGGAAAGCCCACAGAGATCCTTGCTGAAATCCGCCGTATAGTCCGTGTCAACGGGAGGTCTGGCGTCGGTCTCCTTCGCGGGAGGCTGCGCTGGGGATTTGCTGGAGGGGATGGGGAGTGTGCGCTCCAGTTGCCTGTAGCCAACCTTCATGCGGGCGATGACAATGCTGTTGTGCTGCGTCCAGAGGGCGATTCGTTTGCCAGCGGAGAGCGGCGATGGGTCTTTGAATGAGAAGACGGGGTATTGGTCGAACCACATCTCATATTGCGCCCCCGTCTTGCGGATTTTGAGAGAATACCAGGCACCGTGGACAGGGCGTCCGCCTGGATCCCAGACCTGTTTGATGGCGCGAGCCTTTGGTGCATAGTGGCGACCCCGTGGAATCAGCTCCACATCGTTTTTGGCGACAACATCGGTTTTCCTGTATAGGCAGCTCCACTTTTCAGACCAGTCCTTGTCCCAGGCGGCCACGATGAAATTATAACCGCTAAATAGTTCCGTCCCATCAGCGTTAAGGGCCACGTTGATGTCGCCGATGCGTGGATAGGACATTTTTGCCCCTTCCAGAAATTCGCCCTGGCGCATCCTCATTCCAGCAAAGCATTCGATAGTGTAGTCCTCTGGCAGTTGGAATTTGCTCCAGATGGCGGCTGTCCCCCTGGATTCGCCGTTTTGATGCGACCAGCGCGGGTCGCAGGCAAAGCGGTTGGTGACCTCCCAGCGTCCGATGGTTCCCCAGTCCGTCTCTGCCTGCTCGAACAGGTAGTCGAGCAGTTTTTCACGACGCACGCCGAAGTGGATGAAATCAACGGGGCAGGGGATGGTGGTTTCCAATGCACGTCCTGTGAGCGGGGCAGAGTCGGTGAAGGAGAAAAGCTCCTCTCCGTTCAGGCAAGCGTAGATGACACGACCATCGCGCGTAATGGAGAGTTTGCCGTATGATGGGGTGTCGGGTGTGCGAGGCCTGGCTCCGATTTTCTCGTCGATGATCTGGGTGCCTGGCAGGATGGTTTTCTGTAGTCCTGTGAAGGTGCCTTGTGCCACTTCCTTGCCGCAACGGAGCAAGGAGATGGAGCCGTTGCCTGTCGCCTCCTCCAGTTTGCAGTCGATGGCATAGCTGTTTTCGCGTGAAAGGACATCGCTTCCAAACAGGAAGGAGAGTTTTGGGAGCAGGGGAACATCAAGTTTGAGCGCACCGTAGATGTCGCCCGTGAAAAGATGGCGTTGAGGGTATTTCTCCACTTCGTCATCGTTTCCCTGGCGAATCCACGCGTAGCGTGTGGAGGCCCATCCCTGCATGAACGGATCGTTGGCAAAACGCTCGATCTCCACGGGGCGTTCCCAATCCTGCCTGGGAAATGACAGCAGTTTCACGGAATCAGCAGACATCCCCTTAGTGAGGGCAAGGCCAGGCTGCCCTTTCGTCGCGTTGGAATGAGGTGCCCTTAAAACCAATTCGCCATTTACGCGGAACTCAATGTGCCCGTCTTCCGTGTAGTAAAGACCTGCGTGCGCTGTTTGCGTCCGTTTGAAGGAGGTTTTGGCGATGCATGAGTTTTTGCCATTGGCGACGCGCTCCAGGTATGCTGTCCCTCCATTGTCGTCTGTGCAGGAGGCCAGCCAGTAGTTGCCTTTGGCTTTCCACGCGCCAACTAGGCTGCAGGTACCCTTGCCCGAAAACAGAGCCTCGATGGAGGCCTGCTCCATATCCTGATAGCCGAAAACAACCATGGGAAGGCTGTTTTTTTCATCCTTTTTCAGTCTAATCTCATTGCGACGACCTAATGACGAATTTTCATTGAGTTCCCATTTCCCTGAAAGCTGCTGGATGGCAGAAGCAGGAATCTGTTCCAGTTCGAGTTCCGTAATACTTTTCACCTGCACGTCATCGAAACGGCATTCTGTGTCGCCCGTGCAGTAAAGACCGATTTTCCCACCAGGCACTTCATTGCTTTTGACTTGCAAGGCAGGGACACTATCCAGAAACGCGGTGATGTGGTTTCCGTAGAGGGCGACGGAGAGGCGCTGCCAGTTTTCCGCGCGCCCTTCCAGCAACTTGGATGCATGTACAGTCTCCTTGCCATTTTTCCGCTGCACGAGTTCCATAGTGGAAGCTTTCATGCCAAGGGAGGGAAGGGACCATCTGAATAGCCAGAGGTTGTTCTGGTCTTGCACGGAAAAGGCGAGCCCAAAGGCGGCGCCTTGTGCGGGACGGACGGATACACCGACCTCATATTGGCACCAGAAGGGCTGTCCCGTGATGATGAGGGCTTCACCTGTTTCAGCGGAACCCGCTATGCAGAAGGGGTTGGGGCTGCGGTCTGGCACAGGTTCTCGTCCAGCGCGAATACGCGCCGCGGGATTGGCGTGAATCCTCTCCATCACGGAATGGATAAGCCAGTTGCCGCTGACAGGCTGCCATAGCCCCCATTCCTTTGCCTCCTCGTCTGTTCGCATAAAGTCATCGCCGAAGGTGATGGGTTCTAGGCGCTGGTAGGAGGTGACGGTGGCGTTGATGCATCCAATTTCGCCTCGTCCAATGCCGTCGGTCATCGTCGAGATGAGGCGTTTCCCGCTAGAAAGTACCTCGATGATGTGGTTAAAATTGCGAATGGTCAAGCTGGATTGCGAAGCGTTTCCTTCTGCCAGTTTGACTATGCCTTGGCGGGTGAATTTTTGTAGAACAATCCCCCGTTTGCTGCCTCTCAAAATGGCACATTCCTTTTCTGCTCCATATCCGAATGCGATGGAGAAATCAGGGGAGGTTGTCGATATCTCCAGAACATAGTTGTCATGGCGCGCTGACCTTGTCGATGTGAAATTCTGCTTGTCAAGGGTGAAATCCGCAAATAGGTCAAGGCAGAGGAGCAACAATGCGGAGATAAAGAGGATTTTAAGATGATTCATGGTCGGTTTGTAAGATGTGTGACAGTAGCAGATGTTTTTTTGTTGAAATGGCAAGATCCCAAGTCCCCTGTCCCAAGTCCCCTGTCCCAAGTCCCCTGTCCCCTGTCCCAAGTCCCCTGTCCCAAGTCCCCTGTCCCTCCCGTCTCTTCCGGCCTTCCCGTCGCTCTCTTCTCCCAAGTTTTCACAAGAAAACCTCGTCTCCACGTGGGATGGAGGCGGCGGCTCCTTTGCGAGTTACTGTAATGGCAGCGGCGTGCGAAGCAATCCGCATGGCTTCCTGCGGAGTTTTACCGCGCAGTTTGGCAGCCAGAAAGTATCCCGTGAAGGTATCGCCTGCACTGGTGGTATCCACTGGCTTGACTTGCTCTGCTTGCATGAAGATTTGCATATTCCCGTATTGGTAGAGTGCACCTTCGGATCCAAGTGTCAGAATGATTTCCAACGAAGGAAAAAGTCCTGACAACAAAGAGGCTATCTCCTTTGCGCTGGCTGTCGATGGAAGGTTGGCTAATTGCGCTCCCTCAATTTCATTCACAAAAAGCACATCTGCCAGTTGAAGGGAATAAGTGAGAACTTCAGGACCGCAGGGCGCAGGATTGATGGCGATATGAAGCCCATGCGCATGGGCCTCCTCTAAGATAAACGGAATCTCGTTGATCTCGTTCTGGAGCAGAATCCAGGAACCATCGGGGGTGGAGGAGAGCATTCCCACTAGTTCTGCGCGCGTTAGTTGCCTGTTGGCGCCAGGGTAGAGGATGATGTTGTTCTGCCCACTGGAATCTACCTGGATGATGGCGTGTCCTGTCGGCATGTCGCCAATCAAGACCGAGGAGGTATCCACTCCTTCGGAGGAAAGAAGCTCCTTGAGGAAAACTCCATCGGGACCTATCTTTCCACCATGGGCAACGTTGACGCCTGCCCTCGCCAGAGCAATGGACTGGTTCAGCCCCTTGCCGCCTGCATTTCGCACATATGAGCAGCTTGTCAACGTCTCTCCAGGCGACACGAAATGGGGTACCTGATAGACGTGGTCGATGTTCATCGACCCTATGTTCAGTATCTGTTGTGCCATTGTGCGTCTAGAGATGATTGTTTTCTTCTTTCGGATGATATTTGATTTTCCTCGTTTTCACTAATGTATATGTTCTTTGCCTTATATCAAGAAGGTAGTGGAGAAAATGCGGAAATCTTGCCACCTGCGTTTGATTTTTTATTAGTCCATGACAAATTTATAAAATGTTCTGGTAACAGAGCGATTGTAAAAGAGTGTTGTATAAATAAGGAGTTATCATGTTCAGTGATTATTTTGATGTCCCAAAGCGTGTCTTCAAAAGCGGCGAGGCCTTTGAGGTGAGCATCAAGGCGCGTTATTTCCAGATGGATTTCAGGAATCTTCGCAAAACAGGGCCGCTTTACCTGGAATGGATGCCTGATGATTCCGTAAAGATGAGCGGGGACGTCACCCTGCGACAGAATGGCGACATCACTGGATGGGAGCGCATTGATATTCCGAATGACGATTCCGATACCTTCCGCTTCACCTTGCCGCCAATGCTGGAAGGGCCTGTGGTCTGCAAGCTGTTCCATCAGTTTGACGCAGAGAAGCCTGCCAAGCTCCTCTGCATGTTCAATCTTTATGTGCTGGATAAAGATTTATATTCTTTGCGCCCCTATAAGGGCGACTGCCATGTTCATACCAGCTATTCTGTCTGCGGAGACCGTCAGGAAGACCCGCATTTTGTGGTTGCCGTCGGGCGCCAGAAAGGGATGGATTTCATGGCGGTCACCGACCACTGCCAGATTGAAGGCTCCGAAAGCGTGCTGGACTTCCCTGCCAGTGTCGGCTCAGACTTTAAAGTTTTCAGGGGCGAGGAGTGCCACATGCTGGCAAAACATGTAGAGAGCCGTTTCTGCGTAAATCCCTTCCGCCCCTGGAACCATATCGTCAACTTTGGCGGACGCGACGGCGTCGCAAAATACATGAACGACCATTATGACGAATACCTTACTGCCATTCATGCGGCGGCGGACAAGATGGACCAGTCCCTCTCTGAGAACATGCGACTCGCCATGGCTGGCTCTGACTGGATTTTTGACAAGATTCACGAATATGGCGGCGTCGCCGTCTTCGCACACCCCTTCTGGCACGCGGGCGGCAAGCTGAATCTCCCGAAGCCTGTGCGCGAATATATTTTGAAGCAGGCTAAGTTCGATGTCATTGAGATGCCTGGCTTGGCGGGACTTGCCAACCGTTCTCTGGACGAGGACAACGTGCTTTGCACCGCGTGGTGGCAGGAGGCCTGCATCAAGGCAGGACGTACCCTTCCCGTCATCGGCAACACGGATTCGCATCATTCCAGAGATGTGCTTGGCATGAATTTCTCCATTGTCTTCAGCAAGGACGACTGCTTTGATTCCATTGCCACTGCATTCAAAAGCGGGAACGCCGTCGGCGTCTCCTATCGCGATGGAAAGGATTTGTCCCCGCGCCTGTGGGGCAGTTTCAGACTCGTGCGTTATGCGCAATTCCTTATGCGCGAATACTTCCCCGAACACGATGAACTCTGCCAGGCAGAAGGTAATATGATGCTTTCGGCCCTCCGTGGACACCTCTCCAAAGAGGTGATTTCAGGCTTTGCCAAGCAATTAACCCAGAAGTGCCTGGAGAGGTTTTTCTAAAAATGCATGTACAAAGGACGTAAATGACCTAAAGGACCTAAACGACGTAAGTGGCATAAAAAGGACAAAGAACAGTTGTTTGAGAGTGTTTTTTGTCGTTCAAATGTCTTTCGACGTTTAGGTCGTTTGTCACCTCTTCGGCAAATAGAACATTCTTCTATATTTTCAGTGCGTATATCCCGCGCAGGCGGTCGTGGATGCTATCGACGGTGATAATCTTACCGTTGGGTGACCAGCGTGGGTGGAGGTCGTTGCGGACGTCACCGATGGCGCCTGCTGGCTTGAGGTGGCGGAAGTGGCCGATGGGGGTGACGGTACCTGAATCCGCCTTGACAATCGCCAGGTGCTGCATGGAGTTGGCATCGGGGTAGGTATCCGCCAACAGGAGCTTCCCGTCTGGGGAGAAGATGGTATGCCCCATGGGCCCCAGTCCCTTGGAGATGAGCTGCGCCTGCAAGGGCAGCTGGCTTTCATCAAAGACAACATAGTCGAAATGCCCCTTTTCGCGCCATGCGGCATCGATAAGGATTTCCGTGGGGGTGCGTCCCCAGATCTGGTGGGATATTTTGCCTTCCCAGTAGAATTGCGGGAGGGGGCAGCGCAGGTCGCTGCCGTCGATGCCAACCGTGTACATGTAAGTTTTCCAAGACGGCGCCAGCGGATTGTGGCAATTGCGCAGCAACCAGAGGATGCGGCTGGAATCGCAATTGAAGATGGCATGGTTGAGCCATACATAGACATCGTCCAGCTCGTATGGGACTGGATGTATGGCGTACATTTTGCGGTAGGAGACGAGGAGCTTCACCTTGCCATTCTGCATATTCACAAGAAACAGGCCATCCTGCTCAAGGGAGGGGGTAAAATTGTCGGGGATGGGTGCGTCCGCATAGGTGTAGCCTCGGCGCGGGATGCGTGCGAAGTTCAGGGAGACGCCCCATTTACCGTCTGGGGACATCGCATAGATTGGCACATCATATTGTCCGACAACACCCTTGCCGAGCTGGAAGATACGCGCCACCAGTTTCTTTGCCTTTTCATCATAGTCGTTGTAGATGAAGCAGTCGGGACGATGCTTCAGCCAAAGGGTCATGCTGCCCTGCTGATGGCACCAGGCACGGGTTGTGGTCAGGGGAGTGTATTTGGCATCCATGGTCACGACTCCGATTTCAGCGGTTTCGCCTGGACGCGGGAGGCGGTCGCACTGGTCGATTTTCAGCGTCAGGTGAAGTGTCTGGTCGTGGTTCCAGGGATTACGGTCGTAGTAACCGAAGAAATAGTGCCCATCCATGGGGGTGAGCCTTTTCCAGTTGTATTTTTCGTGGATTTTCATCGTGTGCTAGTTTGTTTTTGATAGGTGGAAATCACTTCAGGTAGTATTTCATCCAGGCGTAGAACGTGTCGCCGATTTGCTTGTAGCCAGCAGGCGCGGGATGGACGCCGTTGGCCTGGCGGGTAATCTTCGCATCGTTGCCCAAGTTGACTGTTTCCACTGAAGTTGGATAGTTGTTTTCGCAGTCGAGGTTGATGTTGGTGGGGATGATGACGACCTTCTTGTCCTCGTACTGGCTGAATTTTTCAAGCATCGCCTGATTGAGTGCGTGTTGGTTTTTCTTGTACTGCCAGCGGGTCTGCCCACAGTTGTAGTTCTTGCCGAAGGCGTCCTGCGATTTCGCTCCTGGTGTCACGAGGCCAACGCCGATGATGGCATCGGGAGCATCCTTGCGGGCAGCCGCGATGAGGGTATCTGCATAGCCGAGGATTTCGGTGATTCTCTGCTGAAGATTTTCGTCTGTCGCAGCAAAGACATCGTTGACGCCGAGTTGGAAGGTGATGAAATCGGGTGTGCGCCCGTCATTATAGAGCTTGAAGTAGTTCTGGAAGTCCAGCACGGGCTTGTCATCGACTTTGTTGATGAAGCGGCTGGCGATTTCGTATGGCTTCGGATTCTCCTTCTTGGGGGCTTCGGTTCTGTTGATAAAGGTGTCCCAGCGCCAGCCGCCCCAGCCTTCATGCGCAACGCCGTTCGGCTGTGGCTTGTAGCCAGGGCCGTTGGAGCCCGCCATCTTTAGCTTGGGGTTGCCAGGTGCCTGGAAGTTCTCGAAGATGCGGGCTGGATAAACGCCTGCGTTGGTGAGGCTGTCGCCGACGACCAGGATGGAGATATCCTTTCCTTCACCCGCGTTTTCAGGGGCGACGTGGACCTTCATCGAGCCTTCCGCCAGTACACCGCTGTCACCTATTACCTTGACAGACCAGTCGAATGTGCCGACATCTTCTTTGGCAGGGGTGAAACGCCAGCGGCGGTTGTCGTTTCGTCCCTTTGTGCAGGTGACGTCGAATACATAGTTGTCGGGATTGATGACCAGCACGATGTTGTCAAAATAGACGCTGATTTCCTTGCCTGGCACTGCATAGATGCACTCTGGCAACTGGAGCTGCACGTTGGTGGCGGGAGCAACTGTCTGTGGGGGCTGTGTGACAGCCGCGACTACTGTTGATTGCTCTTCCTGAGCATGGAGAAAAGAGATGCAAACTAGGAAACAAGCAAGGAGGAATTTAATGTTCATGGTTGGGGCCTTTTGCGTATTCTTTATTTTTCTATGTCTTCTAGCATTAGTGCTTAATTGTTTAAACTGTAGAAGATACATTGCTATAAAGATTTAGAGTTATTATTGCAAATGACGACGCACATACGCTCATATGTAAGAAGCCATTGACAAAAAACACTCCAAAAGAATAGTAAAATGTATTTCGCATTTAACCAATTAGGAACTAGGGATAGATGTACTAGCTCACCTATTCCAGAAGACTATTGTGAACAATGAAATGTATAAAGATACTATCGCTTTTTTTGCCAAGTTTGCAAGTTACTTCTTGGATTATTTTTGCGATTGTTTCATTACCAGTATTGGAAAAAGTTGATTTGGATGGTTATTTCCCCGTTACGAGTGAGAAAAGGACGATGCAAAATGGTAAAAATGGTATGTTATCAATGGAAATTATATACTTTAGTTGCCGATTGGATTTTACCAACAGAGATGAGCCGCGTAAGCGGGGCGGCGAGAGGATAGCCGTGGGTGGAGCGAAGCCGCGACAGCGGCGAAGCGAAACCCACGGTCAAATGCCCACCCCAGTCCCCGTGCGCCTTGCCGCGTAGCGTAGAAGCGAAGCGGCAAGGCGCATCCTGGCTATCGACCAGTGATGGAAAATTTCATCAGGAAACTCAAGTATATTATTTCCCTTTCAATTGAGTACTAGTTCTCGTTACCAGTCTTGCTGCTTTCGTTCTTTGCTTGTTTCCCCGTCCCAGTTCCTTTGCCAGGAAACCATACGGTATCTGATTACATTCGCGTTATAGAGAGTGTATCAATCTTGTGGATGAGGAGATTGACGATGATGTGACAACATCATGCAGCAGGCTGCCAGCAGGGAACAGGCCCCCCCCAGGAGTGCAAAGAGTTGTATAGGCCTTGTCGTATTTCGTGCGCGAATGGCTTTTTGGCGCATTCGAGTGTCAATGCGCCTGTATTTGATGGTAGTTTTGCTGATTTCATTTGACTTATAGTTTTTTAGCCAGGGTTGCGTGAGACTGAAACTCTTTGGATGATAGTCCCACACGCAGGGGGCGTCCTGCTGGAGCAGATGATTTGCCTGCTGGATAAGGGCGATGCGGTCAGGTGAATGCTGCATGGATTCCAGTTTTTTGAAGATAATGTCGTATTGAGGGTTCATGTAGTTGGTATAATTGGCGCCGCGTCCCTGATTGGGGGCATGGGCGTTGGGGCCATAGAAGCAGAAGAGGAAGTTTTCGGCGTCAGGGTAGTCGGCAACCCACCCCTTACGCATGAATTGCCAGTTGCCATTGGCGACCTTGTCGCGGAAGCGGTTGAGGTCGGTGCCGTTGTCGATGAGCTCGATTCCCAGCTTGTCCAGTTTTCCCTTGAGCCAGAGGAATTGTGATTTGAATCCCGCATTTCCTGCAGAGGAGTTATCATACGAGAGAGTCAGGCGGTGCCCGTCGGAGGCAAGACCGCCAGGGTAACCCGCTTCGACCAGCAGTTGCCTGGCCTCTTCAATGGAACGCCGTGCTGGCATTGCATTTTGCCAGGTGAAAACAGTCGAGTTGAAGTATTGAGCAGTGATATTCCCTCCTGAGATATCTGGAGGAAGGAAACTCTGGGCTGCTGTGCCGCAGCCATTCGTGAAGATGTCGATGTATTCCTTGGCATCGATGGCGATGGAGATGGCCTGGCGCAGTTTACGAGCGGAATCGCCAAAGCCACCGTAGGTGGCGTCCAGCATGTTGAAGCCATAATAGTATGAGACCAGGCGTGTGGAGGAGTGCATGGTGATGCCTTTTGCCTGCATCTCCTTGGAGAGGTCTAGGCTTCCATTGGCGCTGAGGTCTGTGATGGTATCCAGCATATCGCTGGGGAGTTCCATAAGGTCGTAATAGCCCAGGTTGAATTTAATCCAGCCAGGGATGCCTTCCCGCTCGAAGAAGAAGAGGATTTCATCGATGAATGGGCATTGCCTGCCAGCGTCCTCCAGCAAGCCTTTTTCGCGGTCGCCCATCTCGCCCTCTGTTGGATAGAGGTCTTCTCGGTGATTGTGGTTGCGCTTCAGAAGCATCTTGTTGTCCTGCTCATATAGGGCCATGCGATAGGCTCCTGTGCCGACAGGGTAGTGGGTCATCGTCAGACCCATGTCGGCAATGCGCTTGTCTCCATAGAATGCAAGGGCTTCCCAGGGGATGGGGGTGAAGAAATGCATGGCCATCCAGTAGAGAAGCTGGGGATATTTGCGAGAGAGGATGATTTTGAAGGTGTAGTCGTCCAGCACCTCGATGCCTGCCAGGGGAATGGTTCGGTAGTCCAGGGATTCCTGCGGTTGTTTTGCTATGATGGCGCTGCATTCTTCCATCCCGAGGATAAAGGATTTGAAAGTGGAATAGATGGGGGAGGAAATCTGTGCAGAGCAAAGGCGTGTCAGGGCGACTTTGAAGTCTTCCGCAATCATCTCGCGAGTTCCCTGCTGGGGAAAATCGTCAGGGGAGGCATAGTGTGGAATCTGACGGTCGGGATATTCAAAGTAGATATGCTTGCCTTGTGAATCGGTTGCAAAACAGGGATGAGGCTGGTATTGGACGCCTCTTTTCAAGTGGATGGTGTATTCAACAAGCACAATCTGGTTTTCGGGTGCATCCTCTGGAAGGAGGTTGTGGTTACTGTCGAAGTAGGCGGGTGTCGGGATGCTCTCCGCCAGCATCGGCTCCAACTGGTATGGGCGCTTGAGGTAGTGGTAGCCGAATGGCATCTCGACGATGTTGTCGAGGATGGCGCCTTCGTGTTCGTAGTAGGCTGAAGCGGGGTCCAGGGTCTTGACGGAGATGCGGATTGGCGTGAAGAGACAGTTGCCTTCAGAAAGATCTTTGGGCCACGGGTTGTTGCTAGAGATGCATAGAAAAAGCCCCAGAAAGCAGAAGAAAATGGCTGGAAGGATGGCAATCGCCAGCCGTTTCTTGCGATTTCTGGGGCTTTGTGGCATTGTCTATTTCTCCGCCAGGGCCTTCAAGTCCTTTTCACGGATAGCCTTGCGATTGATTTTGCCTGAGATGCTCTTGGGGAGGGCATCGACGAACTCAATGATGCGCGGGTACTTGTAGGGGGCTGTGTTTTGCTTCACAAAGTTCTGAAGTTCCTTGATCAGTTCGGGGCCAGGCTGGAAGCCTTTATTCTTGACGAGCACGATGGTCGCCTTCACGACCTGACCACGTACGGGGTCGGGGTAGGAGGTGACGGCGCACTCCAGCACGGAGGGATGCTCCATGAGCACGCTTTCCACCTCGAATGGGCCGATGCGGTAGCCAGAGCACTTGATGACATCGTCATTGCGCCCCTCGAACCAGATGTATCCGTCGCCGTCACGCCATGCCATGTCACCTGTGTTGTAGTCGTCAGCTGGCCAGGAGGCTTCCATGGCCTCTGGGTTCTTGTAGTACTCCCAGAAGAGGCCGACGGGGTGATTGCTGCGCGCATGGCGGACCACGATGGAACCCACGACACCGTCTTCGCAGGGCTTGCCGTTTTCATCGACGATTTCAATGTCATAGACGGGTGAGAATTTGCCCGTGGAACCTGGCTTGATGGGGAACCACTCGAAGTTGGCGATGAGGACGGAGGATTCCGTTTGGCCAAAGCCCTCGGTCATATGGAGGCCTGTCATGCGGAGCCACTGGTTATAGACTTCGGGATTCAACGGCTCTCCCGCAATGGAGCAGCGTTCGATGGTGGAGAAGTCGTATTTGGTCAGGTCCTCCTTGATAAGGAAACGGTAGATGGTGGGGGGCGCGCAGAAGGAGTGCAGCTTGAGCTTCTCGATGGCGTGAAGCATGTTTTCGGCGGAGAAGTGTCCTTCGCTGTCGTATGCGGCGATGACGGCGCCTACAATCCACTGCCCGTAGATTTTGCCCCATGCAAACTTTGCCCAGCCAGAGTCGGAGGCGGTCATGTGGCGCTTGCCTTCCTGCACTCGCTGCCAGTACTTGGCGGTGACGATGTGTCCAATGGGGTAGGTGTAGTCGTGCAGGATCATCTTGGGCATGCCCGATGTGCCCGACGAGAAGTAGAGGAGCATCGGGTCGTGCATGCAGGGGTAGGCGTCGCCCGTGGGTTTCTCCCAGATATCCGACTGTTGGGCAAGCTCATTGCGGTAGTCAATCCATCCAGCGGGGACATTGTCGCCCACGATGGCCTTGAGCTGGACAGAGGGGGCTTCAGGCAGAGAATGCTCCACGTGTGCGATGAGTGCTGGGTCATCGACGGTGATGATCATCTTCACGTTGGCGGCGTTGGCGCGATAGACGATGTCATGTTGCGTCAGCTGGAAGGTGGCGGGGATGGCGACTGCGCCGATTTTATGGAGGGCGATGAGAGTCACCCACACTTCGGGGCGTTGCTTGAGGATGAAGAGCACCACGTCGCCCTTCTTGATGCCATGCGCCTTGAGCATGTTGGCGGCCTGGTTGGAGAGACGCTTGATGTCGCCAAAGGAGTATTCCTTGACTTCGCCGCCGTCGGGGCCCAGCCACGCAAGCGCGGGCTTGTGGTCATCCTCTTCGGCCCAGGCGTCAACGACATCGTAGGCGAAGTTGAAGCGGTCGGGGATGGTCACCTTGTAGTTTGCCTTGAAATCCTCGTAGGAGGAGAAATCTTGTCTAGGAAGAAACTTTTCCAACATAATATCTTAACTCCACACGCCTCTGGGCGTGTCCAAAAAAACTGCTGTGTAGGGGAAGGCCGTCGGTCGCCAGGCTGTCTCGGCCTGGTCATCAGTTATTGATGATGGTGACAAAGGTAACAGGGCCCCCCAGAGCCCGTTGGCCGTGGGGGATACTCGGATCGAAATAGATTGAATCGCCTTTGTTTAGTATGAACTCGCGCGTGCCAAGCACGACTTTGACCGTCCCTTCCAGGACAAGATTGAACTCCTGTCCACCATGGGAGATGAGCTGCGGTTCGCTTGCCTCGTCGTCATGCGGCTCTAGATAAACGAGAAGCGGTTCCATGGTGCGGTTCTTGAAATTATAGGCCAGCGATTGGAAACCATAGCCAGGGTAGCGTTCGACCTTGACGCCTTGGCCGTTGCGGACCAGGGTATATTTAGCCATACGCGGGGATTCGCCCGTCAGTAGAACCGTATAATCGACATGCAAAATCTTGGCAAGTGCGGTTAGGGTGCTGATGGGGATTGGTTGCTGGTTGCTTTCGTAAGCATGGTATTGCTCTGCTGTAACACCAAGTCTTGATGCTATGTCAACAACACTTAACTCGCTTACTTCGCGAAGTTCGCGAATCCTGTCTGCAATTTGACGGTTTTGTTCCTGATCCATAGTCGCTCCATATTGTTTTGGAAGATGATATTTAATAATATAAACGATATCGCATGAAAATGAAAATGCCAATTGGGAATATTTCCTTGCTTTTTTCAGTTTTCTATATATGTTATATTGTCGAGGTAATTTCAGAACTATCATCGAAATGCGCGTTGACATGAACCCATTGGCGTTGGCAACGCCTCTTTCCGCACGTCCTTGCAGCTTCGAACCGTTGCCTTGGCCACTGCGCCCATCTCTTAGCGCATTTCGCGCTAGTTTTGAAATTACCTCGTTTGCACGTGAAAAAAGACCACAAGACGGATAAATTTCGATGAAACAGAAAAGAAGAGATTACATGGTATTGGCAATTGTAGCGGGTTGCCTTGTTGTATCTCTGCTGTTTTGTGGCTCCAACAAGAAAGTTGTTGAAGTTTTGTTCGGCGAAACTCGCCTTGGAGCATTGATTCGTTCTGCACAGGGGGAGACGGCTTCAGCACAGAGAGCCGCAACGTCGGTTCACAGAAAACCAGGACGTTGGCAGCGCTTTGAATCCACAGGCGGGGTAATGCGTTCCGCTGACGGAGAAGGCGTGTTCGAGCTTCTCTCCGTCACTCCACAGGAAACCCGTATTCGCTTCAGGCTTCCTGAACTAGTGCTTTCGGAGACCGTCGTAAGAGGGAAAAAATATAGTGTCGTCCAAACTGCTGGTGCTTATCCAACAGGGATTGAAGGGGGGCCTGAACTGCCGACATATCGTTGTGATTTTACCGTGGCGGTCGGAATGGAGCGTGATATGAGGCTGATTGCAGCTGATGTGCGGGAGATTCCCTGCGCGCCGCCGATTCCATCAGTTGGTCTGCTGGCGCGTGGTGCAGTTGAGCCTCCTCCTGCGGAGAATCCTGAGATCTACGAGAGCGGCAAAGTTTATCCAGAGGAGATGCTAGCCGAATATGGTGAGTATTGGCTGCGACATGTCGCAGGGGTTGGCGTTGCCGTGTGTCCTGTCCAGTATGATTTTTCGCGTGGAGTGCTAATGGTGGCGGAAAACATGGAGTTTGCCTTTTGTTCTGAGTCAGATTCTGCCGATGATTATGGTGAACTTGACTCTCAGGTCGATTTTGCCAATCTGCAGGCGAATGGCTTTGCAAATGGCTCTTTACTGAAAAAAAGCAGGGCTGTTTCTATTGTGCCTGGACATATTCTGGTAGTTGGTCCTTCCTCTTGGAAAACAGATACATCTGATTGGAAAACAGCTTCTTCTGATTTTGTCAAATGGAAGCGTCAACTTGGCTTCGAGGTTACTATGGCTTCTTATCCAGATGAGACGGGAGAGGAGCTTGCAAAATACATTGCGGAAAAATACAGGGAGGGGATTACCCATCTGATTCTTTGCGGGGACTGCGAGGATGTGCCACCTGCCTATACATCCAAAGACACAATTACTCCCGCGTTGTTGGAGCCGACCTCCGATGTCAGATACGCATTGCTGACAGGAGATGATTATGTGCCTGATCTTTTTGTTTCGCGCATCCCCTCGCACAGTGCATCTCAGTTGAAGGGAGTGCTCAAGAGATTCATCTCGTATGAATCGAATCCTCCAGCAGATGACAGTTGGCGGGGAAGGGCTGCCTTCATGGGGTCCAATGAAAAGGCCTCCAACGCCCCTTACAAGGACAAACGAGATCGAGAGATAATGGCTGAGAACTATGCTCTGCTTCAGGAGGTTGGAGTATTGGATGCAGGTTGCGCTGAAATCTACATGGATAATGGAGTGCAGAACAACACCCTTAAGACACAACTTGTGCAGGCCTTGAATGGGGGCGTCGCATTTCTGGAATACCTTGGACATGGGACAAATACAAAATTTGCGACCAGTGGCTTTGCGGTGTCGGATGCGAAATCCATGCAGAACAATAGTGCCTTGCCGTTTATCCTGTCGCCTGTCTGCGACACGGGAAACTTTGCCTATCCTGGAGGAGACTGCCTGACGGAGGGGCTGTTCCTTGGCTCGGGGAGTTCCTTGGGTGACAATGGAGCCATCGGAGTTCTGGCGTCCACCAGCCAGACGAAGTGGAATCCCCCAATAAAAAGCGTTTATGAGTTTACAAATGTGCTTGTCAATAGCTATTCTGAAAACAGGCTTTGCACCTTGGGTGCTGTGACGCACCATCTGGTGTTGGAGGGGGCAAGGCTGGCGGAAAATTATCTTTCGACCAACGATTCCTTTTATTACACTAAGCAGATGCATCTTTTTGGGGACTGCAGTATGATGCCGCGTCTTCGCTCTTTACGGCAACTGCTAGTGGACTACTCTTTTGTAGAGAGTGAAAAGCTCCGTATTACGGTGAAATGGGGTGACAATAAGGCTCCCGTGTATGGAGCATTGATTGCCATGTCTGGCGAGAATGGAGAATTGGAGGCTACCAGTTGCACGGATGCAACTGGCGAAGCCTATTTTACATGTCCAGAAGGCCATTGGAGCTTTTTTATAAATGATGCATCGGCACGCTCTGTGACGTTGGAAGTTGACAGTTCTGGCAATGTGGCCGACAATATGCTTCCTGTGATGGCGGTTGGCTTGGAGACTCCTGTCTCCATCGTACCAGAAGGATGGTCAATTCTGGAAATCGAGCCATTGACGGAATTGCCTGAAGGGTTGCAGGTTTCAGCTGATGGTGTGCTGTTTGGCCGTTGTGTTTCAGCTGGATTGTTTGAGTTGCAGTTTCGTTTTATGGAGAAACATAAGGGGAGTGTTTGGCTGACACTGACGCTCAAGGTGCTTCCAGGGGCGGATGCCAATGGCGATGGTATGATTACAACGCCAGAACTGCTAGAGTACCTGGATGTTTGCCGCCGCTCTGAGGATGCACAGCAACAACGGGATGAGGCCATTTTGCTTTGGGAAAACTCCATTCTAGAAACAACTAGGGGAACAACGGAGGATGGGGGGCCTGAGGATAGTGAGGCGGTGTCTTTGCCAGTCTATGAGGCATCAATCTCCCTTGAAGGAAAAGTCACTGCCGATTGGCTTGTGCAAATGGGGGCTGGAATTGTTGCTTTGAATGGCAACCAGGCACGGGTTTATGCGGATTCCAATTGTCTGGCAAAGCTGAAAAGCTCATGTGCCTCCTTGTCGGATGTCATTGAAATAGAGGCAATAGAGGACGAACTGGGGAAAATCCGTTCGGCGAATCTCTATCCTTCCCAGGCAGATGTGGTCGCAGAACTGAAATCATTGGTTGCGTCCTATCCTGCCAGGTGTCGCCTAAGCTATGTTGGGAGGACGGTTCAGGGACGGGAAATCCTTGCCATCCGCATCAGCAATCTTTTGGAGGATGGAGAGGCCCCGCAGTTGCTTGTCGCAGGTGGCATTCACGGCAATGAACGGCCCAGTATGCTTGTCGCCTTGAAACTCGCACGGTTGCTAGCTGAAAACAGGGAGGCGATGGAGAATGCTCTTCTGGACAAGGCTGTATTTTACATCCTCCCTGCCATGAACCCAGATGGCTGCGAAGCCGTCACACGTTACAATGCCCAAAAAATTGACTTGAACAGGGAGTATCCCGATGGTGTGAATTTGGCGCCACTCGGCTTTTTTGCGGAAGCGGATGCGATTCGATTGGCGAAGCGCGCCCCTGAGGCTCAGGCGTTTATGCGCTGGAGTGCCGTACACCGTTTTTCCGCCGCCTTGCATTTGCATACGGGGGATAGACTTCTCTGTTATCCATACGGCAATGCAAAAAACAGTAAGGACGAGCGAATCTCCCCTGACAATGATTTGTTTGTATCGCTTTGCAACATCTATGCAGAGCTGAATCCTGATATCAGCGTAGTCCTGAATGCATACGACTATTATCCAGTTGTCGGGGAACTTCCCGATTGGCAATACCGTTATTTGGGCACGCTGGCGGTGACGGTGGAGCTGACGGGGGGAAATGCATCTGGAAAGGAGCCGACATCCTCCAAGGCTCTGGATACCCTCTGGCAGAACAACCAGTCTGCCTTGTTGGGTTGGGCGGAGGCGGCATCCACTGGCATTTCACTGGCAGTTGTCTCTGCCACAGATGGCTCTCCTCTGCCATTTGCAAGGATTCAAACCAGTTATGGTCAAGCTGTTTACTGCGATAAAGATGGCAGGGGACATCGTACTTTGCAGGAGGGTACTTATTCCGTGACAGTCTCCGCGCCTGGTTATTGTTCTCAGACGTTGGAGGACGTTAGGGTGAAATCTGGGGAGATTACGGGGCTTCAGGTAGCTTTGCAGCCTGATGGCGTTGGTGCTGCCTTGACGTTTAGTACACTGCGGTCGGTACCATTGGTTGATGGTCACCTGGTACTTTCTCTGGATTCGGAAAAGGAGGAGCCTATTATTGTGTCGATGAAGCTGCCAGATGGATGGACAGGAGAACCTGCCGTTCAGGGACGCGCCTCCCGAAAGGAATTGGATGGAGCGATATCTATCCTCTTTTTGAATGTTGCTGATGCATCCGTTGCTTTCACGCTGCAAACAGATGAGAGCATCGAGGATGAGGATGTGGTTGCTGCAACAGTGACCTGGTATCAGGATGCTGGTAATGGGTGCCAGACAACCGCTGTGAAACGGCATTGGCTTTGCGCAGAGCCGAGACAGAGTGCACAGGCGCTTTCAGAAGGCTGGAATAGCATTGGTTTCACAGGTGCTTTTGCGTTGGACGAGTCCCTGGATTTCTGGGGGTGTTCAGAAGGTGGTTATGAACGGTTGACGAAGGTGCTTCCAGGCCAGGGGGCATGGGTTTTCTCTGATTCGAAGCAGGAGGTTTTGTTTAAAGGCTGGGATTCAGAGGAAGATATGCAGAAGAGAAAAACGGGGTGGAGCCTGCGTGCAGCGATGCGGTATCGGGCTAACGATGGCTTCTTCCTGAAAGCGGCAAATGGAACGTATGTCAAACCCAAGACGCTATTTGTTGGTGATGCATTTTGGAGTTTTAGAAAGAAATAACAGCTAAAATTAGGAGCATACTATGGCAGAAAAACGCAAATTGGGACGCAGTGATTTGATGATAAGCACCGTGACGATGGGGTGCTGGGCGATTGCAGGGGACAGCACATGGGGGGCCCAGGACGAGGCAGCTGCCATCGGTGCCATCCGCACCGCCCTGGAGTGCGGCGTGAATTGCCTTGACACGGCGGAGGGCTACGGCAGCGGCATCTCTGAACAGTTGCTGAGGAAGGCACTGGAAGGGCGTCGCCAGGAGGCCGTCATCTGCTCGAAGGTTTTCCCGCAGCATACGGAACGCTGGGAGGATATGGTTGCATCTTGCGAGAACAGCCTGAAGAATCTTGGTACAGACTACATTGATCTTTACTATCTCCACTGGCCAAACAGGAAAACCCCGATTGAGGAGATTCTCAAGGGCTTTGACAAGTTGGTTCAGGCTGGCAAGATACGTCATTATGGTGTCTCCAACTTCGGCGTTGGGGACATGACGGAACTTCTGAAATACGGTCGTGTCGATGTCAACCAGCTTCCCTACAATCTGTTATGGCGTGCTATCGAGTACGAGGTGCTGCCGCTTTGCAGGGAAAAGGAGGTCGGTGTTGCTTGTTATTCGCCCCTGATGCATGGACTTCTTACAGGCAAGTTCAAGGACAGTGCAAGCGTGCCCGACTGCCGTGCCCGAACTCGTCACTTCTCCAAGGCGCATACACAGATACGCCATACGGAGAGCGGTCAAGAAGAGTTAACTTTCAAGGCGATTGACGAGATTCGCACGATAGCCGCAGAAGTGGGCTGCCCGATGGCGGAACTTTCCCTGGCGTGGCTGATTCAGCGGCCAGGCGTCAGCACGGTCATTGCTGGCGCACGCTCACCAGAGCAGATGAGGGCCAATGCAAAGGCGATGGAAAGAAAACTGTCTTCAGAGATAATGGCACGGCTGGATGCGGCTTCCTCCCAGTTGAAGGCTGCCTTTGGAGCCAACCCCGACATGTGGCAGTCTGGCAGCGATACCAGGTACAAATAGGAGAACATGGGCGACATCTTGGAAATTGGTTCCCTCGTGTTCAGGCGTTTTGCAGCCGATGGCTGGAACGGCTGGGTGCTTGACGGGGAAGAAAAGGAGCTTGCGAACATCAATCTCTGGCTTTCCACTTCTCCACAGACGGTGGTTTTGGACGCGCTTTGCAGAAGGGTTGTCAGGCATGAACGTCCAGGAGGTAATTTCTACTCCAAGCTGATGTGGGCGCAGAACGATGGCGCCCTTCAGAAAAAGGAACTGTTCAGCCTCTTGAAGTGGGCTTTGGGGACGGCGCGTTCTGTCACAATTTTGAAAACAACCGCCAACATGTTGGCGAGAGGTCACTTGTGTCCAAAGCCTGTATTGGGTGTCCGGCATTTGGAGAAGAGCGGACGTCACTTGAATCTCATTGTGACAACGGAGGTTGTCGCTCCGACTATCGAGGATGTGATACAAAAGGGTTCTGAAGCAGACGCGGTGGTGGCTGTCAAGCAGGCGGGGCGTGATCTTGCCAGGCTTCACTCCGACCATTTCCTGCATGGGGACTATCTGCCGCGCAACGCCTGCTTTTCTGAAAAGGGAACTGTGTTTCTGGACAATGACAAGACCAGCTCATGGTCTTTCATGCCACCGTGGTTTTTGCGCCGCCGCAATCTTGAACAGTTCACCTATAACCTGATGCTTCAAAAGGGCTTGGAAGAGTGTCACCTGGAGTTGCCAACGCTTTTCTGGGACTCGTATGCCGATGAGGCGGGGATTGCGGAGAGTCGCCGCAAATCCATTTTCGATGGAATCATCGCCAAGTGCCGAAGACGCTGGGAAAACAAGGCGAAAAGAGAGAAGCAACTAGGAAATGTGCAATGAGTGGTTCTTCAGATAATAACATACTATTCACCGTGCAGGATGCTCTAGGGTACAATTCCTGGTCCTTTGTTCAGCCTATCGGCAAAACGCTGGTTTGCGCCTATAGTCGTGGAAAGGCGCACAGCATTTCGGAAACATGTCGAGGCGTATATGCCCGTCGTTCGCTAGATGGTGGATTGACCTGGCAGGAGGAGACGACGGTCATCAACACGGCGACGCATTGTGAAAGTGCCATTGGCAAAGGACTTGACTTGGATGGCGCGCTGCTCCTGTGGGTGCGCTGCGTGGGAAGCCCGTGGCATCATGACCTCTACCGTTCCGCCGACGGATGCTCGTTTGAACGCATTGCAACTCTTCAGCCGAATCCAATGCCGATGCAGATAACGGATGTTTTCCACATCGGGGATGGTGTGTTGATGTCGCTTTGGTTTGCGGGTAACTATCGTGATACCGCGGAAAACTCCTGGGGAACGCTGACAAGCCAGGACAATGGATGCACCTGGAGCCAACTTACGGTGGAGCAGGGGCTTTCAAAGGCGGAGTGGCCTACGGAACCCTCTTGCGTGCCGCTTGGAGATGGACGGCTTCTCGCCATTGCGCGCATGGAAAACTGTGGCCCTGAAGTGAAATGCTCCCAGTTTCAGTTGGAATCTGAGGATAACGGCAGAACTTGGCGCAAGTTCCGCACGAAAATTGACGATGTGCGTGAATCGACGCCGAGCCTGGTTTGGGATGCGGAGACGGGGCTGCTTTCCAACTACTACTTTCAGCGGGGGGCAGGGGCATTGAAGCGGCGCATTGCCGAGCTATCCCACATCTGGAACCATCCCGAAGCCTGGTCAGCACCAGAAATAGTCTGTTATGCCAGTGCAAATGCCCACCACGCAGGGAACGTGAATGCTTGTGCTTTCGGCGACCGCCATGCCTGCACGTTTTATTCGGGCGACGAACATCAAACCGATGTGATGCTTGTCTTGAGTTGATTTTTGTTTTCCATAGGGTAATTGCAATTATAGATTTATCCATTGTGCAAATGGAATAAGGGAAATGGATATGGTTCATTGGAAGATATGCGTTTCAGATTCTTCAGAAGTCAGCCTGTTTGCCGCGATGGAGTTTTCACGGCTTGTCGTGCAAATGGATTCACTGGTGACCACTGAGGTTTGCAGGTCTGATTATGACCAGGAGGTGGATTGCCTCTGGATTGGTCTGCATCTGCCTGTTTTGGCTTTGGAACCGTCCGAGGACGATGCAATCCATATCGATGTCCAGAATGGAAAAGGGGTGATTACAGGCTCGAATGAACGCAGTGTGCTCATCGGCGTCTATCGTTTTTTCCGCGAGGTTGGATGTGTTTTTGTGCGTCCAGGGTGCGATGGCGAATACATCCCGCGCAAAGAAAGCATGAGCCTCGCCGTCGCTCTCAGCGAGCGTGCCGCCTATCGCTATCGTGGGATATGCCTTGAAGGCTCCAACAGCTATGAGAATGTTGTTGAGATGATTGATTTTGCTCCCAAGCTGGGTTTCAATGCCTTCTTCACCCAGTTGTTTCGGCCTGGCTTTGCGTTCAAACGCTGGTATGAGCATCAAAGCAATCCATGTTTGTTGCCGACACCTGTGTCGAACGCCACGCTGGATTCCTTTGTCCATGATTATGATATTGAACTTCGCCGTCGCGGTCTCATCCACCATCGCATAGGGCATGGGTGGGTGTCGAAACTGCTGGGCATTACAAGCGGTGCTTGGCACGAGCCGAATAAAGATGAGGAGGTGTTACCAGAACGGCGTGGATTGCTGGCGTTGATAAACGGGAGACGTTGTTTGTTCAAAGGCTCTGGCATCGACACGAACCTGTGTTATTCCATGCCTGAAGTGAAGGAGCTTCTTGCAAATGAGGTGCTTGCGTATGCACGGCAGAATCCCGAGGTTCGCTATCTGCATTTCTGGCTGGCGGACCAGGCGAACAACCAATGCGAATGCATCGCTTGCAAAGAGCAGCGTCCTGCAGACCAGTATGTGGAGATTCTAAACAAGATTGACGAAAAATTGACTGCCGAAGGGCTGAAAACAAAAATCGTGTTCCTCATTTATCTGGATTTGCTGTGGGAGCCAGTTCATTCACGCTTGCGCAACCCTGAACGCTTTGTGCTGATGTATGCGCCTATCAGGCGCAGTTATTCAGTACCAATGGCGTCGGATTGCAATCATAAAGCGGCGTCTTTCGTTCGCAACGGCTTCAAGTTGACCTCTTCGGCGGGGGGCACTCTGCCCTATCTCAAGGCATGGCAGAAGGTCTTTGACGGAGATAGTTTCGTGTTCGACTATCACTATATGTGGGACTACATCAATGACCCAGGCTGCTTCCAGAGCATCAAAATCCTTGCGGAAGATGTCGAGAACCTTAAGGATCTGGGCCTGAACGGCATGATGAGCTGCCAGAATCTTCGTGTGTTCATGCCGAATGGTTTTGGTATGAATCTTCTGGGCGAGGTGCTTTGGTCGGGAAAAGCCGCCTTCCAGGAACATGCGGAAAACTATTTCAAGGCAGCATACGGCAAGGACGCAACGGAGTGCATGGCTTATCTGGAGAAACTGTCCTGTGGGTTTTCTCCCGAGGTCTTGCGAGGAGAAAGACCTCTCCACTCTCCCGAAGAATACGAGGCCATTCAAACGGTCATCCAGAATTTCATGCCTGTCATTCAAAAGAACATCTCTTCAACCACATCAACAATACAAAGGCGAAACTGGGAGTGCCTTGCATTCCATGCGCAACTCTGTGAAAAACTTGCTGTACTGCTGGCTGACTTTGCCCGTAAAGGCAGCAAAAGGGCTGCGGGCTCCTGGCAGGCTGTACGCTTATTTGTATGCCAAAATGAGATGTGTTTCCAACGGGAATTTGACGTATTTGAGTTTCTGAACGTCTGGGAAAACAAGATTCTTCCTCGTCTTGAAGAGTCTTCTTAATGACGATGTTGGGCAAGACGGGATGTCTTAGCGTGCAGGACAGATGGCTGAATACAAATTACCTCTTGAATAAGAGGAACAAGTACCTGTTTGAAAAAGATTGAATTTCGATTAAATTAATAAGAAAATCTTACTAGAGAGGTGATTTCAAAACTCCCATCAAAATGTAATAGTTGTAAAATTGCCTCTTAAGACACTTCTGGGAAAAAAAGGAAAATACAATTATGCCGATGTTAACAGCCATGTCATCAAGGGGACAGATTGTTCTGCCAAAGAAACTCCGTACAGCCTTAAACCTTATTGAAGGCACACAGTTTATAGTCCTCTCTGATGAGGACAATATCCTTCTCAAGCCAGTCAAGACTCCAACGCTGGCCGAGTTTTCTGGTCTTCTTCAGCGTGCTCGTGAATGGGCTTCAGCCGCCAATATGACTGAGGAATCCATTGATGAAGCCATAAAAAGTGTGCGCAAGCGAGGTAAACGGGATGCGCATCGTCATTGATACAAATGTCATTGTTTCTGGTATCTTTTTCGGGGGAAGACCAGGGGACTTGCTTCAGTTGGTGCTTACCCGACAAGTGGAGGCTATTGCTACAAGTCAGATACTTGCTGAATATCAGGCAACCATCCACTGCCTTCTGAAACGCTATGGTGGAACTCATCTGCATTTTTCAATGCTGCCGTTATTTACGGCAATGGAAGTTATTCCACAAACAGAGTCTATAAAGATATGCCGCGATCCTGATGATGACAAGTTCATTTCGTGTGCAGTGGATGGCCGATGCATTTATATTGTTAGCGGCGACAAAGACCTGTTGTCTCTTGGACAGTATGGTGATGTGGAAATATTAACCGTGACGCAGTTTTTTGAAAAATACAAAGAGATTGAAAACAATGGATGATATTTGCAATTACCTCCTGTAATCACGATGAGCAGTAACCCAAAACTATTTGGGGTATTGGTTTCGTGTTTTCAACAGCCGCAGGGCGTTGGAGACGACGCAGAGGCTGCTCATGCTCATGGCGGCAGCCGCGATGATGGGATTCAAGGTGATGCCATAACGTGACAGGCAGCCCGCCGCTACGGGGATGGCGAGGACGTTGTAGAAGAAGGCCCAGAAGAGATTCTGGCGGATGATGCGGACAGTTGCCTTTGCAATGCGGATGGCGGAGGCGACGCAGCTGATGTCGTTTCGCATGATAACAATATCCGCGCACTCCATGGCGATGTCGGTACCAGTGCCTACGGCGATTCCCAGCTCTGCTGCTGCCAGGGCGGGTGCGTCGTTGATGCCATCGCCGACCATGGCAACCTGTTTCCCCGCCTGCTTGGCTTCGGTGACGGCAGTCGCCTTGTCGGCTGGCAGTAATCCTGCTTTTACATCGGTGATGCCAAGTTCTTGTGCGATAGCACTGGCCGTGTTTTGCGAGTCGCCCGAGAGCATGGCAACGGACAGCCCCATTCCGTGCAGCACCTCAATGGCGGCTTTGCTGCTGGGCGCGGCTTCATCACGCACGGCGATGAGGCCATGGAGCCTGCCTTGTGTGCCGCAAAGCGCGGCGATAAAAAGGAGGGTCTTCCCCTGTTTTTGGAGTTCCTCTGCTTTTTGGGAGGCTTCCTTCATATCCAGTTCTGGTGCGACTTCCCTTATCAGCTCAATGGTTCCAGCGTAATATGGCATCCCGTTGAGGGCGGCCGTGATGCCCTTGCCAGGGATGGTTTTGAAAGCGGTGGCAGGGGATATGGCAAGTCCCTTGTCAGTGGCGGCTTGGCGGATGCAATGGGCAATGGGGTGCTCGCTAGAGCTCTCCAGGGCGGCAACAAGCGCAAGCAGATTGGCCTCGCTGGAGCCGTCGTAGGGGATGATGTCGGTCACGGTTGGCTTGCCTGTGGTGAGGGTACCTGTTTTATCCAGAAAGACCGTGTCGATTTTGCAGAGCTTCTCCAGTGCTTCGCCGCCTTTAAAAAGGATGCCCTCCTTGGCGGAGCGTCCCATGGAGACGGTGACGGCGACGGGGGTCGCCAGCCCCAGGGCGCAGGGACAGGAGATGACCAGGACGGTGATGGCGTAGCCAAGTGATTCGGCAAGCGAATGTCCAAGAAGAATATGAACGATGAGAGTGATAATGGCGATGAGGGAGACGATGGGTACGAAGCGGGCGGCGATGGCATCGGCCAGGCGCACGGCCTTGCTACGGGCGACGGAGGAGTTTGCGACCAGTTTGATGATGCCTGCCAGGAGCGTTTCCTGGCCAACCTGTTCTGCCTTGAAGCGGAATGCTCCAGTCAAGTTCATCGTTCCTGCAAAGACCTTTGCATCAGGAGTTACGTCACGGGGCATGCTTTCGCCAGTGAGGGAGGATTCGTCAATGGAGGAGAAACCTTCGGTGACGGTTCCGTCAAGCGGGATGCGCGAACCAGGGCGGACGGCGATGATATCGCCAGGGCGGATGGTGTCGGCTGGTGCCTCCACCTCCTGGTTGCCGACAACCTTCAGGACGGTCTTGGGGGCCAGGTCACGAAGTTTCTCAAGAGCGTCTCCTGCCTTCTTTTTCGCCTTTGCTTCCAAGTACTTGCCGAAATTGACGATGACCAGAATCATGGCTGCCGATTCAAAGTAGAAATATCCCAAGGCGGTTTTGCCGAGGGCAAGCAGCACGATGGTGAAGCCGCTGAGGAGGATGGATGCAGTGGAGGCCAATGCGATGAGTGAATCCATGTCTGGCTCCTGGAAAAGGTGTTTGAAGCCATTGGTGAAAACCCTGCGGTTGATGGCGAAGACTATCAGCGTCATCAGCATCTGGAGAAGCCCGATTGTGACATTGAAAGCTGTCGCGGAGCCAGTTGGGTGAATGTGCATCTTCATGAGCATCAGAACGACAATGAGCAGCCACCAGACGAGGGAGGGTATCAGACGCTGTTTGACTTCTTGCTCTTCTGTAAGGGGGGGGGCTGGCGTTGGGTTCGCTGGATTTGCTGTCTCGATTGGGGCACATTTGAACCCTGCTGATGTAACTGCTTGAACAATCGCGTTATCCAGCGATTCTGAATCCTCTGCTTTGATGGTTAGCAGGTGCGCCACCAAATTGACTTTTGCCTCCTTCACGCCAGGAACGGCGGCGGCCTTTTTTTCCACGCGGGCTGCGCAGCCCGCGCAATGCATGCCTAGAACGTCGTATTGCTTTTCCATAATTCAATAGTTGGTTGTAGTAAGGGACTTGAGGGACGCAAGGAACATGATGACTTTAAGGGACTTGAGGGACAGGAGGGACATGAGAGACGCAAGTGGCATGAAAAACATGATGGCTATAAGGGACTTAAGGGACGCAAGTGGCATGAAAAACATGATGGCTATAAAGGACTTGAGGGACACAAGGAACATGATAGCTTTAAGAGACTTGAGGGACAGGAGAGACATGAGGGACGCAAGTGGCATGAAAACAAGGCAAAAACTCTTGTTCTTTGTCCTGCGTCTGTTGTCCCATATTGTTTTTTGTGCCCCTTGCGTCCCTCAAGTCCCTCCTGTCCCTCAAGTCCCTTTTTAATTCTCTGAGAAACTCACGAGAACAGCGAGAACAGCGTCTCCTGTGGGACGCGCCTTTCAATGCGTGGCGAAGAAAGTGCGACCTGGACTGCCTTCGTCAGGAGAACGTCCAGTTGTTCTAGCGAGAGACTCATGGTTTTGGCGTATTGCGCGGCAAAGGCCTGCATACATGTCGGGTAGAGTTCAAGATTGTCAGGGTGGATATCGTTGGTGGCGATGAATTGCGCGAGGTTGAAGATGCGACGATGGTCGGGGAGCTTGTTATAGGCGATGATGTGGTCGCAATCGACGATTACAACTGGGGGCAGGGCGGTGATGGCGGTGTTGATGACGAAGTTAGGCGGCTTCGTATCACCATGGTAGATTCCCTTTTGGTGAACTCTTGCCAGCAGTTCCCCTGCGCTAGCGTAAAGTTGCTCAAAACCATTAGGGAGACGCGCGTCGCGCATGATGGCGTAGAGATCCTGGTTGCCCGCATCCTCATAGATGGTGTACTGCCAGAGTAACTCTTTGCCTGTGTCGCCGATGCAAGGAGGCGTGAAACCTTCCAGCAGGGCAACGCTTGCGGTCTTGCAGGGGGCTTGGATAAACAGCCTGTGCCACCACCGTCGAAGATAGGCCTTCACCACGTAGCGCTTTCCGTCGCAGAGGATACGCGTCACTTGGCGTTTTTTCAGATTGCGCAGGGTTTTGCCCTGCGCAATCTGTTCATTATGAAGATTAATTATCTTCTCTATTTCAAGTTGTGAAAGCATGTTACCGTATCATCGGCAGTTTATTACGGATGTATGCCACGCGTTCTGTGGAGATTTCCGCGAGGAAAGTGGCGGGGGCGTTGTGGTCGGCGCTGGCGACGGGCATGCCCCAGGGGTCATAGACGATGGAGTGCCCGAAGAGTTCAATGCCTGTGTCGGGGTTGAAACCGCACATGTCAATGCCTGCAAACCACTGCTGGTTCTCAATGGCGCGCGCCTGGAGAAGGGTATTCCAGTGGGGAACACCCGTGCTGGCCGTGAAAGCGGCGGTACAGATGACCAGGTCGCAATCCGTGAAGTGGGTGAACATCTCGCCAAATCGCACATCAAAGCAGGTGGCCAGGCCAATTTTCATCCCCTTGAAGGTAAAACTCTTTATATCATGGCCAGGTATAAAGGCATCTGTTTCAGAAATATACCCCTGGCGGTTGAACTTCAGCGCGAAAAGATGGCGCTTGTCGTAGAAGGCGAGAAGGTTTCCCAAGGCATCGAATACATATGTGCGGTTATAGACATTGCCGTCTGGCGCGAGGCACGATATACCGCCCAGCACGAGGGCAAGGCCGCAGGAGCGGGCCAGAAGCCCAAAGACATCCAGCCATTCCTCGTGACTTCTGGCGACCTTCTTGGTTGTCTCCATGGAGGCCAGGCAAGTACAATATTCGGGAAAAATGGCCATCTCAGCGCCAGCGTCACGCAAATGGTCAGCCAGAATGGCAATGGTGTTCAGATTCTCCGCCACGTCGTGGGTGGAGTTCATCTGCGCTATTCCGAGGGTTAGTTTCATGGTATCTTGGACAACGCCTCTTCAATCTGCTTTTGGACTGCCTCCAGGTGATAGGAGGCCTTTTCCCAGAGGGTTGTGGCCTCCTCAATCTCCCGCTGAAGAATGGGAACGCGCTTATTGAGGGCTGCGTAGTCGGTGTTGGGATTATTGGCGGAGAGTTCGTTGAAGATGCGTCCGAGTTCCGCCTCTTTTTCAGTGATGAGTGCCTCATCTTCGGCGACACGCTTCTCCCACTTGCGTCGCTCGGCGCTGAAGCTGTCGCGAATGCGAACCTCCTCGCGCTTGCGGTCTTTGCGGGTGAGGGTGGAGCCGCTGCTGGAGGCTGATTGTACAGGTGTCTCTGCTGCCTTTGCCTCTGCGGCTGCCTTGAGCTTCAGCTCCTTTTCCGCCAGTTTTTCGCGATAGTAGTCGTAGTTGCCATAATAGCGGGTGACGCCTTCAGGAGAGAGTTCGTAGATGGTTGTGGCGAGGTTGCGCACGAAAGTGATGTCGTGGCTTACAAGGCAGAGGGTACCGTTGTAGTTCCGCAACGCCTCTTCCAATGATTCGCGGGCATAGATGTCGAGGTGTGTGGTTGGCTCGTCCAGCAGCAGGAAATTATTGGGACGCAGGAGAAGCCTGGCGAGTGCGAGGCGGAGTTTTTCGCCGCCAGAGAGTACCTGCACCTGCTTCTCAAGATTGTCGCCAGAGAAACCGAAGCCGCCGAGCATGTTGCGCAGTTCACCATCGCTGCGGTCGGCGGAGGCCTCTCTCACGGTGCCGAAGATGCTTTTGCTGGGGTCCATCGTCTCCATGTAGTCCTGCGACTGGTAGCCCATCAACACACCGTGACCGATTTGAATCTTCCCGCTGTCGGGTTTCAAATGGCCTGCGATGAGGCGGAGCAGGGTGGTTTTGCCCATGCCGTTGAGGCCGACGAAGGCGGCCTTGTCCCCACGTTCGATGCGCATGTCGAGGTTACTGAAGATGGGGCGCTTGCCATCATAGCTGAAACCCATCCCCTCAATGCGCACCACATCCTGCCCCGAACGGGGCGCAGGAGGGAGGACGATTTTGGGTGCGCGAACATAGACCTGTGGTATCTCCACGTCATCCAATTTGTCCAGAATCTTCTGGCGGCTCTGCGCCTGAGCTGCCTTGGTTGCTTTGTAGCGGAACCTATCGACGAAGCGCTCCAGTTGGTCACGCTTGCGATCGATGTTCCGCTGCTGCGCGATGAGCTGTTCGTGGCGCTGCTCGCGGTCCTTGACATATTTGTCGTAGTTTCCAGGGTATCGTGTGACGTGTCCGCCCATCACTTCGAGAGTGACGTTGGTGAGGCAGTTGAGGAGATAGCGGTCGTGCGAGATGAGAAGAAGGGTTCCCTTGTAGGATTTGAGGAACTCCTGGAGCCATTCGACTGCGGGAACGTCCAGGTAGTTGGTCGGTTCGTCGAGGAGCAGGATGTCGGGCTGGGCAACGAGGTTTCGCGCCAGTTCTGCGCGAATTTTCCATCCGCCGCTGAAGGAATCGAAGAGGTCGAGGAAACGTGCCGTATCGAAGCCCAAGCCACTGAGGATGGTTTCCGCGCGGTTCTTCAGTTCGTAGCCTCCTTTGTGTTCATATTCTGTCTGCATTTCGCCGAGACGGTCCAGCATTCGCTGTTTTTCGTTTTCAGTGGCGGTGGGAAGCTGCGCCTCCAGTTGCTCCATCTTGGCATGGAGGAGGTTGAGTTCGGGCATGGCGTTTTCCACATAGTCGAGGAGCGGGACGCCAGAGGCGATGCCGTGGATCTGCTGGCGCACGTATGCGAGGCGCAGGTTGCCTGGATAGGTTGCCTCACCCTTGTCTGGGGAAAGATTGCCTGTGAGAATCTCGAACAGGGTACTTTTGCCTGCGCCATTGGGGCCGACCAATCCGACGCGCTCACCAGGATGGACGGTGAAGGTGACGTCAATCAAAACCTGCTGGGTTCCAAAGGCTTTGTTTATCTGCGAAAACTGTATCATATGTTCGGTGCAACATGGCAACTTATCCTGTGAGGCAAAAATTATTACCTCCTGTCGTCCAAGATAAATTGCGCAAAACTGTAGAAAAATAAAATATTCAATATATATTGTATTGGGTCATGAAGTGCTATGTTTTTCAAGAGAATCAATTGCATAACGTTCTTGTCATTTGCAACGGTCTCCTTGTTATAATTTGGCACAGATTCAGGAAAAAACAACTGTAAAGGTCGCAATTTGGGAATGGATGAGGAACTTGCAAGGGCAGTGAAAGCTGTAAAAGCTGGAATCTACTGGCGTCTTGTAGGGCGATGGTGTGTTCTGACCATCGCTTCCATCTCGTTTCTTGTCGGCGTTTTGCTGTTGCTGTGCCGCAGTTTTGCAGAAAACTCTTATGCTGGAGAGCTTTTGCTGGGTGGCATTGTTGTATGGCTTCTTTTGCTGGTTGTCGGGATGTGTTGCTATCCGAAGCATCTTCCCTCAAGCGAGTCGATCATCGCCTGGCTGGATGCGCGTTCGGAAGGAGGCGGCTTGATGGTTGCCGCCGCAGAAGAGGGGGCATCTGTTTGGCAGGCCAGGCGAAGTAAGATTTCGGTGCCGTTTATCCGCTGGAATACCTGGGGACGGGAGATGATTCTTGCATTCTGCGGGGGGGCATTTCTCCTTTGCGCCGTCTTTGCGCCGCAGAAAATGCGAGAGGCAAATATGGGCAAAAAGATTCTCGATATCCAGGATGAGACGCATAAAATTGAAAACCAGTTGGAGATTCTAGAAAACACCTTGGAAGTCAATTCTGAAAAGCTCAAGGAAATGAAAGATATCCTGGCGGATATCCAGCAGTACAACGATGCAGGGGAGGCATCCAAAACATACGAAATGCTGGATCTTTTGCAGGAACGGATAGACAGGGAAATCTCAGAGTATTTCAATGAAACCATGGAACATGTCATCTCTTCGGAGAAATTGGCGGAGGCCCTGGAGAAGCTTTCACAGTTGGAAAACCATTTCGAAGAGGTTGCGACGGCATCTTCGGAAATAGCCAAATTCATGGCAAAACTTGCAGAGGAGGACAAGGAGCTGTCGGCGCTTTTCAAGCAACTTGCGGAGACGGGAGACCTGCCGTCGCTTTCATCCCTTGAAAATGCCTCCCCGCAGAATCCATTGACACCTGAGCAGCAGAAGAAATTGGCGGAGTTTCTGAAAAAGAATGCTGACAAAATCAAGGAAAAACTGAAGCAGATGGCCGAGCAGATGAAGAAGAACGGCTGCTCTTCCTGCGAAAATGTTTCGATGGCATCTGCAGAGTTTGACTTGAAGGCGCTTGAGGAATGGCTGGTATCCAATGGAGGCGAGGAGTGCGGCAGTGCCTTTACTATTGCCATGCAATGTGGGGGAATGACGGGCGGAAACGGCGAAGCAGGACGAGGCAGGGGAGATGCACCGCTTGAATTCACGAACACGGCGAAGGAGGTTGAGCATAATGTCACTGACTTGGGAGTTGATGGCATGGCAAAGCCAGATAGCACCTCTGTGGTGAAGCGGACTCTTGTATCGCCTGAAAATGTCGGAGATGGGGACAATGCCGTCAAGGCGGGTAATCTGGCAGGGGGCAACGGCAAGGTGAAGGCCTCCTCCAGACCCATTCACCCACAGCATCGGAAAGAGGTTGAGAACTATTTCAAGAAGTAAAAAGGGTAGAAGAGATGTTACTATTCAGAATGGTAAGCCGCGTTAGCGGCGGGAGGAACATATCCGTGGGTGAAGTGAGCGCCTCTGGCGCGAGCGAAACCCACGGGCAAGCGATAGCCCCAGTTCCTTTGTGCCTTGCCGCGTAGCGCAGCGGAGCGGCAAGGCACAGAAGTTCTGGTTAATTGTGCCTATTTGCTCCCCTCTGAATGGTTATAAAGAGATAAGATAAAAGGGGTAAACATGTTACTGACACCTGAAGAAATGGCTCCATCCGTGGAGTGCACAAAGAGAATTCTGGACGAACTTGACAGAATACTGCTTGGACATCATGATGTCCACAAACTGGTGCTTATTGGCATCTTGAGCAAGGGGCATATCCTGCTGGAGGGCTTGCCTGGCGTCGGTAAGACCGCCTTGATAAAAGCCTTAGGAGTGCTGCTTGACTTGGAGTTCAAGCGCATCCAATTCACGCCAGACCTGCTCCCGAGCGACATCTTGGGCGGCAGCATTCTCCAGATGGGTGCAAATGGTCAACGGGAACTGACCTTCCAGCCTGGCGCCATCTTCGCGAATATCGTCCTGGCGGATGAAATAAACCGTGCCTCGCCAAAGACGCAGGCGGCGATGCTGGAGGCGATGCAGGAACGCTCCGTCACCCTGCTTGGCGTGACACGCCCGTTGCCAGAGCCCTTCTTTGTTCTTGCATCGCAGAATCCCATTGAGCTGGAGGGGACCTATCCCATTCCAGAGGCGCAATTGGACCGTTTTATGTTCAAACTTGAGGTCAGCGGTGTGGATGCCGAGGTTCTCACGCGAATCATCACGGAACGCCGTCGTGGCGAGCCGCCGAAGCCGACTTGGAGTTTGAAGAAGGAGGAACTGGACGGACTGTTTGCCACGATGGAGCGGATTAGCCTGAGCCAGGCGGTGGCGTTCTATGTTTCAAATTTGGTCGCCGCAAGCCAGCCTGGTGGAGACGGAGCCATTGATGAGGTGACGAATTATCTTGCCTACGGTCCCTCGCCGCGTGCCGCCATTGCAATGGCGGAGGCTGCGCGTGCAGCGGCGCTTCTGGCGGGGCGTCCCACTGTTGGATTTGAGGATGTGAAGTCAGTTGCCCCCTGGGTGCTCAACCACCGTCTGTTGCTGAACTACCAGGCGCGCCTGGAGAAGATTACCTCTCTGCAACTGGTGGAGACGCTTCTGGAGAAGGTGCAACCTGCCGATATCAAGTTGCCAAAGGGATTTTCCAGCGAATCGTGATTGTAGATGATGGAGTCATTTGACGTGAGAGGTAATTTTAATGGGAATTATAAGCTTTAGTTGCCGATTGGACTTCACCAACAGAGAAGAGCCGCGTAAGCGGCGGCAGGAGCATAGCCGTGGGTGGAGCGAAGCCGCGACAGCGGCGAAGCGAAACCCACGGTCAGATGACCATCCCAGTCTTCTTGCGCCGTGCCGCGTAGCGCAGCGAAGCGGCACGGCGTATCCTGGCCATCGACCAGTGAGGGATGATGTCATCAGGAAACTCAAGTATATAATTCCCTTTTAAATTACCTCGGGAAGTGGATTCCATGACAGGAAAGGGCAATGAAAATCACGCTTAACAACATCTGCAAGAAATATGGGAAGACCCAGGCGGCTGACAACGTTTCGTTCAGCTTTGAATCAGGACAGATTTATGGATTCATCGGCCCGAATGGAGCGGGAAAGACCACGACCATGAAAATCATGGCGACACTGGAGGAGCCTGATTCGGGCGACGTCTTCTTTGACGATGTCTCACTCGTGAACTATCCCGACAAAATCAGGACCTTTCTGGGTTACATGCCTGATTCGCTCCCCGAGTTCAAGGACATCCAGGTGTGGGAGTATCTGGATTTCTTCGCACGAATCTCTGGCCTGAAAGGGGTGCGGCGCCGCAAGACGCTGGTGGAAATAGAGGAGTTCACGAATCTGGGGGAGATACGAACGAAATACTTGAACGAACTTTCCAAGGGCATGAAGCAAAGGGTCAGCCTGGCACGGGCTCTGGTCAACAATCCCAGCGTCATGCTGCTGGATGAACCAGCGGCGGGACTGGACCCGCGTGCACGTCTGGAACTGCGGGCTCTATTGAAGATTCTTGCTGAACAGGGCAAGGCCATTCTGATTTCTAGCCATATCCTTTCGGAACTGCAGGACATCTGCAACGGCGCTGTCATTATCGAGAAGGGACGCATCCTGGGGGCTGGCACACTGGATTCGCTGAATCATCTTCAGGAAACAGGGAGCGATGAGGCGAAGGAATCTACTCCAACAGTTGTCATCAAGATACATGTGCTGTCTTCTGGCGAAGAGTTGCGGAACAGGCTTCTGGAGGACCCCAACGTTCTTTCTGCAAGTTTGTTTGCCCCAGGTGAAGTGGAGGCCACCATCAAGGGAACAGAACAGGATGTCCCGCCTGTCATGGCACGACTTTTCGCCGCTGGCCTCCCCATCGTCGGCTTCGGCAAGGCACAGGCTGAATTGGAGACGATTTTCATGAAGATGACCAGCGGAAAACTGCAGTGAACCCATGCATTGCCCTTAACCAATAACCCTCATCCATCATATACGCGATATGACATTAGATGATTTAAGCGATAGACTGAATCCCGTGTTTGTCAAGGAGACGCGCCAGCTCTTTCACAACAAGACGGTTTTGACGACGCTTGTCCTGCTGCTCGTTGCAGAGTTGCTTATGCACCTGATCATTGCCCTGAACTACAGCTCCATGCACGAGAGCACGCTGGAGGACCTGGGGATGATATCCTTTGTGATCCAGCAGGTGATGGTAGGACTTGCCATCCTGATTATCTGCATTGGCCGCGCTCCCATGATCTTCACGCAGGAACGTAGCGCGAAAGAACTGGATTATTCCCGCATATCGGTTATCTCGCCACGCTCGATAGTCATCGGCAAGGTCATCAGCCAGGTAGTAGTCATGCTGGACATCTACACCATTGCGATGCCCTTCATGTTCATCGCCTATTTTCTGCGTGGCGTTTCCATACCGCAGATGGTGGGCTGGAGCATGGGCATCATCCCCATCTATGTTCTTTTCATCCAGTTTGGCCTTATGCTGGCTTCTTTTGGGAAAAAGAATCTGCTTGGATTCATCTTTATATTTTCGTATGTTGGTGCTCAGGCTCTTGTTCCAATTGGCCTTGGCTTTGGCTCAGGCCACCTTGGCGGAGACGTTGTCTTCTCCATTTTCTGCTATGTGATTACGTTCATTTTTGCCTCAACGCTGTTGTTCTCCCTGACGGTCGCCGTCATAACCAGCTTTGGCAATAGAGTATATTGGCTGAGACTCCTTGGTCTGGCAAATCTTCTGCTTCTGATTGCTCTGAATGGATCACTTTCACTTTGCCGCAGAAAAATCTCCTGGTATGATGCAGATGACTTTCTCGCCTTTTCCTCTTTTCTTATTCTTGTTCAGTTTTTCATCACCGTCATAATATGCCTGTTTGAACGTGATGAGCCTGGGGCGCGCGTCATGGCAGAGCGTCCAGATGGGCGGGTAAGGCGATTTTTACGTTTTCTTCTTTCCAGCGGACGTGCAGGCGGGCTGGCGTTTTCCTGGTTGTACCTTCTCATTTGGGGAGCGGCAGTACTGGGGTGGATGTTGCTGGCGCCTGTCGAACTCTTTTTGGCAGGTGATGCCGTGGCCAGTGTCTTTTATATCATTGCTTTCTACCTGCTTTTTTACATTCAGTTTGCCTTGATACTTGTGCGTTCTTTCAGAAAACTGAAGCCAGAGTATGCAGGAATATTGGTGTTTTTCCTGTTGTTCGTCATCCCGTTTCTGCTTGCCAGCGTAATGTGTTTTGAAAATGGCGAATTTGGGGATTATTGGATGTTGCTAGTGACAACGCCTGTATGCTGCGCCAGAAGTGTTGAAATCGGGTGGTTGGGGATGCTTTTCTGCCTGGTGACCCTTTTGCCACTGTGCAAGTATGTTTATGCTTCCATGAAAAGGTTTGTCTTTGAGGAAAAGGAGGCGAAATGATGGGGAGAGTTCTTCCAGTTTGTTTCAGCCGTGTATTGGCGATGCTTCTGCTTGTTTCCAGTGTCGTTCTGGCGGAGAAGTTTGGCGACATCACCATGGTCAGAGTGGGTGGGGAACTGTTGCCAACAATAGACCAGGGAGGGTATTTCTGCAACGTAAATATGCGGTTTCGGGTGACCAACACTGGCGTCAAGTCCGCGACCTTGAGAGTGGTCATGAGGGAGCCAGATGCCATCAGGCAGGTCAGGCTGGAACCAGGAGCCTCCACTTTGTTGAACTTGCAGGCTCCCATGACGGAATTCCATGCCTCCTATTATTATCGTTCTCAACCGACGTTTTCCATTTGGGTGAATGGGGTGAACTACCCCCATGGATTCCATTTCGCAGGCTATAGGGAGCACGTTAAAGGTTTTCTATTCAGCAATTCACTGCCTGGAGACACCCTGAAATACCTGTTCTACTGGAAACTTGGAAAAAACGCGACAGACAAATCATACACCGCTTCAGACAGCATGGAGAACTGGAGCCGAAATGTCTATGACTACATGGGGTATTCCGTTATCTGGATTGACGCCAACGAATATGTGCCTGACGATGTGAAAAAGGTGCTTCGTCAATGGATGTTCGACGGTGGGCGCCTCGTCCGCTGCGTCATGCCCGAGGACAAATGGCCTGATGATGTGCCAGACAAGGGCGGGGTAAACGTGGAGCGTTTTGGAAAAGGCGACATGGTGACCTTCCGCCCCTTTGCAAGAAAGCAAAGGGAGAAGGAATTCGATGAGTTTATGAACAAGGCGCGTGCATACGAAACCTATCAGCCCGAATTAGGTGTGGACCTGCCTGCTATCGTCAATCGGCAGGGGTATGATCTGCTCTCTGCGAAAATGCAAACAGAGACAGAACTTGCCTTGACAAATGCTGTTACTTTGTTTGACAAAAGCAACAAGAAAAGCCTTGCCATCGAATCGCCAAAGGTGAGTCTAGGGCCTTTGATGCTGGTAATGCTCCTGTTTGCCGTATTGGTCGGTCCTGTGAACTACCTTTGGCTCCGCAAAAGACATAAGGAGCCGCTGCTGCTCCTGACAATTCCCCTGATTTCCTTGGTATTCTGCCTCATGGTGGTGTTTTTCGTATCGTTTTCATTTGGTTTCAAACTGGAGGGGGAGATAAGTGCCTTTACCTATTTTGACCAGAATGAGAAAGTGGCATCTTCCGTTTTTCTATGTAGCCTGATGGCCAACTCCTCGAATCGAAAGGAATTGGTGTTCGGGGAGACAGACCATCTCGTCATTATGGAAAAGTGTTCCCTTTTTGTGCTGGACAAGGCAGGCATGGTGCTTGACCCCAGTATCCTGAAGCCCAGAACACCTCTGAACTACATTGTCCGACGGTGTGAACAGCGAAATGAAAGAATCCGCTGCATCCTGAAGGATGGCAAGGCGGAGTTCGTCAACGGCCTGCCTGTGCCGATGGAACATTTCATTGCGCGCGACGCAGAGGGCAAGGCCTTCAAGAGCACGGGGAAAATTGCGGAGGGGGCGAGGCACCAGATGGATGCATGTGGTAATACGGATGTTGCCAAGGTCATGGAACCCAACAAATTGATGACTGAACTGTGTGAGAAGAAACTGCTGAAGGCCAACATGACCTCCATGGATATGGACCTCCTGTTCCATTATCTTCCCAAAGGGAGTTTTCTGGCCATCTGCTCGAAGCCCTGCTTCAGCACACCTGGCATCCTGCCCGACAAGGGCAGGGCGAACTACGTCGTCTTTGGCCCTGTGACATGGGAATGATGTTGTTGGCATGCGTTGCTCTTCTTGGAGGTCATTTCAAAACTGGCGCATTTCGCGCCAGTTTTGAAATGACCTCCTTGGAAAGAAATGGGGTTGCGTCTTGCAAATGTTGTTTTTGGCGTTAAGTTAACATGACAACCATGACAGGCGACGGACGTGCATTCAGGGCGAAGCGCATGGAACTAGGGCTCTCCTATGGGGAACTGGCGCGTTATCTGGGGGTGACGGAGAGGACTGTTCGTAACTGGGAGGCAGGGCAGGGGAGGTGCGACCGTGCTTTTCTGGAAGGAAGGTACGATGGGGAAATAATACCCTTGTTGCAGTTGCTGCCACGGGGCGAGGCGCTTGCGTTTCTTCCTTCTGAGCTGAAGTCCAGGCTTCTGGCTTTGCATCCTCTGTTGCTCTCTTCCAATCCAGAGTTGTTGAATCAATTGAATACCATACAAAAAGAAACCCTTGAAAAGCTGTTTTCAAGGGAAAACAACGGTTTCTAGAGGTCAATCAATTGACCTCTCAAGGAGGTAAATGATGTTTATTGACATTCATGTCCACACGACACGTGTTCCTGGCTTTCCCCGTCTGGATGGCGAATCATATGCCCGTCCCGAAGAGCTGATTGCTGGATACGACGAGGTTGGCATCGAAGCTGGCTGCTTGCTTCCAGAGGCCAACCCTGAATGTTGCACAATCCTGCAATGCAACGAGGATACGCTGGAGGTCTGCGAGAAGTTCAAGGGGCGCTTCATCCCTTTCTGCAACGTTGACCCCCGCATGATCACCAACGACTGGCGCGCCCCTCTGGACAAAATGATGGACTACTACAAGGAAAGGGGCTGCAAGGGCATCGGCGAGGTCTGCGCCAATATGCGCATCCTCGATCCGAAGGTGCAGAATCTCTTCCGCTGCGCGGAAAAGTGCAACATGCCTCTCACATTCCATCTTTCCCCCTATCTGGGCTATTCCTATGGGCTGGTGGATGACAGTGGCTTGCCACAGCTTGAGGAGAGCCTGAAACGCTTCCCGAAGCTGCGTTTCTTCGGACACTCTCAGACCTTCTGGGCCGAGATGTCGAAGATCAACACCATCAGCGAGCGTTTCGGCTATCCCAAAGGCCCCGTGTCGGGTGGACGTCTTCCCGAACTGATGCGCAAATACCCCAACCTCTACGGCGACCTTTCAGCTGGCAGTGGTTGCAATGCGTTGACGCGCGATCGGGAGAACGCCATTAACTTCATCAACGAGTTCCAGGACAGGCTTTTCTTCGGCACGGATATCTGCCAGCCCTCCATGCCTACCCTGCGCCCGCTCGCCGTCTTCCTGAAAGACCTGCTGGCCAAAGGCGACATCACGCAGAAGGTGTTCAACAAGATAGCGCGTGAAAACGCCATCCGCGAACTGGGGCTTTGAATTAAAGGAGCAGTACAATGATTCTTTTGACGGGTGGCGCTGGCTTGATAGGCAGCGCAATTCTCTGGCGTCTGAACCAACTTGGACGCACGGATGTTGTGGTCGTGGACCATCTTTCCACGGGTGAGAAATGGCAGAACCTTCGTGCCCTGAAGTTCAGGGACTACTATGAGAAGGATGAGTTCCGAGCAAAAATGGAGGCGCGTGAATATGAGGGGCAGTTCCAGGAGATCATCCACCTGGGCGCCTGCTCGGACACAACCGAGGTGGATGCCTCCTACCTTGCGGGAAACAACTTCGCATACGGCAAGATGATGGCGGAATACGCCATCCGCAATGGCGCGCGCATGGTCTATGCCTCCAGTGCCGCGACCTACGGCGACGGTGAAAACGGCTTCACCGACGATGAGGATGGCATCTTCAAGTTACGCCCCCTCAACAAATACGGCTACTCAAAGCAGGTTTTTGATGAATGGCTCTACATGAAAGGCTGCCTGAAGCAGCCTGCCGCTGGCGGAGCCTCCTTTGTGGGAGTAAAATATTCCAACGTTTTCGGCCCGAACGAGTACCATAAGGCGCACATGCGAAGCATGGTGCTGCGCTCCTTTGAGCAGATTTCAGAAAAGGGAAGCGTCGCGCTCTTTAAGTCCTATCGTCCCGAGTATGCGGATGGCGAGCAGGTTCGCGACTTTCTTTATGTGAAAGACGCCGCGGACATGACGCTCTTCTTCTTAGGCAGAGGACGTGCAGCCTGCGGTCTCTTCAACATCGGCTTCGGTTCAGTTCGCTCGTGGAACGACCTTGCAAAGGCCGCCTTCGCCGCCTTCGGTAAAGAGCCGAAAATTGACTACATCGAGATGCCTGAATCGCTGAAGGGACGCTACCAGTACTACACCTGTCTGGACATCTCCAAGCTGCGCAAGGCTGGTTATGCCAATGAGCTGACGCCGCTGGAAGAAGCCGTAAAAGACTACTGTTCCTATTTTGTCCGCAACGGACATCTGGGAGATTGAACAACGAGGAAAATTATTATGGAATTTTTGAAACTATCCGAAATGCGGTATTCAGTCCGCAAATACAGTGCGCGTCCCGTTGAGAAGGAGAAGATAGAGGCGATTTTGAAGGCTGCCTCCCTCGCACCGACTGGATGCAACAACCAGCCTCAGAGAATCCTGGTGGTGGACGCCCCAGAGATTCTGGAGAAGATTCGCAAATGTACGACCTGCCAATTCGGAGCTCCCGTCACGTTTGTTATCTGCTATGACAAGGATGCCTGCTGGGTGAATCCCGAAGGGAATGGAATTGGCGTCACCGATGCTTCCATCGTTACCGCCTACATGCAGCTTGAGGCGGCGGAACTGGGGCTTGGCACCTGCTGGGTCGCCTACTTCGATGCTGCAAAACTGGTCAAGGAGCTGAAGATACCCAAGAACTTCAAGCCAGTGGCCCTGCTTCCACTCGGTTATGCCGCCGATGACGCCAAACCCGCTCATCTCCACTTTGAACGCCGCCCCGCCGAAGAGTTTACGTGGAAAAATCATTTCTAGATGCTTGTTTTTTTGAGATGATTTGTGGACTATTGAGGGAGGAGGAGTCTATGTGTCCTATGGACTTTACAAGAAGCTTTGTTACCTACTATGCGAACATAGCGTAGAGAGATGTGCGAGTTGTTTGATATAGTCGTTATTGGAGGGGGGACTGCTGGAGTCGTCGCCGCGCTTCAGACTGCCCGCGCAGGGATGCGAACACTGCTTGTCGAGAAAAACGCACTTCCTGGGGGTACCATGACTGCAGGTGGAATTGCTTTCCCTGGGCTCTTTTATGCATGGCGGCATCAGGTCATTGCAGGGATCGGTTGGGAACTTGTCACGGAGGCAACTGCGGAAAGCGGAATGCCATTGCCTGATTTTTCAACGCAAATCGGCATGAAAAATCATTCAAAGTATCAAGTCCGTCTGAATCCTGTGGTTTACAGTGCGCTCTGCGATGAGAAAATGATTGCTGCGGGTGTGAATATTCTCTATCACACGATGGTTGCAGAAGTCAAGGTCGTTTCTGGAATAGTTGAGCTTCGGCTTTGCACGCGTGAAGGTCTCTGCACCGTTCATGCACGGCGCGTGATTGACTGCACGGGAGATGCATCCGTGTGTTCGCTTGCTGGATATGAGGTGATTCATCCTGCTGAATGCCAGCCAGCAACTCTCTGTTGTTGCCTTTCTGGTTACGATTACAACCAGCTTGATGAAAATGGCCTTCGTTCTGCTATTGACAGAGCCGTTGCCGCAGGAGAACTTCGCTACACTGATTTAGGTTGGAATAAAAACGGTTCGGCTTTGCAATTCATTCGAAAGAATGGAGATAATGCCAATCATATTTTCCCAACATTGCCTCCGCATACAGCCGCTGGGCGGAGCGCATTGGAAATCGAAGCCCGTCGTTCTTTGTTGCGTGCATGGAGGTTTTTGCGGAAACAGCCAGGCATGGAAAAACTCACGATTGGATTTGGCGCTTTTGAATGCGGTGTGCGTGAGAGTGCGGTGATCCGTGGTGAAACCACTGTCACTGCGAATGACTATATCTCGGGGAGGAAATATCCAGATGCCCTGTGCAATTCATTTTACCCGATTGATTTGCATGAAGATTCGCATGGTGTTGTTCCAAAACCATTGGAGGAGGGGACTGTTCCACAAGTACCGTTTGGCGCCCTTGTTCCGCATGGAAGCGAATACTTTCTTGCGGCGGGGCGGTGCATCTCCTCGGATCGTCTCGCAAACAGCGCTTTGCGTGTGCAGGCGACTTCGATGGCTACTGCGCAAGCTGCGGGAGCAGCGGCCGTTGCTTCAATCCAGAGTGAAAAGGCCGTCTATTTGACTCCGCTAAGGAAAATTCGAGATATCCTACGTAAACATGGCGCTATCCTGCCTGAAAACGCTGAAACGCATCAATAGTTTCCAAGTTGCAACTATCGATTCTTTGGGAAATTATATACATGAGTTGCTTGGCAATAATTGTCTAGCAAACCGACTCTAGAACATCTAGGAAACCAGAGTATATAATTACCTCAGATAATACAGTTTCGTATCTGGTGCGGCAAACTCGTCGGTGAAACAATCTGTGTTTTCTCCTTTGATCAAGCCTGAAAAGATTTCAGTAATGCGCTTGACTTTACGCTTGAGGCGAAGTGTTTTGACACCGCCCATGCAGGTATGGGCAGAAAGGAATTGAGGGGAGCTCCAGAGCTTGAGGTCTGGGGCATCTGTGAAAAAGTGGAGCCCTGCGTCCATTCCGACTGCGCGAAGTGCTTCTGGCATGCAGGAATCTGCCCCTCTGAATACCACGGATTTCCAGCAGTCAAACTGTTTTTCGCCTTTGCCTGTTCTGCCGAAAGGAACTCCGCAAATCCTTTCCATTCTTTCCTTGTCAATCCCATGTTCATTGGCCACACCAGGCTGATTGCACCAGACTACCACCCGATGATCGCAGCAGACCCGTTCTTGTATCATCTTCAAATCCCTTTCGCTAAGATAATCCGTGCAGAGGAAGATGATGAGTTTGAAACGTGAAAGATTGGCTTCATAAAGATCATTCAGAGTCGCAGTTGTGAATGGTATTCCTGCTTCGGGGAGAAATCTCCGCCGCAGTTGACTGCCAAGCATGTCATCGCCGCATCGGCAATGCAAAGCCGCTTCAGGGGAGAAGACCAGCAGGGTTTCTGCATCGCTCCCGCTTGAAAGCTTTGCATAATCTTTCCAGAGTGTCCCGAATTGTTGCAGTAGCGAGCGCACTTTCTTGCCGCGGTAGGCTCCACCCCAGATGTTGAAGAACCACAGAGAAAAGCCATGCACGAGGGCAATCGCAAACTCGCGTTTCAGGCAGGCGACATCTTCGGCGACGTTTTTCTGTCGTGCTTGAATGCCGTGTACAGGAACGTGGATGCCCTTGCCGATTTCTGTTTCCGTGGTGCTCAACTGGCGGTCGCAGGAATGCAGATAGCTGATTCCATAACGTTTTAGCATAAGTTGTGCAGATTGGAAACCGCTGGCACCTCCCATGGGTATCTCCGAATTGCAGGATGGCCCGATATAGAAATCAGGAGCGGCATCGCGGTAAAACCATTCTGCGTTTAGATGGCCGCTGCTGCCAAGGTCATGGATATTGCCGAATACTCCACCGATGCTGACTTCCACCCGCACCTTGGAGCGAATGCGCTTGAAGAAATAAGCTGCGCATTCAGCCGTCAGCGAATTGCCGTATTCTTTCCATTGGACGAGATGTTCTGGCAGAACCAGTGCATCTTTGTAACGGTTATATTCGCCTTCTTGCGGAATTGCCAGCGGAACCTTGCCGTGTTCGGTACACCATTTGCGGTAGTTTGCGGTCCGAATCGGGCTAGGTGAAAGCATCTGTAAGTCAAACCATTCCTGCGTGCGTCCACAAGCCACATAATAGGCCTCAACCCTATCCGCATAGTTTTTCTCAAGATAGGCGGTCAGCGCATCCTGATAATCGGAAACCTGACGCACCCACTCTGAATCCAGAAAGCATTCGCCGAGTTCCTGAAAACTGTCCTTGCCGAGTGCTTTCGCCAGCCAGGGTGGGGAGTTCAGGTCAATCATGGCAATGAAACGAGCTGTTGGATTGTATTGGAGGATGTCGTTGATTTGGCGGTCAACTACCGTGAAATCATATTCTCCAGCCTTAGGCCATATTGGTGGATAGGGGGAGTATGGAATGCCCATCCGACTGAATGTATTGCTCAAAATCAGCTTGATTGTATCAATTCCGCATGAGTGCATGAAGGAGAAGACTTCAAATTCCTTGAAATAGTTTTCTCCGTAGGGCGGACTGTATGCGATGAGCTGTTTCATGGTTTACACCTTCCCATGTAGTCGCTCAAGCGTTGCTGCCACAGGACTGGTTATCTGTGGTATTTCCGAGTCTTGGCAGTTCCTCCAAGTGGAAGAGGAAGCCATTTTTGCGGAGTTCGCAGCGCAGGATTTCTACGTCCAGGTCGGCTGGATCACATTTGGCTTCAATCGACAAGGCTGCGGCCGTACCCGCAACCTCGCCTGTCATGGCGGCGGAGGGGATGACGCGGAAGCATTCCCATGCGTCGTTCTCCGTGCTCATGCAGCGTCCTGCCGCCAGAAGATGGCGCACTTTTGCGGGAATGAGCGTGCCGTATGGCGTCTCCCAAATGGAATTGGATTTGCGCCAGTCGGCATAGAGGCCGATGGAATCATCGAAATGCTTGCTGTTTTCCCCGTCGCGCAGTGTCGTTTTGCCGACAATGCGTCCGACCTTTCGCAGTTGCGACATGCCTGGCAGTATAAGCGGGTAGTGGGTGTGTCGGTCGCCGCCGTTGGCATACTCCTCGTCATAGAACTGCCTTGCCTCTGCCCAGGTTAGCCGCAGGTACTTCGTGTGCGTTTTTGCGTCTAGAACATTAGAGACGCTGTTGGCACCGTTGCAGAGGCGGAAATACTTGACACCGAGGTGGGGTTCAAGTGAGTAGGCGGTTTGGCCCGTGCTTTTCTCGATGATCCAGGGGCTGTGGCAGTTGTCCATCGTCTCCACCTCTGCACCCGCCTGACGCGCCAGGGCGGCGGTGCCAGTCGTGTCGATGAAGCACTGGGCGGCAATGAGACCACGCCCTGAAAGATTCTCGACTTCGACGGATTCAATCGCACTGTCGCTGTTGGTGTTGGCGGCGCAGACAAGCGTGTCCAGCCACAAATCCACTCCCGCTTCTTGAAGGGCGCCGTCCATGGCGATGGTGAAGCCTGCGGGGGAGAAGATCACTTGGTATCGGTTGCCCGCATTGAAGCCCGTGAAGCCACCTTCTGGACCTCCCCATGCAACGGGTAGGTCGCAGGGGCTGTATTTCATGCTTAGCTTCAGCAGCTCTTCGGCGATGCCAAAGGTGCATTGGCGTCCCATGCCGTCGCAAAGGGGCAGGTAGATGAAGACCAGTCCGCTGGTGGCCAGTCCCCCGATGATACTCTGCTTTTCCAGAAGTGCGACCTTCTTTCCATGCCTGGCTGCCGCCAGAGCCGCCGCCACGCCTGCCACGCCAGCACCCGCCACTACAACGTCGTATTGTTTCTTGTACTGCATCATATTGTTGCTTCCTTGATTGTGAAAAAAAGAAATATACCAATGGAGTTAGCCTGTATAGCCACCGACAGAAGCACCCGCTAGCTACTTGATTTCATTTCGACATGGAAGATGCACGGCTCATCCCCCAATGCCTTTTGAAGCAATTGGGCTTTACTGATTAGTATGTTTGCAACCGCCAGTTCCGAACTGCTTGTTGCAAAAAACGCCAATACTATAATCGCTTTTCGACTGGATGTCAATCGAAGTGTTTTGGGGTTGGAAGAATATTCTAAATGACGACTTGACAAGCATGAAAATTACCGCTAAATTTTTAGTGCTTAGAGGTCTGCTAGGGTAGGTCTGCTAGGGTAGGTCTGCTAAGTCCTCTATGTCTTCTAGGTGGTAGGTCTGCTAGGGTAGGTCTGCTAGGGTAGGTCTGCTAGGGTAGGTCTGCTAGGGTAGGTCTGCTAGGGTAGGTCTGCTAGGGTGGGTCTGCTAGGGTAGGTCTGCTAGGGTGGGTCTGCTAAGGTGGGTCTGCTAGGGTGGGTCTGCTAGGG
>JAFXUD010000091.1 GCA_017535315.1 Victivallales bacterium | reverse complement strand
GATCGAAGGCGGCCGCGTCATCATGACCGGAGGGGGCGAAGTCAACGCCCGCTGGCACAGCAGGGAAAACAAGCAGAGCAACTACAACCTGGTGGAAGACCTGGACCTGCGGATCGGCGATGTGCTGGGGCTCGGCAGCGCCTACCCCGCGGTCATCGAGTTCTTCGGCGAGGGCAGCGGCGGCTACAAGAAGTATATCTCCTCCGGCGGAACCAGCGGCTATGTGGATTACACCTGGGACGCGATCGACCCGGGCGAGATCCACTCGGTCACGGCCAGCAAAGGGCTGGTCGTTCACGCCAACTGCTGGACGACCCATCAGGACTTCACCTACATCGGCAGCGGCGCGGTCACCTTCAACGGTCTCGGCACGGTGGTGCTGAAGGACAACCATTCGCGCTACACTTCCGATTCCTACTACGGCAAGGGCCCGTATCTGGGCTCCGCCTTTGACACCTATTACTTCGGCGTGGTCAAGGGCGTATATAATGAGGAAGACGGCACGCTGGAAAACCGCACCATCCTCGACGGGGACGTCAGCAGCGGCGGCGGCTTCGACTGGACGGGCTTCCTGACGGTTGGGTCCGGCGGCATCGTGCGGAACATCGGCTCCGCCGCACCCCTGAAGACCGGCAACAACATCGTCAACAGCGACACCTGGACGCCGGAGTATGACCGCGACGCATGCAAAGTCCTGACCGTGGTGGCGGGCGGTTTGGCGGACAACGTGACGGTGAAAGGCGCGGTCAGCAACTACGAACACAACGAATCGCAGTACACCGAAAGCCGCGCGGGCCTGCTGGTCTCCTCGGGCGGCACGGCGACCAACGTGACGATCCTCGAAGGCGGCATCGCCATGGCCAAGGGCGGCACGATCGACAAAGTGTTCGTCGCCGGCGGCGGCACCCTGTATCTCTCCGGCTGGGCCGGAGCCCATCAGGTGGGAGAAGTTGACAGCGATTACAATGTCACGCTGTCGGGTCCGCAGTATCTCGATACCACGGTGCTGAACGCGGTGCGTCTGGATTCGGGCGGACAGCTGACCAATACGCTGGACTGGGGCTTCCGGACCGGCGGCCATGCGCCGAGCGTCATCGCCAACACGGGCGGCGGCATCATGAACGGCGTCACCGCCAACGGCGTGGCGTATGTGAGCGGCCTTGACTATGCGGGCGCCATCACGCTGACCAAGGATCAGCAGGCCATCGACGTGACGGTCCGCGGCTACAATAAAATCACCTCGCGCGATGATCAGGGCAATCCGACTGCCTATACCACGGTCGTCGCCAGTCTGAACGTGAGTTCCGGCGGCATCGTGAAAGGCGCGACCGTCGGCGAGGAAGGCGCCATCTACGTAAGCGAAGGCGCGAACGTGAGCGGCCTCTCCGCTTCCGGCGGACGGATCATCTTCGAAAACGCAGGCAGCGGCTGGGGCAACTACCTGCCCGGCAGCGCGACCGTGGACGGGATCACCGTCAAAGACGGCGGGATCCTGCAGGTGAACAGCAAGTTCGGCCTCACTGCGACCAACATGAAGATCGAGCAGGACGCGGGTTTGGAATTCACGCTCGGGGATACCGCGAGCGAGGATTACACGCCCACCGAACTCAACGGAACCTGGTCGGCGGCTTGGGGCGGCGGCGCGTTCTATACCGATGACGGTACGATGTCCGGTTTCGGCGGCCAGTTCGGCCATGAATACCGCGACCTATTCTATTCCAGTGCCTACGTTTCCGCGCGTCTCTCCATGACCGTCGCAAAAGGCGGCATACTGACCGGCGCGGACCTCCGCGGCTACGGAAGCGTCCGCGTGACCAGCGGCGGCAAGATCTTCAACACCCATCTCCGTGGCATCACGGCGAACATCGGCGCGAGCGGCTACGCCTCCGGCCTCACCGCCACCACCGAAAGCACCGGATCTGCTTATGACACGAACATCTACGTTTACGGCAGCGGCGCGGTCGCGGACCAGACCCTGCTTTCCGGCGGTTTCCTCGCGGTCGAAAACGGCGCCACCGCGAACGGCGTGACGCTGATGGCGCCGGAAGGCTACAACGGCCCGTTCGGCAACCAGAAGGAAGTCGGCCCGGCGGAAATGGAGATCACGGCCGGCGGCCGGGCGAACAACGTGGTCGCCAGCGCGGGCGTCGTCACCATCTACAACGGCTCCTACAAGGAACCGGGCATGGCGGCGGCGACCCTTTCCAACGCGGACATCCACTCCGCGGCGACGCTCGTCGTCAACGACGACGGCGTGGTCCTCGACGGTACGCTCAATCTGGGCGGCACGGTCGTCACGACCGCGACACGCTATGAATACGTCGAAGTGGAAGTGACCGATCCCAGTACGGGCGATGTCTACACCGACTGGCAGCGCATTGAAAAGAACAACGCTGTCGCTACCGCCACGACGCTCACGGTCAACTTCGACCTGACGGAGCGCAACGGGGAAGAGGAAGGCGCGATGATCGACAAGCTCGCCAACCTCGAAGGCGTTACCCTCGGCACCATCACCGTCACAGCCGACCAGAACCCAGGCTCCTATGTCCTGGCGGGCGGTTCCGAGGCCTTTGACGGCAGTTTGACCATCAAGTGCGAAGGCGCCCAGGACCGCACCATCAGCGTGGGCGACATGATGCAGGTGGAGGATGTGGTGTACAAGCTCTCCAACACCACCGATGCGGGGCTCGTCTTCTCCGTCCTCACGACGGATGCGGCGGTCACCGACATCATCGCCACCGTCGATGGACAGCCGCTCCAGAAAGGCAAGTGGGTCAACAAGCCTGTCAACCTCAAGGTGGAGGTCAACCAGTACTCCAAGTCCGTCTGGTACCGCGTCCGCAAGGCGATTGCGGCGCAGGTGAGAGGCTATGAATACGACGAGTGGTACGAACTCGACAACGATGAAGGCCTTACCATCACCGAGCGCTGCGAGGTCGATTTCAGGGCAATGGACGACAAGGGGCTTGCCTCCAAAGCCGTCACCTACACCATCAACTACGATGATGTCGCGCCAGAGATCTATGACCTTGTCTCCAATGTCACCGAGGCAGCTGCTGGCGACGAGTTTACGCTCTCCGTACTGGTTTCAGACGATCTGGACGAGGCGCCAGTCCTGGAATCCAGCGTCGCTGGCGGCAACTGGACAGAACTCGTCGCAGGCATGGATGGCCGCTATACCTTCACGGTCTCGGGAAACAGCGATGTCTCGCTGCGCGCCACAGACCATGCTGGCAACATCTACACGAAAGAACTGACACGTCCCGAGGAGCCAGCCGTTGTAGCCGACATCCTGACACCTACCAACCAGAATGTCACCGTAACGGCAACATTCAGCGAGGATTCCATGCTGAAACAGTATTCGCTGAACGAAGAAACCTGGCTGGCCTACACGGAGCCAATCCTCTTTGAGGAAAATGGCACGGTCTATTTCCGTGCAGGAAATGTCGTTGGCTTCTCGCCTGTCGTCAGTTACATTGTTGACAACATCGACAAGATTCCGCCTGAGAAGCCTACTGCCGTTGCAGACATTACTGCGCCGACCAACGGCGACGTGCTTGTCACCGCTTCCTTCAGCGAAGATTCCGCGGTCAAGGAGTACTCTCTCGACGGCGAGACATGGACAGCATACTCCGAGGCAATCAAGTTCACGGAAAACGGCACTGTCAGCTTCAGAGGCATTGACGAGGCGGGCAACATCTCAGACCTCACCACCGTCGAGGTTGCCAACATCGACAAGATTCCGCCTGAGAAGCCGACCGCCATTGCAGACATCACCACGCCGACCAACGGCGACGTGCTTGTCACCGCCACCTTCAGCGCGGATTCCACCGTCAAGGAATACTCGCTCGACGGCGAGACGTGGACGGCATACTCCGAAGCAATCAAGTTCACGGAGAACGGAACTGTCAGCTTCAGAGGCACCGACGAGGCGGGCAACATCTCCGACCTCACCACCGTCGAGGTCGCCAACATCGACAAGATTGCCCCCGACGCTCCTGAAATCACGCAGGTGCTGGACCAGGAAAAGAACGAGGTCGTTGTCACTGCCACATGGGACAAGAATGACGCCAACTGTTTCTATTCCGTAAATGATTCGGAAAACTGGCTGCCCTATGGCGATGCTCTTCGTTTCGGCGAAAATGCCACGGTGCATTTCTATACGGTGGATGCGGTCGGAAACCAAAGCGAGATTGGGGACTGTGCCATCGCGCTTTCGCTGAAAACAGACGATAAAAAACTGGAGGCCAACGGCGACGGCTCTGCAACGGCCAGCTGGCAGAATGAGGGCGTGGCTGCCTGGGCAGATGGCTACGATGTGCAGCTCACCTTCAATGAAACGACGCAAGTAGCTTTACACGACGTTGACACACAGGGAATTGAACTGCTCAACGCAAACGCTGACAGCCTGAGCCTTTCCGTGAAACCCTCTCAAGTTACGGAATGGACGGAGAGCAATGAAATCATTGAGATGACACCAGTCGCTGACGAAGAGCCGCAGAAAGTCGAAGCTGAGACCAATAGCCTGACAGATGTGATGTTCGGACGCGCCACTGGCACCTGGGGCGCACGTTACCATGCGCAGTACACTGGACTGCCTGATGAGATGGCTGCATTGAAAGACAAAAACATCATCGGCGATCTTTTCTTCGGCTCCGATGACCCGACAATCATGCTGTTGACCGACGATAAAAACGGCGACGCCTTCTTCCTGGATGACATCTACTCCTCCTTCCCAGAGGGCATGGATGTCCAGGCTCGTCTCAAAAAGATTGACGAGGTTCAGGCTGGCGCAGGCGATGACATCATCGATATGACCAGCCAGCGCTTCGACTATGACGGCGGCAGCATGACCGTCCGCGGCGGCCTTGGCAACGATGTGATCTGGGCGAACAAGGGTAACAACTGGCTCTTCGGCGACGCGGGCAACGACCGCATCGTCGGCGCATCTGGCAATGATGTCATCGTCGGCGGCGCAGGCAACGACACCCTGCGCGGCAACGGCGGCGACGATATCTTCGCGTTCGGCGGAGCCTGGGGGAACGACACCGTCGTGCTGAAGGACGGCGGCAGTGCCCTGCTCTGGTTCGACGGAGTGGAACGGAAGGATATCTCGCTCTCCATCAAGGATGGCAACGCCAAGCTCGACTGCGAATCAGGTTCTGTGACGCTCAAGGGAGTCGATGCGAACACAATATCCGAAGCGTTTGCCAGTGACAGCAACGACTTGCTTGCAGGACTTTCGCTCCGATTCGGCAACGACGGAACCGAACAATACCAGAACCTGCAATCTGCTGGCGCGTTCGACACCTTCACAAGTGATAAGATCTTCGAGGAGAAGAGCAGAGGTATGCTGGCCTGATAGAGACCACAGTTTCAATCAAGGGACCCGAGAGACATGAGGGACCTGAGCGACGCAAAGTGCTAAAAAACAGGAAGACCTCCTGTTGCTCTTTGCCCTTTTTGTGCCACTTGCGTCGCTCAAGTCCCTCATGTCTCTCTGGTCCCTTGATTAATCATCCAAGGGGGAATCCCCCAAACAGGCAACAAGGAGTAAAACGATGTCTGAAATAGAGAAAATCAACTGGGGTGCCAAGGAAATCCCCGTGGTGCGTGATGTCGATGTGCTTGTGGCAGGCGGCGGCTATGCAGGTTTCGGCGCGGCGATGTGTGCGGCGAGGAATGGCGCGAAAGTGCTTCTGGTTGAACAACAATCTGCCCTGGGCGGCCTTGTGACCATGGGCTATGTCGCTCTGACGTTCAGCTACATCGAGGGAATCGGATACGAATTGTTCCATGCCCTCAAGGCCAACAACGCCGTATTTGGCCGTTTTCTCGACCTGGAAAAGACCAAGGTGATTCTGGAGCAGATGCTGCTGAAGGAGGGCGTGGAGATTCTCTACGGTACAAGCATCGTGGACGCCCTGGTCGAGGAGAGCACAATCAAGGGTGCGGTCATCTTCAACAAGAGCGGCTTCCAGGCAATCAGGGCCAAACGCTCGATCGACACCTCGGGTGATGGCGACCTCGCGGTCTTCGCAGGCGTCCCCTACGAGTCTGGTTGTCCCGAACTGAACAACTACAACCAGGCCTCCAGCCTTGTGATGCACGTCGGAAATGTCGATACAGAGGCCATGGCAGGAAACAATATTACGCTGCTCTGGCGCGAAGCGGTTGACAAGGCCATGGCGAACAAAGAATACCCTTACATGATTGACAAGCGGGTGAACTGGCTGGTCAGGGTGCCTGGCAGGGATCCGAAGCACTCGGAGTTCTATATCTGCTATGCGCACAGCCGCAACTGCCGCTGCGTCGATGGTTTCGACCTGACACGCCAGCTCATCGAGCAGCGCCAGCAATGCCAGTGGACCATCAACTTCTGCCGAAAGTACATCCCTGGCTTTGCTGACGCGTGGCTGATTGACACCGCGCCGCTGCTGGGTGTCAGGGAATCGCGCAGAATCATGTGCGAATACAAGATGACGGGCGATGACCTCGTCGATAGCGCGCGCTTTGATGACGCAGTCGCACGGGCCATGCATGCCTTTGACGCACATCATCCCACGGAGCCTGGGCATATCAAACATATCGACAGGAAGCGGGAAGACGGCACGATCGAAAAGTGCTACGTCATTCCAGGCAAATGGCGCGAAATCCCCTACCGCGCCCTTGTAACCCAGAAGATCGAAAACCTGCTGATTGCAGGGCGGAATCTCTCGGCGGATTTCATGGGGCAGAGCGGAAACCGTCTGGTACTGGAGTGCATGAACATGGGACAGGCGGTGGGAACCGCAGCCGCCATGTCCATCAAGGACGGCGTGACCGTCCGCAAACTGGATGTACAGAAGCTGCGCAAGCGCCTCGTGGAAATGGGCATCAACCTCTTTGAGAATCCCGCATACGGCTCGTCAAACATCACCATCGAGGCAAAGGTCACCCCAGAGGATTTGATTTACCCCGAGAACAACCCGACTGGCCAGGCGAATGTCGTCCTCACTGAAAAGGCAGCGGAAAAATACAAGGTTGACGTCAAGGCGATTGAGAAGGACCGCATGGAAAAATATCTGAGTGCAATGGGCTACACGGACAATGGCGGCGACGTCGGGACAAATCTAGAGTGACGGCGATGAATCTTGAATGCTATGAAAAACTGGGCCAGGCAGTTGCGGCTTCTCTGGCAAAGCAACATGCCCCTGTTCCCGTGACGACTGAAGCAAAGCAGGAACTCCGCAGACGTCTTTTCCGAATGATGCGAGTGAAGGAGGAATGGCTTCCCGAAATCAGCTGGCAAACCATCGCCTCCTGCCAATTCGACGATGTCGAGACCGAAACCCTCCGCTTCCGCTCATGGGACGGCATGTACGGCGATGCGACGCTCTACCTCCCGCGTGAAAGACAAGGCAAAGTCCCCGCGATGCTTTTCAGCCCTGGACACGCACACGACAAAGGGCGCTTCCAGCCCAATTACCAGACGATGGCACAATTGCTTGCCGCGCATGGCACTGCAGTCCTGCTGTTTGACCAGTTTGGCCTTGGTGACCGCGCCCATACGGGACATTCCAAAGCCTACGCCCCATTCACCTGCGGCACCACGGTCATTGGCCTGATGATACTCGAAGGCATCGCACTCTTCAACAAGCTGGCCTCCGACGAGCGCATCGACCCTGAGCGCGTTGGCATCATGGGACATTCAGGCGGCGGTCAAAACACTCTGTTTCTTTCGGTGGCATTGCAGGAACGCGCGGCGCTGGCGGTGTCTAGCGGCTGGGCGTGCTCGTTTGAATACAACGCCCGCAAAGAGCGCCGCCTGTGCCCCTGCGACCTTTTTCCAGGCCTGCTCCATGAGTTCGAGGTGTGGCACGCCATCGGCTGCCTGTACCCCAAGCCCATCCTCTGTTGCTCTGGGATGGGAGACCCGATGATTGCGCGGGATGTCGTGCTTCAACTTAAGCATCGTCTTGAAGCCTTCTATGCGCCTGGACAGAGCGAAGTATTCCTCTGGGACGGCGACCACTCCTGGACTCAGCCATCGGATTTTGCGCGCGTGGCGGATTTCATTCTGCACCATTTTGGTCTGCCCACATACGGGGATAGCCTTTGCAAATTGCCCGAGACGTTCTTCCCGCCAACACCCAATGCGAACAAGCCGCCCTACCCTGCAGATGCAATTGATCTTACACAGCTTGCTGCCAATCTCACGGGCATCGCGCCACGAGAAGCGAACTCGGTCTTGGATATATTCTCCGCCCCTTATTTCCTGACCCAAGAGGAGTTCGCTGCACTGGATCAGGAGACGAAAGCGTTTTTTGTCCAAGTCGCCTCGTTCCTGTAGGTGTTTTTGAAACTTTTTAGCAGATCGTAAGTGGCAAAACATTATTACGCCATTATCTTAAACAACAGATAAGAACCTCTTTCATACAGGGTGAGGTTCTGAAAAGTCATCAAATAAAGAGAAATGGTGCTTCCGTCCATGTCGCCAGGCGAAATGCACCTAGCTGGCGACATGGAGAAAAAAAAGATGAAAGGAATCAGACTATTGCTTGTGGCGTCAGCCATGTTCTGCCTGACGCACAGTGTATCCGCTGCTTCGATGATGAAGGTCAAGATGGCAGAGACCTACTTGAAGACCGCCGAGGCTGGCGGCTTCACTGCCAAGTCCGCCGCCAAGGAGGCACGCCAGCGTGTTGATGCCCTCAAGAAGGAATACGGGGAAGATGATCCCGATGTACAGGCTTTGGAGAAGCGTCTGTTGATCATCGAAGGCAAGGAAAAGGCAGCCCAGGAGGAAAAGCGCGCCAAACAACAGGCAGAACAAAAAGCTGAGGCCGAGAAAAAAGCCGACGTCAAAAGTCTGCTTCCTGTTCCCGCTGTCGCTGCAGCAGTCGGCTTTACGACGCCGAAACCCTGGGTTCTGGACACAGACTACGAAGGATGGAACGACAAAAACCCCATCGAGAAGTATGTGAAAACTCTTGGTCAGCAGAAAAGGGAGGAAGTACTTGAGCTGGACAAGCAGCTCCGCGCACGCATTAAGGAGGCACGCGCGATTGTCCAAGCAGGTGGTGCCAATCAAGCTGAAGCAGAGAAGGAAATCGAACGCTATGAAGCTTTCCTAGGGGCGGTGGAAAACCCAGTACTCATTAATTGCGATATCAAAATCGACGCTGAAAAAAAGAGGATGGACTTTTATTCCGTTAAGATTTTCTTCTCCAACTTCAGCAGAGAGGTTCGTTTCAACAAAAACGATGGAAAGTGTTATTTCTACGGTGACAATGGCGAGCCTGAATACATTCGCGAAAATGAACTTCCATATGCACAGGAAGCCTTGGCGTGCATGAAATGGATATATGTATTCCACTCGAATCAGGGAAATGATGATCACTACATGCAGATTTCGAGCAAGGCGGCTGTCAGCTGCCAGAAAATTGAGGAAGCCCTGAAGAACAACTCTCCCAATGTTGTCATCTTCCACCCGATGGATCAATTCCCCAAGGGTGCATTGCACGATTCGCTGGCAAAGGAAGCGCTACCTCTTGCCCGCACCGTTCCCCTACTGGCGAATGCAGAGGAGGTCATCATCAACAGCAATGACTGGGAGATTTTTAGGAACCAGCTGACAGGCATCATCACCCGCCGCGTCTGCCGTGGCTGGACTGTCGTAACAGACGATATCGGCAAGCGAGTCATTCCCACCTCGTGGGGCCAGGAAAACCAGGGAGGCAACACGTATGGCAAGCTGTATCTGAATACTTACGGCGGCAACGCGAAATTCTATGTGAAGTAATGCCGCGCTATAGCTAATTTGCTGCCCCCCATGAGTTGTTTCCATGGGGGGCATTTTTGTTAACTACCCCCAAAAATCAAAGGGCCGCTTTCTGCGTTCTCATCGATAACCAGTTGATAAGATTCAAACCATACATGACTATAAGCATGATGAAAACGCCTGTCCATCCAAACTTCGAATTGACAGCAATGGACATGTTGTTTCCAATAAGCCCAGCGATGCCCCAAGCCGACAACACGGCTCCATGTATCTTCGAGATATCGTTCATGCCAAACTTGTCAGAAAGAATGGATGGTATGACAGAGAAACCTGCTCCATAGCAAGCGTTGATGATAAGCAATGATATTCCGAAGGCTTTTGGAAGAAACAGGCATAAGAATATGGCAAGAATGGAATCTCCAAGAATAGGCAGAATGATGTTCAGGCGGGTTTTAAGCCTGTCTGCAGTCCATGCGAAGATGAGACGGCCTGCGCCATTAAAGATTCCAGCGAGCGCAATGTACGTCCCAATCGCTGCAGAAGAATAAGCTATCCTATCGGACTGCATCAATTGCCTTGACAGCGGAATAAGTGAAAGTCCAGCCGAAATATTCAGGAACATGAACAGCCATGCCTTGATGAAAAAACCGTCTTTAAGAATATTTGAGTACTTGAAGTCAGACGAGCCTTTGGCTGTAGATATGTCGTAGTTTTCTGGCTTTTTCAAAAGGAACGATGCCGCGATCATCATCGCCAGGTAAAGGACAGCATAGTAGATAAACACTTTCCCTATTCCAGTTTTCATGAACAGCGGAAACAGAAGAGAAGACAAAGTTGAGCCTAGCCCGAAGAAGACAATCGGCACTGCTGATGCCACGGCTTTGTGCTTTGGAAGCCACATCATCATCGTCTTGACAGGCGTGATGTAAATCGTGCCAGTGCCAAGCCCAAGCAAGCAGCCATATCCGACATAGAGAAGGGCAAGCGACTTGCATGACACGGCCGCCTGTGAGCATAGAAGTCCCGCGATGAACAAGAATGTTCCAAGAAACGTCGCTCCTTTTATGTCCTTTTCGACAAACTTTCCAAAGAAGGCCGCTCCCATTCCCAGGAAGAATATGCCTAGAGAAAACGCTATTTGCACCACCGCAAGTGGCGCGTCAATCTTCTGCGATATCTCGCCAGCAAAGTTGGTGAAAGCATATATTTGGCCCACAGCCATAGACAATAGCATCGATGGCAAAATACCATGAATAAAAGATTTCATATTGCTTAACTCCTTATGCTCACACTACAAAGGTTCTCACAATGCCCAGCCCCAAAGCCCCGAAAACAAAGAGGGGCAGTCGGGGAAAAATGAGACCCCACCCTTTAGGGTAGGGGTCTAATTTAGTCAGTTTCGGGGGACTTGTCAAGTCGGCTTTTCGGTTTTCAAAAAACACCCTATTTTATCGAAATAATATACTTGAGTTTCCTGATGACATTGTCCCTCACTGGTCGATGACCAAGATGCGCCTTGCCGCTCCGCTTCGCTACGCGGCACGGCGCAAAGGAACTGGAGGAATCGTCTGCCCGTGGGTTACGCTTGCCGCTACGCGGCTTCGCTTCACCCACGGCTATGCTCTAGCCGCCGCTTACGCGGCTTCGCTTCACCCACGGCTATGCTCTTTCGCCGCTACGCGGCTTCCTCTTCTGAATATCTAATGTTGAGAAATGCAGATAGCGGCAGTGGCACCGTGGCCCCGTGCCAGGAGCGCAATACGTCTGGTGCGATAGTCGAAGAGACACAACTGGCGATGGCGTAATTCAAAGAGAATGGTATCATTCTCGAATTGGATGATGTTCTTGATGCCCCACATGGCAATTGGTGACCCCAGAGCAAAAAGCCTTCTGTCATTTTGCCACTCCGCCCAGGTAAAACCGTATGCATCTCTTGATGAAATATAGTTGTAAGGCTTGGAAAGATCAAATTCGCGCTTTTTCAGGAGCATCAGTCCGAATTCGGGATAGAAGTGGTGAGAAAATCTGTAATTGGAGGCCTTGGCTTTTCCGAGCGGACGTCCTATAAGATCGTTGCAATCACCATATTGCCTGTCTTTGTCGTTTTTGCCGAATTGGGTCAGGACCACATTGTCAACATCGGCAAGTTTTGGCAATATGGTGATGTTCTCCGTGTGTGAGAATTGACTATATTTCCATACACGCTCCACAAGATTCGCCTTTGCTGGGTCTTCTTCATCCGACAGAAAAACCAAGAAGACTTTATCGCCTTTCGAGACTTCCTCCTGCGTGAGTTTGCGAGGAAGGGTTGCAATTTTCACAGGTGGCTCTTTAACGGAATGCACCTTATAGACTTCATTATCGGCGATGTAATAGATACACACATTGTCGGGAATTCCGATTTCCTCTGGTGGAACAACCTTGCAGGTCAGCAAGGAATGATTCCCGCAAAGCATATACCAGCCGACAAGCAGGATGTATGAGACGCTTTGCAGAATGAAAGATAATTTTAGTGCCTTGCCCCAATGGCGTAGTTCCTTGCCCATGGCAAACCAGACAAACGGCCATTCCAGCAGGGCAGTTGCAAACCACAGCAGGATGACCATCAGAAAGAAGTTTGTCTTAAGATTCAACAATGTCCAGCTGCTCACCCACCAGGTATCCAGCCCGCCTATTATGAATACTCCGCAAAATGCCGAAAAGTAGTTTGCGAGAATCATCAAGGCGACTGCATGATACCCCTTCCCGTTGTTTCTCCAGCGGAGCAGATAGCCTTCCAATATGCCGATGAAGATGTTACCAAATGCAAGATGCGCAAATGTCCCCCATATAAGAGGAGTTCCCGCATTCGCCAAGGCCGTGCATGGCAGGCACAGCATTGCCAAGAGCACAATGGTTGTTTTGTTTCTTTCAAAGGTCATGATATTGACACACTTTTTCTCAAAGAATAGCTATCTATCAGCTTCCTCGCAGCATTTCAGAAGCACCTCTGCATCTTCCTTTGACATGAACGGAGCGTGCCTTTCATAGAGCTCCTTGAAGCTGGTTAGATTCTTTTCGACGGAAACCTGACCGTCCTCGAAGGCGACCAGTAAAAAGCACCAGGAGATGCAGAGACATTCCTGGTGCTTTTCGATGCATACTATATCACAGCATCTTACTTAAGGACGCGGGCGATTTCATCCTCCAAGCCATTGGCGGACGAATAAACGATTCGTGCGGCAAGCTCGACGGAGACGATTGCCTTGCGGTACTCTGGCGGGATGCGGTTTAGACGGCCTTTGTACTGCGTGCGGAAAATCTCTGGCAGATGCGCCAGGATGATCTCGTCGGAAATCAACTCGGGATGCGTGTCGAGATAGTCCCCAATCTGGATGTTTTTGGCGTTGATCGAGCGGGAAAGCTCCTCGGTCAGTTCGGTCATCATGCGGCCAGTCGTGTGGCGCATGTAGAAGAGCCATTCGGCTTCGCGGGAAGCGGTCTGCTCAAGCTTTTTCATGACCTCGGGCACCAGCACGGGCTTCGCCTTGATGAACTCCTGCGGTTTGAGCATCAGACCGCTAAGGATTTCGTATGAGGACGTGATTACGCCGCACTTGTTGGCAGATGCATCCTTGACGATCAGCACGCCATTCTTCTGGAGCTGAATACGCGCATCGGGAGTCAGGAAGGAGTTGGCGCCTTCCACGATGGCGAGCTCGCCTTTGCCGTCGCGTTTCACATAGTGGTCCCAATTGGAACTGTTAATCGTGGAGGGGCGTCCACCGCAGGGGATGAAGAAATCTGCATAGCTTTCCAGGTTGCTCTGGAAAAGCCGCATGAACTCATCGCGAGTGAGAGATATCTCGACCTTCTTGCCTTTGCGGACTTCGACTGCACGATGGTATTCATCGCCGTTTTTATCGGTCTTGATTTCCGAGAAAAGCATGATTGCCCCTTCGCCCTTGAGCTTCTGGGGATTGAAGGCGTCAAGGTTCTGCTTCAGAACGAGGCTGCCCAGTTCGGCGAAGTCGATACCCGCAGGGTCATAGATTGCCGCAGGACCATCGGTAATGGCGGTAATGCGCATCTTGGGATAGATGGGCTTCCCTTTTTCGGTACGGAGCAGGAGCTTCATCATGTTGCCCGCGACGTCGCCGAATGGGCCGCCAGAAATCTTGACGGTGAACTCGTCCTTGCGCGGATCGATGCCGAACTCCTTGAGCGTCCGCATCAGGTAGGTGTGGACGCCGAAGCTGGTCACGCCGTATTCCTTGTGGTTGATGCCGCTTTCGGGTTTGCCAGAGATGATACCGCTGCCGAGAACGTAGCCACGCTCCTCTGCATAGTTGCCCATGTAGGAGATCATAGTATCGAACATGTTTTCATCAGGCCCGATTTCGATGATCTCGCGTTTGCCGAGCGCATCCACAATGCCCTTTTCGCGGAGAACACCCTTCTCATCACAGTTAATCAGGGAGAGGAACGCGTCAAACACGGCTGCCTGGGCCTCCCAGAGGGTCGGCTTGACTTTGTCGCGTGGCAAATCGGTGTCCAGCAGCATAATCATCTTGGAGCCGCCCTCGTAGATGTCCTTGTTCTTCATGTGCTGGGTATGGGCAAGCACATAGCCTTCGCGGAAAAGCTCGTCGTGCGCGGCATTGTAGAAATCGCGGCCTTCGAGGAGTCCAGGTGTGCGACGCGGAATCACCGTGCGCCAGCCACCGCGGGCGATATCGGCGAAGCGAATCTGGAAGCCCGCCGCATTCGAACGATAGAAGAAGAACACCCCGAACGGACGATCCACAGGGAAGGCATTGGTATAATTGGAGGAAAGTGCGCCGAAGAACTCCATGAATGCAGGCGATAGCCTGAAGGCCAGCGCGCCTTTATCCGCCACAAAGTAATTGCACTTCAGGATGCAATCAACCCAGGACAGCATGGCACTGAAAATGTTCTTGGACCACATGTCGCGTTCGGCCAGGCCGCTGTTGATCCCCGCAATCTCCGCCTTGATTGCATCCGTCTCCGCCTTCAATGCCTTGGAGGCAGGACGTTTCCGCTTCGGATCGAACTTGTCGCAGAAGAGTTTGAAAATGCGGAAGGAGAGGTCGGGATAAATCGTGATGATTCGCTTGATGTTGGCTTCCATGTAGGCGGAGTGATTGACGAACGCGAACTGGCTGTGAAGGAACTCCGCAGCTGCGCGGAAGAAGGCCGCGTCGGCGGGATTGAGTCCGCGTTTCAGGCAGAATTCCCGATAGAAGATGTCGTCGATCTGCCCCCAGTAGAGTGCCTTGACCGCGCGTTCGAGTTCCGCCAGACGCGACTTGTCGCCTGAGAAATAGAAGCTGCCGCAATCGACGGTGGCATGGTCGAGGTCATTGATATCGGAGGCATGGGCGAATTCACGCCAGTAGGCACGCTTGATGTTGAAGCCGTAGAGGTTCAGCGCGGCCACCACAAGATTGAAATACGAGCTGCCGCTGCCAGCGTTCTGCGCCAGCACAAGCAGTCGGCAGCCGTCATTACGCTCGTCAATCTGGACGGCGGCGCAGGCACGGCCCTCCACCTTGAGCGCCAGCTGCATACGCTCGAACAAGCGGTCTGCGGTCAAGTCGGTGAGCTGATTCCAGTTCAGCCGTTCATACAACGCCTTCATGGCCGCCTTGGCACTCTTGTCCAGCGTGCCGCCATTGTCGCAGATTTCCTTGAACGAGTAGCCTGCGGCTGCGCCGTATTCCGATTCCAGCGTGAACTCCTCCACCACCAGATAGTAGTCTTTCCCATCGACGGTGGCAAAGGGTTTTGTCGATTCATGAATCAGCGCGCCGCGGAAGTGCAGGGTCTCGGCAAGGTTATAGGAATGGAAATCATCGTGAGAAGCCAGATACATCCGATACAGGTTTCCTTGCAGCTTCCGTTCAAGCGCAGGGCTTCCAGGCTGCAACTGCGAGATGCAAGGCAACAGAAGTCCAAGTACCTCGTCGTTGAAGGTTACGAAGAAATACTCAGGCATAATCTTGTAAAGCTTTTCACAGCATTTTTCAAGATGCTGCGCATTCTCTTCGATGATTGCCTTGAATGATTTGTTGCGATTCATTTTCTACCTCCTTTTTTATTTGAGGTAATTTCAAAAGCCAGTTTTGAAATTGCCTCGATTGATATAGTTTGATGGGTATTAAGCTTACCAGCGTTCAACCTGACGTGAACGGATGGAATCGATCATCTTGAGACCTACCTTGAGGCTGTTCATGCCGTCCTGGATGGAAGGCTTGGGAAGAGCAGTCTTGCCGTCAATCGCGTCGTTGAGTTCCTGCATCTCCAGCAGGTAGCCGCTGGCTACATTGACATTCTGCTCGCCGAGGGAGTGGCAGATGGTCTCCAGAGAAATGACCTGCTTTGCGCCCCCCAGCGGATAATAGGTGAGGTCGTTGGAACCGTCCATGGAGATGGCCCCCTTTTCGCCGTAAATCTCCATCACTTCGCCGCTGCGCCCGAAGCGCTGCCAGTTGCACATCAGGTTACAAATGACACCGTTCTCGTAGGTGACGACGCTGGCGACATGGTCGGACGGAAGCTCTTGGGTCTGGTCGAGGAGCATGCCGTCGGCATAGATGCGTTCAGGGGTTCCGAAGAACCAGTTGCAGAGGTCAACATGATGCGCAAGCATGTCGATGCAAACGCCGCCGCTCTTGCCAAAGTCGGCAAACCAGTCGCCATAGAGGCGTTTGAAGGCGCCGAGGGGCAAATCGACGTTGCAGAAGCGAACGCGTCCAAGAAAACCCTCGTCAAGCAGCGCCTTCAGGCGGCGCGTCTTGGGGAGGTAGCGGCGGACGAAGCCGATGGTGAAGAGCTTGTCGTAGCCCTTGACTAGGCGTTCGGTTTCCAGCGCAGCTTCCCAGGTGCGGTCAACAGGTTTTTCACAGAAGATGTGCTTGTGGGCGAGCACAGCGGCCCTTACGCCTTCCAGATGACAGTAGGTGGGGCTGGTAACGATGACGCAATCGACCTTCGGATGGGCGGCAAGAACCTCGGCGTTCTGCATGACCTCTGCGCCGTATGTTTCGTGCATGAAAGCGGCAGCCTCGGGATTGGGGTCATAGACCGCCACCACCTTTCCGTCTGTTCCAGTGCTGATGCCTTTGGCATGGTTCTTGCCCATGCGTCCGCAGCCGATGATTCCAAAGTTCGCCATTTGATGTACGCTCCTGTTAAAAAAACGGTGATGAGGTATCACCCCATTGTAATAATATAATCCTTCTTACACCTACAATCCGTCTTACAACGCACTTTTTTAAATAACCTCGTGTTTTGTTCCCTCTACCCTCTGCTTCTATACCCCTTGAGCACCGAAACCGCAGGCGTGAAAAGAATATGTCTGGCTGCCTGGTTCGTCGCCAAAATATTTCGCTTTGACCTCACTTTGAATTGACAACAGACGCGGTGCAAGGCGTAGCCGTTCCACAATTCGCTTCCAGTCGGCGATGCCCTGCCCTGGAAGCAAATGTTCATCATCCTTACCATGATTGTCATGGATATGGCACGTAATGACATGGGGAAGCATCGCGTCAAGTTGGTCGTCTTGAAAAACCACGCGATCGTCATCCCATCCAATTCGAATCCATTCCGCTATTTCCTCGCTTTTTTTGTCAGGCTGTTTTTCAAGAAGCAATGCATGGCCCGAATCGTAATTCAGTCCGAGGTTCGGATGAGGCATGTCATGCATGATGGACGCGAGGAACTCTCCCGTCGATGACGGCAGGAACAGATTTTCAAGCGCAATCATCAGCCCCAATCGCTCTGCTTCAGGTAGCACGATTTCCAATTGACGGAGGATTCGCGAACGCGCATTCTCCAACTCTGCTTTCTCGAACACGCCGTATTCATCCGCCATGGCACCAACACGACGCGTTCGTGAGATATGAAATGTTACTGTCTTTGCCCCGATTTCCGCGGCTGCAACCATTGCTTTATGCGCCTTTTCCAGACACAAATGCGCCGCTTCTGGAGCAGGAAATCCGAAGGAGTCGTGCGCACTATGCGGTGCATGGACGTCATATACAATCAAATCATTCTCCCGCAAGGCGTTCTGCAAGACACGAAGATAGTCTAAATCATCTGCGGCCTTCATCAGTTGCCGTGCATCAAGCATAACTCGCTTGACACCATACGATGCCAAGTTTGCCAATCTTCCTGGAATCATTTCCGCCGTGGCATCTGCACCAAAATTGTATGAAACATCTGGCAATTCTTTGTTCATGAAAGATAATCCTTCACCTTATTATGGAAACGCTATGTTCTCGATGGTAGGTAACTGCAACGTTTTTTGGGGCGCCCTTGCGGGCGCTAAGTTCAGAAGGGCATCCCTCCCCCACGCTGCGCACCAGTACGGGTGCGCAGCGTGGGGGTTACGCTTGGTTGCGCACTCCGTGCGTTGCCGCTTCGCGGCTTCCGTGAACTACTCTCTTTGGGAACAAAGCATATGGGAAAAACTTGTGTTGCGTCTAAGGGAACGGGAGCATCTGAAGACAGAGTGTTTTTACGAAGCGTGTAATCCATTGGCATTTCCTGAAGAATGAGGTTAGTAACCTCAATTCAGATAGTATTTCTGTTTTCGGTGTTACGCGGGGCGCAACTCTTCCAGCGAACAGAAACAAGCGACACCATGAGCGATAACGCCATGCCGAAAATGGGGAGCATGTCGGCAAAGACTGGAGAAAATGTTCCCTTGCAATATGTTCCAAGAATGCCGCATAGTCCGCCGAGAACCACGGACACAAACCAGACGCCACGACGCAAAGGATGCTTTCCGTGACAGAGAACCGCCACAAGCATAGGGCAAATCACGCCTGGCGCATAGATGGAATACGCCCCCGTCAGCATGGCAATGATATCCTTGCGGTTACAGAGGGTGAACACAAGCGCCAGAATGCCTATGCCAACCACAGATGAACGGACACAGTTTATGTTTTCGACCCGAAGAATATCCTTCGAGAAAATGGAGGCCGCATTGATAAGGCAGGTATCGACGGAGGATAGCAATGCAGAAACAATCGCAAGGGAAAGGATGATGCCCAGTGGACGTGGGATGCAGTTTCCAAGCACATACAGCAAAACGCCCGTGCTCCCCTGCCCCGCTTCAGGCGCAAACTGCCTAGCCCAAACTCCGATCAGCGTGATGACGATGGCAAAAATCAAAAGCACGCCGCTTGCCGCCAGCACCGCACGACGCGCGGTGCGACCATCCTTCGCAATCAAACTACGGGACAGTATATCGGGACCAAGGAAATAGACGCCGCCGATTACAAAGAACTGCTTGACCAGGTCCCCGCCGCCATACGACTCATTCAGCAAATCCATGCGAGGAGGCTGGGCGGTGCCATTTCCTCCCAAATACAAGTATATGCAGCACAACACTACGCCGCATAGAATCACAGGCAGCTGAACCATGTCCGTCCGCACAACGGACAACTGTCCGCCCAACGACGTATAGCCAATCACAATCATCGATACAAGAAGAAACGTCACGCGGCTTTCCGTCCCGAGCAAAAACGAAATGATGCCCGACATTGCAGCAAACTGCCCTGCAATCACTCCAATCCACGCCACGCAAATGAGCAAGGCGAGCAGCGTTTCCGCACTGCGCCCGACTGTGATTCGCGCGACATCTGGCAAGGTGTCCGCATGGAATTTGCGGAAGCGGCTGGCGATGGTCAGTGCCTGCGCCAGCAGACCAAGACTCCCCCACAGCAACCACCAAACAGCAGGGAAACCGATGCGGAAAGCAGTATCCACAATCCCGATTGTCGTCGAGGCACCGATGATGGTCGCCAAAATGGACATCACCACCGTCATAACGCCTTGGCAACGCCCTGCCACGACAAAGTCCGAAAACCCTCGCAACGCTCGTGCATCTTTGACGCCGACAAGCATCAGGACGCCAAGATACACTATCAGCAAAAACAACAAAACAACTTGGAATATACTCATAAACTGTGTTTTCTCTAGTAGGCTGAGGGAATCTCAAAACTAGCATTGAAATGCACTAGTTTTGAGATTCCCTCAGGCTGTTAATTCAATTGAATTAGTCTAGTACTTAATTGATTTAATTCGAATACATCTGCACTGTTCTTTTGAGCTGCTTTTCCGTGAATGGCTTCTTACATACGAGCGTATGCGCGTCGCCATTCACAAAAAACATCAGGAACGGTCTTAGCTATGCGCTCGGGAGGCGGTTGAGGAAAAACTCCTTTTCACTGAAACCAGCTCCCCGCTCAAAGTCCCCATGCTTTCATCTATGTTCGAGAACAGTTCCATCTGCGTAAGTTTTTTGAGACTGTCCAGCTTGACTTTCTGGTCGTTGTCAAGTAAGTTATTTTTTGAATTCTTCCTTTTGTATGTTTTTTTGTTTAATCTAGGTTAGTTTACAATAGCACATAAAACGAAGGCTTCAATTTATAATTTCAAAAATAATCTTTTTTTGATTATTTTAATAGGTCAAATAGTTTTTAAATTACCTCAGCATAAAAAACGAGAGGTAATAGCCAAAGGCGCCTTGCAAAAATGCTATCTAGCTTGCGCTCTTGCATAATACCATGAAGATATTGGATAAAAACGTTTCTTTGAACTTTGATTCTGGTACCCCGTGGATAAAGCATCCTATTGTCCTTCTTCTAGCGGCAATGGTAATATACACGATATTCTTTGCCATTGTCGCCAAGGCTGAAATGATTTGGTATGACGAGGCATTCAGCCTTGCTTCATCACATTATTCCTGCCATGAACTTTGGGAATATTCCAAACAGGACGTGCACATGCCAACGTACCATTTCATTTTGAAGGCATGGCAGTTCTTCTTTGGCGAAAGCATTTGCGCTGCCAAGGCATTCTCCCTTCTGGCGATTTTGATGACAACTGTCCTGGTTTATCGCATTGGCATGAAAATTGAAGAAAGGCATTTTGCCTTACAGTGTGCCGTTGCCTATATGATTTTTCCTGGCGTCTGCGTTAATGCAACAGAAATACGCATGTATGCATTGACAGGCTTCTTTCTGGTTGCCGCCACTTTGTTTTTAATTCGAATAGTCGAGCGTCCTCCATGTTTTTCGGATTATTGCCTTTTCTCGTTGTCAATGCTGGTTTGCCTGAGTCTTCTAAGTGCCGCAGTCATATATGCAGCGTCTTTTTCCATTGTACTGCTTTCCATTCTCATCCTGAAAAAGGAGACAAGGAAAATCATATATGGGCTATTTGCCCTTGGGGCAATAGGCCTTGTGTACCTGCCAATTTTATTTACGCGTCTAATTTCACAATGCAATTGTGTGAAAGACCATTTCTGGACCTCGAAAATCTCGTTGGGGGATTTGTTCTATATCTTCATCACGCAATACCTGGGTAGGGGGCATTGGCGTTGTTTGGGCTTTGTCAGTTTCTTCATTTTATGGCTCATTACGTTAATAGGACTTTATTTCATATTGAAATGCAATGACAACAGGAGAAAATGGATTGTTTTGGCCTGCATGTCGTGTATTGCCTTGCCACTGGGCTTTGGTACATTGGCGTCAATAATAATGGGACGTCTGGTGCTTGTTGGACGCGCACTCTATCCAATTATTGTATTTCTCGTCATCTTGCATATATATTCTCTTTGCGTGCTTTCCTGGAAATATTTGCGGTTTATTGGGTATCTGATATTGTTATGCATGTTCATTCATCAAACTTGCAGCTATGGGTTCTATATGCACCATAGCCGTCATAAAGAGATGAAAGAGTATATGTCACATGCATATAAAGATGCGCCAATAATGTGCTTTTCAATTTCATTCGGGCTTTCCCTATCCCGTTATCTGCCAGATCATACCATTAACGTTGACAATACATTGGAGAATTATGGCTATTTTCTTCCATATAATGGCAATATGACTAGCAAGGCCCTAAAGGACATCAATAAAGAAACTATGTTGTTTATTACGGATTGTGCAAAGTCAGAAGAACTTGATGGATATCTTGCAAAAAACAACTTCAATTCCAAGTTCATTGCGTCCTGGGAACACGAATATTCAAAGCGCATTTTCCATCTATACGAGGCAAAGCGCTTGCAATGATGCTGGATGGCTCTATCGCAAAACTCAGGTAATAATCTATGTCTCTTTTAGGGACTAGTTTTTAATATTGTAATAGAATACCTTAACACGGTATTCCCCGCATTTATCCACCAGCAGGCTACTCATTTGCCAGTTTCTTTGGTGTCCATTCGCGAAAGCGGGAACCGTTCTCCTCGGCGAGGGCAAGGATGCGGTTGGCAGTTGCCCCAATGCGCCATTCGCGACCGACTTCCAGCCAGTAGAATCCATCCTTGCGCTGGAGGTATTTGGCGTCCAGCGGACGTTCCAGGCGCTCCGCTGTTGCTGCATCACCGCAGGCTCGTGCGGCTGCCGCGAGAAAGACAGACAGAACGGTGGCAGGCACCTGCTGTGGATTCATGCAATTGTTCGTCCCTTCGATGACATCAGGAGGTTCGGAGAGTTTTTCCCAGTCCAACATCGTCCTCGCCTTGTCCCAAAGCGCGAGTGCGGTCGAGCGGTCTTCCGCCCATGGTTCATACCACAGCAACGACCAGGCGTCGAGCCCCGAATAGCCTCGTGGATAAAAAAGCCCTGTGCCTGTGTGATAGACCAGATTGAGCACGCCGCCGCCCATAAGCGGGTTGCTGAAATGAGCCAATGCCCACTTTTCCCAGCGCCTCGTGTCCACCGACCAATCGCCGTGTCCCATTTCTGCAAAGAGTTTTAGCGCATAGTGGGGGTGGTTGTTGCAGGGGAAAAACAGCAGACCTGGTTCACAGGTCACACCGCCCGAATTGTTGGCACGCATCTGCTCCACTGTAACGTCAATCAGCTTCTGCACATCGTAGTGGATGCGCTTCTTTGAATCCCAGACAAAATCAAAGCCGTCTGACCAGTATTTGAGATCTCCTGTAAATGCCTCATACAAGGCCAGCAGTTGAAGGAGATGCCCCGTGTACATGATGTTTTCCCGATAGCATGGATCTGGTGCCCAGGGCTTCGTCCCCCAATAGCTTTTTGCCTGCGTGTAGGCCCACACATCCTTTTTGAGATAGCGAACAATGCTATTGTCAAGGATGCGACCGACTATGGTCCTCTGTTCTGAATCTCCGCGAATGCCCAGAGCGGCTGCGGCATATCCTGCAAACGCAATGTTGTAACGCGTCGAAAACAAGCCAAATTGACGCCCGCCAATGTTCCACCATTCTTTTTCCTCCTCCGCAGACAGCGGTCCCATGATATGGTCAAGCCAGCGCAGAGCGGCCTGCTCGTCCTCGGACAGAGGAGGCATTTCTCTCTGAACAACCTGGTCAGAAGGCAATTCCTTCACGGTGTCGTGGCGTGTGGAAAGGCATCCATAGGCTGTTGCCAAGACTAGAGATACCACCAGAACGCTTGACAAAAGCCACCAGCCATTGTACCTTGACAACCGCGTGACTGCTTTTGATTCTTTCATAACGAACTCCCAGAGAAAAACAGCAACCCGCCACCTACCACCAGACAGAAGAGCACATCACCTGCAAACGGAAACAAGGAGAGCCCTGAAAGCAGTCCGTGTACAAAAAGTACAAATCCCTCGAATAGTGAACACCAGGCCAAAAGAGGGACAAGATTGCCGTACTGGCGGGGCTTCAGCAAAGCCATCAAAAACAGGAAGCCAATGATGCTCCAGCCGCCGCATGCCATCCGAAGCCAGTACTGCATCTGCTGGTCTGAGAAATCGTAGGTGGCTCCCATGCTCTGCAGCATCGGCGTCATCACCTTCCACGGCAGAAGCACGCCCAATACCGCAACGCCCCATCCGATTGCGCCAGCGGCAAGAAGCAGTGTATGGAGTTTTCGTGCTGTTTTCATGGTTTGTTCAGTCAGAAATAAGCCTGTAATGTGCTTCGCCGTCCGTAAGTACAAAGCGAAGCACCAAAGGCTTCCCAAAAGCAAGAAGGACGGTCGTGGGAAAAATGGGGCCAATTCCATAAGCTGTGCTCTAATTTAGGGGATTATATACTTTTGTTGCCGATTGGACTTTACCCACAGAAAAGAGCCGCGTAAGCGGCGGCAAGAGCATAGCCGTGGGTGGAGCGAAGCCGCGACAGCGGCGAAGCGAAACCCACGGTCAGTGGCCCACCCCAATCCCCGTGCGCCGTGCCGCGTAGCGCAGCGAAGCGGCAAGGCGCATCCAGGCCATCGACCAATGAAGGATAATGCCATCAGGAAACTCAAGTATATAATTCTCCTAATTTAGCCAGTTTCGAAAGGCTTGTCAAGTCGGATTTTTCATTTTCAAAACTGTTTTAGTGAGCTTTTACCCAAATGATTACTTCAAACGGACTGGTAAGCGGGGTTATTTTTCGATAATTGCATTGCAACAGGCAACGTTATGTGTTATATTCAGAAGGAAATTTTTCATAAAAATTTCCTCACAGGTGTGGTCATTCACCAAATATAAACTCAAAGCGGAGTAATCCACGATTCACTTAACACGGATTCGATAACATGACAGAAATCTTCTCAAGAATCAAACTAAACACAAGACAGATCGTGGCCACGGTGGTTTTCGTGGTGACATCGGTCATTGCACAGATGGTCAGCCATTCGCCACCTTTGCGCAGATGTCGGGCCAGCTCTCTTCGGCCATTGCCGCTGGCGAACGTGTATTCGAGCTGCTAGACGCTGTGGAAGAAATCCCAGACCCCACAGCTGGAAAAGTTCCGACAAAATGCGACGGTGCCGTGGAGTTCAAGCACGTGCAGTTCGGCTATCTGCCTGGGAAACAGCTGATGACCGATGTCAATATCCATGTGGAGCCAGGCCAGAAGGTCGCCATTGTCGGTCCCACTGGCGCGGGCAAGACAACTCTTATCAACCTGCTGATGCGCTTCTACGAAATCAATGGCGGCGAGATATGGGTGGACGGCATCAACTCAAAGGAGATGACGCGACATGAGCTACGAAAGCATTTCGGCATGGTGTTGCAGGACACCTGGCTCTTCGAGGGCACGATTCGCGACAACCTGAAATACAGCACGGAGCGGGATGTGACCGACGAGGAAATCGAGGCGGCTGCCAAGTCCGTCTGCGCGGACGTCTTCATACACACCATGCCTGGCGGCTATGACATGATGCTCTCGAAGGGCGCGGAAAACATCTCCCAAGGGCAGAGGCAGTTGCTCACCATTGCACGGGCCATTGTCGCGAATCCAGAAATCATGATTCTCGACGAAGCCACCAGCAACGTGGACGCCCATACCGAAAAGGTCATCCAAGAGGCCATGGCGACGCTGATGAAAGGTCGCACCAGCTTCGTGATCGCACATCGCCTCTCCACGATCAGGGATTCCAATGCTATCCTTTATATGGAGAATGGCGACATCAAAGAGGTGGGCAATCACGATTCGCTGATGAAAAAGGCTGGAAAGTATGCGGAACTGTACAACAGCCAGTTCGCCTGAGCCTCCAAAAGTCTGTCGCATTGCCAAATAACGCTTAAGTTTCAGACTGTTTTTACAATGAACATATTGTTGCCATAAGGGACAAGGAAACGATGAAAACCCAAGAAGATTATTCGCTTTTTTTAGCAGAAGTCCGCAAAGTTTCAGGAATTGATTCGCTACGTTCTGACGAAACTGGCCTTGTTAGCGTCAAGGTCGATGACACCTATATAGTTAACCTGCAGTTCATCGAGGCGACTGGCAAGGTACTTTGCTTTGTCGAGGTGACGCAACTGCCGACGGACGCCCCAAAGGCCGTGTACCGCGACCTCTTGACGGGCGGGCTCTTCGGCAAGGAAACCGCTGGCGGTTACTTCGCGCTTGAATCCGAGTCGGAGACAGTGGTGTACAACTACTTCTTCGACCTCGAGGAGACGTCCAAGGACATCGAGGAGTTCGTCGCCACCATAGAGAAGATTCTCCAGCTCTGCGACATGTGGGCCGAGCGCATCAGGGAGAAGCTTTCCGATGGTTCCTCAGGCGACGAGTCCTCCTTACATCCGATAATTCTGGTGTGAAGTGACGGACATTGTAACCTTTCCTCCGTTTCCGTGTAATCTTTACAAAAGGATTACCGCCATGCCCCTGAACATAGACACTTTCCGCTCCATAGCCACCCAGACGCACTTCTCTTCCCGCAATCTTGCGGTGCAAGGGCAGGGCAAGGGCGCCACCGCGCGCCTCGGCAACTTCGTCTTCTCGCAATCCAAGCAAATTTCGGACGCTGTAACCTCCCCTCTGTTTCCGTGTAGTCTTTTCTAAAAGGATCACCGCCATGCCCCTGAACATAGACACTTTCCGCTCCATAGCCACCCAGACGCACTTCTCCTCCCGCGATCTCGCGGTGCAGGGACAGGGCAAGGGCGCCACCGCGCGTCTCGGCAACTTGGTCTTCTCGCAATCCAAGCAAATCAACGACGCCACCATGGCCGCCTTCAAGGCCGCGCTGGAGAAGGAGTACGGCGTCTTCGGCACGAACGCGTTCGATACGACGCTCGGCACCCGCAGCCAGATGCACAAGTCGCTGCGCGCGATGGACGTGAAGCAGACGCTGTCCAACCTCGCGCAGATACGCGACAACCGCTTCGTCGCAGAAATCAACCGCCAGCTCGACACGTCCCCGCAGATGCTGGACCTCTCCGCCGACGACCAGAAAAAAGTGCGCAAAGAAATCGCCAAGGACGCCCTGAACGGCACGGACCTGGCATCGTGCCGCACGGCCGCCGACGTGGGCGTCGCCGCGCAAAAGCGCATCTCCGCCGCGTTGGAAGCGGTGCGCAAGGGCTCGGACCTGGAATCGGTGGGTATCGGCCCCCGACAGCACGTGGAGTCGCAGGCGGAATCGTCGGGAACGGAGCCGACGGGGCTGCGGAACCTCAAGACGACCTTCGGCAAGGGCGAGACGTCCATCGCCGACCTCGTCAAACGCGGTCTCGCGGGCGAAGGCATGAGGGTGAACCGTTCGGGGACGAATCCAGTCATCCTCGAAAAACTCAAGACCAACGGCGTTGAGCCAGGCTTCATCTACCGCAACGAGTGGTCGCAGGACGACACGCGCGGTCTGATGGCGGATATCGAGTCTGATGCGAGCCAGCGCGCCCTCGACGAGCTCAGGGAGGCCAACCTGGCGTTCGCGGACAAGTGCGCAGGCAAGTCCCTGCGCGAGCAGATTATGCTGGCGGGCCGCGCCCATCCAGCAGGCATCGCGGCAGTGGCCGAGTTCGCGCTGCAGGATGCGGCGCAGACGTTGCGGAGTTCTGGCGGGCGCGGCGTCCCGTCCGGCTACGTGTTCAAGGCACTCGCTGACGGGCTGAAGGGACAGTTTTCCGAGCAGGATATCGCGAAGATCGCCGACGGCACGGCGAGCAAAGGCATCATCAAGGAGGCCAAGCTCTACCTCTTCTCGCAGATCCGAGACAGCGTGATGAACGTAGGCCCCGAGGACGACTACCACGAGATGTCCCCGATCTTCAAGCACTTCTCCGACCGCACCATCGTGAAGCTCGACTACAACGAGGGCGACAAGTTCTCCAAGGGAGATTCCGCCCACGCGGGAACATTCATGCGGCCTGAACGCGTCGCGGTCGGACGCAAGATGGGCCAGCTTTATCGCTTCACGTCGCGCCAGTCCGCCGACACGATATCCGCAGGTGCCGTCACCGAGGCTCTCGCGAACGACTTGACGCGCATCGCGGGCGTCCCTTCGCAGGAGTTGGAGATTGTTCGCGGCGAATACTCCGACGGCCATCCCAAGCTCATGCTCGCCGCCAAGTTCGCCACTGGCTACAAGGACCTCGAGGCTGGCCTCCTCAAAGATGGCCGCGTCGTGAAGCCGCAGAACGCCCCGACGAACTTCCACATGGAGAGCCTCGGCAAGTACAAGGCCTTCTTCCTCGTCACGGCCGACCGCGACGGCATCGGCAAGCGCGGCCAGAACAAGGGGTTCATCGGCGGCAAGTTCTTCGCCATCGACCCAGGCCACTCGCTGGAAGGCAACGGCAAGTACCTGCAGGTCTCCGACGACCTCTCCTTTAAGGACACCTACGGCAAGAGCACCAAGCCGCGCTTTAACAACTTCTCCGTCTTCGACGACGACACCTTCTTCTCGAAGCTCTCTGGCGTCGTCAACCTGCGTGATCTCGCGAAGAGCGGCGTGTTCAAGAAGACTTTCGACGACTACCGTGCCGCCTTCAATCCGAACGAGGATGGCATCTCCGACGCCGAGAAGGCACTGCGCACCAAGATTCGCGCCGACATCAACGCGAAGGAGGCGGAGTTCAACGAGTCCCTCAAGAAGATTCTCGATGTCTCTGTCAACCACCTTGATCTCTACGACGACCTCGACGACCAGCCGCCCGCCGTGCGGCAGGGCGCGGTCGAGACAATTGCCAACCTCGAGAAGCTCACCTCGTCCACCACGTGGGTCAGCAAGAATGGCGAGGTCGCGCTGAACCACCTTGAGGTCGTCCCCGAGACCCGCACGCCGTGGCGGGCCGCCCTCATGGGTGACAAGATTCTCTACCGCACCGACAAGCCGATTTCATGGGAAACCTCTCAGATGCTCGAGAGCATCGCGAAGAACTGCGGCGCCACCTTTGAAACGGACGAGCTCGGCGTTTCACGCCTTGTTGTCCCGCTGAACCGCGCCGAGCAGGTCTTCGCAACCTTCTCCGAGGAGAACGTGCAGAAGCTCACGCACCCTGAAGAATACCAGGCGCGAAAAGAAGGTGGTGAGGGAATCAAGGAGGCAAAGACCTGGAAACCTGTTCCATACGTAAAGCCAGGTGCCGACACGCGACCGCTCATGGATCCTGCCACCCTCCCAGACGAAATCACCTTCGACGTGGACGGACGGGACTACTCCTTCCCGAAGATCCACTACCAAGACCTCATCACCACCCGCTCGTCCGTGCACCGCCCGCGCGACGTTGACGAGCTGAGGACGCTTCTCGCAGCGCAGGTTCGGCGCGGACGCGAGGTTCTCGGCGCGCTCCAGAGCGGCAGGGAATTCCTCTTCGAGCCGACGCACGAGAACGTCGTCGCGCTCACCCATGCGCTGCACGCGGCCGCCCGTAGAAAGGGCGAGTACATGTACCGCGGCTCCTTCTCCGTTGAAGACAAGCACGGTTGCATCGCGCGCTGGCTCGACCGTGCCTCTGGCATCTACCTCCGCACCTCGACCCACGCCAAGCCCTACCAGCAGATGACCGTGGACGGCCACCTGAACATGCCGCGCGGCTACGACGTGCCACCTGGCGCGGGCGGGCTCCTCAACGGCATGCGCACGTTCCACTACTTCACGATTCCCGATACTGACCATCTGCGGGACGCTGGCGGCAACGGCCCGAAGCGCCGTCTCTTCCTCAAGTGCGAGACGTTCGGCATCTTCGCCTCCACCGCGCACTTCCATCCTTTCGACAAGGCGTCTGCCAAGGGCAAGAACATGGAGACGCGCGGCTATCAATTCGGAGACATCTGGGAGTCCATCCGCCACGGAGCCTCGCTCATCCGTTCCCTTTCCACGCCCAAGGAGGCCCCAGGCATCCGCAAGGAAAACCTCACCGAGGCACAGAAGACCGCGATCACAAAGACGGTGAATGCCTTACGCGCGCTGAACCTGGACGAACAGGCGGAGACGCTCGTCGCCAACAAGGTTTTCGACGGTGCTGGCATCAAGACGCTCTTCGACAACATGGGTGTCATCTTTGAGACGATGATGCCAGAAGACGCCGAGAAGCGCGCCGCGCTCGTCGATATCCTCGACGACATGCTGGGCGACTTAGAGAGCAGCCCTTTCAGCAAGAGCGGCGACTACGACAACCGTATTGGCAACGAGATCATGATCAACGCAAAAGATGTGCTTTAACTCCTATGTCGCTTTGATTACTGTAACCTTTTGTCGCCCTGCATGTAAACGACTTGACACCACAAAGTAGTCCAAGTCTGGAGATAATCTTACCGAAGACTTCTCATTTGGCGCCACACGGATGCTCAACCTCAGCATCGTCTGTGGCATGAAGTTCCTCACGACAAATGGAATTCCGCTTTCGCAGTCCGCCACAGACCGCAATCGCAATATGGACGTTCGCCTACCCGATGGACGGCTTCTCCCCACCAACGCCGCCACCGCTGCCGTTTCGACCTCTCGCCAACCACCTCCTTCTCCGTCATTCTGGCTTGACCAAGGTGGGCGTGTTTCGGTGACTGTGGCTGCAGCCTCTACACCATCGTGAGGCCCACGACCAAATACGCGATAGAAGCTACAGCCGCGCAGACGAGTGCGTAGGGGAGCTGGGTCTTGACATGGTCGATGTGGTCGGCTGCTGCACCTGCAGAGGAGAGCACCGTGGTTTCAGACAACGGCGAGCAGTGGTCCCCAAACACGCCGCCGCCAGCGACGGCCGCGAAGCAGGCCATAACGAGCGGGGTAACTTGACCGTTCGTGTAATCAAATGCAAGCGGCAGGGCAATGGGCATGCAGATAGCAAACGTGCCCCACGAGGTGCCAGTAGCGAATGCCATGACGGCGGCAATGACGAAAATCACGAAGGGCAGCAAACGAGGCGACAGGAACTGCTGCGCAAACGAGACGATGTAGTTGGCCGTGCCCATGGTCTTGCTCAGGGTACTGATGGAGTAGGCAAGACCCAGCAGCATGACGACTGGGACAGCACCCTTGACGCCATCGGTGGCCGTGTTGACAACTTCCTTGAGCGGGATACCCTGAATCCATAGGCTGATGGTCATGAACAGCACGACGGCGAGAAAAGCTTCCATGGTCTTGGCAGAATGCATCGTGATGTAGGTGCCAATGGCAATGCCGACGATCATCATGACGGGCAGGATGAAGTTGAGAAAGACGCGGGTCTTAATCTTCTCGTGCTGCCCCATCTCGGTCAGTTCCTTGCCGATGACAGGCTCGGCGCCATCGCGCTGGACTTTTCCCTCATTGATGGCGCGGGCTTCAGCAACCTTCATTGGCCCAAAGTCTTTGACAATACCGCTGCCAACCAGAAAGACGAAGAACACGGCGAACAGGGCATAGAAATTGAACGGAATGGCGCGCACAAACAGGTTGATGGCCTGCTCCTGGTCAGCAATGCAGCCTACACCGATGGCCAGTCCGCTGAGGTACGCAGCCCAGCCAGTGATGGGTACGAGGACGGACACGGGCGCGGAGGTCGAGTCGGCGATGTAGGACAGCTTTTCACGACTGACCTTTGCGTTGTCGGAAATGCGTCGCATGACAGTGCCAACGAACAGCGGCGAGAAAGAGTCGCTAAAATATACGAAGATGCCAAGCAACCACGAGATGAGCTGAACACCCTTGCGGCTAAGCTTGCAGTCATGCACTTTCTGCGAGAAACCCTGGATGGCGCCAGACTTCTGAAAAAAGGCGACAAGAATGCTGATGAACACGTTCAGCATCATCACCCAGGCGAAACCCGTGGTGCCCATGCTGTTCTTGAGCAACGTAGGCAGTCCCATTAACCCCTGACCCGCCAGCAACGTACCCACGGCACAGGCCACCATCAGCGAAACGATGGTATTGCGCGTGACAAAGCACAGCACGATGGCCAAAAGCGATGGCACAAGCGAAATGAACCCCATGTTTTCCATTGATCTTATTCTTTATTTGGGAATTATATACTTGAGTTTCCTGATGACATTGTCCCTCACTGGTCAATGACCAGGATGCGCCTTGCCGCTTTGCTGCGCTACGCGGCACGGCGCACAAGAACTGGGGTGGTCATCTGACCGTGGGTTTCGCTTCGCCGCTGTCGCGGCTTCGCTCCACCCACGGCTATGCTCCTGGCGCCGCTTACGCGGCTCTTCTCTGCGGTGGCAAGAACATTGCCGTGGGTAAAGTGAGCGCCTCTGACGCGATCGAAACCCACGGGTAGGCGATACCCCCAGTTTCTTTGCGCCTTGCCGCTTCGCTGCGCTACGCGGCAAGCGCAGAAAACCAAGCGGATTATGCCAATATGCCCCCTTCTGAATAGTTTCTATTTCTTGTAGAAATTATCCGAGCGTGTCACCGTGGCGGGTGGAGCGGGATCAAGACGACGGTCGGCTATGCCGAGTACCTCCTCGGGACGAATCCATGGTCTGTTCTGCAGGGCACTGGTCTCCTCGTGAGTGAGCAACCCCTTGTAGCATGCGAGAGCGCGGCGCAGGAAGCCGTCGCGGACGCATGCTTCGGCAATGCCGTTGTTGAGGATGCTGCGGAAGTGTCCAATCACCGACGCGGCGTATGAAATCGACGTGGATTGCGCGATTGCGCCAGGGATGTTGCTGACACAGAAGTGGACAATGCCCTCTTCAATGTAGCGTGGATTCTCGTGCGTGGTCTCATGGAACGTCTCGATCGCACCTTGTTCGTCGTTGCTGATATCGACTAGGACAGAGCCTTTTTCCATGAGACGCAGCATCTCGCGCGTGACGAGATATTCCTTGCAGCCCTTGGGCCACTTCACGCAGTTGAGAATCATGTCGGTCTGCGGCAGGACCTTGGCGATGTTCTGGCGCGTGGAAATGGCCGTGTCGATCGAGTCGCCGTACTGCATCTGGAGCGTGCGCAGCGTACCGATGTTGATGTCGAAAACGGTGCAGTGCGCACCGAGGGCGTGGAGCACCTGAAGAGCGCTCTTGCCGACAATACCACCGCCGAGGATGACGACATTCATCCCTGGCGCACCAGCGAGGCCACCGACGAACTTGCCCTTGCCGCCGTTGGTGCAGAGCATCGACTCAAGACCAAAAAGCGCGCCTTGCTTGCCAGCTGCTTCGCAGTTGGGCGAACCGTAGCGGTGGCAGTCTTCCGCCGTGAAGGCGATGCACTTGCTCTTAAGCAGTGCATCGACTTCGGCGGGGTGCGAAGCGGGGTGGATGCAGGTGAAGATGATTTGGTTTTCGCGGATGAGGCCGTACTCGCACGGTTCAATTTCCTTCACCTTGGTGACGAACTCGGCACGAGCGTAAATCTCTTCCATGGTGCCGACCAGTTCTGCCCCAGCCTTTTCATATGCCTCGTCGGAAAAGCCACAGCGTTCGCCCGCCCCCTTTTGAACCAGCGCCGTGTGTCCGTCGGCAACGATAGTGGCAATCTCGCCTGGCGTGGCGATTGTGCGGTATTCACCGTTTTTGATGTCTTTTAAAAGTCCGAAAATCATAGGAGTCCCTCCTTTGAAGATTTTGAAATAATTTCTTTATTATCGACACTCGAAGAAAGAAGTTATAATATATTGATTAACAACATTCAGTATAATTCAACCTCGGTCAAAAAGCATTTGAAATAGGGATCGTTCTCTGTTTTGGCCCCTTCGCGGCCGAACTCAATCTTGATGCTCTTGGAAAGAGAGCCATCAAGTTTGACTTCAATCGTTTTTCTTCCGACACCATCAAATGGAAAAACCTTGTCATTTACCATCACGCGTCCCGTGGACAATGTTGCTCCAGGTGAATAGAGCTTCAGGCAGTTCATTTTCTTTTCTACAGGCAGTGTGAACTCCAACCACGGGGTCTTGTCGTTCGCCTTCGGCGTCCACGCAAAATCTGCCCATGTCGGTTCAGTCAGCCCATCCAGCAGATAATAAAGCGTTCCCGTATTCCGTGTGGTATAATTGGGTGTTTCCGAGGAGGCTTTGATGATGGTGACATCTGGCGGAATATTGCCTTTGAAGATGTTGCGGTAATCAGCTTCGTACAACTCTCCAGTTCCAATGAGGTTGCCTTCCTTGAGCCGCGATTTCTTGAGTTCGGCGACACGCCGCTCCACGTCCCCAACGCTTGGGACTTGTGCCGCCAGAGTTTTATCGGTGAGATAAAACTTGGATTCCTTGGCTGCAAGCGTATCTTGAAAACAACTGTCTTTCACGGCAAATACACCCTGCCCTCCAGCTTCATAAAGGGTAGTCTCCTTGATGGGCGACAAATGGAAATCGACTACTCGTGGATCCTGCTCTGTATTGACTGCAATGAGGCAGTACTGGCCGTTAAATTGCTTGAGACCGACTATCACGCCAGGCTTTTCGGGATTGACTACTACTGCATTGGGCAGAGTGTCTTCCAGCAAATAGTCCTTGAGCATTTGCAATGTACGCCCTAGCTCCAGATGGCCGATTATCAGATCGGAAAAGACCTGTCCAGTATAGTAGGTGTACATGAGGAAACCCTTGCAATTGTGAATCAAAGCCTGCAGGAACTGCATCCGCTGGTCACGGTAGTCAGGAGCGACACCGCGCAGTTTACCGTCTGTACTGAGATATGGCCACAGGGTCATCTGGGGGACGAGCCACGAGGGACGGAGACTGGACGCGGTTTTAGCCCATTCTGAAGAGGCTGTCCTTGCTTTTCCAGTGGAGCCATCTTCAAAGTACATTGGGTAGCAGTCTGGTGCAAGAATATCGCCGCCTTTGTAGAAACGCCGAATACCGTCCAAGCCGTAATTGAGCATGACACCAGGATGGTAGGGGTCAACTTCCTTGATGACATCCAAAGCCTCTTCATAGAAGAGTGGATTGTTATTGCGTCCCTCTGGTTCATCGGCCATGTACCACGCCAAAAGCCCCTCTTCCTTACCGATTTCACTCACGAACTTGATAATTTGGTCCTTTTGTGCCTCATTGAGTCCGCCGCGCCGTTCATTTTCGGCAAACAGGCGTGGTTCAGACCAGGCAGTGCCAGTTGTCTCCTGCGTGAAATAAATCATGGTACGCTGGCCCTTTTTGAAGTAGTCGGCAATAATCTTACGCGCATGATCAATATCGGCAACGCGAACGTAGAGCAATAGCGCATTCAGCGAGGCATCAGGCTGATACGGTTGATTGCCTATCCAGCCGAACGGCATGGTTTTGACGCCATCGATATAGGTTATGCCTGATGCGTCCAGCCACACCTCGCCTTTTCTGTAAGGCAGTTTGCGTATTCTGCGCTCGCGGACCAGTTTTGCACCGTCGGTGATTTTCAAGGTATAGGTGCCGTCGGGGAGTGGAGCCATGTCAAAGGTCAAGTCCGTTTTTCCAGGCCGTACCGTAAAGCTTTGCTTCAGTGTTTTCCCTTCTCCGTTCAGTATAGCGTCAAGCTCAAGCTCGTTTTCAAACTGGGACACCACGGCAAAGCGCAGGGTTTTGTCAGGCATTGTGGCAAAGATGCAGTCACGATAGGCTGGATTGCTCACTTCCAGAGCCAACGGGTTGTAAAGCAGTTCCACTTTCTTGCTTCCAGCCGCCAGCAGAACAGGTGCGTTGGAGTTTGTCATCATCTGCCAGGAGAGCTTGTATTCACCGTCTTTCATGCCGACAAGACGCGCCGCAACCCTGCGCCCCGTTTTTTCCTCCAGCGGCTCGACCAATGACGTTTCGTAATGTTCTTTGCCGTTGTCGAGGGAAAAGCGGATGTGAACCATTTTGGCGGTCGCATGGTCGGAGCGGAGCACCGCTTCCATGTCGAGTTGTCCAGATGTCCGATAGCTTGCTTCCAGTTTGTCGAGAGCGACATTATAATCTTCCGCCTTGAAGCCATCTGCTACAAGATTGCTGAACTTCAAAGGCTGGTGCAGGGAAATGCCCTTGAAGTCAACAAAAGAAGAAGTCACGAGTTTACCGCCGACACGGCGATGGCGCACAATATTGAAGCGGAAAGTCTCTGGCGTAGTCTGCGATGAAACCATGGCGGCGACTGGTATTTTAGCGTTGATGAGCCATGCGTCCTGTTGCCGTTCCACTTGATAATCCGCCATGCTGTCCCATTCAGAGAAGAAGTTGTATCGATTCTGATTGGTGTTGTCGTCAGTCGCCTTCAGGTCGCAGAACTGGCCTGCCGCGTCAAAAAGGTATTTGTAGAAGTTCTGGGGGCCAGGTTCTGCGGAAATGGCGATTTCGATGGAATCATTTCGCCAGATGTCTCCGCTGTCGGCAGGCATTTTGTCCATTTGAACCTTTGACATCTCGGGCTCTTGTGCTTCAATCAGAAAGTAGAAGGCTCCATTGCGGTAGAACTGCTTGAACCTTGTCTGCACGGCTGCTGGTTTCCCCACGGCGAGCTCTGTGAAACCTCCCTGCCAAGGCAGATTTGCAAAATCTTTCGCCGTATCGAACATTTCATGCGGCTCCTCTATTGAAAAATGGAGGGTGGCATAACTGTAGGGATACTTTATCTTCGGGTCTTTGATAGCAGGGTCTTTGTGGATGTGCATCAGCTGAATTCTCACGGTATAGTCCCCACACGGCCAGTTTTCAGTGGAAAAACTCAATACAGGTTTTTCATCAGGTGTTTTGAGCTTTGGGAAAAAGAAATATCCCTTCAAGGTAGGATGTTTCAGGGGCCCGCGGTCGATGAAGACCATGCCATACGCATCGACTAGTGCGCCAATGGTCTCTCCAAAGCCTGTTGGCAGTTTTTTCCCGTCGGTGATGGCTCTATAATAAAGCGGGCGATAGGTGTCTGGATGAATCGGCAGAACCGTTGCGGTCACAACCTCCCCAGGCTGGAACACTGTTTTTTCCAAGCCTGCTTCCAGACGGAAATCCGCGTTTTCTGCCCCCGCAATTATCCCGCAGAAGACCACTAGTATTATGAAGAAAAGATGTTTCATGTGTTTATCCATAACTACTCTAACCCTATAGTGCTTCAATCAAAAGCATCCCGTAGCTGTACTTTGGAATATCCAACTCTGGCTTGGCTATTTCTATTCCATACCGTAAATCGGTGAAACGGCATTTCCCGTATTTCAATCCGCTCACATCAAAGCTGGCCGTGACTGGCCTGTCCAGGGTGTTTCCGATGAGGACGAGCGCCTTGTTGTCGGGGCGGATGACCTGGGTGGTTTTGATGCCAGGCTGATTGCAGGTCACTGGCTGCTTTTCCTGGCTGTAGAAGAGGATGGTCTTGTTCTCAGGGCGACCATAGCCGAAATCAAACACGACATCCCTCCACAGCGCGTAGTTCTTGTCCTTGGGGACGATGCCCTGGTCCACATGCTGGAGCAGGCCATACGCAAAACTAAGCCCCACCAGCGTCTCCGCAATGTCGTGCGGGTCATGATTGGGCATCTTCTGCGTGGAGACGATGCAGCGCGGTATCGTCCCCGATTGGGTACCAGCTGTCTCCGCCAGGATGAAACCTTCAGGGAAGCGGTGTTGATATTCATTGCCTCTGGAACTGCGTTCCCAGGTGATAGTGGTGCTGCAAAATGCGGTGACAGGCACGCACTGCGAATTGGTGGTGTGCAGTTCCACCCAGGGATAGCCCATGAACGTCTTGCCTTCCTGGTACATCATGATGGCGGTGCGTCTGGTAAGTTCGCGCCACTTGAACAGGCTGCCTGCAGGCTTTATGCCAGCCGAGGCTATTTGCAGCATATTGCTGTTGTGCAGGTTGGGCACCTTGCCTTGTTCAAACCGATAACCGCCGTTCACCGTGGTATTGTAGCCTCCGCCAAGGGGGAAGCAGTCGAAGTTCATGCCATCGAAGCCCCGTCTGGCTCTCTCCCTCATATACCAGAGCAGCTTGTCCATGTACGACTTGTTGTGCGTGCAGGCGTATTCATTGATGGCGTCATCTGCGGGATAGTCCCAGGGAAGCCATTCCGCCTTGTACATTTCGGCCTCGGGCCAGAGGCAGGAATACAGAAGCGGGTCGTTGTACATGATGAACTTGTCCACGCCGATATGGCGCTTGTTTTTGAGTGTCCTAACCAATGGCGCCAACGACACGGTGGGCATGTTCTTGCGAATCCACTCCCCATTGCGTTCCATGAACTTATCCGCAAAGATACTTATTTCCTTGTCGGAAATGGGCTTTCCCCTGTGCGCAAAGACGAAATCCAGATATGAATCGTCGTTGTTTATTAGTTGTCCAGGCGGGAAAACCATATTGTTGACGATGCTGCCATGCACTCTCAAAGTCGCCCAGATGGCACCCTTTGGCTGCGGGTAGTCGTACATGTATTCGCCTATAGCGCGGAAACCTTCAGCCTGTGGCTTGACAGGCGTGGGCTCGAAGCCGAAGGTGTATAAAAGAGGCTCCTGCCAGAACGTACTCTTGTTCACAATGATGTAGTTGAATGTAACGGTGTCCCCTTTCCTGGTGACACTCACATTTCCTGCGTCATCCCGCAAACTGAAATGCTGTGGCAGGTCGTTGATGATGCAGAAGCCCTTGTATATGCCTCCCAGCCAGAAATACATTGCAGGCGTCCCCATCACGAACTTGATGCCCTTGAGGTCGAGTTTCCCTTCGCCAGCGGGAATGCTCAAGTCTGGCGCGTCGCCGCTTCTGGCGCCTGCATGGCCTGTGGAAGAATAGTACTTAACAATGTCGTTGCGCAAAGGCACCTCCAACCTGAAGTCATCTACACGCAGGATGCGCTTTGGCAGAATCTTGATGTCCGCCTTGCAGAAGCCGTCGAAGTCGTATTCCTGCGTGATGGTCATCATCGCATCGTCTGTGGAGGCCGTTGTTTCATAGACGACCTTGTCCTGCTCCTTTGAAACCAACTTGCAACTGGCGTCGCCGAAAGGCTTGCCGTTCAGCAGGAAACGGATTGGGGCGGCGAGGATGTTCTCCCTCGGAGATGACGGAAACTCCTGCGCGTATATTCTATCCCAGAGCTCGCCGCCGATGCGATAGCCAGTCATCAGCGCATGAACCTCATTGCTACCTTCCTTGACCTCCAGTGGCTTGAATGGCGGAACAATAATGCGGTCGCAGCCGATTGTGTTGCCCTGCCAGGGGAACTTGGCAACCTCGAAGGTGCGTGTCTGCGAGTATTGCCTCTCCTGGGCGTCCGTGGCGGTCATGGTGACGAAATACTTGCCAAGCGGCAGGTCAGGCAGGATTGTCTCTTCTTCGAAGTCCTCCACGGGACGACCAAAATTGGAGTACCTGTAGCTCTTCAGCACCCTGCCCTTTTCGTCTTTCACCTCCACCACCGCCTTCATGCAGGGCAGCGTCTTGGAGAAGACGCCCGCCACCTTCAGCTTGTTACCGTAGCTGGGATAGAATGCGGCGCATACGTATGGCAGCCCCTTTTCGTCCTTGAAGGTAATCTTCTTGGCCTTGGCGATCTCCCAGTACATTCTCCGCCTGTAGAAGACCGTACCAGTCTTTACATCCTGAAAGTACGAATAAATCTGGCGTGTCCCGACAAACTGCGCCATCAGGTAGAGTTCCACATAGCCCGTCTTGCCAGGCTGGATAGTCTGCTGCCTTGGCTCAAGGGGAACCCTCCTGGCCTCGCCAACCGCCTCCAGGTTTATCATGTCCAGCGTGGGCGGGTTACTGAATGCGTGAACCTCGGAGCTGGACTTGATTTCAATGGGCTTGTCGGTGGTGTTCTCTATCCTGTGGGTCCAGATATAGTTGCTGCTGTCCCTATAAACGGAGTGGCCGAAGCCGTCAAAGCTAATGGCTGGAGCGGTGCTGTCTGGAATGAATGTGCCAAGCTCCTCGTTTGAGGTGGTGTGGTGCCAGCAGCCTGTCTCTGGCATGCTGGTCCAGTTGCGTTTCATCTGTAATCCCCAGGGCTTGCCCTCTTCAATGCTCTCTATTCCGAAAGCCTTGATTGGAATTGCCATTTCCACTGTCCAGCACTTGCGGAGATAGCTGGTGAGCGTGTCCGCATAGAAGTCATTTGCTATTTTAGTGCCTGCGGGCAGAACTCCCCTGCCCTGGCTGTTGACCTTGATGACGATCGGCTTGTTCGCGCCAGGCGGCAAAAGGATGATTTCAGCAGTGTCTTTTTCTTCAAGTTGTTGCGGCGGAATGGGCAGTTCGCTGGTGCTGGCGAAATAGATGAAATCCTTGTCGTATCCAAGGCGGAAATTGCTTTCCCTGTAGGCCATCAAGCCAGTCTCGGGGTTGATACCGCCGAATGTGGTGGAGGCGCAGTCCCATTCGCCAATGGAAATTCTGCCGTCAATGACGGGCGGGATTGGCATCCTGCCCAGGCGCGTTAATGTCTTGTCCGACAACTGGTACCCCATTGCCACCAGCGAGCTGACCAGAATTGAGAGGAATAAATGTTTCATGTTTCTGTTATTCGACTATCATTTGGAGATTTCGGATTTGAATTCTCTTTTCCTCTGGTCCGTAGTAGATTATACAGGGGAAGAAGTATTCGATATTTGCGGGGGCCTCAATTACGCCGCCAATTTTCCTCCATTCCTTGTTAGGAAACACGTACTCTATGGTCTTGTAAAAGCCGCTTGTCTTGTGCAGGCGGACATTTGTGCCTGCGGGAAACTCCTCGTACAGCTCCTTTTCAAATGTGACCCTCAGGTTTTCCTCATCGGGGGTGATGTCGGTGATTTTCGTGGAATAGTTGCTGTTTGGCAAATCGCTCAAATCCTGCCTGGCATTGAAGGCGACGACGCCGAAACCTTGCTTGTACAGCTCAAGCCATTTGGGATTGTTTTTTACAATGATGAAGTTCTGCTTTTCAGTGGTCGGCTGAACCAGCTGCGTCATCGTGTCTCCTGGTGCGACCACACAACACATTGCAGGGATATGCTTGCGTGTCTTGTCGCACAGCACAACAGCCGCATGGAGAGGCCCCTTGATTTCATCGTCGGAGCGCACTTCCGCATAGAAGGAGAACTTTTTCCCAGGTTGAAGCTTGAAGGTATGCGTGCAGAAGAAATGCACCTGGTTGGAAACGCTGAAAATACCGTCAGGTATCTCCATAATAGGCTTTTGCCCCTGACGAGCCCAATCACCTGGCGCATTCAGCAGAATCTTCTGCTTTCCAACAGTATCCGTTTCCTTCTCATTACAATGCACGACCAGCGGGAAAGCAAGCGCCACCGCCAGGACAAGCATCAAAAACGTTCTGAGTTTCATAGATTATCCAATCGTTGTCAACGAAAACTTGGCCACAGGCACATGAATCTTTTCACCCTTGAGAACCAGTAGTCTTTACGCCTGAGAGCAATAAAAATATAGCATGTACAATTCCATTTGCAATTCATTATTATTGATCTGCCTTTGAAGCCACTGCTTCGTCAAGTTCCCCTTTCGAGGCCACAACATGGATAATCACAACCTCGAAAGGGCAAACCTCCTTCTTTTTTTTGGAAATTATATACTTGAGTTTCCTGATGAAATTATCCCTCACTGGTCGATAGCCAGGATGCGCCTTGCCGTTTCGCTGCGCTACACGGCAAGGCGCACGGGGACTGGAGTGGGCATCTGACCGTGGGTTTCGCTTCGCCGCTATCGCGGCTTCGCTCCATCCACGGCTATCCTCTTGCCGCCACTTACGCGGCTCTTCTCTGTGGGTGAAGTCCAATCGGCAACTAAAGTATATAATTCCCTTTTTTTTCCCTACCACCCAATTCCGCTCTGGAAATTTGTAAATGTTCCTTAAACAGGTACATTAAAAATGTTTTTGCCGTAGTCTATGGTACAATGGCACTGTTAGTAAAAAATGAAACGATTGCGATTAAAGAGATTTTCAAACCATCATTCTGCGCTGTTGGCATAGTATATGTGTAACCTTTCCCGCAGCTGCGTGTAAACAAAACTGATACTATATATTACAGGGATATAATAATGACTACTTCATTCGATGACATTGTTTCGTTGGCCGAGTCAAGATATCGCAACGCATTTGTGCGTGGCAATGGCAATTCATTTTCTTTGTCGGAGGAGGGACGTCAGATTGATTTCTTCCAGGTTCCAGGCGAACCAACGATGTCAATGGTTCGTGCGCGTGTCATTTCCATTGCGGACATGCGTCGAGCCGCCGACTTTGCAAAGGCCTGCATTGCAGGAAACTTCTTCTGGGCAGGAACTCGCGGAGCGACGCTTTCCATTAGCGAAGACGACGTGCTTTATCTCACGGAACGACGTCCGTTAGATGAAATCGCCGATGTCGATGGATTTGACGCATGCCTTGAAAACATCATGCTGGCCATAACCGACTGGCAGGAAAGGAGTGCACTGTATGAATGACTTTGATGATATGAATAAGTTTGATGACAATGATGAAATGGACGATTATGGTTTTCGGGGACAGTTTGATGCCGTCCTCGCAGAGTTCGGCGATTTGCTCAAGCTGGAACTTGTGCTAGACGATGAAGCCGCTGTAACATTTACCATCGATAACGACATCATTGTCAACTTGCAGTAGCGGGATGAATCGGATGTCATCGTCGCCGTTTTCTCCTGTCGGCGCGTTCGGAGGTATCGACGTCACTGACGCAGGAGAAAAGGCATTGGCTCTTCTTCGGCTGAACGAACTTGGCGGCGCAACGGAAGGCTTCACGGTCAGATGACCACCACAGTCCCTGTGCGCCGTGCCGCGTAGCGTAGCGAAGCGGCAAGGCGCATCCTGGTCATCGACCTGTGAGGGACAATGTCATCAGGAAACTCAAGTATATAATTCCCCATTTTTTCAACAATTCTATCGGGTATCCAACTTGCAATTTGCGCAAGAATAGTCATAGTATGTTTCTGTGCTTTCATGGTATCTCCTGTGGTTGCTTGGTAGGCTTCCATTAGGATGTCATGATTTCGCAGTTTTACAAGTTTACTAGTTATGGGACGGATGGGGAATATAGCTGATCTTTTGCCAACCCCAAAAACGTATATTCAGAGGTATTTTTAAAACTAGCATCGATATACGCTTGTTCTGAAATTACCTCTGCAGTAACAGGACATAAGGTGCAACTATGAAAAAACAGTTAGATTTAAGCAAGGTACCTTGTATGATACTGTGTGGGGGCAAGGGAACAAGACTGCGAGATGTTTCGGAGTTGTTGCCAAAGCCGATGGTTTCAATAGGTGAGCAGCCTATCGTATGGCATATCATGAAAAGCTATGCAGCCTTTGGCGTTCGGAATTTCATCCTCTGCCTAGGATACAAGAAAGAGGCGTTCATCGATTATTTCATGAACTATCATCTTCGAACAGCTGATGTGACCATCAAACTTGGACATGAGCCAGAATTGATTTTTCATGGCAATACTCCCGAATCCGACTGGCAGGTGACCTTGGCAAATACTGGCCTAGAGGCAGGAACAGGAGCGCGGGTAAAAAAGGCATCAAAATACCTTTCAGACAAAAACAAACACTTCTTTCTGACCTACGGAGACGGTGTGGCAAATGTCGATATAGCAGCTTTATACGCACATCATCTTAAGGGTGGAAAGCTCTTGACCATCAGTGCGGTTCATCCAGAGGCTCGTTTTGGAGGAATGCTCCTGGACGGCAACAACGTCCGCGGTTTTGAAGAGAAGCCGCCCAAGGCAGATGGCTATATCAATGGCGGTTACATGGTCGTGGACAGAGATTTTATTGAATTATACTTGAATGATGACGACACTCTTTTTTTCGAGCGTGCCCCCATGGAACAGTGTGCCAAAGATGGCCAAATGCAGGTTTATAAGCATGAGGGCTATTGGCAGTGCATGGACAATCAGCGTGAATTCCTCCTGCTTAATAAGCTTTGGGATGGTGGAAATCCCCCCTGGACTAAATACTGGAAATAAACCATGTTTCACAACTTATATTATAATAAGCGTGTGCTTGTCACGGGGCATACAGGATTCAAGGGAAGCTGGCTATGCGCCTGGCTGAAGACTCTGGGGGCTGATGTCTGCGGCTTGTCGTTGCCGCTTGAAACCATCCCCGCACACAGTGAACTCTTGAAAACCAACCTCCGCAATGAAATCTGCGACATCCGCGATGCCTCAAATGTAAAAAAGATTCTAGTCAATTTCCAGCCAGATATCGTTTTCCATTTGGCAGCACAGCCGATTGTTCGTCTATCATACGATGACCCTGTAGGGACTTTTGCCAGCAATGTTATGGGAACAGCGAACGTACTAGAGGCCTGCCGTCATGCTTCATCTATCAAGGCTATTGTGGTAATCAGTTCGGACAAATGCTATGAAAACAGAGAGCAGCTATGGGGGTATCGTGAAACAGACCCAATGGGGGGATATGATCCGTACAGTGCCTCCAAGGGTTGTGCGGAATTGGTAGTCTCCTCTTTCCGTAGCTCCTTCTTCAATCCTGTTGACTATGGTGTCAAGCACAATACTCTGCTAGCCAGTGCGCGGGCTGGAAATGTGATTGGCGGCGGAGACTGGGCAAAAGACCGCCTGGTACCTGATTTGATCAGAAATGCCAAGGAAAACAAAGTAACAGAGATACGAAATCCGTGCTCAACTCGTCCCTGGCAGCATGTGTTGGAGCCTCTGAGTGGTTATCTGGCATTGGGAGCAAAACTGCTACAGGGTGAAACAGGCTTTGCTGAAGGGTGGAATTTCGGTCCAGGTGATGGCGGTGTGGTTACAGTGGATGCGGCCGCGAAGATGTTGGCAAAGCATTGGGACTCCATACGCTTCATTGTTAATCCTCCACAAGAACAGCCGCATGAAGCAGGACTGCTTTCCTTGGACTGTACAAAGGCACGCTACCGTCTTAATTGGCAAGCCACACTTAACACAGATGAGGCATTTGAATGGACTGCTATTTGGTACAAGGAATACTATGAACACAATCGCCTGTTGACGTTGAAACAACTGGAAGACTACGTTAAGATTGCTATTGATAGAGGCTTGGAATGGACAAACTAAAGCTCAGACAACTACATGATGAAATTTTGGACAGGGTGTCCGAATATTATCAGCTGGTCCATGCATCAGAGAAAGAGGAGTTATTTATTCCTGGCGAGAGCCGCATTAACTATGCGGGGCGCGTCTTTGACGAACATGAAATTCGAAATCTAGTGGATTCATCACTGGAGTTCTGGTTGACATACGGTCATTATTCCAGGCAATTTGAGGAAAAACTTGCAAATTATCTTGGAATACGCCATGCTTTACTAGTCAATTCAGGTTCTTCCGCCAACCTTTTGGCCTTTGCAACCCTAACGTCCCCATTGCTCAAGGAACGACAAATCAAGCGAGGAGACGAGGTCATTACGGTGGCAGCAGGATTTCCGACAACAATCGCCCCAATTGTCCAATATGGTGCAATCCCCGTATTTGTGGATATTGAACTCGAAACCGTGAACATCGACGCATCGCAACTGGAACGTGCTTTTTCACCGCGGACAAAGGCAATCATGCTGGCGCACACTCTGGGAAACCCATTTGACATCAAAACAGTCAAATCATTCTGTGACAGACATGGACTGTGGCTGATTGAGGACAACTGCGATGCCTTGGGGTCTAAATATGCAGGGCAATTCACAGGAACATGGGGTGATATCGGCACATCCAGTTTCTATCCGCCACATCATCTTACCATGGGCGAAGGAGGTGCGGTCTATACCAATGATCCGTTGCTGCACAAAATCGCCCTATCCATACGCGACTGGGGACGGGACTGCTGGTGTGCATCAGGAAAGGACAACACTTGCGGCTGCAGGTTCACACGCCAGTTCGGCAAACTGCCACGGGGCTACGACCACAAGTATGTCTATAGCCACTTTGGATACAATCTCAAGGCCACAGACATGCAGGCTGCCATCGGATGTGCGCAACTTGAGAAATTTCCGACATTTGTAGAGAAACGGAAAGCTAATTATGCTTGGTTGTATAAAGGCCTGAAGGATATTCGCACCATTCAGATTCAGCGACCATACCCAGAAAGTGAACCTTCTTGGTTTGGATTTCTCATGACGCGGACACCTGAAGCATCTTTTACACGCAATGAATTGGCGCAATATCTGGAAAGCCACAATATTCAGACCCGAAACCTTTTTGCTGGCAACATCATAATGCATCCGTGTTTTGATACATTGCAAGAGGGGATTGACTATCGAATGATTGGAGACCTGACCAACACCAACCGCATCATGAACGATTCACTCTGGATAGGAGTCTATCCAGGAATGAGTAATGAAAAACTTGAATATATGATTCAGACAATCAGGGAGTTCTGCGGAAAATGAACAAATTGTCTGACGCATTATTCACGTCTTTTGGAATATATGCATATTGAAGAAACTGATTGAAGAAACTGATTCCAACTTACAGAGAAAATGTCAAATCAGAGAGAATGATGAGTGTTTTAGTTGAACCAATGTCAAGAAATATCAAATATCAGCTATTGGACTGTACATTAAGGGATGGCGGCTATAACAATGACTGGGAGTTTGGACATGACGCCTTAATTAGCATTGTGGAACGCCTTGTCAATTCTGGCATAGACTGGATTGAACTTGGATTTCTGAATGAAAAGCGTCCCTTTGACATCAATCGAAGCATTATGCCAAATACACAGTGCATGAAGACTATCTATGGCAAAGTTGACAAAAAAAGTTCCAAGTTTGTTGGAATGATTGATTATGGTACTTGCGATATCACAAACATACAACCCCAGAAAGAGACAATACTTGATGGCATTCGTGTGATTTTCAAGAAACATCTTCGTGTTCCAGCATTGACTTTTTGCAAGCAGCTACTTGATATGGGTTATACTGTTTTTGCACAACTGGTTTCAATCACAAGCTATACAGAGGACGAACTTGCGGATTTAATTGAAATGGCAAATAAAGTTCATCCGAATGCAGTATCAATCGTTGATACTTATGGTTTGCTCCATAAGGATAATCTTTTCCACTACTATGAACAGTTGAATAAATACTTGGATAAGGATATTACCATCGGGTACCATTCACACAATAATTTCCAACTGGCGTATTCAAATAGCATTGAATTGATTAGAAAACACATGCCCAGTCCAAGACATCTGTTATGTGACGGTTCTTTGTTTGGAATGGGCAAGGGAGCAGGTAATGCTCCTATGGAATTACTATGCATGTATATGAATGACAACATGGGGGCTCATTATTCCATTAGTCAACTGCTTGAGGCCATTGATAGCAACATAAATGAACTCTACAGCAAATATCACTGGGGATATGCAATGAATCCATTTATAGCCGCGTCCAATGACTGCCATCCAAATTATGTGAGTTACCTTTTGAACAAAAAAACCTTGTCAGTGAAGTCCGTAGATGAGATATTAAAACAACTGTCAGAGGAAAAAAAGTTGCTTTATGACAAAGACTACATTGAGCAATTGTATTTGGAATACCAGAAAAGTACCTGCAATGACACTGTTGTTTACCATGAGTTACAGAGGTTGTTTATGAATAAGACGGTTCTTGTTTTAGGACCTGGAAAAACCATAATAACAGAACTACCCAAGATAAGGACTTATATTGATCATAATGCACCATATGTGATTGCTGTGAATTATGTGCCGAGCAATATTGTATTAGACGCGGTGTTCTTTTCAAATAGCAAACGCTACCAGCAGCAAATAACATCTATTACAGAAAACCAGGGGACTTTTGCCCTCATTGCGACATCCAACCTTACCCGCACAAATGGAGTATTCGATTATACAGTTGATTATGAGACACTGATTGACCCTGATGCGGTTTTCCCTGACAATTCAATGATAATGCTAATAAAGTTATTAGCCCGTGCCAAAGTTCGACATATTGCACTAGCGGGGTTTGATGGTTACTCTATGACTTCCGACAATTACTTTTTATCAAAGATGGAGTATGATTTTGCCAAAAGGAAGGGACGGGAAATCAATGATTATGTCAATCATGTATTGCCAGAAATAGAAAAAGTCACTGAAATAGAGTTTATTACCACAACATGCTATCGTCCTTTACGTAAGAGGGCTGTTTTGTTTGATCTTGATGGCACCTTGCTTGATACGACTGAAGGTATCTTGGAAAGTGTAGCTTATACAGCCAAGCGATTAGGCCTTGGCGAGTTGGATTCTAGCGTTTTGTTAAAATTCATTGGTCCGCCGATATATCAATCATTTAAGATGTATTATGGTTGTTCAGAGGAACAGGCCAACAAAGCGACCGAGCTATTCCGAACTTATTACAAGGAAAAAGCTCTTTACAAAGCCAAACTCTACACTGGGATTGAACAGATGCTTCAAACGCTTCAGAATAATGGAATTATTATAGGAGTAGCTACATATAAGCGAGAAGATTATGCAATATCCATTTTGAATCACTTTGGCATTTCTCCATATTGCCGTGTGATGCATGGTACAGACTGGTTCAATAAGATGAGCAAGACGGATGTCATCAATAAATGTATTGGTGAATTGGGCTTGCCACCGCAGAGTATTGTGTATGTCGGTGATACGGAACATGATGCTTTGGGAGCTCAAGAGGCTGGAATAGAGTTTATTGCCGTGACTTATGGTTTTGGCTATAAAAACTCTGATGCTACCAATAATAATTCCAACATGTTTTTTGCAAATAATACTAACGAAATCCTCAATTGCATTCTAAAGAAATGAAAGTTAAAATTGCCCAGTATATTGCCGATTTCCTTGCGGACAAAGGTGTGTCACATGTTTTTACGGTGACAGGTGGTGGAGCCATGCATTTGAATGATGCGTTTGGCCACCACGAACGCCTAAAATGTATTTACAATCATCATGAACAAGCATCGGCAATCGCAGCCGAAGGATATACGCGGATGTCAGGTGTGCTTTCTGCTGTATGTGTTACCAGCGGCCCTGGAGGAACTAATGCCATGACTGGTGTTTTGGGAGCCTGGCTTGATTCCATCCCGATGTTTGTGGTCTCTGGTCAGGTGAAACGTGAAACGACCATTCATTCAACCTCACTTCATTTGCGTCAGTTGGGTGATCAGGAATATGACATCGTGTCTAGTGTGAAGTCCATGACCAAATATGCAGCAATTGTTATGGAGCCTCGGGACATTGCTATGCACTTGGAAAAAGCATATTTTCTTGCTATCAATGGCCGTCCTGGACCTGTATGGCTTGATATTCCATTGGATGTACAGGCTGCTTGGATTGAAACAGATGAACTATTGCATTATAACCAACGAGAGGATGCAAATAGGGAAATTGTCAAGTATAACAAGTTGTTTACAGCCCCCATACTCCAAAAGCTAACAAATTCTAAACATCCAGTGTTATTGTTGGGGACAGGCGTGCGTCTTGCACAATACCGTGATGAGGTGATTAAGTTTGCGGAAAGAATACGAATTCCTGTGGTAACTGCATGGAATGCACATGATCTTGTATCAGATAATTTCGAGCTATTTTGTGGTCGCCCTGGCACCGTTGGAACTCGTGGTGGTAATTTTGTTGTGCAAAACGCCGATTTGATTATTGTTTTGGGTTGTCGGCTAAATATCCGTCAAATTAGCTATAATTATGAAAAATGGGCACCAAAAGCCTATAAAATAGTTGTGGACATTGACCAGGCAGAACTCTACAAGCCAACCATCAATGTCGATATGCCAATCTGGGCTGACCTGCGAGATGTTATCGATGATTTGAATAAAAGGGCTGTGTATTATTCGCCGAAGCATGAGGAATGGCTTGCATGGTGTAAAAACGTTTGTGCAAAATATCCAGTTGTCCAGCCCGATTATTATGATGATAAGAAGCCATTGAATCCTTATGTTTTTATCAAAGAGTTCATGGCGAAACTGGATGATGATGAACAAATTGTCTGTGGTAATGGAAGTGCCTGTGTGATTGGGTTTCAGGCCGCTGTCATCAAGGAAAAGACCAGGCTATTCACCAATTCAGGCTGTGCTGCAATGGGATATGGGTTCCCAGCCGCTATTGGAGCATGTGTGGCCAGAGCTGGTAAACGTGTCATTTGCATAGACGGGGATGGCAGCTTCCAGATGAATCTTCAGGAACTTCAGACAATGATTTATAATAACTTGAATCTCAAAATCATATATTTGAATAACAATGGCTATCATTCAATTCGCCAGACTCAGATGAATCTGTTTAAGGGAAAGCCTCTTGTCGGCGTATGTGAAGGAACGGGGATAAGTTTTCCAGATGCGGAACGTTTGGCTAATGCTTATAATATTCCCTTCATCAGAGTAAACTCCATAAAGGATATACCGACTTTAATTGGCCTAATTAAACAAGACGGCCCATTGTTCGCGGAAATAGTCTTGGACGAAACGCAGTGTTTTGCACCCAAACTGTCTTCCAAGGTATTGCCAGATGGTACAATAGTATCTCCTGAAATAGATGACATGTTTCCATTTCTTGAACGTAAGGAGTATGAGGGCAATAAATTGAATTAACTAAAAAATTGTGATTCAAATGGAACGGAAAAAGACTATTAGCATCTTCTCCAACTGCTGGAACGAGGTGGAAAACATACCTATTTTCTACAAGCGTTGCAAGGCTGTTCTGGGGCAACTACAAGATTACGATTACGAATTTGTCATTGAGGACAACTACTCGACGGACGGAACCAGAGAAGTCCTGCGAAAGATTGCAGCCCAGGACCCCAAATTCAAGGTAATCCTCAACGCTAGAAACTTCGGGCATATCCGCTCGCCTTTCAACGGCATTCTCCAGACATCTGGAAACGTGGTTTTCAATCTATGCAGCGACCTTCAGGAACCTCCAGAGATGTTGTTGGAGTTCATCAAAAAGTGGGAGGAGGGCTACAAGGTTGTGTGTGGTGTGCGTTCCGACACCAGGGCCAGCTGGATTCTCGAATGTCTTAGAAGCCTATACTATTGGATGCTCCAAAAGGTTTCTTCAGGCGAAACCATCATTCAGAAATTTACGGGGTTCGGCTTGTATGACCGCTGCTTTATCGATGCATTGAAGAAGTTTCATGAGCCGTACCCCTACTTCAGGGGGCTTGTCAGCGAAATCGGTTTCAAACGATGCGAAGTGCCTTTCGTCCAGGCAAAACGCGAGCATGGACGCACGCACAACAATTACTTCACTCTCTATGACATGGCCATGACAGGCTTTGTCAACCACACCAAATTACCATTGAGGCTGGCTGTTTTCTCTGGTTTTGTCATTGGTCTATTGAGCATTCTTGTTGCATTAGGCTACTTAGTAGCGAAACTCATCTGGTGGGACACCTTCCAGCTGGGCATGGCTCCATTGATTATCGGAATGTTTTTCCTAGGAGCCATTCAGCTCTTTTTCACTGGTGTCATAGGAGAATATCTTGGGGCGGTCTGGACTCAGGTCAAGAACCGTCCACTGGTCATCGAAGAAGAGAGAATCAATTTTGAACCTTGAACTAAAGCACATACCTCTGCTGGGACGACTTTCAAAAACACAACGGGAAGTACTTGCGTATCTGGCCGTTGGTGGCTGGAACACTCTGTTTGGAATGTTGTTATATTCTATAGGATACTGGCTTTGGGGAAAGCAAGTACATTATCTGCTTCTTGCAATTCTAGTCAACATTATAGCTATTACCAATGCTTTCCTGTGCTACAAGTTTTTGGTCTTTAAGACCAAGGGGAATTGGCTTCGAGAGTATCTGCGCTGCTATATTGTCTATGGCGGAGGATGCCTGATATCCATGGCATTATTGTGGTTGCTGAAAGAATTTCTGAATATGAATCCTGTTGTGGCTAATGCCCTTGCCACGCTTATCGTGGTGATATGCAGCTATTTCGGGCACAAGTACTTTTCTTTCAGGAAGCATACCAAAGAAGGGAACACACCATGAAACATATCTTTTTGACTGGAGGAACAGGTTTTTTCGGTAAGAGCATCTTGTCAATGGTTAGGTGCGGAGCTTTACCTGAATACCAGTTTACAATTCTGTCTCGTAATCCAGATAGGTTCCTTGATGAGAATCCGATGTTCCAGAACATTGAAGCTGTTTCATATATTCAAGGTGATGTACGGGATTTCCAGTTTCCACATGGTCATTTTGACTACGTCTTGCACGCAGGCTCACCTGCCATGGACATGCCGCCAGGAGTTCAACGAGACATTATTCTTAAAGGAACGGAGCATACACTTAACTTAGCCAAACAATGCGGAGCAGATAAGTTTATGTTTGTCAGTTCGGGAGCAGTCTATGGCTCGCAACAAGCTGACCTTGAACTGATACCAGAAGCTTTCCCCTGCCATCCATGCAGCGAGTACGGTATTGCCAAACTGGAGGCCGAGCAAATGTGCATTTCTTCAGGCATCCATACATTACTCCCACGTTGCTTTGCATTTGTGGGACCATATCTAAATCGCAATATTCATTTTGCCATCGGCAATTTTATTCGTGACGCTCTGAACAATGACATAATTGAAATCAAGGGTGATGGAACCCCACAGCGTAGTTATATGTATGCCGATGATTTAGTTCGTTGGCTATTTACCATTATGGAGCATGGACAAAATGGCCGCCCTTACAATGTTGGAAGCGACGAGGCCATTTCCATTCTGGAATTGGCAAAGACTGTCCGTGATGTTTTAAAATCAAAAGCGGAAATCCGCGTTGCATCAACTCCTTTAGATGATCATAAACCATCTCGATATATTCCATCAATTGAAAGAGCAAAGACAGAACTTGATTTGCACTTGCGCTTTTCTCTGCAAAGAGCCATCTTGAAGAGTGTTCATCCCTAACTTTTTGAGAATACGAAACTATCCACTGTCATTCTCTATCAGTCACGTTTCTGTTCATTTTTGACGATTTCGTCTCAAAATTGGCTGTTATAGTACGCCAGCCAAAGCATTTACAAAAGAAGATGGCCATTCCTGGATTCGCCTCTGGCATTCCTGAATGGAATGCTTCAATTCCTCCCTGCGTTTTTCCAATTCAGTTTTGGCATGGTTGAACGCCTCCGAAGAGATTTCATCCAGAGGAATGAAAGAACCAGGGAAACGTCTTTCTGCAGTAGCCACATCTCCCCAGTAAATAGCTGGAACTCCTGCAATGATGCAGGCTGGCAGCAACTCGCTGACATAGCCTGAAATCCAAGTGTCCTCAATGGCAAGGACAAATGGCTGGCCAGTCAATGACTTAAGCCAGGCAGAATTTGACATGGAGCCTGCTGAACCTCCGCCAAATCTGAGAAGTTTGACTTGGCCCGATTTATGCGAGGCCTGGCACAAATGATGTTTTCTCCGTATAAGACCTTGTCTTTCATCGGGCGCGTTCGACACAAATGCCAAGCCTTCGCTTTGCGCCGAAGGCAATGGAGGTGTTGGCACGCAGCCGAAATCAAAGGGGAAGTCAAAGTATGTGATGAACTCTGCCTCGAAAGAACGGTTCCAAGTAATGATTCTTTCCCACATTGGCTGAAGATAGGAGTTCTGTGGTTGCTGGATCGTGTAGCTGGAATGTAGGGGTGCCTCCTCTAAAAGCAGAATCTTTCGGGAGTTGGCGGGGAGCTGTCGAATGCGCGCATCAAGTTCTGGTGACAAATCGACACAAAGAATGACATCAGCGTCTTCGGGCGACAACTCCTGTTGGGAATAAAAGGAGTATCCATTCGCCTCAATTATTTGCCTTGCCCTCTGTTCTGCCCTGACCAGAAGCCCTCCGTATGGGTTATGGCTACGTTCCTCACCCAAATTATCCTTCGCATCAAAATCCTTTCCCAAGACCGTGATGGTCCTCATTTTGTGCTTTCCTCCAGGCTTGAGTGATTTCTTTGGGTTAACTTTTCCCACAGAATCAAAACAAAAAACCATAGAACCTTAAGACCAGCGAACGGGCTATAGTGCTCAACAGACAACAGACGAAACTGCCCACGCAGCCAATATAGCCCCCCCCGCAGGGGATGCTCCCTTAACAAATATCCCAAGTCGGAGGCCATTTTCAATTTGACATCCCCCTGGGGAAATGTGGTAAAAATATAGTGGCGAAGCAATATGTTGTCAAACAGGTACAGATCTGGGGGTGTTGCACGGGTTTCAGAACCTGAATGACAGCGGACCTTCACCGCTGGGGCGTTTGTCTGGTAAATCCTTTGGGTAAATGGCGTACACAAATAAAGCAATTCCGCAAAACAGCCATATTCCAGGCAATGACAGGGCATCACTTTTGGGTGGAATGCCATAGCTGGAATCACACACCGAGACACATTAAGTGATTTACTTTCCCAGGTTGTAATAAAGATATCCGGCGGGGTGTAAAATCTTGTATCACTACTTAATTCGTGTATAATGATTGGTTTTCGACCACCGTCCTCGGAGAAAAAGAGAGCACCGCAAAAAGCAGCGTCATTCTCTTTGAGGTCAAGTGCCTTAAGTTCAAGAAGTCCCTCTCTGGCCAGAATATCATCATGACAAAGGATAAAAATGTGCCCTTTAAGATTGAATCCCCTAAGCCATTCGTCAATCACCCGACCATGTGCTTCTGCGCTTAAAAACTCTTTCTGTCTTCGCCAGTGTAACTTGTCGGATTGGATATCCTGCATAACCGCAATGTCATCCTCCACGCCATCATACAGATTGAAGGATACAAAAATGCCATCGAATAAATCCCAATTCTCCTTCACGGATTTCCAGCATTCACGCCAAAAATCGCCGCCGCGATATACCGCTATTCTTAAATGAAGTTGCATGGTTCTAATTGCTCATTTACCTCAATTTATAATATATCTATTAAGAATAATAACGATCAATATAGCCAGTTTCATACTGCAGAGCCACCAGTTATCACGCATGGAAACCACTTCAAAATATAACGTGTTCCATTCCATTTGCAATATGATTATCATCATATCCTTGCTGATTGTTTCATACATTGTAACTATTCAGAAAGGTAAGCCGCGTAGCGGCGGCAAGAGCATAGCCGTGGGTGAAGCGAAGCCGCGACAGCGGCGAAGCGAAACCCACGGGCTGGCGATACCCCTGGTTCCTTTGCGCCGTGCCGCGTAGCGCAGCAGAGCAACAAGGCGCAGAAAAGCTGGCGGCCTGTGCCAATAGGCTCCCCTTCTGAATAGTTGCCATGCTTTTAAAATACAGTATCAATCAGTGGTGTCAAGTTTTATTCTCCACTTTTGGTGCACTTCTTTTATTACCAAATTAAGGGTATTATGGACTTTAGTTGCCGATTAGACTCCACCAACAGAGAAGAGTCGCGACAGCGGCAGCAGGAACATAGCCGTGGCAGGAGCGAAGCCGCGACAGCGGCGGTAAGAATATAGCCGTGGCAGGAGCGAAGCCGCGACAGCGGCGAAGCGAAACCCACGGTCAGATGCCCACTCCAGTCCCTGTGCGCCGTGCCGCGTAGCGCAGCGAAGCGGCAAGGCGCATCCTGGCTATCGACCAGTAAGGGATAATTTCATCAGGAAACTTAAGTATATAATTTCCAAAAAAAGACGTTCCTAAATTTGCTAATGCCTTCGAAGTGGTTACATTAGAATTGTTTTTGCCGTAGTCCTAGATTTTTGAACCAATTTTCAGAGGAATTTTTCAATACTAGCGTGAAATGCGCCCATCTCTTAGCGCATTTCACGCTAGTATTGAAATTACCTCTTCAATAAAGGGAGATGATTATGAAGTTTGCATTTGCACTATGTGTTCTTTGCACAACATGCATGCTGGAGGCTGCCTGCGTGCGATATGAAACGGGGGCGGACAAAGCGGTGCAGTTCGCGGCCAAAGACCTGGCGCGATGCCTGAGTGAAATCAGCGGAGAAAAATATGATGTGCTTGCTGGCGGCGCTCCCGTCAAGGGCGATATCGTGCTGGTCACGGAAGGGGGACTGGAATCACAGCAATGGAAATTCAAAACAAAAGACGGCGTGCTGAACATATCTGGCAGCACAAGCCCTGGCATAGTTTACGGAGTATATACATTCCTGGAAAAATACGCCTCGTGCCTCTGGCCTGCGCCAGATACTGAAGTTCTCCCCAGGCAAGCTGGCTGGAAAATCCCCGAACTGGATGAAAGCGGAAGGCCTGCCCTCCTGCGCAGGGAAATGTATGTGGGCACTGATTATATGGACAATACCTGGAGGCTGCGCAACAAGGAGAACAACCGCGCCTCGTACTGCAATCTGTCTGTCGGCAAGCCAAAAGACTGCCATACCTTTGACGTCTATGTCAATGAAATCAAGGATGAAAGCTTGTTCGGCATCACGCCCTCTGGCTCAAAGTGCCATACCTTGTGCATGACGAATCCCAAGGTGCGCGAGATAATACTGGCAAAACTGATTGAGAACATCGAGACTGACCGCGCCGAGAGGAAGGGGCAACCCGCCTGGTCTTTCCCCCAAATCTACGATATAAGCCAACCAGATGGCGGTTCGGGAGCCGAATGCTGGTGCGAGGAATGCCGCCAGCTTGCCGAGGAGGAAGGCTCGTACGCTGGACCGAACATCGCATTTGTCAATTACCTTGCCAATGCCATAAAGGGCAAGTATCCAGAGATAATGCTCAGAACTTTCGCCTACTCCTATACGATGAAGCCGCCACGAAAAATCAAGGCGGCGGACAACGTGGTGATACAGTTCTGCGATTCCCATATATTCAAGCCCTTGCTTCCAGGCACTCCAAATGGCAAGGACCTTGAAACCTGGGGTTCCCATGCCTCCAACAAGTCCATCTGGTCATACTGGCGCATTTACAAGGGCAATCTCTTCCCCTTTGTCCGCCCCCGCAAGGATATCTCCGAGGAAATCCGTTTCTGCAAGCGGGAGGGTGTGATTCACTATTTTGCCGAGAATGAATCTCCATTGTCCCGCAGTTTTGCCATGCAGCAGCACTGGCTTATGCTCAAGATGCTGGACAATCCAGAGCAGGACATATTCAAGCTTAATGAAATATTCTTCGCGGCATATTATGGCAAGGGCTCCGCCCCCATGCTGAAATATCTGGATTATCTGGAAAAGCGCCAGGATGAGAACCGCACACATTTGGACAAGGATTTCTTTGAGAAAGTCAATGCCTGGCTTGACGAGGCGGAGACTCTTGCCAAGGACGAGCCACTGCCCCGCCTCCATATAGGATGGGAGCGTGTCATTGTGGACCGCACCATGTTCCAGAATCTGGCCGACCTTATGAGGAATGGCTACAAGCCAGATTTCGCAAGAGTGAACGGCAGGTACAAGGAGAACCTGATTGCGCAGTTGAACGGATGGAGCCCGCTTAGGCAGTACAAGAAGTTGCAGGCTCGCCTGCTGGAGGCAGAGCAGGAGGCGGAGCTATATTCCCATTTTCCAGTGGCGATTCCAGAGCAGTTCGAGGGCTGCGAGGTGATTGACCTGCACTGGGCCCAGCTGAATGGCTCTGTTGTCAAGGATGAGGACGCCATTTGCGGCACTGCCCGATTCAACCCGAACTACAAGCATGTCAGTCCTACCTACGACATTGGCTTCTACAATGGGCAGACCAAAAGCGGAAACGGCCTTCAATTCGGCAAGGAGGACATACCACAGGATGAGAAATACCACCTCTACAAGTTGGGCAAGGCTCTGATTCTTGCGCCTATCTACATCCGATATGACAATACGTGGCACTACCGTCAGTGGCTCTCGTCGATCGGGATATTGGGCGAGCCGCGTGAAATATGGGTTTCAATGAAGTTCACAGGCCCGCTATATGTACCTGGCTCCAAGAACAAGAACATGGTGCTGTTCGACCGCATTTTGCTGGTGAAGAACCCAAATCCATTGCGCGGGTATCAGGATGTGGATACCTCCAGGAACCTGGCTAGAAACGGCGGCTTTGAAAAATACAAGGGAAACTGGATGGACCAGTGGGGGCAGATGGCACCGAATTGCGGCATTGACGAGGAGGAAAAACATTCGGGAAATGCAAGTCTCTGCCTCTCCAATGTGCGGGAAAGCTACATATACGCAAGGCTTACTCTGGGCAAGATAGATGACATGAACCAGGACCTGCTAATACGCGGATGGGTTAAATACAAGGACATCGAGATTGGACCAAACCTTTCAAAGCCTATTTTGGGGTTGTGGACGATTACCGACCAGGGACGCAACAGCTATTTCATGCCTATGATGGAGTTCTTCCCTGGCACATATGACTGGCATTATTTCGAGACGGTCGTCAACATTGATGATTTCAAGAAGGCGTGCAGACGTCATCCCACGCCGCCGACAACGGTGCAGTTCCGTGCAGGTTTGTACCACCAGCCTGGAACATTCTGGCTTGACGACCTGGAGATAATCCCCCTGGATAGAAAGTAGAAGCCCCTAGTACTAGCAACCCGAATGAGCATCGAGGTGCTCACATCGGAGTTTTTTGCAACAGCCGCTAATGGCAATGAAGAACAGTGGAAGAGATATCATAAACAAGATAAGCATGCAGAAGACAAAGAACAATCCAGCCACTTGCAGATATTCCACCCTGGAGATGCCATATTGCCGTCCTGGCGAGAAGGATTCACTCCCGCCTATATGGCGGAACAGTCTGCCTCGCAAGCGCAAGGTTTATCCTTATGCGCTCAAAGAACTGACAGGGCGGGACTTTGAGAACACCCTGTTCCACAGCGTGGAGCTGGAGAATGATTTTCTCAAGCTGATTTTCCTGCCTGAACTGGGTGGACGTATGATCAGCCTCTACGACAAAAGGCGCAGCCACGAACTGTTGTTCCGCAATCCTGTGCTGAAGCCTGTGATGGCGGGGCTCACTGGTGCCTGGTGCGGCATTGGCATGGAATTCAATTTCCCAGGCAGCCATTCTGTCACTTCCGACCGTCCTGTAAGCTGCTGCCTGGAAACCAATGCCAATGAAGGTTCGGCTACAGTATGCATTTGCGACCAGGAAATGGTATCAGGTATGCGCTGGCAGGTCAATGTGACGCTTAAAGCCGATTCGGAAGCGGTTTTCATCCGTTCAATCTGCTGCAACCGCACTCCTCTGCCTCGTTCTGGATACTGGTGGACAAATGCAAAGGTCCCTGCATTTCAGGACACGGAACTGGTTTTCCCCGAAGCAAAGGGGATTGGCGTCATTCATCCGCCTGTGGACATTACGCGCATCGCCGAACTGCATCTGCCATACGTGAAGAAAAACGACATATCCCACTACAGGGATGTATATTTCCAACTGCCCTTGTTCTTCCGCAATCTGCGCCGCAGCAGCTTTGGAGTATATCATCGTGAAAAGGGCTACGGCATTCTGCACAACGCAAACCCAGGCGAATTGCCAGGAAGGAAGATATGGACGCTTGGAACTGGCGATGACGGCAAGGTCGTCAATGAGAACCTGACCCTGGACGGTGCGGGAAATATCGAGATTCAGGCAGGACCTTTGCCTATCCAGACTGACTTCATGCGGATGAACCCAGGCGAAACCCGCATCTGGGATGAGACCTGGCTGCCGATTTCGGATATGCTGGCCACGCACCAGGCCTCCAATGCGGATTTCACTGTCTCAAGCGAGGCGGGAGGCCGACTGCGCATTCAATGCCATTCCAGCCTTCCTGCAGTGCAATTCCACAATGCTGGCAGAACGCGGGAGTTCATGCCCGAGGCAGGCACCATTGTCGATGTCGAGAGCCAGGGCGGTGCCTGGAGTATCACCGATGCGCAGGGCTGGATTTTGCTGGAGGCATACCCTGACGGACAAACCAGCAGCAAGGAGACCGAAGCTGCTGAAAAGATAGATTTGCAGACTGCGGAGGCTCAATACCTGAAAGGCCTTTATCTTGAGGAGGATGGCCGCGGGGCCGAGGCGGTGGCTTTTTATCGCGCCGCCTTGGAAATTGACTCCACGTATTCCCCCGCATTGGCCGCGCTTGGCGCAAGGGAATTGCTTTTGGACAGGCCTGCGGAGGCACGTGCATTGTTTGAAAAGGCCTTGTGGAAAAATCGCCGCAATCCAGAATATTCCTATTATCTTGGTTTGGCATGCCTGCGTCTGGGAGACGACTGCGAAGCTGTATTCCAGTTGAAGCGGGCATGTTGCAGCCCTGCATGGCAGGCCGCGGCCAGTGCCAGGCTGGCGGAACTATACTTCAGGCGTCGCCGCAGCAGTGAATTGGAGAAATTGCTTGCCTCTCCAGGCTTGCAGGACAATGTGGAATTACTGGAAACTGCGGCGCTTTATGCATACACACGTGGGCGCGACCTGGATGAAATCCTTGAAAAACTCCGTAAGTGCGCTCCTGAAAATCCATTGCCGAACCTGCTCCTGGGAATGCATGTATTCCCCGAAACGGTTGACCACCGCAAGATACTTGTAGCCGTGGAGCGTCTGTTTGTCCATGGACTGGACAAACTGGCACGGGAAATCGCTGCTCGCTATCAGGAGAAGGACCCCATTGCGGCGTATATGTGCGAAAATATCGAACTGGCGGAACGGCATACGCTGGCAGGCGTGTTCCCGCCCCCTGAATTGGCATATCGGATGGAATGCCTGTCACGGCAATTTGCCGATGCGCCCGCTTGCAAGTATTACTGCGGCGTACTCCGTGCCGCGCGTGAAGACTGGGAAGGTGCCGCAGCCGCCTGGAACGAGGCCTGGCAAATGGGCTTGCGTGAACCTGAACTCTGCCGTAATCTTGGCATATACCATTGGCTTGTGGCGGAAAACCAAGCCAGGGCAGCAGAATATTACGCCGCTGGCTTCCAGCCAGGCAAAATCAACTACAAATATGTCTGCGAGTATGACCAGCTACTGGAGCAGCTTGGCGATATGGAGACACGCAGAAAGATGCTCGCCTCATTGCCGCAGCGTCTTTCAGAAAACGCATACGTACTGTTGCGCATCGCCACGCTGAAATATGCCGACGGCGATCTGGAGGGCACCTTGGAAATGCTCAAGGGACGGCGTTTTGTGCTGTGCGAAGGCAAACGCATAACGGGTGCCCTCTTCATTTCGGCAAATCACAAGCTGGGCGACATGGCAATGGCTGCTGGCGAGCCTGAAAAGGCACTTGCCTTCTACGAGGCGGCAATGAGCTATCCACACAACCTGGGCGTGGGGCGAAGCAACGGGCGCTTTGACATGAAGACCAAGTATCTGATCCTGTCCGCGCTAGTCGCAGCTGGCCGCCATGCAGAGGCGGAGGAACGCCGTGAACGCTGGCTTCGTGAATGCGATGAACTAGACATAGCTTTCTACACGCTGGCAAGCATCCGCTGGGAATGCGGAGTGCCCTCTCATAGTCCGCTGCTGGAAGAGAATGAGCATTTTTACCATTTGATTTGGAAATTATAAACTTTAGTTGCCGATTGGACTTTACCAACAGAGAAGAGCCGCGTAAGCGGCGGCAAGAGCATAGCCGTGGGTGGAGCGAAGCCGCGACAGCGGCGAAGCGAAACCCACGGTCAGATGCCCCCCAGTCCCCCGTGCGCCTTGCCGCGTAGCGTAGCGAAGCGGCAAGGCGCATCCTGGCTATCGAGCAGTGAAGGATAATGTCATCAGGAAACTCAAGTATATAATTTCATTTGATTTAGCGGTTTCGTGCCGTATTGGTTGCGGTCATTTCCCTGCCTGGCGGTAATAACGCCCGAGTCTTTCGAGCATCCACATCTGCATGGTGACGGCGGGCATGTCGTATTCGCCTCCCATGACGTGTGCGACCCCGCCAGGAATCTGCGGTGTACTCGGGAAAAACTGGCCGAACACCATGTGCCGCTGATGTCGGAAGCCGACGCCCGTTACAAAGGAGCATTTTTCAGGATTCAACCCATAGCTCCAGTCGGCGATCTCCTGAAGATGACATGCCGCAGGGGTCATGCCGAGCAGTTCGACGGCGTCGAGAAACAGCAGAACATCGTACGCGGACGCAAGTGGCGCGGAACCGACCGCGAACTGCAGATTCCCTGCGTTGAGATCGCTCGTCCGCTTAAGACTTGGAATGCCGTCGTAAAGCATTTCCTCATACAATCCGAGCCTGAAGCGGACGAAGCGTGCAAGCGTCTCGCGCCAGAGCGTCGCATCATGTGCGTCGGGGAAGCTCCGCAGAAGTTCGCCGAAGACCAGCATTCCGCTTGTCACATGCATGTAAGCGCAGTCGAGAAACGCTGGTTCGGGGCTGTTGTCGAGCGTACGCATGACACCAGCGCATGGTCCGTCGATGACCTGGCGGGCCATGATTTGCCGTGCGAGGGCTTCGGCTTCGGCTCGGTACGTTTTGTCGCCAGTTGCCTTGAAGAAGTCGATTGCCGTTGCACAGAGTCCGCAGAGATACGATGTCGCGCCTCGCATGCTCTGGAAATAGAACGATGTCCCTTGCGTCCCGCGCGGCAGGTTCGGGATTGGCTGCGTGTACGAATGCGCGAAATCAGGCGACGTTTCGATGAAGTTCTTGATGCGTTTGGCGGCGTCGAGCAGACGGGCGGCATACTCGGAATCGCTGTCTTGGAAAAACGCCGCGCTGCGCGCGAAGAGCCGTGCGGTGTTCCAGTGCGCCCCGACTGGCGCGGGGGTGTCGTAATAATGACGGGGGCCCCAGCCAATCGGTTCGAACTGGCAGTCGTATAGCATGCCATCTTCGCGCGTGAGTTTGAGGAAGTAATCGAGCCCCCAACGCACTTCCGCCGCAAACTCCCCCTCGTCCCATAGCGGGTGGAACTCTTCAGTGACCCGCAGAAGGGCGTACATCGACATGCTGATGCCGTCTGCCCAGCACCGAAGGTCGCCAGACTGGTGATAACCGCCACGCATATCGAGTCGCTTTCCAGTGTCGGTCGTGCCATGCATGAGCGGAACGGGGTCCTGATGACAGCATCCCGCCCAACCTTTGTTTGACCCGCACCGCTGCCAGAGAATGTATTGGAGCATCTGGCGAATGACGGTATCATATACATGGTCTTGCACGGTGAAGTTGGAGCTAATCCAGAGGTCATCCCGCCAATGGAAGACAATACGGTAGTCGCCTGGCGTTTGGACGGAGGAAAAGTCGCCAATGAAATGGCCGTGCGAACGCAAGATGCCACTAGTCAGAATGGTCTTCCACGTCACGTCTGGCCCGATGGTCTGTATTTCGAATTCGACTTTGTTCGCAGGATTGTCGATGGTGAACACTTTCCTTGCTTTTGGATAATAACCTGCCTGATTGAATCCGAACATAAGAAAACTCCCGTAACTATCTGGAGGTAATTTTCAAAACTAGCATTCGAAATGCGCATCGATATGAACACCTTGGCGTTGCCTTAGCCACTGCGCCCATCTCTTAGTGCATTTCTCGCTAATTTTGAAATAAACTCTAAAAACGCTGGACTTGATTGAACCCTGAATCCACTAACTAATGCTTCTAATAAAAGGGAATTATATACTTGAGTTTCCTGATGACATTATCCCTCATTGGTCGATGGCCAAGATGCGCCTTGCCGCTTCGCTGCGCTACGCGGCAAGGCGCAAGAGGACTGGGGTGGGCATCTGACCGTGGGTTTCGCTTCGCCGCTGTCGCGGCTTCGCTCTACCCACGGCTATGCTCTTGCCGCCGCTTACGCGGCTCTTCTCTGTTGGTAAGTCCAATCGGCAACTAAAGTATATAATTCCCTAATAAAATATATCCCAAATAACTTTTAGTCAAGCAAAACTGGCATAGGAATAGGAGGACAGGTCGATTGCAAAAGTAAATGCACATTCAACGGAAACGTGTGCATTTAGTCTGCCAAATCAGTGCGTTTAGTTTGTTAGTATATTTCGTGATAATGGCGTTGCAACAGGCACTTGAAGAATTACATTATAGAGATTCTTGGTGTGATCGCCCTAATGGGCGACCGTAACTCATCAACTAGGAGTATTTACTAGAGACGATCTTTTTGTACTAGGGATATCCATTTGGAGAGAAACGATGTACGGTGAATCAGACTATCAGAGCATCCTCAATTCTGGCATACAAACGGTGATTCCAGCCGTAGCGGTGCCTACACCCCAGATTGTTTTCCTCGACTTCGATGGTGCGGTAACCAGCTATCATAACCGCGATCTGGACATCTCCATCGACAATGTCACCGTCGAGGACTCTGGCATCTGCGACGGCGACATCGCGGTCATCGTCGATGCGCTGAATGCGCAGTTCGGCGGCGATGTCGTCTTCACTGCGGAACTCCCCTCCGACGGCGAGTTCTCCACCATCTATGTCGGCGTCACCTCCGCCTTCGATGAATTCGGCGACTTTCTCGGCCTCGCCGAGACCATCGACTCGGGCAACCAATTCCACGACGACAACGCCTTCGTCCTTCTCGACTCCTCCGCTCCCACCGAACTCGTCGTATCCGTCATCGCCCACGAGACCGAGCACATCGTCCACGGCATGGAGCACGGCGGCGAGGGTCTGGAAAGATTCGCCGCCATCAATGTCGTAGGCGGAGCGCCCAGCCTTAGTGCTGTCATCAGCTTTGATATAATGAACGTTTACAACGGCGGCCAGGCTCTGTTTACGACCGTGAACTCAGGCGGTGTGATGAACGTTTCTGCTGCTGGCATGGCAACCAACACGACAGTGAATTATTGCGGTGCGATGTACGTTTATGCTGGCATGGCAATCAGCACAACCGTGAACGAGGGCGATATGCACGTTTACAATGCTGGCCAGGCGAACTTCACGACCGTGAACTACATGGGCTTGATGCACGTTTACAGTGCGGGCAGGGCAAACAGCACGACCGTGAACGATTCTGGCTTGATGAACGTTTGCAATTCTGGCATAGCTACTGTTGCAACTGTCTCCGGCGGAACTATGTACGTTTACAGTGGCGGCATAGCGACCTGCACGACCGTAAACGAGGGAGGGAGGATGAGTGTTTACATTGGTGGCGTGGCGAACATCACGACCATTAGTGGCGGCTTCATGGAAGTTTTATGGAATGCCACTGCGAACAGCACGACCGTAAACGACGGAGGGAGGATGAATGTTACCATTGGTGGCGTGGCGAACAGCACGACAATAAACTTCGGAGGGAGGATGAATGTTTACAGTGGTGGCATGGCGGCCATGGCGACAGTAAACGGCAGGTCGCGCGTTTACAGCGGCGGCACGATGCACGTTTACAGTGGCGGAACTGCGACCAGCACGACCGTGAATGCCGCCGGCTCGATGTACGTTTACAGTAGCGGCACTGCGACCAGCACGACCATGAACGGCGGCTTGATGAACGTTTACAGTGGCGGCACTGCGACCACCACGACCATGAGAGAGGGCGCGATGGTCGTTTCTAGCGGCGGCATGGCGAACAACACGACAGTGCGCTGCGGCAGGATGTACGTTTACAGAGGCGGCATTGCGGTCTTCACGACATTGAACATCCCTGGGGGGAGCTATAGCTATCAGGACGGTTGGATGAGCGTTTCCAGCGGCACTGCGACCTTCACGACCGTGAATAGCGGCAGCATGTCTGTTTCCAGCGGCGGCACTGCGACCTGCACGACCGTGAATAATGGCGGGAGTTTATTCATTCTCGAAGGCGGCAACCATAGCGGCACACTGCAAATCGCGGATGGGGGCAAGGTCACCGCAAATTCTGGCGCGACAATTGACTTCACGGTGGCAGAGCAGGTGGACCGCAACATTGCCCTGGTCAACCGCTATGATTATATCACTGGAGAAACTCCCGCGTTCACAATCACGGTCAGTGGCGGTGAGGAGTATGGCAGATACGCTCTGGCTGGCTATGCGTCGGCCTTCAATTCCACGGTGACGGTAAAGACAACGGCTGGTGCGCAGATTGGGGCATTGTCCGTGGACGGAGAAGCATTTGTGCATGATGAAAAGGCTTACAGTCTTGCTTTGGATGGCAGCACGCTTGTCCTTACTATCAGCGATGACATCACGCCGCCGACCGTCTCTGAACTGGTGGTCGGGAAGCCTGGGAAGGACGGGACGGCGGCTATTTCCGTTGTCGCAAATGAGGAGCTCTGCGGAGTGCAGTACGCATGGAACGGCGGCGACTGGACGGAACTGCCCGTCGGCGCGTCGCTTAAGGTCTCCGAGAACGGCTCCGTCCGCTTCCAGTTGACTGATTTGGCGGGCAATGTCACGACGACGGGCGAATACGCCGTTGACCCCTTTAACGTTCTTCTCACGGATGTCGTGTGCGAGACGGACGGCAACAACGCCATCGTCGATTGGTCTGGCGACGGGACGGTGGAATGGTCCCGCAGCTATGACGCCAGGCTGTCGAGCAATGACGGCGTTGTCGCGATGAACGGCCTGGCGGCATCTGGAATGGAACTTGTGAATCTTCCAGCAGGCGACATGGCTGTCGCCGTGAAGCCAACCCAGTCCGATGTCTGGACGGAGCTGGACAATGCCCTGGCGATTCCAGACGTCTCCGACGACCGTTCCGTCGCCATGGCATGCGAGGTGAATGGACTTGCGGAGGTGATGTTCGCGAGGGGAGGAAGCGTCTGGAGCGGAAACTACAGGGCGCGGCACGCGGGAGTCGGAGAGTGGAGCGGGACAGGCCAGTCGGTGGAGCTTGAGGGCAAGAATCGCCTTGACGACGTCTTCCTCGGCAGCGACGATACATCGTTGCTGCTCCTTACGGACGACACGCACGGCGACGCCCTCTTCCTGGACGACATCTACTCCGCCTTCCCGGATGGGATGGAGGCACAGGCGCGTATCGCCAAGATCGACGAGATCCGCGCAGGTGCTGGCAATGATATCGTTGATTTGACCAGCCAGCGATTCGATTACATTGGCGATGGCCTGACCGTCGTCAGGGGCGGCCTTGGCGATGATGTCATCTGGGCGAACAAGGGCGACAACATGCTGTTTGGCGATGCAGGCGATGACAGCATTGTCGGTGCGTCTGGCAATGATGTCATCGGCGGCGGAGCGGGCGACGACATTCTCCACGGCGGTGGCGGAGAGGACATCTTTTGCTTCTGCGCCGACTGGGGCAAGGACACCGTGGAGCAACTTGCCACTGGCAAGGTCACGCTCTGGTTCAAGGATGGGGACGACTCAAAGTGGAATGATGACACGCTGACCTACACGGATGGCGATAACTCGGTCGAGGTCAAAGGCGTGGACAAGGAGAATATCACGCGTTACTTCGGCGATGAAGGCGGCGAGATGTATGCAGACCTGCTGGCTGCTGGCGCATTCGACGGGTTCACCAGCGAGAAGATTTTCGCGGACAAGAACAAGGGAATGCTAGCTTAATGAGAAAAACGGCGATGATGAAACATCTTCTGATACTCTGCCTGGGGTATTCGGCGCATAGACATTGGGTGTGCGCATAGGTGCTGTCAATTGTCTGCAAGAATCAGAACATGTCCAGACAACGGCTTCACAAAAAAGTTACATTTTTGACAAAACGCTTACTTTTGGCACTATTTCTAAAAAAACGCTTACTTTTGCTCCACCACAGGCATCAGCACATCCTTGACGACTTTCGCCAGGGCTGCGATTTCCTCGTCGGCAAGTTCCTGGAACATCATCCTGCGTGCCTTGGGGAATATCCCATTGTTCTGCTGCGTGAAGAGAATGAACTGCGCCACCTTCTTGTCTGGCATGTCCACAATCTCCCTCATAAGTGAGCGTGCCTTTTCCCATCTTGCAAGATAGTCAAGTTCAGGAAGGAGCTCATTTTTCAACGTCTGCTCGACCGCGTCGAAGAAATCCTCGACGATCCGCGTGAAGTCGATATGGCGGTAGAAATCGACCGTGTCGTTTTCTACGGTCATGGAGCCGTCGGCAGCGAGACGGTATTCGACAAGAGGAAGCAGTCGTCTTGAAAAGCTCTCCAGCATGCCGTCATAGAGTTTCGCATTCTTGTAGAGAAGCGCGGAAACGGGGAATATGACATTCTCTGGGCAGAACCCCATTGCGTTGAGAACGTAGTGCATCAGATACCTGTGAAGCCGACCATTTCCGTCATCAAACGGATGGATGAACACGAATGCGAAGGAAAGGACGGCGGCGCAGATGACAGCGTCGCAGGATGAACCGACAAGCTTCCCCGCAGTTTCCAGATAGGCTTCCATGAACTGCTTCAGATCGCAGGGCTTCAGGCCGACGAAATGGACTAGCTCACGGCCTGGGGCAAGTGTCTGGCCGACATAGACCTGGTCGTCCCGATAGTCCTTCTCCGCGTAGCGCTCATCGACGATGGCATTCTGCAGCCGCAGAAGCAGGGGCTTGGTCAGGCTACCCTTGCCAGCCTCGCGCAGTACACCCATGAACGCGGCTGTCCTTTTCTGGGAAGGCGTCTGGCGTTCGATGGCATACGAGGACTTGGTTTCCTTGAGATAGAGGAAATCGCTCGCCCTATAGAGCAGCTCGACAGGATAACCAGAAATAGCCTCCTTCACCCGCGATGCAAGGTCCTTCTGAAGACATTCCTTTATGCGAGGCGTCAGTCGGACGACTGGGCAGAAAAGCGCATTGCCAGGGAGATTACAGAACAGGCGCTGGCGCTTGGCTTTCCAGGAATGCATTCTGTCAAGACAGAAATACTCGTCAGGAGGAAGCACATAACCATAGTTTCCAGTTTTCAAAGGGGAGACGGGAAGTTCATGCCCCATCAGGTATTCATACAGGAACCAAAGCCGCCGTACATAGACACTGTGCGGCGATGCTGTGACCAGCGCAGCCATCTCCTGGGGCTCAAGCCTTTGGAAAAGTGCCCTGAGGACTTCAAGGTTCACGCCTTCGTGCTTGATGGCGAAAAGAAGATGTTCCTGCCACGAGCCGTCTGTACGGAAGCGCTGGGGATAATGGACCTCCATGCCTTCTGGAGTCAGTTCCCTGAAAAGAACTGTCCCCATATCAAGGAAGCACTGAGTATGCTGCTCCAGAACCGTCAGGGAGAAGCGTTCTATCAAGTGGCTGTAGCCAAGTCGTTCCATTTTCAAAACAGTTACTTTTCTATTTTTTTAGTTACTTTTCGCGTCTTTGCTTTTAAAATACTTACAATTTGGAGTTTTTCAAGTTGAAACACTTACAATTCCTCCTTTTCCTCCTCTAGTCGTACAGATAATTCGATTCTGTATTTCTCTTCACAATCTGCCTAATTACCCGCATAAATGCTGTCAATTCTCGGCAAGAATCGGCACGTGGCCAGACAGAAGCTTCCAGATTGGCACGACCTGCACGCCGCCGTCCAGTTGCTTTTCCTCGGCCCAGGTGACCTGAAGAAGGCGTTTGATGCCGAGCTCATTCCCTGCTTTCAGAAGTGTGGGAACCTCCCGCTTCGAGGTCGTTCTTGGAGCCCTTCACCTGCATCCCCTGGTTCAGCGTCTTCCAGCGGAAATACAAAATCAAATCTTGAAATTACGCAAAACACTATTTCTATGAGTCCAACGACAACGAAAGAAGGTTGCCCGTCTGAGGACGGAAGATTGAAAGGTTAAATGCACGTTTGGAATGACTAAAAGCACATGTGCAGGAAATGTGCATTTAGTTTTGCAAAGTCGTGCGTTTAGTGCCACAAAAACTTTGGAATGGGTTGTTCTGCGCCTCGTGGACGGTGCATTTAGTCATGCAAATGTCCGAAAAAGGGCACAGGGCAGCGTCCGGCGTTTTGACCTTTGCAAGACAAAACGCACGCGTTTTTGCATGACTTGGCGCACGCAATTGCGAAGCCGAGGCATGTTCAGGGAGACGCGCCCCGTGCCTGCCTATGTGCGACGCGGGCTTGCGCGCCCGCTAGTTTGGAAGCCCCGCCAGGGGAGGTGTCAGGCAGACATCCGCGGCGGGGATCTCCGTGACGCGGAGGGCGGCCAGCACCTTCTGTCCAAACTTGTCCTTGAACAGCCCCGCGGCCGACTTGTCGCCGTACTCCTTGCGGATGAGGCTGTTCACATGGGAGACGACGAGGTCAACCGTCTCCTGCGCGAGCCCGTCGAACGAGGTGCCTTTCCTGAGGACTTTCCGGAGGTTCCTCCTGGATTTCACTCAATGTGCAAGGTGAGGACCGAGCTTCCCGTCAACACGGTGTTGTGGGCGATGTCGGCGACAGTCTGGTCGCAGAAGAGCCCCCTGCGGTTGGTGTGAGGAACATAATGCGGCCAGGCGGAGGAGGAGATGTCCAGGCGGAGGCTGGTGCCTTTTTCAAGCACAAGCACGTTTTCGCAGAAGTGCATTTTGAGGACGGCTTCCTGTCCAGGAACGTAGTCGGGGGCGAATTGCGAGATGGTGCAGATGTCGTCACGGAGACAGTATGCGACGCCGTCCCTCACGAGGGAGATGCGTGCATAGAAGCAGGTGTCGGGGCAGTCACTGCGGACATGGAGTTCGAGTTCGGATTGCCCGCAGACCTGGACAGGCTCGGCGAAGGGTTCCGTGAGGAAGGAGAGAACGTCGTCGCGGAAATTAGGTTGCGGCTGGGCGACCATTCCGCCGAAGGTGTTGCAGCACCCCCCAGGGAATGTTGCGGGTGAAGCGGGAATGTAGGTGTAGGTGAGTTCTACCTTGGTTTTCGGAGCGGTGTCCAAAGTCCGTCCCTGATTGAGGAAAAAGCGGAGAGAATTCTTGCCGTAAGGCAGGTCGTCACCTGTTTCCCATTTCGTGCCGAACTGATTGAACCACTTTACCCCGCCTTCGGGAAGGAAGGTCAGGGGCGTGCCCTTGCGGATGTGCTCAAACCATTCCAATGCCACATTAGCTGGTACATCTCCATCTGCCTTGGAAATAATGAAGTTCCTTGGACCGCTTTTCCAGCCGTGGCTCCAAGGAGTCACCAAGAGGGGGCAACGTGCACGGCGTTCGGGTGAGAGGCGGTGCCACATGTCGATGACTCCCTCTGTAAAGATATCGTACCAGGCGGTGACAATGGCGACGGGAATGTCCAGATTCTCCAATGCCCCATAATACTCAGAACCTCCTTCTGGAGTCTTCCAGAACGGGTCGTCTGGATTCGGATGGCGCATCTCCTCGCTGAGCGAAGCCTCCTCTCCGAACACTTCGTGGCAGAAACTGGACAATGGCAGTATCCGCCAGGACTCCTCGCTGAAGTTTCTTTTGTTCCTAAGCGTATTTTTCTTATACATTCTCTTCGCGTACCAGGAGCCGTGCAACCCCATTTTGAAGAGTCCATTTCGGTAGATGGCATTGTATCGGTTGTCCTCCATGACGGGAAGAAAAGCGCCTTTGACATCCGCTGGCTTGTCCTTGAGATAAGCGTAATGCACTGCGGAAAGGTAGCTGCCGCCGTTCAGGAAGAATTCCCCGTTATAGAATGGATGCTTGCGAAGCGCCGCCAGGAGGTCAAGACCGTCGTTTCGCTCGTTGAGGTAGGGAATGCAATCCCCCTCCGAACGACCGCACCCACGGCAGTGCTGCAGAACATACCCGTAGCCTGCATTCAGATAAGGCGCGAATTTCTGGCTAAACTTCGGCACGTCCGAATACGATCCAGTATAAGGCGTGCGGATGATGACCTGGGGACCTTTCTGCACATTCGCAGGACGCACCAGAGCCGTGTAGAGACGAACCCCGTCTCGCATCGTCACCATGAGTTCCTCCGCCTCGACCTCAAGAGAACGTTTGTTCCAGGTCACTTGCAAACGCTTGACATTGTCCGAGGCTGCTGGAGGAACCTGCTCCTCTGCGACCTCTGCTCCTGGCTTCTCCTGCGCAAAAGCACACTCTCCCATCGTTGCCAGCATCCCGACAACCGTCAAAACCCAAAACATCATTTGAATAGACATCTCAATCTCCATTGTTTTTCGTTTTCCCTACTCCACACCGTTTTGGGGCGGTTTTTGTCCTATGTACTTTGCCAAGTCCCGATGGAATAGGTCGCAATTGTAGTCTTTGTAAAGCGCTTCTGCTTCCTTTGCAACTTCATTATCAAGTGGTGCATTGTTATTGCGCTCTGGCAGCTTAAGTCCCTTGCCATTGACGGCGATTTGCTTTTGGATTTCAGGATTCTCGAAATCTTCAGCCTTTAACACCCTGCCTCTGTCCTGCAACGATTTGGCGTGGGCAATTGCCTCGTCCAGGCGTTTGACGGTTGCCTCCACGGCCCCCTGCGTAAGGCGGCTCTTAAGTTCCACAATGAAAGCGTCCCGCTTTTCTCCTGATTGCAGATCCATCAGATGATCGTAGAGCTCCTGGTCGATGACATCAGGAAGTGCAATTGGCTGGAATCCGATAGACTTTGTCAGGCAGAAAAACAGCTCTGGAGACTTGATTTTGGTGGTATCGACAATGATTGCATCTTTTGTCACTGTCACTCCTGGGTCTGGCAGCAGTGTGACAAGAGGCTCCATCTTGGGATAAATCCCCTTTTGGGCATTGGATATTATGCTGTAAAAGTGGGGTATGTCTGCACCCACCAGTCTAATTGTATTCATGCCAATGCGATTGCTGGAAAAACTCATGTCATTGTCAATGGCCTTGACGGTGACATGCAGGTCTTTTGAAATATGGATGAAATAGTTGTTGTGATGTCGATCGCCTTGCCCTGTGATTGCGTCAAACCATTCCAGTCGATTAAGCTTGTTCTTCAAACGTCCAATAACCTTGTCGTAGTCTTCCTTAGGCAGTTCTTGGACATCTTTTACGGATAGGCCATCCTGTGGGACATCCTCGCTATTGCGGATGAAATTAAAGGCAGAGGCGCCTGGAGCTTTCTCCATAAATATGCCATAATCGCCCTTGTGTGAACCGACAGTGCTCTTGACCATCACATCATCCAATCCAAGGGCATCGGCAGTCTTCTGAACACACAAGTTGATCTGGGCCATCTGCAGCTGGTCGGCATAGCCTGTTCGTCCCAATGCAAGAACATTCAGTCCCATGCGACCAGGAGCTTCTGGCTTAAATACAAGTGTGGAATTATCCTTGTATTTGACTTCAAATACGGTGTTGGCATTCCCATGTCCAAGGCTCTTGCTGCTAAGAACGCGGCTGTCATCCCTCATGGGATTCACATCCTCATCCCTCATGCCATGGATTCTCGCTTCAACCAGCGAAGGAATGGACATCTCGCCGTTAAATGCCAGGCGCACACAATCGGAGGTTACAATCTTTTCCGTTGCCAGATTGTCCAACGAGTGCTTCATTCCAATCAACTGGCAGATTTGCGAGTTAATGTTGGATGCGTTCGAAAAAAGATTCAATAGCTGAATTGCAGGAGAACTGTTTCCTTTGTCACGATATTTTGAAATATCGTGTTGATTAAGGAAAGGCACCAGTGCATCTTCCATCTCCTTGATTTGCTCTGGAGTAATCGCCGCCTTGTCTGGGTCGCTGGATTCCATAATCTTTTGATTCAAGGCGTCACTCATGTTAATTTTCTCTGGAAGGTCTTCCGCAAGAAACACAAGTTCATGCTGGATGTCTTGTATTCTTTTACTGCAGTATTTTTGGTACTCGGCATTGACCTCGTTAAGCTCTTTTGCAGCCTCATCGGTCGGCTTCTCGGCGAAACGCTCGGCAGTCGCCTTCAACTTGCCATGCAAGGTATATGCCCCATACAATGCGGGGGCAATTATCTTCAGAACGGGATTTGTTTTCTTTGAGAATGGCGCTTTTACTGGCATGGGCTTGAAGCAATGCGACACAACCCGCTTCATCGAGGCCTGGCCGACATGCGTGCGCAGAGTCTCGAACCTGGGACGAAGTTCGTCAAGGATTTTCTTTGCCTCGCCGAATAGGGAATTGTCCACAAACAAACGTCCGTTCTGGCCCGAGGGGAATCCCTCCTTCATTGCCTGCTCAAGAGCCTCGGACATTGATTTCATTTCAAGTCTTAGCATGGCAAGCTCCTGCATCGACACAGGGGAGTCAGGCCGCTTTGAGAGTCCGTCCAGACGCGTTGCCAGAGGAGCAACCTTCTCACGCATCTTTTCTAACGCCTCGGCATTGCCATGCATTTTAAGGGCCTGTTCAGGGAGCATTTCGGCAATGGTCAAATCCAGTTTCATCTTCACCGCAGGACTCTCCTTTTCTGCAAGTGACATCTCTACAAACTGCATCGCTAGAGTGGTCAGTTCGCTAGCACGACGATCGCTTTGTAACATCGCTTCTTCAAGTATGTTGAGTCCTTTGGCACCGTGATGGGTGTTGATGATGCCTTGCAATTTTTCGGAATATTCCGCACAATCATTCATCAATTCATCCATAAACTTGCCAAGATACACGTCACGGTTCCATTGAAGTTTTCCATTGACGGGCTGGAAAACTTCTGCTATGTCCCGCCCTTTAAACTCATTCATAGCATCGAGATTTTCGTTGATACTATTTGCAAGCTCCTTGATGTCATTCTTTAAATCATCGTCAAGATCAATGGAATCAAGCACTTGCATGACGGTTTCAATCTTGACCATCGAAGTTGCGTTTTTAGCCGCGTGCAACAACAGCACGTCCAGTTGAGCAAGCAAGGACTTCTCGACTACGTTCTCCACAGGGGGGTGCGGAAGCGGTTCTGGCTGTTGCGGTTGCTGTTGCGGTCCAATTGCATTTGTCCCCCCTGGCACATCGGATATTGGATTGAGGGAAATATTCGGCTTTTGGCTTGAAATACTGTTTATAAAAGATTCACTCATTTTTCACCCCAATACATGAAGCTCTTGACAATTGCTTAAGATAATGGCGCAATATGTATTTGCCAACCATTGTCCCCTAGAAAGGTACTGCAGGACGATGATTGCGTTGCCCGCGAAGTTTTCGGTCATGGCGTCGAACATACTTACGCCGTATGTTTCTCCTGACATCTTTGATTACTCCTTCAAGGAGGTTAGGTTACAGAAGTTATTATAAAAGCCAGTTTACTGAAAACAGTTCCAATACGCCCTTGGAGAAATACTGAAAACCTACAGAAGGATTCATCACAAAGCTGCCTAGGGATTTTTGCCGTACTCCCTACGGAAACGAAAGCAGGCTGCTCATCTGAGAACGCAAGAATACGCTCCTTAATTTGCAAATGCCTTCGGGTAGGTTACACTAGAAATGATTTTTGCCGTAGGCCAGGATGCGCTCGCTCTGTCCGTAACCCAATATCCACATTGTCTATGTCCACGTCATGGCCATATTTCGATGAAACGACGCTCTTTGGGCGCGGCGTCGGGACCATTGCCGTCATTGCCGATGATGCCGTCAGCCGTCAGGTTGTCGGTCACGGTTCTGGCGGAGCCTGCGCCAAGCGTCCGAAGGGATGTGACGATGTTCTGCTTGATTACGCCGATCATGCACTGCATCATCGACAGTGGACGATGTGCGTCGGCTTCATCAAGTTTTTCCTTGAGGGTCTCAAGCTTCTCGCGAACATCTACCGTAAGGTCACCTGCCAGTTTTGCGTTTAGATAGGCTATGGCCGCTTCCTTTTTCTGTGCAAATGCCTGTGCTGGCGGCACGTCGTTGCCGATTTCGGGGACAACGGCGCCCTCTTCCTTGGCGGTGGCGAGAATCACGTCAAGGCGGGCCATTTCCGCACTCGTCATCATACGCAGCATTGATTCCATTGCGATGGTCAAACGCTCCTGACTGGACTGGAATCCGCTGATTGTTGGCGGCACATCGATGGAGTATTTCGTCTGAAGTATTTTGAACACTGCGGTCATACGCTTACCTGTGTCGTTGCCTGTGCCCTTGCCAAGTATGTCGCGGACAATCTGCTCGACTGCCTGGCGGTTTTGGGCGAGTTTGGCCTTCCCCGCATCGGAGAGAAGCGCTTCAAATCCCTTGAGGAACAGGTTGGGATCATTGCCCGCCGCACCAGCGATGACTCGAATGACGTTCTTTTGTTCGTCGGAATTCAGTTTTGTCGCGTTGCCGAAGTCAATCATGGTCACACCGTTGGGGATGCCTTTGGCGATATCTTGGACGGTCGGAACCATGATGTTGCCCGCATGAAGGTCTCCGTGATAGAATCCCGTCTTCGTGAAAAGCCCCTCGCGAATCCAGATGGTCGTGAGGTTGGAGAGGGCATCGTGCTTGGCAAGGGTGTCCTCGTAGATACTCGTGAGCTTCTCCGTTCCGTCAAGCATGCTCATGATGGCATCTTCTTTGCCACGCTTGGAAATGTCACCGATTGTGTTTGCCTTGTTCGTGGCAATGGACTCGTTCGTGTCCTTGAGGAACTTGTCCATCGGCACACCAGGCGCATGCTCAAGCACCATCACCCCTTTGGTCGACTCCGTGCCTGGAATCTCGCTAAGCCGCATGGAGAAGACGTTGGTGAACGTCTTGTTCACTTTCTTTTCTCCAGCGTCATAGACATCAAGACCAGTCTGGACGTTATTCGCCTCAAGCGAGAGGTCTAGTTCTTTCATAATCCCCGCCAGTTTGCCTTCAAAGGTCTGGGACATCCCCTTGATTCCTTTGGCGACTTCGCGGAATACCTCCGCCTCG
>JAFXUD010000090.1 GCA_017535315.1 Victivallales bacterium | reverse complement strand
TGTTTTGTGTTTGTTATTGCCCTAAAAAAGGGGAATTATATACTTTAGTTGCCGATTGGACTTTACCAACAGAGAAGAGCCGCGTAAGCGGCGACAAGAGGATAGCCGTGGGTGGAGCGAAGCCGCGACAGCGGCGAAGCGAAACCCACGGTCAGATGCCCCCAGTCCCCGTGCGCCTTGCCGCGTAGCGTAGCGAAGCGGCAAGGCGCATCCTGGCCATCGACCAGTGAGGGATAATTTCATCAGGAAACTCAAGTATATAATTCCCCAATAAATCTAAAAAACATCAAACGGAGCAGACTGGAAAAACAAAAAAGGCATCTGCGAGAAAATTCACAAGTGCTTTGTTTTTATCGCTTTATGCTTGGTACCCGAGGCGGGGGTCGAACCCGCACGCCCTTGCGGGCAAGAGATTTTAAGTCTCTAGTGTCTGCCATTCCACCACTCGGGCAGTTGCTAAATTAATATAGCGATTTTTACAAAAATGCAAACAAGAAAAACGATTTTTAGCAAGAACGTCAGAAGATAGTCTAGTAATGCCTCACCTATTGATAAGCGCCGTAGGCGCGATAGAATCTAGCCGTGGGTGGAGCGAGCGCCTTTGGCGCGAGCGAAACCCACGGGCAGGCGATACCCCCAGTTCCTTTGCGCCATGCCGCGTAGCGTAGCGAAGCGGCAAGGCGCAGAAAAGCCAGCGGCTGAGGGATTACGTTAATTTATAACGCTATTTGGCGTTTTCCTCAATTAGCCATTCTTTAATGACAAACGAGTTGTTTTCGATTGAAACGTAGTGCAGTTCGTCAAAGCCCTCGTCGTAATTGGGCCGCTCCAGTTGACGTGCGCGGCCGATTACTCCTGCGTCTGGAATGCGCTTTTTGCCAGTGCGCTGGGCATTTCGCTTCAGGCAGTCGCTGATTTTTGATTGCAGGTAGTAGCCGATTATCTTGTAGCCAGCTGCCTTGCCTTTGGGGATAAATCTTGCACGCTCGGCTCTGGAGACGTTGGTGTTGTCGATGACGATGTCCACCTTTTCAAGGATTGCCTCCTCCAAAGCCTTGCTCTCCTGAAAGCGTGTGTGAAGCAAGTCCAGAGAAATCAGACGGTGTTGCGGCAGGTGCTGTTCGCAAAACGTGCTTTTCCCGCTGCCAGGTATGCCTATCATCAAAACCATTTCCATAATGTTTACGCGGAACAACGCTCACTATTGGAGCGCCAAAACAGCAGTGCTGACGGCACTGCTCAATGAGCTGTCAAAGTAGGCCTTGCGGGTCGATTGCGGACCGAACCAGGCAAAGGTCAGGTCGTTGTCCAGCAGGTGCTCGGCGTTTTGGACAAGACCGTCCGTGTGGAGCAGGGTGGTTGGCTGGGTTCCATCGGCCTCCACATAGCAAATCCCCGCGCCGCCGAGACCATATGCCTCAATTTTAACGGCGACAGGCTTTGAATCCGACTGATACGGGAGGAAATGCTCGAAAACAGCAACATTTAAGTCCAGCTGTTTCAGTACGGCATCCTTCACGAGTTGCCAAGGACCATCCTTCTTGAACTGTAGGTTGACGCGGATGTGCTCTACGCCGTAACCGTCGGGCAGGCAGAGGCGGATTTTGACAAACTTGGAGCTGATGAGCGTCTGATAATTGGCGTCGAACTGGTCAAGGAGCATCTGCTTCTTTTCCGCAAACACATTGTGCGCGATGCCATTCCGCAGTACATTCCACTTGCTCTGTAGCTTGCAGAGATGGGATGCAAGGGCCGTACGGAGTTGTGCATAAGTCGAGAACTCGGCGGGATGGCCGTCCAATACCGAGTGGAAGAAATGGACCATCTTGTGTGAGACACATTTTTCGTTGATTGTGTCGATAAGGTCATTGAGGATGGTTCTGCCCAGCGGGCTGACAACGAGGTGCAGACGTTCTTGGAGCATGGTCTTGGCGGCAAAATCAGCCTCATGGCGGGCGTAGGGCAGGCCGCGGAAGTCCCGCGAGAAGAGCTTGCTGGCAGAGAATGCCTCGAAGTGGCGCCAAATCTCGTTGGTGAGCGCGAGGCGGATAGCGGAGCCGAGGATGGCGTCGTCCGTGCCGAACAATTGGAGCATCATTGACTGGAATGCCTGGTTTTCTGGCTGTCCATTCATCAGATAGCCTGCATAGACAAAGGTGGGGAGGGTGCGGTAGAGGAAGGTGTCTGTTTTCTCCCAGCTGGTGGTCAGGCAGCCTATGAACTGCTGTCCCTTCGCATATTCCAGATAGGAGCGCGGGTTGCTGAAAATCATATCGACGGGGCCGAGGAAAGTCTCGAAGCCCAATTCAGCGTTGAGTTTCAGGCGTTTTTCCACCGTGCAGTCCAGGAGGTGCTGCAAGTAGAAGCGCACATCGGACTGGTACTGCCAATCGACCATGATGATGTCCCTGGGCATAAGCGGAAGTGCATTGGGGTAGAACTCGAACATGTCCGACCACATCAGCATCCGTTTGCCCAGGTGCTTGAGGATGGCGTGGGTCTTCAGGACATGGTCAACGAAGAGCTGTTGTTCGCCTGCATAATCGGGGGCGGTCTTTTTACAGCGTTCGCAGAGACAGTAGTCCCAGCACTCGTCAAGCCCCGCATGGAAGAATTGCGACGGGAAGATGGCAGCAACCTCCGACAGGTATTTAGAGAGGAAGTCGAAAAGTTCGGGATGGGTCGGGCAGAAGTCCTTCTGTTTGGTTCCTCCAAAGCGTCCCGTCATGCCTGGCTGCACCTCGGCGAACTTCTGAAGTTCGGGATGGCGCAGAAAGCGCTCCGCGTGCGAGAGAACCTCCACGCAGGGGACGACTTCCAGGCCGAGCGTGGAGGCATATTGGACGATTTCCACCATCTGCTCTGGAGTATAGCAATCCTCATCCTTCGGATAAGGGTATGATGCGGTGCGGATGCGGTCCTCCAAGTAGAGCAGAATGCCATTGTAGCCAGCATCTGCCATCACCTTCATGAACTGCTTGATGAAAGAGAGGTTCTCGTTCTGACGTGCCAGATCCAGTTGTGCCCATTTATATTGCATTGATGCTGTCTCCTTGGTGGGTGGTAAGTTTTTCAGAAGCGCAAGTTCATTCGATGAGTTGGTATTCGATGGAATCCGCAAGGGCGAGCCAGGAGGCCTCGATAATGTCTGTCGAGACGCCGACGGTAGTCCATACGCGGGAGCCGTCGCTGGTGTCGATGAGGACGCGGACCTTTGCGGCGGTGGCGGACTCGGTGTCGAGCACGCGGACCTTGTAGTCGGTGAGGTGGACCTTGTCCAGTTGAGGGTAGAAGACCTTGAGTGCCTTGCGGAGGGCCTGGTCCAGCGCGTTGACGGGGCCGTTGCCAAGTGCGGCGGAGACCTCCACGTTGCTCCCGACCTTCACCTCAATCATCGCGGAGGCCTGGTCTTTGTTGTTGGGCGCGGGGTATTCGCCGATGGTCTTGTACTGCACAAGCTCGAAGTGGGGCCTGTGGAGGCCGAGAACGCGCCTAGCCATAAGTTCCAGACTTGCCTCCGCTGCTTCAAACTGGTAGCCAAGGTACTCCATTTCCTTAAGTTTTTCCACTATGAGGGATAGTTCCGCGCTCTCCTTGGTCAGCTTGGGCGAAAGGTGCTTCACCTTTTCCAGAAGCGTGCTGCGCCCCGATATTTCAGAGAGGAGATAGCGCCTGTGGTTTCCGACGATGTCAGGAGAGATGTGCTCGAATGCCCCGTTCATCTTCAGCATTCCGTCAATGTGCATTCCTCCCTTGTGGGCGAAGGCGGAGTGTCCGACGTAGGGTTTTCCGCCTGGTATGGCCACATTGGAGATTTCCGCCACGCGGCGGGCCGTGTCGCAGAGTTTGTCCAGATGAGGCACGTTGCAACGGCAGTCTTTCTTCAGAATGAGATTGGGGATGAGCACGCTCAGGTCAGCGTTGCCGCAGCGTTCGCCGTAGCCAGAGAAGGTGCCCTGTACCTGCGTGGCCCCTGCCTCGACGGCCACCATTGAGTTCGCAACCGCGCAGCCGCAGTCGTTGTGGCAATGGATGCCGATGGCGGCCTGAGGGAAGGCCTGGCGCACGGCCTTGACGGTCCTGTATATCTCCGTGGGGGTGCGTCCGCCGTTAGTATCGCAGAGGCAGAGGACGTCGGCGCCGCCTTCCAGAGCGGTCTTTAAGATGTCCATGGCAAAATCGGGGGCTTCCAGGAAGCCATCGAAGAAGTGTTCGGCGTCGAAGATGACCTGTTTCCCCTGTGCCTTGAGGAAGGAGAGGGTGTCGGCTATCATGGCGGTGTTTTCCTCTCTTGTTGCCTTGATGACCTCCGTGACATGCCGCAGGGAGGCTTTGCCGACGATGGAGACGATAGGTGTATTTGCCTCCAGGAGAAGCCCGATGCCCTCGTCTTCTGTGATGGAATGCTCCTTGTGGCGGGTGCTGCCGAATGCGCAGAGTTTCGCGTTTTTCAATGGGAGTGAGGCCAGCTTTCTAAATAATTCCATGTCCTTGGGATTGGAGGCGGGGGTGCCTGCCTCGATGCAGTCGATGCCGAACTCGTCCAGCGCAAGGACGATATTGAGCTTGTCCTGCAAGGAGAAGGAGAGTTGTTCACCCTGCGCACCGTCACGCAGAGTGGAATCAAGGATGGTTATCTGTGACGTCATACTTGAAAGTCGTTTTTTGGGGAAATTGCAGTATTCTCCATGAGGGAGGCCGCTTCTAGATGTTCTAAATAATACTATCGTATTGTTTGCCTTGATTTCAAGTCGCTTCGTCTGTTTGTTAAAAAGGAAGGTGTTTTAAATTAAATAAATAGAGGAGAAAAAGCTTTTCTAAATTTGTTTAATTGCATCATGTGCACATATTTAGAAAGTGAATGTTAGTATTATAAGTTCTTCATTCAGTTCACCACGCTTGGCGGCTCTGACGTAAGCTCACGCTTCTGAAACCACATTCAAATTGGAAACAGAGGCTGGGACGCTGGACGTTGGACGCTGGACGTTGGACGCTGGACGTTGGACGCTGGACGCTGGACGTTGGACGCTGGACGTGGGACGCTGGACGTGGGACGCTGGACGTTGGACTATTTTCTCACGATAGCGGCAGAGTAGCCTAGCGGAAGGCGCAGTTCCGCGAAAGCCTTGCCGTTGCGGATGACGCGCGGAACTTTGAAGTCGGGGAGTTCGCGTCCGCCTGCGTCGAAGACGCGCACTGTGAACTCTGAAGCATCATTCCAACCGTAGTAGCCGCTCTTGTTGGCAACGATGCGTTCTTTGCCGATGATGTAGCCCTTGCCCAGTTCGATGGGGGTGATGGGGAACATGGCTTGGCTGAGCATCGGATGGGTTGCCATGACCTTGTAGTAGTACCAGTAATAGACGCAGCCATAGTCGAGGCAGCGTACTGCATGGCGGTAGGCGTCCAATTCCGTGCGTTCGGATAGGTGGTCGCCGAGTGCCAGTGGTGTAAAGAGCTGTCCGCGGCGGAGGTTGCTGACGCTACCTGTCTCGATGAAGCGCGGGAAATGGTACTTCATCATAGTCTTGGTTAGCGGGGCGCCGTTGCCGATGAGGCCGTTCGGCTGTTTGACGCGCGGCATGATGCGTTCAAGCATCTTGATGCGCCATGGCTGCGAGATGAGGCAGACGGTGCTCATGCGTCGCGTAATCTGATGGGTTTTCTTGCTGATTTCGGCGGTGACGCCGTCCCAGTAGCGCGGGTTGTAGTCGAACTTGGCGCAGGAGCGTTCCAGTTCGTCCCAGAAGATGCCGTCGAAGCCCAGCTCGAAACGCTTCTCCATACTTAGTTCAAGGCGCTTGCAGAAGCGATTGCCATCGACCGCCTCATAGAGGGGCTCCGTGTATTTGCGGTTGTCATAGTTGACCTGCTTGCCCTGGGCATCGAGCATCGCTTCGTCCATAAGTTCGCGCGCATCGTATTCTGCCTGCGAGAGGAAGCAGTGGAAGTAGCAGATCTGGGTTAGATTGGGGAAGAGCCTACGGAAACGTGCGATTGCCGAGGTCATCTCGGTGGTGTCGATTTCCAGGATGTTTGTGCCGTGGAACTGGCCCCCCATGATGATGACATCCTTTTCTGGGTTGATTTTCGAGCCGACGTTGATGCGGACGGTTTTGTCGCTGTTTCGGTTGTTGTGCCAGAAGGTACCCATCATGCCACCCGAGGGGATGATGAAGTTCACGTTCCAGGCGTCGCGGATGCGGTTGATGAAAATGAAGTCATCATCGTTTTCCAGCGGATAGACGGAAAACTCCACCTCCATTGTCTTCTTGGGCGGCAAGACAAAATAGTCGTTGTCAATGCCGCCGATGGTATCGTTGACCATATTGAAGCCCTGCGCGCGCATGCAATCGTCCTCAGCAACAAGACCAATGGAGGCCTCGTCGAAGATGAGCATCGTCGTGGGGCACTGCCCCTCGCTTTCACGGAAGACGGGACCGTGGCCCGCGCCACGCGCCGCTACTTTCGTGCCGCAGACTCGTGCGTATTTCAAACCATCCAGAGAGGTGGTATGGCTATACATGAGGGGAAGTGGCTCGTCCAGAAGGTTTGTCACACTGTCCGTTACCACCAGGCGGAATATCTCCTGCTTGATGTGGCGTGCGATGGTGAAATCCTTGGATGCGGCCTCGACTGTTCCTTTCTCCTTGACGGTGAGTTTCTGCCACGGCTCACCGCCTTTGCCAAGGATGGCCCAGCCAGGCGTACGCGTTGAATAGGAGCTGGCGATGTTGAAGGTGCGTCCGCCAATAGCGAACTCCAGACCTCCATCCTTTGTGCTACTCCACGTAAAGACAGGTGGATTTGCAAGGGCGTGGGGGGCAAACTCTTGAAGCTCGCCCATGGCGTAGGACATAAGGGCCTTCTTCTTCTCACCCGTAAGGGCGACGGCAATGGTCATGCCGTTTTCGAGGTTGCGTCTTTGGCGGTAGGTGACTTTCAGGGTGTTGTTCTGCCCAGGCTTCACGAGCGTGGACAGGTCGAAGGTGAACAAGGATGGCGGGATTTCTTCGCCAGCCGAGAAGACTGCAGGGTAGTCTTTTGCATCGAATGCATTGTTGTAGAAGCAGAACCAGGTGTTTTGGTTGCCGATGCTCGCCATCGTCCGCTCGCCGAAGGTCACACTTTCATCGCGGTTGACGCTCTGCTCGATGCCAAGTGGGATGCCGTTCAGTTCCAAAGCGAGCGTATAGGTGCCGCCAGCGTACTTCTCAAAGTCGATAATGGCGTTGACGGCAAGCGTGGGGTAGTCCTTTAGTTTGTCAACGGGGAGCACCACCTCAAAGCTCTCGCCTGGCTTGAGCTTGCGCGGAGCATCGGTTAGGGCAATCTGCGCGGCAGGTGGCGGCGGCATTGTGCCGTCTGGCGTGGCAAGAACGGCGAGGGGAAGAATCTCAGGCTTGTGCTGCCCCATTTTACCATTCAGCGTCAGCATCGTCTTTTGGATGACGCCTGTGTCGGAATCGCCGATGATGCAGTCGAAGCCGAAGGTGTGACCGACGGCGAGAGTGACATCGATGCCAAAGTAGGACCAGGGCAGGGCGGCTTCCAACTGATAGCCGTCAGGACGCTGCTTCGCGGAGAAGGTGAGCCCCTCTGTGGTGACGCCAAGCGGCGACCAGGCGTGCATGGTGGGCGGCACCTTGGCGAAGTCGCCAGGCGTGAAGCCCAGCTTCCAGAGGTCGGTCTTCGCACCGCCGCCAGGCGTCATGTCGAAAACCAACATGATGTGGTCGCCACAGAAGATTTTCGCGTCGTCATAGATTTGGGTGTGCTTGTCGTCTTTCACGATGGCGAAGAAGTAGAAGCACTTGCTGTCCCAACCGAAGGTAAGTACACCAGAGGAATCGTCGGCCCCGCCCCATTTCATTTCCCGCTGGGTGAAGGCGACCTTGTCTTCAGTGTTGAGGGTAATCTTGCCAGGCAGGGTTGCGAAGCGAAGACCTTCGCCGTCGATTTGGGGCGGCGGGTCGGTGATGCGCGGGATGGCGACACGCAGCCGCTCATCGGCAGCCGAGGAGATGAAGGCTAGAAGAGTGAAAAGAAGAAGGAGAAGGTGGGACATAGGACTTGGGACGTGGGACGTGGGACGTGGGACGTGGGACGTGGGACGTGGGACGTGGGACGTGGGACGTGGGACGTGGGACGTGGGACGTGGGACGTGGGACGTGGGACGTGGGACGTGGGACGTGGGAC
>JAFXUD010000006.1 GCA_017535315.1 Victivallales bacterium | reverse complement strand
GGGACGCCGTCGCCACACCCCCATCCGACGACGGGACGCCGTCGCCACACCCCCATCCGACGACGGGACGCCGTCGCCACACCCCCATCCGACGACGGGACGCCGTCGCCACATCCATCTACTTCCCGCAGCAATTCTTGTATTTCTTGCCGCTGCCGCAAGGGCACGGGTCGTTCCGCCCAATCTTGGGCTGCTGCCGCTTGACGGTGACAGAGGCGCTTGGCACCTGCGATTTGTTCTGCTGGGGTGTGCCGTCCAGCAGACTGTTGAAAGCAGGGTCCAAATCCGCCTGATTGGTATGCATCTCACGTCTTTCAACCTTGGGCTCCACGAAGACAGGGGACTTTTTCTCACCGCTGTCATCGTCATCATCCTCCTGCGAGGAGGAAACAGCAGGAGCCAGTCGGAAGGAGTTCAGGCAGATGGTCTCCTTGATCTGCGTCATAAGACCATCAAAGAGCTTATAGGCCTCCTGCTTGTACTCCACCAGCGGATCGCGCTGTCCATACGAGCGCAGATGGACGCTTTGGCGGAGGGCATCCATGGCATAGAGATGGTCCTGATAAAGAGAATCAATGCCATTGAGCATAATGAAGCGCTCTAGCCAGGTGATGGCTTCCAACGGAATCTCCTTCACCTTCACATTGTACGCCGCAACGATAATCTTTGTCAGCTCCTCCGAGAGCTTCTCAGCACGCGGTGGATCCAGTTCTTCCTTGAACTCATCAGGGTCGCCCGTCTCGACAAGCAGCTCCTTCGGGAAGGAGATGGGGAAGGTCTTGGCGAGCCAGCCAGCCAATGGCGTAAAATCGATGGGAACCCGTTTCACACGAGTCGCGTATGCCGCCTCCACATGGTCGCTGACCGTGGTGTAGATGTAGTCCATCAGTAGGTCGCGGGTATTCTCTGCCAGCAGGACCTTTTTGCGCCAGCCGTAGATGGTGGCACGCTGCTTGTTCATGACATCGTCATATTCGAGGGTATGCTTGCGGATGGCGAAATGCTGCTGCTCAACCTTGCGCTGGGAATTCTCAATCGTATGGTTGAGAAGAGGATGCGAAAGCTCGTCATCATCGGACATGCCCATCTTGTCCATGATGGTCGCCACCCTGTCGGATGCGAACAAGCGCATGAGATTGTCTTCCAAGGAGACATAGAAGCGCGAGGAACCTGGGTCGCCCTGACGTGCGCAGCGCCCGCGGAGCTGCCTGTCAATGCGGCGCGAATCATGGCGCTCGCTGCCGATGACGTGCAGACCGCCAACCTCCTTGACGCCTGGCCCAAGTTTGATATCGGTTCCACGTCCCGCCATGTTGGTGGCGATGGTCACGGCCCCCAACTGACCTGCGCGGGCAACGATTTCCGCTTCGCTTTCGTGGTGCTTGGCATTCAGCACGTTATGGACAATGCGCCTTGCCGTCAGCATCCGACTTAGGATTTCGGAAACCTCCACGGAGATGGTGCCAACCAGGACAGGCTGTCCACGTTTGTTGCACTCGATAATCTCATTGATGATCGCCTCGTATTTGGCGCGCTGCGTCTTATAAACACGGTCGTCGTCATCGTGCCGTATGCAGGGCTTGTTGGTCGGGATAACCAAAACATCCAAATTGTAGATGGACTTGAATTCGTTGGCCTCGGTCTCTGCCGTACCCGTCATGCCCGCCAGCTTCTCGTACATGCGGAAGTAGTTCTGGATGGTGATGGAGGCCAGCGTCTGCGTCTCACGCTCGATTTTGACGCCCTCCTTCGCCTCAAGCGCCTGATGGAGACCCTCGCTGAAACGGCGCCCAGGCTGTGGACGCCCCGTGAATTCATCCACGATGATGACCTTGTTGTCCTGCACGATGTAGTGGGTATCCCGCTCAAAGAGACAATAGGCGCGGAGAAGCTGGGAGATGTTGTGGATGATCTCCGACTTCTTGTCGAACTCCACCTGGTACATCTTCCGCTTCTCCATCTTCTGGTTTTCATCCAGCGTGTCGTCGGCATCGACTTCGGAGAGCTGGGAAGGCAGGTCGGGTATGACGAAAGCATCCTCCTCGCCTGGCCGCAGGAAACTGCGGCCCTTGGAACTGAGTTCCGCCTCGTTGTCCCTTTCGTTGATGGAGAAGTAGAGGTCTTCCTTGCACTCCTGAAGGAACCCCCTGCGGTTCTTCTCGCTGTGAATCTCCATATCCTTGCGGTCAAGTGCCTTGCGAATCGTCGCATCTTCCATGAGCGCAAGCAGTCCCTTATGCTTCGGCATACCCATCTGAACCTTGGCTAGGGTCAGGTAGGCGTCCTCCATATCCTCAGGCGTGGATTCGGGGTTGTCCAGCACCTTCTTCGCGGAATCCATCATCTTCTCGACCAGCTTGGTCTGCTGCTCATAGAGTGCTGCGACCGCAGGTTTGAACTTATCAAACATGTGGGTGGAGACTTTTGCGGGACCCGCGATGATCAGGGGGGTTCTCGCCTCGTCGATGAGGATGCTGTCGATTTCATCGACAATGGCAAAATAGTAGTCCCGCTGCACCAGCTCGTTCTTGTTCATCGCCATGCCCATGTCGCGCAGGTAGTCGAATCCGAATTCACTGTTGGTGCCATAGGTGATGTCGCAGGCGTACTGCTGACGGCGTTGCTCGGGGTTCATTGGATTCTGGATGCAGCCGACGGTCAGCCCCAGCCACTTATAGACATGCCCCATCCATTCGGAGTCGCGCCGCGCCAGATAGTCGTTGACGGTGACCAGCTGGACGTTGCGCCCCGTCAAGGCATTCAGATAAAGGGGCATGATGGCGACCAGCGTCTTGCCTTCGCCAGTGGCCATTTCAGCGATGTTGCGCTGGTGGAGGGCAATGCCGCCGATGATCTGTACGTCGAATGGGATCATGTCCCACTTGATTTCATGTCCCGTGACATTCAAGGTAGTCCCCATGAGGCGGCGGCAAGCATCCTTGACCGTGGCGTATGCCTCGGGGAGGATGTCATCGGTTGTCTCGCCGTTTTTGAGGCGTGCGCGGAATTCGTCGGTCTTCGCTTTCAACTGCTCGTCCGTCAGAGATTTGTACTGTTCGGCGAGTTCGTTGATTCGATTCAGTGTCGGCATCATTTTCTTGATGCGCCGTTGGTTCCTATCACCGAAGATTTTCTTTAATATCCAGTCGATTATCATATATGTAAATAACGGTTAACGATTTGTTGGCAGGCAGGTTGTTCAAAACACCAGAGTTTATTTTGACCCAGGGTGGTCAATGGGAAGACCTTTCTTGCAGAGCGGGCACTCGGCGGGGTCGAAGGTCTGCAGATCGAGTTTGAGGAGCGACTTGAAGGGAATGCCGAAATCAACGGGTTCAAGGCTTCTATCGACCATGACCGTGACGCCGACAGGAACAGCCCCGTGTGCGCGTACCAAGTCAATGGTCTGCTGAACGCGGCCCCCTTTCGTCACCACATCCTCTGCCACTAGCACCTTCTCGCCAGGCTTGAAGGTAAATCCGCGGCGGAGAACCAGGTTTGAATCATCATCTTTCTCCGCAAAGACGGCCCTGATTCCAAGGGCACGCCCGACCTCCTGGCCGACGATGATGCCACCGACAGCGGGGGAGATGACCGTCTCGATCCCCATCTCTTTCCAAGGCTCCGCCATCGCCGCGCAAAGCCTAGCGGCAATGAGCGTGTGCTGAAGCACTAACGCCGCCTGGAAATAGTGGTCGCTGTGCAGACCGCTGCGAAGCTGAAAATGCCCCGTCAGCAAAGCACCTGTACTGCAAAAACTCTCAAGTATCTCTGATTCTTTCATACCATTACCTCATTTAATAACTATAAAAAACGCCGATTATAATGTAATCCATTTTGCAGATATGTCTATAGTGGAAATTGCAAAAAAAAATGTCCAATGCATTTGCATAGTGTCGAAATATCAATATATTTAGTTTTGCCGTGTCGTTTGTTTTGGAACCTGTGCGGCAGGGACGTTGTGAACCGGGTCAGGTGGGGAACCAAGCAGCCCTAAGCAGCCGACCTGGGCGCCAGGACACTCTAGGGCAAGCGATGCGGTTTTTTTGTAATTCTAAGCGATTCAAAATACTGTCGCATCACAAAACAGGAATGGCTGAAGATGGCTTATCAGGTACTGGCAAGAAAATGGAGACCGCAGAAGTTTTCGGAAGTGGTCGGGCAGGAGCACATTAGCCGCACACTCAAAAACGCCATTGTGCAGAACAGAATCGGACATGCCTATCTCTTCGTCGGCTCACGCGGTATCGGCAAGACCACAACGGCGCGAATCTTCGCCAAGGCCCTGAACTGCCCCAACAACAAGGACGGCGAGCCCTGCTGCGAATGTGAAAGCTGCCGTGAAGTGATGAACGGCTCCTCAATGGACGTCATTGAAATCGACGGCGCTTCCCACAACAAGGTAGAGGATGTGCGCGACATACGCGACAACGTCCAATACGCCCCTACACGTGGACGCTACAAAATCTACATCATCGACGAAGTCCACATGCTGACCACCCAAGCGTGGAATGCTCTCCTCAAAACCCTGGAAGAGCCTCCGCCTCATGTGAAATTCCTGTTCGCCACTACCGAGCCCCACAAAGTGCTGCCCACAATCATCTCCCGCTGCCAGCGCTTCGACTTGAAAAGGCTCTCCGTTCCTCTGATCATGTCCCGCTTGCGCCAGATTGCCGATGGTGAGAAAATCAACATCGAGGATGCGGCCTTGGCTGCCATCGCACGCGCTGCGGACGGCGGTATGCGCGATGCACAGTCCATCTTCGACCAAATCATCGCCTTCTGTGGCGGAACAGATGCCAACGAACTAATCCGTGAAAAGGATGTCATCGACGTGTTCGGGCTGGCATCAGGCATGGAACTTCGTGAAATCGCGGCTGCCATCTTCACTAACGACCTCAACGGCGCTCTGAAAATCCTCCAGAAACTCGCAGATGCAGGACGCGACCTGGAACGGCTTTATGCAGACCTTATCGAATATGTGCGCAAAATCATGGTGGCGGGCCTCTGCTCCAGCGCCAACGACATCCTGGAAGTCAGCGACACGGAGTTGGCCGACCTGACCAATATCGGCAAGGCACTAGATCCGCAGATGGTCCAGCGTGCCCTGCAACAGCTCATTGCACAGGAGTGGGCCTTCCGTAGCGCCCTCAACAAACGCATCTATTTCGAAGCAACACTAGCAAAGGTTATGCTGGAGGTCCATAGCGTTCAACTGGACGACATATTCACGCAGTTGAACCAAATCAGCGGCACCATTCCCACGACGCCCATTCAACCGCGTCCCCAAATCGTCATCCCGCCGCCAGTCATACAGGTTTCCACCCTGCAAAACCCTAAGTCGCCTGTTCCGACCACCGCATCGGAACAGGCAAATGCACAAACCGCGATCGCCACGACGGAATCTTCAAAGGCAATAGTACTGCAAGAAGCCACAAAGGTAACCAAGGCACCTGAGGCAGTACAGGTTGTCGAGACTATAGACGCATCGAAGGCAGCAGAGGCACCCAAAATAGCCAAGTCACCAGAGAATCAAAAGCCTGTTGAAACACCTGAGGCAGCAAAGCCTGTTGAGGCACCTGAGAACGCAAAGCCTGTTGAGGCGCCTAAAGAAGCAAAGCCTGTTGAGGCACCTAAAGAAGCAAAGTCAGTTGAGGCATCTGCGACCGCAAAACCTGTTGAGGCACCTGAAGCGAAAAAGCCTGTTGAGGCATCTGAAGCGAAAAAGCCTGTTGAGGCACCTGAAACGATGGCAACCTCAACGGCTATTGGGATACCAGAAGCCCCTATAGCCGTTGAGACACCTGAAGAGCCAAATGAAACAGAGGCGACCGAGGAAAGTTCAGGCCCATCGCTAAACGACCTTCTGATGCAGGCCTCTTCAAGCAGCATTGACATAGAGGATGAAATCGATCCCGCCTTGGCTACTACCAGCAATTCCATCATGGACTCCTACACGCCAGAGGCCATTTATGGAAGACTGCTTGAAAAACTTGCAGACATGACCGAAGACACGCGGGTTTATGACCTGGTTGCCCAGATGCAGCCTAAAGGCTTCGGACAATATGGGTTAACACTTACGTGCGACAAGAACCAAATATCCTCTGATGACGTGGAATATCTTGGCAATTCCAAGACCCAGACATTCATCAACAACGCCTTCCGTTCACTGAATCTATCGGGCAAAGTAAAAATCAACTACACTAACGATTCACAGGAAGAAGGCGGACGCGTTAAATACCGACCTGCCAGCATCCTGGAAGTCCAACGCATGCTCCAAGAAACCCCCTTTATCCAAACCGCCAACAGGATTCTTTCCACCAAACTGACCGAAGGCCGTATCCAAGAAAAATGATTTCCCCAACAGGAGCCATCCATGCCAATTTCCAGCGCATATCCTGAACCGATACAAAAGGCGATTGCCTATCTAAGCCACCTTCCAGGCATCGGCAACCGCTCCGCCGAGCGCATGGTGCTTTCCATGATGTCATGGAAACCTGAAGAACTGGAAGGATTCGGGGCAGTGGTCACGGCACTGGGCCACAACGTCGGTCTCTGCCCAATTTGCGGCAATTACACAGAGGCAGGAACTACCTGCAAAATATGCTCGTCAGATGGACGCCAGCAAGACATCATCTGTGTTGTCGAACAAGTGCCGCAATTACATATCATTGAAAAATCGGGTTCATACAAGGGGATGTATCACGTTCTGGGTGGAAAGCTTTCCCCCATGAATGGGAAAGGTCCCAACGACCTGCGTATCGAGGAGCTTGGCAGACGCCTTGAGAACGAAACCGTCAAGGAGCTGCTTATCGCGCTATCTCCTGACATCGAAGGCGAAGCAACCGCCAACTACCTGGCACAGCTCTTCGCACGCCCAGGACTTACCATATCAAGAATTGCAGCTGGCGTGCCTATCGGCGCCGACCTTACTTTTGCGGATTCCGCAACCCTTGCCACCGCCATATCTGGACGCAGGATTATCAAACCCAACTAGCAGCTATGGGGAAAATACTCAAAGCTTGCAAACACGGTATGGCCATTCTTTTTCTGTTTTGGCTGGCCATGATGCTGCTGGCAACGACCCTTCTCGCCTTCCAACCTTCCCTCTTTCTGAAAAACAAAGCCATCCTGACGGGAATTACCGTCTTTGTATTGTCGGCTATTTTCTTCCACTACAAGCACTTTCCATCCATATATGTCTTCGGTCATGAGTTAACACACTGGGTAACAGCCAAACTCTTCTTCAAGAAAACAGGGCATATCCGCATCCATCGCCTCAGTGGCTCCACAGAAATTTACAACCCCAACATCGCCATCACCCTTGCACCCTATATCATCCCCTTCTATCTAATGGTGGTTGTCGGTGCATTCGGCCTTAGTCAACTGTTTGTGTTTCCATCCCCCATCTGGACAGTCCATCTGGTTTCCGCTCTGCTAGGACTGACATACGCCTATCATATCATGCTGAATATCTACGCATTGCGAAACAACCAGACCGATGTGGAGGTTTACGGCAAAGTGCTTTCCTATGCATTTATCCTTTCTGGAAATACTCTTTTCCTGTTGCTCGCCATGCTTATCACCACCTCGCAGTGGAAAGAGGCAGCCCGCGCTTTTATGCGGCTCCTTTCCCTTCAGCTCGATGCACTAAAGGCCATCGCTTCCGCTTTTTTAAAAGTGAGCTAATTTCGCGCTAGTTTTGAAATTACCTCAAGTGACAAAAAGACACAAGGCACCGCTTCCTCTTTCACCCCTTGTACTTTACAGCACACCCCTTGACGATGGAGTTCATGGCATCCATCTTGACAAGCATATCTTTGGCGAGAGCTATTTGGCAACGTGCACGTATAAGATTGTGTTCAGGATATTTGGTCTTAAAATATACGTCGCCATTGATGTAGTCATTCAGGAAACGAACCGCCAACTCACAGGTAATGGCAAAACAGGAGCCTCCAAGGGTCTCAATTTCCGTATCCGTCAATTCCCTTGCGGTTTTGCTAAGGAAACCATCTGCAAACGCCCAGAAGGTATTCAGGTCAAGACCTGTTTTTGAAGTATTGCAACTGTCCTCCTCCGTGAAATTGGCAGCAAAGCGGATGGCATCTCCGAAATCATATCCCACAAGTCCAGGCATAACGGTATCTAGGTCAATCACCACAAGCGCATTATGCGTCGCCTCATCAAACAGCACATTGTTGATTTTCGTGTCATTATGAGTGACGCGCAGAGGTAAGTCACCCTTGTCATAGAGGGTTGTCAAAATGCACGCCTGCTCACGCACCGACAGCAGGTAGTCTATCTCCGTCTGGACATCCTTGACACGCCCCGCCGCATCACGCTGAATATCGGCCAGCAACGTATCATAGCGTTTTCTCGTATTGTGGAAATCGACGATGGTGTAGAAAAGCTGGGAAGCATCGAAATCGGAAAGCACGGTCTGAAAATCACCGAAAGCCTCACCAGTATTATGGACGATTGTCAAATCATCGCTGCTGTCAAAGGTTACCGAGGGCACATAATTGACAATGCGCCAGACATCGTCGCCGTCGAAAAGATAGGTTTTCCGTTCGCCCGTCACATCCGTGTGGTGAAAATGAAGGTTAATGCCATCTGGACGCTTCTGGCGGATGAACTCCGTCACCTTCTCAATGTTCTCCATCACCTGAATGGGCTGCTTGAAGGCATATGTGTTGAGCTTCTGGGCCAAGAAGGACTTGATTTTCGCCATGCCTGTCCCATCGTCCATGATGTAGTTGACCTTGTAGGTCTGGTTCACATTGCCCATGCTAATTTCATCATAAGAAAAAAACAGGCCAGGCAAATGAAACGCCACTCCCACATCATGGAGCTTCTGGGCTATCTTCGGATCTGTGGTCTGACGGTTACTCTGCATAATCTTTCTCCCCAAGTCCCATAGGTTTCGCTCGCTACAATTCAACACGGTATTTGCACACCATGCAACACGCTTCACCCACGCCTATGTTCCAACGCACCTTCAACACTTTTCCACTAACCACTAACTACTAACCACTAGCCTCTCATATCGGCCTCCTTGCCTGCAAGCTGACGGCAATTCGCCAAAATCTTCATCAGGGCAAGGGTCTGCGTCGGTGGAACATAGGGAGAAGTGTTGTTGCGGATTGCCTTGGCAAAGTCCGCGTAAAGGTCAATCTGCAACGTCGGGTCAACGGGGAAAATCTCCTCTTTCACATCCAGGGCATCGCTGGGATATTTACGGTCGGCACTGGCGAGACTTTCATCGACAGACTTGTCTGCCAGCGTGGCAGGGTCAAAGGAGCGAACCTTCAGCTTGCCCCCCTGCATCTCAATGGAGCCGTGTCTTCCAAGCACGACAAACTCGTATGGCTTCGCCACGCTGGCCTGGCTGATAAGCAGATCCCCCACCATGCCTTGCTTCGTGATGTATGTAATCTTCACCACGTCGTCTGCGTCTCCCATCGTGGCAACCAACTGCAATGAACAGAAAATCTGTGCGATATCATAGCCAGTCAACTGAAGAAGCTGGTCAACAAAATGCGCACCATAGTTGTTCAGCATCCCCCCGCCGAACTTCTTCAGGCTCTGCCAGTCATTTCTGCGTGCAAACGTAAAGGAGGAACGCTGGACAGAATAGATGCGCCCAATACTTCCGCTGTCAATGATCTTCCTGATATGCTGGAAATAGGCGTTCAGGCGGTGGGGCTGATAAATAGTCAGTTTACGCCCCGCCTTTTCGGCAGCGGCTGCAATGCGCTCGGCGGCCTCGTAGGTCGGAGCCATAGGCTTTTCCAAAATGACATGCAGCCCCTTTTCAAAAGCCGCCGTCGCCATCGTCTCGTGCAAATGTGTGGGCGTTGCGATGGTCACGGCATCGACCAGCCCCGATGTAATCATCTCATTGAAGTCTGCAAATGCCTTGCAGCCAAACTTCTCCTCTGCCTCGGCACGGCGTGCAGCATCGGTGTCCGCCACAGCAGCCAATGTGCAATCGGGATGATTCCCCAGCTTGGCACAGTGAAAAGCCCACCCGATGCGCCCTAAACCTGCAACTCCAAAACGTATTTTTTCCGACATCGCCGTCAAATCCTTCAGTCTTTCTTGCCAAATTGTGCCGCCAGATTCTCATTGGCCTTTTTGTTGGCCTCCTGAAGAGCCTGTTCCTTAGACTTCTCTTCGTCCGTCTGCTCCTTCACAGCAGGTTCAACCTTCTGCTTGTTGGAAAGTTTGTCAAGCAGCTCTTGGTTGACAGCAGGTTCCGCAGGTTTCTGCTCTTCGACCTTGGCTGCCGTCGGCTCGCGACGGCGCAACTGGTCCAGCACGGCGTTGCCTGGGTCTGCAAGGTAATCGGGTATCTCTCCGCCTGCCTGTGCGCCAGCCGTGTCCATGCTCTGTTCACGTGCCTGCTTCACGACATTGAGGAAGAAATCCTCCAGATTCTTCACGGGGTGGTCAATCTTGATCTGGTCGAGTTCCTTGATGCCCTTGGCTTCAAGCCACTGCTTAAGTTCCGCAACCGTCGCGTCGCTGAGCGTCGGGCAGACCATGCGGGTCTTCTCCTCCTCCTGGAGGATTTCAGCCAGTTTGCCGCTGGCGCGAATCTTTCCGCCATAGAGCACCATCATATCGTCACAGACATCCTGTACGTCCGCCAGCAAATGGCTGCACAGGATGATGGTCTTGCCGCGGCTGGCGAGAATGCGAATGATGTCCTTGACCTCACGGCATCCAATTGGATCGAGACCACTGGTCGGCTCATCCAGAATCACCAAATCAGGGTCATTCACCAGCGCCTGCGCCAGGCCAATGCGGCGTGCCATTCCCTTGGAGAATTCGCCCACGGGGCGGTTGTAGGCATGCGCCAGACCCACCATCTCCAAAAGCTGCTTGCTTCTCTCATGCCTCATTTCAGGGGGCTGGCCAAAAAGGGCGCCAAAGAAGTCCAGCGTTTCAAAGGCCGTCAGGTACTTGTAGAGATAGGTTTCCTCAGGCAGATAGCCAATACGGGACTTGATATCGACATTCTGCGGGTCCTTGTCAAAAACCTTCAGGGTTCCGCGTGTGGGATAAAGCAACCCAAGAATCATCTTGATGGTCGTGGATTTGCCAGAACCATTCGGCCCCAGAAAACCAAACACCTGTCCCTGTCTGACCTTGAAGTCAATGCCATTGACGGCATGAGCCTTCGCACGCCCCCAGAAATCATTGAACACCTTCGTCAGCCCAACTGCCTCGACGACAACATTGGCGTTTTTTTCTTCAGTCATAATCGGTTATGCCTTTTGTATTTGAATTGAAAATATTACTCCTCGACCTGCTGCATGGATTCACCAGAGCGAACCAGACGCGCACTGTTGAAAATGACAAACAGAGAACTTACACTATGCAGAAGCGCAGCGCCAATCGGCGTGATGTGACCCAATGTGGCAAAATAGACGCCCACCACGATGAAGCCCAAACCGATGGCCAGGTTCTGATTCATCAGGACGCGCGTCTTACGCGCAAGTCCAATCAGGAACGGTATGCGACGCAAGTCGTTGTTCATCAGGGCGACAGATGCACTCTGAACCGCGATGTCACTGCCGAACGCACCCATCGCGACACCCATGTCGCCAGCAGCCAGCGCGGGTGCATCGTTGACACCATCGCCGACCACCGCAACCAGCAGCCCCTTCTTCTTCAGTTCATGGACGTAGGCCTCCTTCTCCTCGGGAAGGCATCCCGACTTGACCTCCGTGATGCCAATCTTGGCGGCTACAGCCTGCGCGACACGCTCATTGTCACCTGTAACCATGCAGCACTGGGAGACGCCCAACTCTTTCAGCATAGAGATGGCCTCTTCGGATATCTTGCGGATGGCGTCGCTCAGACCAATCCAGCCCATCAATTTGCCGTCCCTCGCGACACAAACCACACTCATGCCCTGAGATTCCCCATCTGACAGGCTATCCTTGACATCGTCCAAATTGATACCAGCACTCTCCAGCCAGGCGGCACGCCCAACCATGACGGAACGCCCGTTGAAGACGGCTTTAACGCCTCGGCCCGCAACCTCCTCGTATGAATCAGGTGTCACACACTGGACACCTGCTTCGCTCGCCAACGCCTTCATCGCCTCGGCCGTCGGATGGTTGCTGTGATGCTCTGCACTTGTTGCGACGCTGAGCAAATCGGAAAGCTCCACTCCCTCCACGGGAACTAATGTGGCGACTTTCAGCTTCCCTTCAGTCAATGTACCAGTCTTGTCAAAAATAATGGCCTTGATTTTGGCCGCCAACTCAATGTGGGAAACGTCCTTGATGAGGATGCCCAGGCGGGAGGCAGCCGCAATGGCGGCGATGACGGCACTCGGCGTCGCGATGACCAGCGCAGCGGGCACGGACATCACCAGCACCGCAATGACACGGTCGATCTTCTCCGTGATGAACCATGCCAGCGCGGCAATCATCAGGATGGTAGGCGTATAGTAGCCGACGTAGTTGTCAATCATGCGCATGATGGGAGTCTTGGAGCGTTCCGCGTCCGCAATGAGGTTGCGGACCTTGCCCAGCGTGGTGTCCTTTCCGATGCGGGTGACCTTGAAATCAACCAGTCCCGTCAGGTTCTGGGTACCTGCGTAAACCTCGCTCCCCTCGGACTTGTCAGCTGGCAGCGATTCACCCGTGATAGTGGCCTGGTTGACAGTGCTTGTGCCCTTGACGATAACGCCGTCCGCAGGGAAGTTTTCACCTGGACGCACACGGCAGACATCACCCGCCTTCAGGTCGTTGAAGGCATCCACGACCTCTTCCTCCGTACCGTTGTTCTTCAGACGGCGCGCCTGCCTGGGCGTCAGGCGAACAACCGCCTCAATAGCCGCCTCGGCACCGATTGCCGTGCGTTTTTCAATGGTGATGGTGATGAGCATGAAGAAAGCGACGGCACCTGCCGTGCTGTAGTCGCCCATGGCAAATGCGGCCAGCAAAGCAAGACCAACCAGCTCGTTCATGTGAACCTTGCCCTTCAGCAGATCGCAGACCGCCTCCCAGAAAATGGGCAAACTCAGCATCAACGCCCCGATAAATGAGCTGAACTCACGCGCAACGGGATCAACCGCATTCGGGAAAAGCACCTTGGCAAGGTAGGCGTTCAATACCAGAATGCCTCCTAGCAGGGCTATGCCAAGGCGTATGATCTCAGGGCGCATCGCATTCGCCGATTTGGCGTTCTTGGGCGTCTGCTCTTTCTGTATATTCGCTTGTACTTCGGACATCTTTCGTCTCGCTGTTTAAAACCTGGTTATTGGGAGAGGACTACTCCTGCGGAACAGCCTGCTGCTTCTTCTCTTCAGGAACCTGGCTGATGCGCAGGCGCAACTCCTGCTCAACCCCATCATGCTTATGGATGACATACTTGTTCGGAGTCTTCGCAAGCACCTCGCGCAAAGCATCCATATAGAGGGTGGTCAGCATCGTCTCCTGGTTTTTGTTGTATTCAGCCAGAACCGTGTCAAAGTAGGAGCTGTCGGCCTTGATGGTCTCGACAACGCGCGTCTTGTAGGAACGCGCCTCATCCAGAATACGGTAGGCAGCACCCTGCGCCGCAAGCTCCACGCCCTCGGCATAGCTGCGTGCCTTGAGCATTTCCGCGCGCCCCGTTTCAGCAGCCTCATTCACCTTGCGGAAGGCATCCTGCACGGCGACGGAAGTCCGAATGTCAACCAGATTGACAGACTGGATCTGCACACCCAAGCCGACTTCGTCCAGCAGGACAGCCAGACGCGCCTGCACTTTGTCCTTGATGTTCTCGACCTTGCCGTCTGCCAGCGTGCGCGTGGTCTTCAGCAGGTCCTCGATCTTCCAAGTGCCTACCTCGCGGATGACGGCATTGGAAAGCAGGTTGCGGATGATGGCCTCTGTTCCGCGCTTGATCTGCGGTTTGCCATGCACCTTCTCCACATCGCTGTCGTCGAAGAAATTGAGGTAGTATTTTTCAGAGTTGACAACGCGGTAGTTCACGTCCCAACGTGCGTGGATGATGTTGGTGTCGCCTGTGAGGAGATAGCCGTCGGAGCCAGGCCGCAGGAAGTTGTTCGCGGGAGGCTGCTGCCCCGCCATGTTCGGCGGCGTCCATGGCATGAAGGTGGTGTCTGAAGAGACGGTGACGGATTTCTGCGCGGGAATCTCCTTCACCCAGTCGATGGGATAGGGCCACGCCCAGTACCAGCGTCCGCTGGTGAGAATGGGGGATTCCCCGCGCTCAGGGTCGATGACGCGGCGCTGGAGTTTTCCAAAGCGGAAAAGCATCGCCTCGTTCTGATCGTCCACCCGGAACATTCCGCTGAAGATGAGGTAAACAAATATGAGGATGATGAGAAGGCGCAACCCTTGGAACAGAATGCGAAGCATCCTGACGAGGGCCTTCATTCCTCCGTCCTGGTATTCCTGCCCGTCGGGCTGGTGGTTCTTTTCTAGTTCTTCCATATTGGCACTCCCTTTTCGGCCGTTCACTTGGACTGCGGAGCGGGAGCAGACTTCAGATTGACGGCACCTGGCTTCAGCAGGGTGAAGGGCGGGGTGTCGGTGTCAAGAATCAGGGTGTCCTTGTCGGTCAAGCTGATCTTGAGCGCCTCAAGGTTGCGCAGGAAAAGCGCCAGTTCAGGGTTCTTCTGGAAGACCGCGTAGTTCTTTGCCGCCAGTTCGTCGCCTTCACCGCGGATCTTCTTGGCTTCGGCCTCGGCCTGCGAGATGGTCTCCGCAGCCTTGCGATCAGCCTCAGAACGGATTCTCTGCGCCTCGGACTTCCCTTCGGCCAACAGCTTTTCAGAGTGGTTTTCGCGTTCGGCGCGCATACGGTCAAAGACCTTTGTCGTGACCATTTCGGGGAAGCCAATCTGGCGGAAGCCGATCTTGGTGACCTCAATGCCGAAGTCATCCATCGTCTTCTTCTTCACATCGTCAAGCATCGCCTTCTCGATGATGTCCATCTTACTCTCGCCCGTCTCAGTATTGACTAGCTCCGAGAAGTTGTGCATCGGAATGATGCTATTGCGGCTGTCGCGAACGGTGGCGTCCAGCTTCTCATCGACTTCCTCCGCTGATTTCAAACGCTTCAGGAAGATGGCGGGATTGCCAACTCTCCAGAGGACATATGTTGAGACGACAATCTGGTACTGGTCCTTGGTGGTCAACTGCTCCAGATGACCCTTGGTGAGTTCGTAGCACTGAAGGCGCTTGTCGTAGCGCCATACCTGATCGACGAATGGCCATTTGAAATGGAGCCCTGGTGCATAGGTGATGATTTCGCCGCCTGCATCGACCTTCGCCTTTCCGAAGGTCTTGATGACGGCGTATTCAGTCTCCTTGACCTGGAAGGTCATCATGGCAACCATGAAAATCACGACGACTGCGCAAGCAAGAGCCACGATGGGCCAATGATGCTTGATGCCCTGTCCTTTCATTTCTTCACTCATTTTCCGTACTCCTCAATATGATTAATTGTTTTGTTGTGCAGCGTTCTGGTCGTCGTCCGAATCCAAGTTCAAATCAAGCAGGCTGGCGTTGAGCTTCTTTTCCAGGTTGAGATTGAAGACCTCCTTCGCCGTGTTGCCCGCCATCACATACTTGCGCGTGTTCTTGCCATTGGTCAGCATCACATCCAGAAAGGAATTCAACATGAAAATCCTGGGGGCTGCCAAATAGCCGCGCAACTGGCTCTCGAACCGTTCCGCCTCCGCCTTGGAGACCTGGGTCTTGCTTTGCTTGTAGGCAACCGCCATATTGAGCAGCGTCGTCGCCTCCCCCTGCACGGCAGGGCCGCGACCCGCGGCGTATGCTTCCGCCTTCAGAATCTGCTCCGCCTTCGCCTCGCGGGAGGCAACTACCTGGTCGTAGGCCGTGCCCACCACCACGGGCGGATGCAGACCCGCCAGACTCACGAAGATCACTTCAATGCCCAGGTTCGCCTCTTCCGCCGCTGCCTGAATGCGCTTGCGAAGCAATTCGCCCGCCTGGTGCCGCTGGGAACCAAGCACCTCATGGAAGTCCGTGGAGGCCATGTAGCGAACGAACTCGCGCGTCGCGATGTTCTTCAGGGTCTTGTTCGGGTCATTGTGGTTGTAGGAGTAGTTGTAGAGGTCGTTCACCTTGTAGTACAACGGGATATGCGCCGCCAAAAGCCCGATGCTCAGTGGGGCGGGACCACTGTCGCTCTTGCGCTTCTCCACGCTCTCAATCTGTTTCATGGCGACGATGAAGGGCTTCTCCTCCTCTGCATGCTGGCTTGACCAGAGGACGATGGATTCATCGTGCTCTTCCTTCTTCTTTTTCTTGGGCGCCTCATGGCCGTGGCCGTCATCCTGCACCTCTTCCTCCTCTTCCTCTTCATGTTCCTCTTCGTGCTCACCGATGGTGATGCTCTGGATGTGCTCGACAGGGAAGCGGTTCAACTGCTCAAAGGGAGCAGGTAGCTTGAAATAGAGGCCTGGCTTCAGCGGCTCGCGCGAAACCACGCTGCCAAACCGCTCCATGATGCCATTTTCCTCCGTGCTGACCACCACTATGCAGGTCTGAAGCCACAGGGCAATCGCCATGATGATGAGCAGCGGAATGACGGTGCGCTCCAGAAAACGATAGAACCAGACCTCGGAGACCTGGAAGCCAAACTGGTAGTCCAGTGAGGCGGCCACATTGCGAGCCACGCCGCCAGGCTCCGTGAACAGAGCCAGCAGACGGCTTTCAGGCAAGGGACGCTCCTCCTCGCCAGGCATTCGCGGACGGTAGAACTCAATGACAAAACTCAGAATAAGCTCCACCGCCAAAATGAAAACGATGACCAAGGCAACCCTGGCGACTAAAATGTCCGCCACATCGGCGGCTTTGCCGAAGAACTCCAGGAACAATGCAATGCCGCCTGCCAAGAAGAGAAAGCCCGTGAAGAAAAGCCAGGCGCCAGCAGGACGCAGCCAGCGGCAGCCAGGCTCGCGGCTGGCCCCAACAAAGAAACTGCCAGCTATCAGAACCGCTATGCAGCAGCAGACACCCAGAATGGCCAGCGGCATCGGATTCGGAGCCTTTGGAAATACTTCAATCTTGCTCCAGCCACGCCAGACAATCAGACAGAACACAGATTCCACAATGCCCAAAAGAATGGTGGCTATCGGAACGCCGAACTTAGTAAACTGCTGATTGGCGCGCGTGGCAAGGCGAACCGCCTCGTCAGCATCGGCAAAGAACTCCGTGTCGCCATGGGTCTTGCGATATTCAGCAACTCCAGCCTCCTCAATCGCCTGATTCCTGGCAAAGGAGCAGCGCCAGGCTCCTAGAATACCCAACAGTATCACATTCAACGCCGAAACCAATGTCGGGGTCATCACGGAACTGAATCCGCTGTTCTTGATGACAATGCCCACTGCAAAAAGCAGTGCGCCTGCCACCGAAATCGCCCAGCATAAATTGCGTGGACGTGTGCTTGTGTCCTTGATTTGCATGTTTCTCTAGCCTATTCTGTCCTGTGCGCGGATTTTGTCCTGTGAGCGGAGCTAAAAACTCCGCGATTATTCCACTGGAGATTATACTATAAGATTATACTAATTGCAAGTTGGTAGGGGCAAAATTCTAGCTTTGCGGGCGTTTTTCCCAAAATTATATGAGGTAATTTCAAAAGGATCACCCCCAGCCTCCAGTGGAACCTTTTTGCCGACGAATGCAAAGCCTGTTCCGAGTTCCAACAGAAAATCAGCCACTCTGTCCACCAATGCCTGACGCAGTTTGTTCTCTTTGACGCCCTCCGTCAGTCCAAGAAACTCCAGTTTATACGGGTCCTTCAGTGTCTGCTGCGCCAAATCGGAGTCTGAGGCGGGGAGCGTCGCCTGGAAATTTGTCTGCGCCTTACCGACGCGCTCCGCGGTCTTCAGTTCGATGTGATGAACCATTACATTGCGTGACCAGCCGTTCACCGCCGCTAATCGTGCATAAGCCAGACGCTGTTCCTTGGTATCCAGTTTGTCCAGTAAGGTGAGGTGGTGATACCACGTCAATTGTCCAAGTGGTGCTTGCACAATTTCAACATCAGTCCAAACACTCGCGAATAGCCTCATATACTTAAGATTTCGTGAGGAAACCTCGTTATCGTGCAAATCAGGTCTTGTAAAAACCTCATTTTCGTGTATTTTATGCTAAAAAAAGGAGAATGTCCAATGAAACAAGCAATAGCATTGACCATCGCCACGCTGCTTGCAGCGCTGTGGCAAGCTAACGCGGCAGAGCCCGCACTGGCATATACGTTTTCAGGCAAAGAGATTGGTATGAAGGGGCAATACGCCGTCGCCCCGCAATGGCTGCTGGGGAAAACACCGTTGATCCGTGTGCTAGACGACGGCTCCTGGGCGGCAGGTTTGAAGAGGCGAACCTATCTGGAACTCCCCGACGCCCGTGCTCTCCACGGTGACGCAGGGCTGACACTCTTCGCCGAGGTCAGATTCAACCAGCCTGTCGATGACAAGGACAACAAACTCTATGACATGATCATCTTCAAGGACAAGGAGTTTCTGCTGGGCCGTTCCCAGAAGGGACTTTATTTCAATCTCGCGCTGAACGGCGACTGGGCTCTGCGCATAAACGCTCCGCAGCCGCCCGTCGGACAATTTGTCAAACTAGCCGTCGTGCTTGCCAAGGCAGCTGAAGAGCAGTACACTTACAAGCTCTTCATCGATGGCAAGGAGGTCGCCAAAGGCGAAAGCAAAGGTAAATACATTGCCACCGACAATCCCCTGCGGCTCTTCATAGGCTGGGGCAAGCAATGGCTCTTCGGCGGCGATGTCCGCCAAGTGGCGATTTATGCAGAACCCCTTTCCGATGATGTGGTGACTAAGTTTTAGGACTATAGACATGAAAACAATCTTTGCAATAACACTGGCCGCGCTAGTTTATTTTGTCCAAGTTGCTCAAGGCGCCGATACCGCCAAGGCGTCATACCGCTTTGACCAGGGCAATCCAGGCCTGGCTCTCTCAGGTAACGCCTCCGTCAAAGACGGACTGCTGGTCTTCAACGGCCCTGGTCAGGCAGTTTTGCCAAACAGCGCCCAATTTCACATCACGCCAGCAGGCCTGACCATGACCGCCGTCCTGCGCTTTGCGCCAAAGCCGCAGGGACACGACCTCGGTGAAGATATTTTCAGCAAGGGGCACGAATGGCTTTTCTCACGCCATGGTAACGGAACCCTCTACCTCAGCCATTCAGGCGACGGCAAAAAGTTCCATGGTGGAATCCGCTCTGGCAGAGTCATCCCTGCTGGGGAATGGGCGCATTATGCCGCCGTATTCAGCCGCATTCAGAGGCAGGGCCAGGGAGAGACAGGCTATCTGCAGAAAGTTTTCATCAACGGCGAGCAGGTCGGGCAGGCGCAGGTTCTAGATGTTGAACCGCTGAAAAGCGACGAGCCAGTTGTTTTCGGCTATGGACTAGCCAAAGACGCCTGGGCAATGGTTGGAGAAGCGGCAGAGTTCACCATCGAAAAACGCGCCTGGAGCGACGACGAGGTGGAACAGGATGCCATCGCCTGCGGGAAAGTCAAAACCTCAGGCACTATCAAAGCAGAGTTGACCGCTCTGTTCATCAAGGCATTGCAGGACCTGCCGCCCCATCAAAGGGCGGCTTTGGAAAGGGCTGGCCGCGCAGGGGCTGACCAGTCGCTTCTAGGCAAGGCGGCGGAAATGCTCTCGCATGGGCAAAAACAAGATGCCATCCGCCTGCTTTCCACCGAACAATTGGAGGCGATGTTCATCGTCCGTGGCGGCAATACGGTGTTTCCGCTCATCTCCCTCTATGACAAGCACGCACAACGGGAGATTTTCGGTCGGCGTTCCCTCGGATGGGAGCTGAGGCTTCGCAAGAGCAAGGTCAATGAATACCTGCAGGAAAGCGCATTTGAAGCCAAGGTGCAAGAGCAGGCCAACGGCTCCGCGATTCTCGTCTGGGAGTGCGGAGATGGCCTGTGTGTCGAAATGCCGATAAAACTCATAGGGGCGCGCCTGGAGGCAGGCCTGAAGGTCATAAACAACAACAGCAACACCATCCTAGAAGCGGTGACCTTCCCACGCTTCAGTTTCCGAAAGCTCGACAGCGGAACGGACAAGTTGGTCATTCCATTCATGTCGGGCGTGGAGCTTGACAACCCCACCGTGGCGGCCTCTACGATCGCCCAGCAGGATTACTGGTATCCGACCAGTGATGTGAATATGCAGTTCCACGCCTATTATGATGCGAAAAGCGGCATCTACTTCGCCCACGAGGACCCGTCGGGCGCCGTCAAGCGTGTCACAACCATGGGGAAACGTGGCGACCTGGATGCGGCATACACCACCTCTGTCGGGCAGCCGATTGACGGTTCTGGCGGCAACAGCTACACGTTGAGCGGCATCGCCGCCGTGGAGATTTTCCAGGGAAACTGGTATGAGGCAGCGCAGATTTACCGCCGTTTTGTACAGCAGAAATCCGCCTGGGGCATCACGGAACTGCCGCGCCAGGACACGCCGCAATGGCTGCGGGACAACTGCGTCTCCATCATTATGCTGAGCCGCTATGAATATACACCAGACAAGATGCTCCAAGACGCCATTGTCTTCCGCAACTATCTGGAGCTGCCCTACTTGATTCACTGGACCTGGTGGGATGACATCTCCAAAGGCTCTTGGCCGCATTTCTTCGCAAAGGATTCCGCTCTGGAGGTGATTCCCGAACTCAAGAAAAACGACATTCATTGCGAGGTTTACATCGATACCCGTCTGTGGGCGGAAAACGACGGTCCAGACCGCCGCTCCTCTTGGATGTATTCCCCATTGGGTGAGCATTATGCAGTCCGCACGGCAGAAAACAACATACCGTTTGAGAGCTATACCATCTGGTTCCATGAGCCTGGCCCTGGCAAACGCGGCTGGTACAGCGAGCGCCACCGTTACGCCGTACAGTGCCCTGCGGCAGCGGGATGGCAAGAGTGGATACTCTGGCTGTGCGAACGGGTGGCGGGCTATGGCGTCACGGGCATTTACCACGACCAGGTGATGGCCGCCTCGCCGCACCTCTGCTACAATCCCGAACATGGGCATGACCTCGGCGATGCACAAACGTGGGTGCGCGACGGCTATTATCCGATGCTGAAAAGAATGCGCCGCAAATTGAAGCTTCGCTATCCTGATTTGACCCATTCCAGCGAAGATTTTGCCGAGCCATATCTGCGCGAATTCGACCATGCCTTCTGCTGGCGCTGGACCCATGAGCAGATTCCCTTGGTCGATGCAGTCTATGGCGGAGGCGCCATCCAATTGGGCAATCGCCTCTATGGCGACACAGGCCCAAAGTGCGACATCAAGGCGCTTTACGCCAAGCTCGGCGAACAGCTGGTGCGCGGCGAGCAACTGGGATACTTCAATTTGAGCGACATCCAAAACCCAGCTGCTGCGCTTCAAATCAAACGGAACGCGCATCTGCGCAACGCGCTGTTAAGCGTTTTCAACACGGGGCAGATGCTGAAAAATGTCGAGTACGCCACTCCAATGCCCCACATCGCCACGGTGTGGAACGCTTACAAAGGCGGTTCTGGCGGAGGCGACAAGCCGATTTCCACCCCAGTCGTGCAGCAGGGCCGCTGGCGCAGGCTCTCTGACCAGGCGATTTTCACCCTGTTTGCGAACACCGTCGATTCCCCTCAGCACTTCAGCCCCAAAGAGGTGGAGGTAGGGAGCATTTTGGTCTCCGCCGCAGGAATCACGCCCTTCACGGATGGCAGCGAAATTGCGCTTGCTCCATTCGAGACAGCGCTGCTGCTGAATCGCGTGCCACAGGCTGAGGCAGAAACCTTGCACAGAACCCTAGCCAGAATCAAGACCTTTGTCGAACCTGGTGTGGCTAATGACAAAGCCGAGGCACAGAAGCGCACTGGACGCAAGCTGACGGTGCAGGATGCCGACCGCATTAAGGGTGCCTCGGCCGCCGACAATGGGGCCTTCGCAGGCTGGATTGCCCCTGGCGCAAGCTTCTCGTTCAACAAGGTCTTCTTGGGCAAGGCGGCTGTGGTAGATTTGGATGCAAAGGCAGGGGACACAGTACGTCTCCTGTTCAATGAGCGCCAAGTCGGCATGGCCACCCTCACGGCCTCGGGGCGCCAGCAGGTTCGCATCCCCGTCAGCGGCCAGACCGACGCAGTAGGAACATACCTCGTTCATCTCCCCCAAGGTGCCTTGCTCATTTATTCCCTCGAGATTGAACCATGATTCATCCCCTTCTTGCCATGCGCTATCAAGATCAATTCCTCCCGAAAGAGATTCTGGGGTCGATGGTGATATAGGCAAAATCGGAGAGGATGTTGCCAAGGAGGCCAAGGATAGCCGTGAGGGAGAGTACGCCCATGAAGACAGGGTAGTCCCTGCCCACAATCGCCTCCAGGCTGAGCGTCCCCATGCCAGGGATTTCAAAGACGCTTTCAATAATGACAGAGCCCGCGAATATCAGCGTCAGCACACCGCCAAAACCAGTCGCCACAGGGATAAGCGCGTTGCGAAGGACATGCACCACTAAAACACGCGCGGTACCCGCTCCCTTTGCATAGACTGTCCGCACATAATCACTGTTGATCTGCTCCAGAATGCTGTTTTTCATCAGCATCGTTAGCACGGCAAAACTGCCCACCATATAGCAAAGCACAGGCAGAAACATGTGGGTCGCGGTATCAACTACCTTCCCCCAGGCGGACAATGTGTCGTAGTTCATGGAATGAACGCCCGTCGCAGGCAATACGTCCCACAACTGCTCGACCGTTCCGCAGAAGGCCATCTTCAAAACCATCCCCAACGCAAATGCGGGAATGGAGTAGCCGATGAAGACAATGGCACTTGAGAAAAGATCAAAGGCGCTGCCATGTTTGAGCGCCTTCACCAGCCCCAGGGGAATGCAGACAAGATAGGTGAGCAGAAACCCCGTCAAACCGAATATCAGGGAGACGGGGAAGCGCTCGCTGATGAGTTGCCAGGCAGTCTTGTTTGGGTACTTGTAGGAATCCATCGCCATGCCAATGCGGTCTTTCCACAGCCAATGGGCATAGCGTTGCAGAAAAGGCTTGTCAAATCCATAGTAGCGACGGATAGCCTCCCGCTGCTCGGGGGAGATGGCCTCCGCCCCCTCCGTTGCAGTTCCTGTCGATTCACCACCCGCACCACCGCCTTTCATGCGAAGCATCGCCTGCTCCACAGGACCACCAGGCACAAACTGAATGACGCAGAAACACAGAAAGGTGATGCCAATGAAGGTTGGAATCACCAGAAGCAATCTGCGTATGAGATAGTCAATTCGGTTCATTAGCAATTAGCAATTAGCAATTGGAATGAGAAATGGTAGCCTAAAGGTTCTAGAGCGTCTAGAGGTTCTAGAGCTTCTAGTTTTCTGAATACCTCCTAAAAACACGCAGGCCAGACGGTCGATTTGAAATCGCCATCTGGCCCTGGTTCCCGTGTAGGGAATAAACTCAGCGTCTGTGGGAGTTCACAGCATCCATTTCGCCTTCAGCATGAAGGTAGAAGGGGCATTTTTGCGGATTGCCGCAGCAAGCACGATAGGCAATGTTCAAATCAACATAGCGATAGGGCATCGTCAGGCCGTTATGCTCTGCAACTTTGCGTCCATGCTGCTTCAAGGCACCGCAGTCGCCAGCCACACCGTTATACTCGGGAATCATGTTTCCGTCTTTGCCAACCTGCGTGGACATGATCTTCTTTAGTTCAAACTTCGGAACATACTTGCAGACAACATGCTTTGGAATCTCTGCAATCAGTTCAGACACGGATTTATCCAACGCCCATTCAGGAGCCTGAACAGGGCGACCTTCATAGACCTGCCGATTCTTTGGCCTGGCCACGGTGGAATTTCCCCCGCTAGCTTGAGCTTTCGGGTCTGGTACAACTGTCGGCTTCTTGCCGAACAGGCTCATAATTGAATCCCAAAAAGACATTTTTTCCTCACCTGATTGTTATAATTGACGCATCGAAACGAATAAACAACTCGTTTATTTGTCCCTATTTTTATTTATTTTTCATAAATATAATCGCTGTTGGCAAAAATGCAATTATTTTTGTCATTTGCAGGATTTCTGTCGTATTCTGTCTTAATTTGTCTTGTCTCAGAGAGACAATTTGAGTGCCTTGGCGTTATCGGAGGCAATGGCCTGCGCCTCCTCCTGTGTAAGACCATCTTCCAACTTCGAAAGTGCAGCACTGACGGTAAAGAAGGGGGCATGGCTACCAAAGAGAACGCGTCCCTTTGGAGCGTCGCGAAGAGCAGCGGTAATGTCGAAAGGCTCGAAAAAGGCGATGTCGAAATAAACATTCGGGGCGCTCCATCGCTTGTTTTCGCCTGCATAACAATTCAGGACAACAACAGGTGTATTCGGGACGGCTTCCGCAAAGCCCTGGATGTCAGCCGTCGGTGCCTTGACTTGGCAGAGGGGATGCTGTGCTCTCTCATCCTCCTCACGTAAGGAGATGACGAAGCAGTGTCCCTTCGCAGCCAGTGCACGTGCCATGTCAACCGTACGCCCGTCCAACAAGGAATAATTCTGAAAGGAGGGAAGGAGCAGAAGGGCATGGGACTGCATATCACGCCAGAAGCCATACGCAGGATTTACGACAGGCAACGGCGCAAAACCTGCAAAGGATTTACAGGCCTGCTCCAGCTCCTCGTTCTCTGCCAGCAAATCCGACGAGAAGGCCGCCTGACAGGAACGGACGAGTCCGCCCTTGATGCCGTACAGTGCCAGATGCGGCACCATCCTCTCCATGGTTTGATAGCGATATGGCCTGAAGGGCCAACGGCCCGTCGAAAGATTCACGTCAAATGCTGCAACCTTTACCATCCCAATAGCCTCCTTGCATTTTCGCAGAAGATAAGATTCCGTTCCGCTTCCGTGATGTCCGCCTCACGGATTTTCGCCAGCTGTGCACCAAAGGTGCGGCAGGTGGCATCGGAGCCATAGACGATGCGCTCCGCGCCAATGCGCTTCACGGCATACTCTACCAATCCAGCCTCTGGCTGCGCACCCGACGTGTCGATGCAGACATTGGGGCAGTCAACAACGTCCTCGACACCTCTGATGCCGATGCCGCAGAGATGCGCCATAACAATTTTCACCTTGGGGAAGCGGCGCGCCAGATCCGCGATGTCCGACGGGTCGGATTCAAAGCGGTGCTTGCCAGTGGTCTTGTACCAGCAGTGATGCAGCAGTACCAGGTTGCGTTCCTCCAGTATCTTCATGAACGGGTCCAGCTTCGTGCTGCGGCAGTTGGTGCATACCTCCATCTTGATGCCAATGAATTCTGGCATGTCAAGGCATCGGTTCGCCTCCTCCACGAGAAATTCGGGTGGATTGTCGGGGTTGAGGAAGCAGAATCCGCGGCAGTGGTCGAAATGCCGTCTCACATCCGCCTGCGTCTCGTTATTGAGCTGCCGAATCTGCTCGGTGGTTGGTTGGTCGCCGTACCGCAACACATCCCCCAGGAAAATGAAGCGGTCGATGCCGTGGGCGGCGGCGGAGGCCGCCACCTCGTCGGCGCGCCCTTTGAAATTATGCGTGTGAATGTCCAATATCATGCTATACTTCTCCTATTTCAGCATTTTGACGTAGCCGACCTTGACAGTGTTGAGGATAAGATACATCCTGTCGCCGATGATGGGACCGCCGCCCGAGATCCCCGCTGTCGGCAGCAGATACTCTTCGGGGGCGTTCGTCTGGGAGTTGATTCTGAAAATCTCCTTGTTCATGACGAGGTAGAGCTCTTTGCCGTCTTCGCTCTTCTGGAGGCCGTTGCGCAGCATAAAGCCGCCAGAGCTCACATCGTGCGAAGCAAGAATCTTCATCGTTGCAGGATCAATGACATGCAGTTTGTTGTCATTCGCGCCCGCAAAAACCAGCCCGTTCCAGTAGGCAATGGCGATGACGTTGGTCGCCTTCTCCATGTGGACGAAGCGGTCAACCTTGCGGGCATTCCAGTCCAGCACGAAGACGCTGCCTGTCTTGGAGAGAAGATGCCCCCCGCCAGGGGCATCCATGCTGGTGCCGCCGACAATGTTGCCGTCGGGCATGAACTCCATGCAGATGCAGCTCTCGCCTGGAATCATGTTTTCGTTGGTGATTTCGGTGTTCTCACCAGTCTTCAGGTTGTGGATGCCCAAGCCACCGCCCGTCATACCGTAGTTCGCGAAACCGCCCATTACCACATAGTCGCCAGACGGATGAACCACGATGGTGCGAGGACGCGTCACCAGGTTCGACCAACGCCCTAGGATGCAGGGATTGTTCTCGACCGTCGGCTCCTTCTTCTCTTCCACCGCAGCCGTCTTGGAGAGTTCCAGGCCGATGAGCGAGAAGAAGTGGCTGCTGGTGGCGTTGGCGTTCCTCTTCACGGAAAACTCGACAGGAAAGACCTTCTCTTTCACATCGAACGGGCCAAGGTTCACGATGGGGCCAGTATTCTCCTTGTCGTCTTGCACGTTATAGCTCTTTTCAATCCCGCCCGCCTTCACGGTCACCGTGCCATAGCTGCCGTACTTGAAGAACTGGAAATTGAGGTAGTAAGAGCCTGGCGAGGGCACATTCAGATTCACTTTGAAGGAGTTGTCGCTGTTCTCGCCATAGCCAAACAGCACCCCCATGCCGAGGATGGTCCAATGTCCGTTGGTGACATCGCTGTTACTTACGATCTCCGAGAAGGGAACGCCGAAGTTCTTCATCGTGGAGGTGTTCGCCCCAACATAATAGGGCTTCGAGGGATCATACATCCACATATACCCATGCGAATACTGCCCTGCGTATAACTTGCCCGCCGCCGAGACCATGTTGCAGAAGTTGCCGCCCGAAACAATGCTGTTGTAGCCCAGGTTGACGACCTTGTCCTCAAATGGAACAATGTGACCCAGGTGGTGCGGATGCGCGCTGGAAAAATAGACGTCGTTCTGCGGACCACGAGCCATGCTGGTTAAATCCAAGCCACCAGAAACGTAATCGACCGCGAACCTTTTGGTGGTACCGTCCTGGTACTGGATAACCATGTAACGCTCGTTCAGGTTATATTCCCTCACCTTCATGCCGTTGCCGAACTCCGAATGACGCGTACCGTAGTGGACGGAGCGGTCAACCTCCCTGCCTGGACTTTGGGCATTCTTCTCCACAATTTTGCCAGCCAGCATTTTTGCCTGGAAGCCCTTGAAGTTACCATAGACATAACCGTCCGTCCCCGCATAGACATGCGCAGTACCGAGGGCGCGTATCTCCTCGGGCACCATCTGAATGCGCTCGCCTGTCTTCGGATTGAACGCGACGATGTTGCCGCGAGCCGTGCCGATTCCACAGTAGATGTAGCCTTCCTTGTCCTCCGCCAGATGGCTGAGGTAGTCCTCCTGGTCGTCCATGCGTCCCCAGTCGTGGTATTCTCCTGTCTTCGGGTTCACGGAAACCATGCGCGCCTGCGGCGCACTGCCCAGATAGACGGTGCCGTCCTTGGAATCATACGCACACAATGTGGAGCCAGGCGCCCTGCCCGATACCTCGAACTCACGCGTATTCACGTCAAAGATGACCGCCTTGTTCAAACCCCAGACAAATTTCCCGTCGCCCGTCAGGACACCGCCGAAGACCTGCCCGTGAACCCCGTCAGGCACGTAGTATTGCAGGTTTTCGCCCGTCATGGCATCCGTCAGCAGAACGTATGGCTTCCCCATGTCCAGCAGCATGGAGAGGACGTACGGATGGCCTTTTGCATCCGTGAAAGCGGTATAGTTACGCAGTTCGGCGGAGGCGATGCCCACGCCCAAATCAACACACTCCGCCTTCTTAGGAAAGGGCGGCGGCTCGGTCAGCGCCAAATTCCGCAAATGGGCGCGTATCATGCCAAGACCTTTTCTACGGCCGAGGAATATGCGGAATCTGACGATCGGCTCCTCGCGCTCCGCGTGGATGTCGTTCTTGAACCACTTCATCCCGTCGCGGCTGTTGCAATCAGGGATGCAAATGTAGCTCTTGTAGTTCTCCTGCACGTTGTAGGTCATGAACGAGAGCACATTATGCCCTTGTTTATTCATGGCTTTGACGTAAAAACTGTCTCCTTCCTCCTGCTTCTCCGTGAAAAACTCCACGCCGATGCATTTGTCGCCTATGACAAATGGCTCCACTAGAATGTCAAATATTAGATAGGCATACCCTTCACTGACATTGGTGCCAGAAGCGATTACTTCACCGTTTTCGACGACCAGTTTCGTGTCGGCCAGGCTGCCACTTGCTGGCTTCACTGCCTTCGGTTCCCCGTTCCAAAGCGTCTCGCCCGCCAGAAGCGTCCCAGCCGCAAGCGTCATCATTGCCATCATAACTTTTTTAAGCATAATGCCTCCTTTTTATTTTCCAAGAAGCTCGTTTCTGGGGCAAAGTGGCTCCTTCAGACCGTGTTCCATCGCGGCCTCCAACAGGTCGTAGCCGTACTTGAGCTTGTTGTCAAACGGCTCAAGCGTGAGCGCGTCCATCTCGAATGTCAACGCAACCGCACCTGTCGCGAGGGTGACAGCGACATTGATGTCGCTCTGCCCGTCACGCACCTTCATCTCCTTGTCCGTTTCGCGCCCCTGCTTCTCCAGCCAGGCGTTGCGGATGTCAAAGACGGTCTTCATATTTCGCGGATAGTTCAGATGGCTGGGCGGTATGACATGCGAGCCACCGCCGCAGGAGTGGAAGTTGAGAAAGCAATCGACACGCTCGCGGTCCGCCAGTTGCAGAATGGCCTTCGCCTCAGGCGTCTTGATGTTGCCAGGCGCGCAGTCCAGCATGATGTTGTACCCTTCGGAGTTGTAGTAGGTGCCCAACTGCGAAAGCTCATCCATCGGCATCGGGAAATACTCCTTCAGCGCGGGCCACTTGAGCTGCTCGCCATTTTTGAGGACAGAATGCAGCGGAAGATAGTCGTCGTGCGTGCAGCCGCACAGGCAGTCGGGAGCGACGGCGCGTCCGTCCATGTTGACGCACGGCAGTATGACAAGACGGTAATGCGAGCAGAGTTCCACCAGATGCGGGTTTTCCTTACCCCGCAGGTCCTTGCCCGTCTCCAATAGGGAAATCAGGTTCAGCAGCGTCACAATCCCCTCGCACTCCTCGGAGTGAATGCCCGCCACCGCCATAATTACCTGTGGGTCATTGTTCGCATATACACTCGGATTCGGCGAACCCGTTGCGCTCGGCCAGTTGACCTTGCGATGCGGCGAGGTTTTACCATAGCTGACGGCAAAGACGGGGAAGTCGCCTGGCGTGCGAGTGATGATCTCCAACTTGCCCTTCTTGACCTTCTTCATCTCTTCAACCAACTCCTCAATACGCACACGCCACCAGGACGGACGCGGCTGCGCATGGTTGATGGTGCGCGTCACAAACTTGTCCCTGTACTTCGATTCAAATCTCATTTCTTCCATTGAAATCTCCTGTTGAATTAATATATGAAATAAGCTAAATTAGAATCCAGTTGAACTCCTCTTCAGTTCAAACCACCTTCTCGGCCTTGGCATCGAGCAACTGGCGCGTCTGGCGGTCGAAGCTGAGGCCGACCAGCCAGACAGGCACCCCCTTGGCGCGGTAGGGTGCATCGTAGCCCTTCCGCCGCACCTGCTCCAGCGCGGCCTCCACGGGTTCGTTCACCTTCAGCTCAAAGATGGTGATGCCGCAGGGGTGCTCGGCGACAATGTCCGCCTGGCCGTTCGCCTGACGCTCCTCCGTACGGCACTCAATGGCCTGCGACCACAGCAACGTCAGCAACACCCGCTCAAAGGAATACTCCTGGATGTTCCCCTCCGTCGGCCCGTAGGGCATCGCCGCATAGAGGGACTTGAGCCCTGTGAAAAAAGCATCCCAGTCCGCGTCAAGCAGCTTGTCGGAAAGCTGGGAAACCCAGGTGCTGTCCTGATTTGCAATAACGGATGTTGTCAGCGTGGCTAAATCCTGCCGCACCTCGACATCGGGCACACCCAAGGTATAGCTCTGGCGACATGGGTCATAGTCCTTGATGGTCAGGTAGCCCGTCTGGAAAAGCATGGGCACCGTCCGCAGGGCACGGTTGTCCGACACATCGAAGTCACGCTCGCGCACGTTCTGCACTCTGTCCATATCGACACCCAGGAACTCCTGCCTCTTGAGGAAGTTCATCAGCATGGAAGCCTTGCCTGTCGAAGACCAATAGGAGCTGAAAACAGGCTTCTGCTGGGAGAGGTTCACGCCTATCGACACAGGGTTGTAAACAGTCTCCTTGTTGAACTTTCCAAAGCGGTATCCGTTGAACCAACGCTTGAGCTCCGCGCGGTAAGCCTCCTCCGAAAGCCCCATTTTCTGCGCGTGGGAACGCATGTGCTCGCCAAAATACCTGTCCAGCTCCTCCTCCGTGTAGCCGAGCATCGTCGCGCATTCGTCCTCAAACGAGAGATCCACTAGGTTCGAGAGGGCGGAAAAGACCGACATCTTCGTGAACTTCGACACGCCCGTGATCATCAGGAAGCGGATCTTCTCCGCACGATCCTTCATCTGGCGATAGAAGTCCGCAAGGCATTCGCGCACTTTCTCAGCCTCGTCGGGCTTTGCAAGCAACTGCGCTACAGGGTCGTCGTACTCGTCGATGAGAATGACCAGGCCCTTGCCGTCACTGAATTTGCTTAGTTTCTCGATGGCGAGCCCAAAGTTCATGTCAGGCGGCTGTTGGTCATTATATGTAATCTCAACACCTTCAATCACTTCCTTGATATAACACGGGAATTTCTGAATAAACCTGTCCACTGCGTTTGAAGCAACAAAACCCATGTTAAAGTAGAGCACGGGGTACTTCTCCCACTTCCAGTCCGTCCGCGAGATGTCGAGCCCGTCGAATAGTTCGCGCCTGCCCTCGAAGATTGCCTGCAACGTGCTGATCATCAGCGATTTGCCAAAGCGACGAGGACGCGCAAGAAAAAAACGACTTGCGTCAAGACGGGTAATCAGCCTGTGAAAATAGCCCGTCTTATCCACGTAAACACACTCTTTCCTCCGCAGCTCGGGAAAAGAATTTGTATCTATGGCAATCGGTTGAAGTGTCTTCATTTCCATTTTCTCAAGAGGTAATTTCAAAACTAGCGCGATTTGCGCGTTGACATGATAGTTTTGAAATTACCTCCAATACTCTAAGCGTATCATACTGTCATTCCATCTAAAAACAATATAGTACGGAAACATAGAACCGTCAAACAGGGAAAAAGGATATTATGCCCTCTTCCCCCGTAAGCAGAAAGCGGATAGTGGAAAAGACGTGCAGGTGCATAAATATCGGGGGAAGCTTGGTACTCCGCACCGTCCCTCCAGTCCCTCCAGTCCCATTAGGAGTTACAAACCATCATCACCCTCTTTTCACTCGATGACTGCGCTCTTCCAGTGGGTTCCGCTGGCGTAGTAGAATACACCGTTGTGAATACCGCCACCCGTGCTGATAGGACCTGGAAGATAGTAAAACTCCTTCACGGCGCAGTTCTCCGTATCCAGAAGTCCAAGCCCTAGGTGCTGAAGCACATATACTCTGTCGCCATCGTTCATGAAGACCCGAGGCCCCTGTGCCCCGACAATGCCACCATACTCCCCAATGGAAACGCTCTTCTCGACTTTCCGCATCGACACATCGAACAGAAACAGACGGCTCGATCCAGCAAGGCCAATGACCTTGCCGAACGGCAAGGCGTATAGCCCATTGACTGGCTCCGCATTGGCAGAGAAGAGCTCCTTCCACAGCAGTTTTTTTGCAACGATGTCGTAGATCATCAGGCTGGTGGTAGTTGCAAGCCGTTCACCGCCCGTGCCTGGGGCGGTAGTCGTCCCGATGACGACCAAATTACCCTTGGTGATGGTCACGGCACTGGGGGCCTCGTTCTCTGCCAGTTGCTTATGGCCGATGACCGTCATTGCGTTGCTCTCCAAATCGACGATGGCAATGCCGCCACCCGTTAAACCATAGCTAGGGGTCCCGCCCATTACGCAGTACCTTCCGTCTGGCGAGACCGCGATGCAGTGCGGACGGTTAACGTCGGGATGCGCCTTGCCGTAGTAGCGCGGATTCGTGTCGAGATTCTGCTCCTTGAGAGACATTGGCTTCGCCAACGTCCAGGGCTTCGTCGGGTCCAGACGAACAACTTGCCCGCCGCTGTAGCCACCAATGTAGAAGTATTTTCCATGCGCGACGATGGTGTTGCACTGGAGGTCGCAACGTTCGTCGGTCTTTGCCCCCGTGGCGGGGTTCAGCGTCCCAAAGCGGAATGGGAAGAAGCCTCCGCCACCCACGATACCGTCTTCTGTGACGTCAATAGCCATCATCCCGATGCCTAGATTCTCAAATTCAAACTTGACCTTGCGTACGCTCCCGTCCTTTTCGCCGATTTCCAGCTCGCCCTCCATCAAATCAAGGTTCTTCAGCGTACGTCCAGATGGGAAATCCCTGAGGACATAGCCCTGGGTACCCGTGCGCTGATACGTCATTGTCTCATTCTCAGGCAAAGTGGTCTTGATGGCCTTGCCATTCTCCAGGCGATAGGCATTGTCGTAATAGCGCCCGTAGATGACACCATCCGTAAAAAGTCGTACATAGAAAGAGGAAGGCGCGGGTCGCTCTTCCAGAGAAAGCAGCGGCTTCGCCTCACGCGTCACGGGATTGAAGGCGACTATTTGCCCGCGCGTCTCCCCAATGCCAACATATATCCAGCCATCTTTCCCCGCCACCATCGTACGCGGATACTGCGCCCAGTTCTCCTGGTTGATCGAGCCGTAGTCCGTAAACTTTCCGTCCTTGGGATTGTAGGAAACCAGTCCGCAATCGGGATAGATGGCCGCCCAGACTACGCCATCAGGCCCCTCGCACATCGACATCGCCGCCTGATGGGGCGTGCATCCGAAATCCGCCGTGAACGCCTTCTTCGTCACGTCGTACTCGTAGAAGCGATTTCCAAACTCCGTATAGCACTTCCCATTGCTGGCAAGAATGGAGGAATAGACCGCATCACCGTGCTGGGTATTCGGAATGGTCACCACGGTCGTCTCCCCTGTCTCAATGTCAATCTGCAAATTGCGCTTGTTGAGGTTGTCCATCAGCCAGACCAGCACATATTCGCGTCCATCATCCGCCGCCACGGCAAAAACTCCGCGCGCCGTACCGCCCTTGACGGTCATGCCGTAGTCCTTCGCCTCAATGGGCTTCGGCATCTCGGGTGTCGGAACCAGCTTGATGTCGGAGACGGCTATCTCCAAATCCGCCTCCTCCGTGCAATGCTGGAAGAAACGAAGGCTGACAATCTCATCCTCAAGCGGGGCCCTTATATCCGATGCAAACCAGCGGATGGATTGCCTGTCCTCTTCAGGCACCAGCACCAGTTCCGTCTCCGCAGACAATGCATTCTGGGTATAAAAGGAAATGACAATCTTCCCCTCCTTGTTCACCCCCTTCACGTAAAAGCAACTGCCCTCGCGCGGCTTTCGGTTGTGAACTCTAAGGGAGAGGCTTTTGTCCCCCATCCTGAAGGGCGTCGTCTCAATAGCAAACTGCATATAGCGGTCTTTCTGGGGCTCCATATCCGCCTTGAAGACCACTCTCCCCTGCTCCATAGTCACAGATGCGTTCTTCTGCCTCGACATCATCTTGCAACTTGATGCAAGCCCATCCCATAACTCAGCGCTGAACATGGTGATCCCCAAAATTAATACAACTGCTATCGTTTTTATTTTCATCATTCCGTCATCCCATCTGCCTCATCATCACCAACCATCCTCCATTCACCTCTCATATGAAACAATACCACAAAATCAACGTATTGCCAATCAATATAGCTTTTTTTGTTGGGAGCACCCGAAATCTGCTTGCATTGACAAAAAACGCTCTGTTTCCAAAGAGAATCGTTTTTCAAAAGCGGCCAGCGCACGTCAGTGCACGACCATGCAAAACCGCTGGCAAATGCCCCGTAGGGTACGCAGCCAGCGAAGAGATGCCCCACAAGAACCTGCCCCCAGGCGCAACAAATAACATTCCACTACCGCCCTACATGGGAAACAGAGCATTTGCTTAATAACCGTAAAAAAAATCCCGCAGGCAAGTTCTACCTGCGGGATTGCTGCAGAAAGATTCGCCTTACGGAGAAAGACCACCCAGTGGTTGAAAGGAAAAATCAGGCTCACCTCTGCAATTGGAACATTCTTTAATTTACACCCCAAAATTCATTTGTCAATTAGTAATTCCTAATTTTTAAAAAATTTCCAAACAAAATGAAGGCCCTCACCGATTGAATTAGCAATTAGCAATTGAACAGGAAAAAGGAAGTGAATGCTGTTCTCCAGAGGTAAATAGTTCCAATAGTCAATTGGTAATTGCTAATTATGCGGCTGCACACGCGAGTACGCAATCATACGTACCCTCCACATTTTTGAAAAGAAAGCGTGGGGGGATGGATGCCCCCTGAACTTAGCACCCGCAAAGGCGCATCAAAAAACGTTGCCGTTACCTACCCTCTTGGGAAACAAATCGTTTGAAAAAATAAAAATTTGCTTTGCCTAATTGAATTTTGATTTTTGAGCGTTAAATTAAATAAAAACGCAAGATTTTATGCATGAAATCATAATTAGTTATTCCAAATTTAACAAAAAAGGAGAACACCAATGAACATTCGTACTGGAATGATGTCCATCATGGCGGCAAGTGCTTTTATCTGCTTTGGAGCATTCGCGGCGGAACCTGCCAAACCAGCAGTACCTGCAAAAAACGACGAAGTGCCTGACTGCTGCAAGCCAGACTTTCTGAAAGCCCCAGCCACAAAGGATGCCTTGAAACCAACTGAAGCCACAGCCCCTGCCATGGGCGGATGCAAAAAAGGCGGCATGGGTGGATGCGGTGGACACGGGCCAAAGGAGGGCGGCATGATGCCCCAAAAAAGCGGTTGTGACTCCTCCACCATCACCCTGGTCCTTCCCTGCGGCCATGACGTTAAAATCATTGTTGGAGACGACAACAAGCCTACTTTGATGGGCGGACACGGACCAAAGGAAGGTGGATGCGGCGGACAAGGGCCAAAGGAAGGAGGATGCGGCGGACACGGTGCCATGATGGGCGGTCACGACGGCATGGGCGGATGCGGCGGACATGGCGGCATGGGCGGATGCAAAAAAGGCGGCATGGGCGGATGCAAAAAAGACGGCATGGGTGGATGCAAACAGGCTGAAAAGAAGCCTGAAGCCCCCACACCCCCCGAAGCCAAATAAACCTGTTCATATCCACATGGAAAAACCGCAGTAGCTTTTCAGAAGAGTTAGTCGTGTAGCGGCAAGAATATAGCCGTGGGTGGAGCGAGCACTTCTGATGTGAACGAAACCCACGGGCGGGCGATACTCCCCAGTTTCTCTGCTCCTTATGGCAATATGCCCTCTTCTGATATAGTTACAAACCGCGAAAACAACCAATTCACAACAGACAAGAGCACACCTATGAAAAAACATCCCTACTTCACACTCATCGAACTGCTGGTGGTCATCGCCATCATCGCCATCCTGGCGGCAATGCTGTTGCCCGCGTTAAGCAAGGCACGTGGCAAGGCACGCGCAATCTCCTGTGTAAGCAATCTCAAGCAAATCGGCACAGCCGCAGTCCTCTACAGTGCGGACAACGACGACTGGATGTCGGGCGCGACAGGCGGCTGGTGCTGCAACAAAGGCACCTGGTGCGGCAAAAACGTCAACCAGCGCCGTGTTGACCTCCGTACATACGGCACTGTCACCTGCTATATGAGCGATGATGTCAAGGCAAAATGCTGCCCAGACGCCTACAACGAGGCAATGGAGCAGCTTGGCCCCGCGACAGGTGACATCAATACCGTCACAAGCAATTCCGTAGGCACCTGTCGCGGTGGGGGGTATGGCATGAACATCAACTTCGGCTTCAGAAACTCAGATTCCAACGGAAACTATCTGCCCTCGCGCGTCACGGCCTCTGCCATCGTCCATCCCTCCGACTGCATCATGGTCGCCGACACCTATATGGAATGGTCAGCGGGCGTCAACGTCTATCCCTACTATCTAACTGACAGGACGGGTGGATGGAGCGCAACCCAGAACTTCCGCCATAATGGCATGTCAAACGTTGCATGGGCGGACGGCCACGTCTCCTCGGTTTGTCCCACTGAGTTCGGAAGCAGCTCCTTCGCTTTGGACAACAATATCGGCTGGACTGGTAACGACGATTCCGTCTATTGCGTCATCCGCGAGGACTTTGCCGCGGCAAACCTGACCCACTGAGGAATTTTCCAACCCAGTTTCATTCAAGGAAAAATACACCATGAAAATGAAATGGAATAGACGCTACACGGCATACTGCGTCATCCTAATCCTCTTGGCGATTCTGGCCGTATGGCTCTGGTACACGCCTGGCTATCTCAAGGAATTGAAGAGATTCGAGCCCGTCACCGAGGGACTGGATGATGCAAGTGCGGCCATGACGGAAATCCTGGAAGCTCTTGCTCGAAAAGACCAGAAGAGGCTCTATGAAATGATGCTCATCAGGGACGGAACGGAATACCAGAAGATGTTCGGTCCCTTGGTCAATGATTCGGATCTACTCCCGTTGGAACTGAAGGCGACAGGCAAACTGGCCCACAGCCACAGGAGCGACAACATATCCTTCTACTATCGTAGCGAGAAAAAAGGGCAGAACTACCAGTTCGTGATGCTGAAAAACGGCATGGGCGAATACAAGGTCAGCGAAATCGGCAGTTGGCGAAAGCTGCCTGAAGGGATTTAGGAGTCACCTATGAAATCAAAAGGAACCATCTGGCTTATCATCGTACTTGTCGCGGCAGCGGGAATGCTTGCCACCATCAAGCTGTCCCCCGCGCCAAATACTGAACTGAAGGCTACGAATCTGCTCGCCCCCGAGGCGATAGAGCCGTCCGTCAAGGCGACTGTCGAGGCCGCCCTGGCGGCCATCAAGTCCAAGAGTGCAAAAAAACTCCTCCCCGTCATGTCAAATCGTGACGAAGTCATGCTGGAGGCATACACAGAGGAGCTTTTCAAAGGAGACGAGTTCATGCCAGCGAACATCACGGGCGCTCGCAAAAACGAGAAAAGCACCCTTGGAGGCATTGCCGTCATCGTCCACTCGCAACCCCGCGACAAGGATTACGAGTTCAACCTCATCCAGCGAAAAGGCAAATATCTCATCGAAGGTATTCGTTAAAAACAAACAAATTAGGATTGGTTAATCAAAGGCTTACATCCGCTCATTCGCCTATTGAAAGGCGTTCTCAAAACCCAAAAGGATAATCGTTTTATGAGAAAGAGATTCACCCTCATCGAACTGCTGGTCGTGATAGCAATAATCGCCATCCTCGCGGCAATGCTTTTGCCAGCCCTAAGCAAAGCGCGCGAGAAGGCGCGCACCATCAGTTGCGTCAACAACCTGAAGCAGCACGGACTGGCCGCCATCCAGTACGCAGATGACAACGACAGCACCCTCGCCCCCATCAACGACGCCGTCAAATGCTGCGACGGAACTGCATGGAACGGAACAGGCGACATCGGGGAACGCGAGTACAACCTGAAAGGAAAAGGTCTCATCAGCACCTATTTCGCCGACGACTTCAACGTCAAGCTCTGCCCCGCCATCAAGAACTTCGTCACCGACTGCCAAAACAAAAATGGCTGGTGCTTCGGCGGAGGATACGGCATGAACGGCAATGTCGGCTGGTCTGGAAAATCCTCCCCCGTTCTCATCAGCTCAGTTGACAGCGCCTCCAGCAAGATTCTCTTCGGCGATACCTTCGATTATGCCTGGGACGCCTCCTACGGCTATGTCATCCGCCTCTATCCGTATGACAAGTGTGTCAACTGGTACACTGTCAGCGCCATGTCCCCCAACTCGCAGTTTCGCCATGGCGGCATGACCAACATCGGCTGGGCTGATGGACACGTCTCCAGTGAACGCCCTGAAAAACTGGGGACCTCCACCAACGAGGTCAACAATAACATCGGCTGGGTTCGCACCAACACAAAATACTGGCTTCTCACCAAAAGCCAGGAGGCCGTTTACGCAGAAAATTAATCGCTCATCTCAAGAGGGAAAGAAGATAACATGAAGAAACAGAGAATCAAGTGGATTGTGCTTGCCGTATTGGCCTTGATTGCTACTGGCCTATGGCATTCCTACGTCACCGACCCCCTCGCAGCCTACAAGGAGGCAAAGGTAGAGGTTATGGAAAACCAGGCCGACATCCAGGCGTTCATGGAAAAGGTGCTTAACGCCATTGCAAGCAATGACCAACGTGGACTTTACGAGTTCTTCGGCTCTGGCGATGCGATGGCATTCAACCGCAACTACTTGAAGAGGTTTTTCACGGAGCAGGACTTCTGCCCAGCCGAAATAAAGGAATACCGAAAACTCACGCGCAGTGCAAATAACGAGGTATTCTTTGAAGTCAAGGTGTTCAGCACCAAACGCAAAAAGGACTACCTCTTCACCATTGAAGGTATCAAAGACTCCTTCAAAGTATCCTCCCTTATGGAAGTCCAACAATAACGGAAGCGCCTGTCTCTCCGTGTTCCTTCACCAATTCTGACGCATTTCGATGAGAGAGGAATTATCTCATCATCTCATAATGCAGCCAAAAGCACGACGTTCCACAATCACCAACGGCGAATCAAGCCACGGCAAATCAAGGAACCACTGCAAATCACCGTCCCGCCGAATACAATCAGCGGGAATCTCGAAAACTCGACCAGTCACGGGATCGACTAAGACAGGCTCCTTGAAGGAAAAATCGCGCGTGACAACCACCGCCGTGCCAGGCTGCGTGCCATTGCCAGGAACCTCGCTTCGGTCCCAATAGGCCAGCACACCGTCACCCGTCTCCCTGCGCCGCCACGCGTATGCAGTACTGAACCGCTCTGCAAGGACGTTGACCTTGCTACCTTCCACTGGTAGAGTGTCCGCATCAAAGAGCGTTGTCATGCAGCGCATCGCGTGGAATGACTGCTTTGGGCGGATGACGCGATGTTCCGCGTCCGCCAGCAACAGCCCCTTGCGGTTGATTTCACCGCCTGGCCCGCCCTTGATGCGCTGCGGATGATTGAAATCGCAAATGGTGAAAATCGAGGAATCCACTCCGAGTGCATGATCGGTGATATAATGACGCAGATCCCATTTGCACTGGCTGAGTTCAGTCCAGTCATAGCCGCGCATGGCAAAACGTGTCGTCAGTTCAGAAGGACATCCTGCTTCACCCTGACGCAGCTTTCCGCGTGCTCCGTAGAACGCAAGTGTTGATTTCATAGTGCGGTAAACATCCCCTATATAGTCAGGGTTGCTTTTATAGGAGTGGAAAATGAACCAATCAAATTCATTCAGGGCACCACGCTCATGGAAGAGGTTAATATAGCGTCCAAAACGCAATACATTGGAAAAATCCGCAATCGATAAAGCCCCTATGCGCGCATCGGGCAATTCCTCACGAATGACACGGGCCGTGTCGATATTGAACTCCACAATCTCCACATCAGTCTGGTTCTGCCGTCCACTGTCAGGTTCATTCCACATTGCGTAGTCACGCACCCGCCCGCGGAAATGCCTCACCATTTCCCGCACCCAGCGGAAATACGCCTGGCGTCCTTCCCCTGTCGGCAGCCCGCAGCCAATGTCGGGGCCGCCTCCGCCTGGATAGATTGAATTGCCGTAGCCAGTCTCCAGAAGGGGATTCATTCCCATTGAAATCGCCACATCCACCTGTGCATCCAGCCAGGAGAAGTCATAGACGCCTGGCGTCTTCTCCGTCTTCGCCCATCCAGCCTGAAAACGAAGTGTCCCCACCGCCAGTTGCGGAATATACCCTTTGTACGCATCAAAATCCGCATAGTCGCGATCCAGCGTCTCGCATCCAAGCGTCCAGCATTCACGCCCCGTCGAAGCCGCCGTCTTCAAAACCAACTCGCCCAGCAACGGATAAGCAATTTCAATATGAGCCCTCATCAAATTCTTCTCCATAAAAAAACAAATAAGCCATCGATTTTCATGTAGTTCTTCTATAACAAACACAACAAGAAATATAGAAATTAACATATTATAATTCGATAATACGCTTTTGCAATTCGCCCTGTTCCCCAAGAATTGACAAAAGACCTAAACAACCTAGAAGACTTACCACAACGATGACGTGCAGACATTGCCGATGCTGACAAAAGACCAAAACAACCTAGAAGACTTACCTCCTAGAAAACTTACTCCCTAGCAGACCTAGAGGACCTAGCGGACTTACCCTAGAAAACTTACTCCCTAGCAGACCTAGAAAACCTAGCGGACTTACCCTAGAGGACCTAGCGGACTTACCCTAGAAGACTTACTCCCTAGCAGACCTTGAGGACTAACCCTAGAGAACCTAACAGAGAGTATATTCAGGCGACTCAAATGTATAATTCCCGTTTTTTGGTTGACCACGCGTCATCCAACTCACATAGGGTGGTCCACCCCCACCCAACCACCCCAAATATAATATCGAGATTTCACTTTTTCAAATCTAAAAAAGATAATAAATAGCATTTGACAGAGATCAATAAATACATATATTAATACTATTTTAAGAATAGAAAAGCAAAACAAATCAATAATAGCTCAATAATCGGCCATGAATCATCGTGAAGCGCTTATTACCCTCAACATGCTGCCAGGGATAGGTCCAGGCAGGAAACAAGCACTCGTCGCCTATTTTGGCAGCCCTGAGGCAGCATTGGCCGCTTCAACAGATGAACTGTGCCGTCTTCCAGGAATAGGAATAAAACTGGCTCCCATTGTCCACGACTGGCAGCGTTACTGCGACCCTGTTGCAGAGCAGAGGATGGCCTACCAAGCTGGTGTCCGCATTATCACGGAAGAAGATAGCGAATACCCACCTTTATTGAAAGAGATACATGATCCGCCGATCTGCCTGTATCTGCGTGGTTCATTGCAATCTTTGCAACAATCAGAAATATCCGTTGGTGTCGTTGGTTCCAGAGGAGCCACCAGCTATGGTATTCGCATGGCCTCCAACCTTGCACGGGATGCCAGCTATGCAGGGGCCGTAGTGGTATCGGGGCTGGCGCGCGGCATTGATTCCGCCGCACATGCGGCCACCCTGAATGCAGGCGGGAAAACCATAGCCGTCATCGGCAGCGGCCTGTACAATATCTATCCGCCAGAAAACATCGGCCTGGCAAACGCCATTGTCAACGCATCTGGCGCCGTGGTTTCAGAGTTTCCCATGATGTTCCGCGCCGACAGGCACACCTTTCCCATGAGGAACAGAATCATCTCTGGCATGACACGCGGCGTCATCGTCGTGGAGGCGGGCATAAAATCTGGCAGTCTCATTACAGCCGCACAGGCACTTGAGCAGAACAGGACGGTTTTCGCCGTGCCAGGACAGGCCGACTCCGCCTTTTCAAAAGGATGCCATGCCCTCCTGCGGGACGGTGCTGTCCTGACAGAGAGTTTCGCAGATGTCATCAACGAATTCACAGGACTGCCTGGAATGAAGCCGCCACCAAAGGAAAGACAATCCACCCCGCTGGCTCCCCCTACTCCGACAGGACTTTCAGACCTGGAGCAGAAACTCTGGAACCTCATTCAGGCAGGGCATACCGACATCGATGAAATCATCGACAATGCAGATGAAGAGCCGACATGCGTCAGTGCCGCCCTTCTCACTCTGGAACTGAAAAGACTTATCAAACAACTCCCTGGCAGAAAACTCAAGTCCCTTGCATAGGGCCAACGACGATAAAAGACGGGGAAATTCACCCACGATTTGCGGTCATCAAGCCTGTTTCCCATCAGAAAAGTAGAAAAAAAACTCTATTGCTATATATTATATATCAAAATTCTCTTTTCCAACATAAAGGAATACTGATGAGCTCGAAACTAGTCATTGTTGAATCACCGACCAAAGCAAAAACCATCACCCGTTTCCTGGGCAATTCCGTGCAGGTATTGGCCTCCCAAGGGCACATACGCGATTTGCCTGAGCATTCCCTTGGCGTGGATGTTGACCATAACTTCACCCCTGCATATGAATTGACGCCCAACGGCAAAAAAATCATGGTCCAGTTGAAGCAGGCGGCCAAAAACGCCTCCGACATCTACCTGGCAACCGACCCTGATAGAGAGGGGGAGGCCATTGCCTGGCATCTGGAAGAGGTCTTGAAGCCATCCAGCAAAGCCGACTTCCATAGAATCACCTTTCACGAAATCACTCAAAGCGCCATTCAGAACTCCTTCCAGAAGCCAGGACAACTTGACTTGAACATGGTGGATGCACAGCAGGCACGCCGTGTCCTGGACCGCATCGTCGGCTATCAGGTCTCCCCCCTTCTATGGCGAAACATCCATGGAGCAACCAGCGCGGGACGAGTCCAAACCGTCGCCTTGCGCCTGGTCGTGGAACGCGAACGGGAAATCCAGGCTTTCGTGCCAGTCGAATCCTGGAACCTGGATGCACGCTTTGAAACCAATTCACCCAAATCCACACTAAAAGCACGCCTTGCCAAAATCAACGGCAGCAACGTCAAAATCTCTAATGGAGAAGATGCCGCGAGAGTGGCGGATGCCTTGCAGTCCAGCGGAGTGCTTCACGCCGTAAGCAAAGTCACCTCGACGCCCAGGACCAAGAACCCGCCGCCGCCCTTCATCACCAGTACGCTCCAGCAGGCAGCAGGCAGCAACCTTGGGCTAGGAGCCTCCCAGACCATGCGCATCGCCCAAGAACTCTATGAAGGCATCGACCTGGGCAGCGGACAGGTCGGTCTCATCACTTACATGCGAACCGACTCCTTCAACATCTCGAAGGAGGCGCAGGCACAAGCGCTGGAGTATATCTCGACAAAATACGGGCGTGAATACGTTCCAGCCAAACCCAACATCTACCGCGCAAACAAAAACGCGCAGGAGGCCCATGAGGCCATCCGTCCGACCAGCATGCAATATGCCCCAGAGCTCATCAAAGGACACCTGACCTCCCAACAGCTCAAGGTTTACACGATTATCTGGAACCGCTTCATCGCCAGCCAAATGGCCCCCGCAAGGCAGATGGACCACCTCATCGAGGTGGACAGCCAGGGCGGCAATCTAGCCACAGTAAACGCCAACGGCCTTACCGTCAAGCAGGACAACTCCACTGGCATCACCTGCACCTTCCGCGCAACCGCCCGCGAAACCATCTTCCCTGGCTTCCTCATGGCCTACAAGTTCCGCGAGGTTGGAGAAGAAGATGACGACCCACTCCTGAATACCCTTCCAAAACTTCCTCTTGGCACTCCTTGCAACTTGGTGGAACTGAAGCGCGAACAGACCTTCTCCCAGCCGCCGCCGCGCTATTCGGAAGCCTCGCTCGTCAAGGCCCTGGAACAAAATGGGGTCGGCCGCCCATCCACATACGCCACAACGGTCAACACCATCCAGGAGCGCGAATATGTGAGCAAAAGCGGCGGCAGCCTAGTTCCGACGGAACTGGGATTCAAAGTCTGCGACTTCCTCCTCAAGCAGATTCAAACCCTGTTCGAGGTCAAGTTCACGGCGGAGATGGAAAATGAGCTGGACCAGATTGAAGAGGGACATCTGAATTGGATTGCAATGCTCAATGAGTTCTACGAAAGATTCAAGACATGGCTGGGCATGCACTCCCTCTCTGGGTCGTCCGACAATGCAACGGTGGTTGAAAACATCCTCAAGTGCTTCCCGCCAGACTTCAAATATGCGGAGCCTGTCTCGAAAGGTCATCGAAAATACGATGACGCCAAGTTCATGGAAAGCATCCGTGAACACCTTGCCACCCGCAACACGCTTTCAGAACGTCAATGGAACGCCCTGTTGACGACTGCCCTGCGCTATTCAAAAGATCATCCCGAAATCATCCAGGTCATGCACGACAATGGGCTTGACACGGAAACCGAGGCGATTCTCGCGGAAATCAAGCGCTCGGAGGAAAGCATGAAAATCCCCGTCGCACCAGAGGCACTAGCACTGCTGAACGCCATGTCCAAGCTGAAGTTCAGCACCCCCGCCGCATCAGGTAAAAAAAGGCGTTTTGATGACGGTAGATTCATCAAGTCACTTGCCAAACAGACTGAAAGCGGAAAAGCCTTGAGCGAGGCCCAATCCCGTGCACTGCTCAAGCTGGCCGCCAACTATTCTGCGATGATTCCTGACTACCAGAAGCTGACTTCCGATTTGGCCGCCACGCTCCCGCAAACTGAAGAGGAGCCGATTGTCGTGCCGCCACCGCAGGAGATGTCCGACTCGGACAAGAACACGATCAAAACTCTGCTGGAGCTGGCCAGTGAAATCGCCCCTGACAAATGGAAAACCCCGCGCGGTCGCTTCAACGACCAGTCCTTCGTTGACTCCATCAGGCAGCAGTTTGAACAAAGGGGAACCCTTACGTCCAAACAGATGACAGCTCTGATGAAAACCATCGCCAAATATGCAGACCAGATTCCCGACTACCAAGCCCGCACCAAAAACTTGAACATGCCACAACCACAGTCGAAGGACAATGCGCTTGACATGCCCTGCCCGTTGTGTGGCGCTCAACTGGTGCGCCGCTTCTCCCGTGGCCGCAGTTTTATCGCCTGCTCTGCATATCCCAAGTGCAAGTACACCCAGAGTGTCAATGCATCCACTCCGAAGCCCCCTACCACAAACGCATAAAGGCAATCATGAGCTTCTGTGATGTCAGCATTGTAATGCTTGCCCACAACGGCGCCCAGTTTACCCGATACGCGCTGGACGGAATCCTAAACGCAAGTACCCTGCCCTGGGAAATCTTCCTTGTCGATAACTGCTCAGATGACGACACGCCTGCTCTTATCCAGGAGTATGGGTCGCGTTTCACGCAGGCGGGCGTCCAATTCCGTACCTGGCGCAACAGCGAAAACAAGGGATGCTCCCTAGCGCGCAACGAGGCATGGCTCAAGGCCTCCTCCAAATACACGGTCTTCATCGACAACGACGCAGTGGTCTGTACCCCGAACTGGCTGGAGATGTTCATCCGACGCTTTGACGCCATTTCCACACTTGGCATTCTGGGCGCGAAAATGATTTATCCCTACAAGCCGCATAAGATTCAGTGCGCTGGTGTCGGCATCAGCCGCCTCGGACGCATTGCCTTCAGGGGACGCGGACAGGACAGGTTTGATTCGCGCTATCAGGAATACTGGCCCTGCTGGGCGCTTATCAGCGCCTGCTGGATGATGCGCACCGACCTTCGCGACAGTGTCGGACTGCTGGACGAACTCTTCCATCCCGTCCAATACGAAGACCTGGATTTATGCGTCCGTGCACGCCTGAAGGGCTATGAGGTGGCATACGACCCCAATGTGGAGATGTACCATTTCGAGGGCATCACGACCGCCTCCTTCGGCAAGGAGGAATACGCCATGAACATCGCCCGCAATTCCCTGAAATTCCGACAAAGATACCATGAGCTTTTCAAGACCATCGACGATACGCTGCCCCAAGAGGAATATCGTTGGCTGAAACGCAGCGAACTGGGACTTGAACCCGAACTGGAACTGGACATAAATGGCTAAAATCAGCATAAAGACTATCATTGCCCTGCTCATCGGCTTCATCGGGGCCATCTTCATCGCCTCATTCGGCTACATCAACGATGTGGTGCTTGGGCTGGAGAGCTTCACCAATGGCCAGCTCATCCCCATCATCGTTGTAGGGATATTGGTGCTTTTCGTGCTGCTGGTCAATCCTCTGCTGGGTCTCTGCAACCGCAAACTCGCCCTGTCATCCCGCGAACTGGCCCTCATCGTGCTCCTCTGGAGCGGTTCCTGCAGCATCCCTGGGCGCGGGCTATTGGAGCATTTCACCCATTCCATGATTCTGCCCTACCACTGGAACAAGGTCACGGCGGGTTGGAAGCCAAACAACCTTTTGGACTATGCGCCTCGGTGCGCACTCGTCGATGTCAATGACCAGAACTACGACGAAACCGTCAGCGCCTATATTTTCGGGGCTCCGAAAACCACTGAAACACACCCTCCAATGGGCGAACGTTTCTCCCAGGCGGTTCACCGTGTTCCCTGGCAGGCGTGGAAACGCCCCCTGTTGACCTGGGTGCCCCTGGTCCTGCTGAGCGCCCTCGCCTCGGTCTGCCTGGCACTCATCACCTTCAGGCAGTGGTCCGAACATGAGTTCCTCAGCTTCCCCATCGCCTCCTTCAATGCGGCGCTCATCGAACGTGGGGAGGGTCACCTGCTGCCAGGCATCTGCAAAAGCGGACTCTTCTGGACAGGGCTGATCATCCTTCTCGTCATCCGCATCAACAACGGACTGGTAGTCTGGTATCCAGACTACTACATTCCTGTGACGCTCCAATGGAGCCTCGCCCCCTTCTCAAAGGTCTGGCCGTCACTCTTCAGAGTTCAGTATGGCAGCGAACTCTTGCGCTTCACCTTCTTCCCGCTTGTCATCGCCTTCGCCTTCTTCCTGAGCACCGAGGTCTCCCTGACGCTGGGGCTTTCGCAAATCTGCTGGGTGCTCTTCGCGCTCCCGCTGGTGACCATCGGCATGAACTTGAGCACCGACTGGATTGGCGGATGGCAGGGCTGGCAGCGTGCGGGCTCCTACATCGCCATGTTCTGCATCCTCCTCTACACTGGCAGAAACTACTACGGTTCCCTCCTGCGAAAGGCCCTGCTTCCGACATCAAAATCCGACGCGCCGCCGTCAGGAACCTGGGCGATGCGCATCCTCATCGTGACCTATCTTGTGATGATATGGCTGGTCTGGCGCATCGGGCTTGAACTGCCCTTCGCCATCATCACCGTCACCCTCACCCTCCTCTCCTTCGTGGTTGTCTCTCGCATCAGCGCGGAGACAGGGCTGTTCTTCATCCAGCCGCGCTGGACTATCTTCGGCCTTCTGGTGGCAGGGCTTGGCAGCTATGCCTTTCCTCCCCAGGCGATTGTCACCTGCGGCTTTGTCTGCGTCATGCTCTGCATCGACCAGTGCCAGAGCTTCATGCCATTCCTGACCAATGGCTTCAAGCTCTGCGAACGCTCAAAGGTCAACACGACTGGTGCCAGCGTTGCCTCCATCTCCATGTACGTTGTGGCCTGCGTGATAGCGGTATTTGCCATTCTGGTCTCCGTCTATGAGTTCGGCGGTCCCATCACGATGAACTGGGGCTACCAGCGGCTTCCCACCATGCCCTTCCGTCCCGCGCTGACCGAGGTGATGAACCTGAAGGCACTGGGCCTTCTAGCGGATGCGAACGCCCTTCCCTGGTGGCAGCGTTTCAGCATGATACAGCCCAAGGAGAACTTCCTGGGTGCCTTTGTATTCGGGATAGTGGCAGTCTGGTTCTTCAGTATCCTCCGCCTGCGCATTCCCAAATGGCCGCTCCATCCCGTGATGTTCCTGCTCTGGGCCACCTATCCGATGAGCATGACTACCCACTCCATGCTCATCGGCTGGCTCCTTAAGAAATGCGTCCTGCGCTTCGGCGGAATCAAGATGGCGAAGAACATGCGTCCGTTGATGATCGGCGTCATCGCTGGCGAAGTGCTCTCCGCCGTCATCTTCATGATAGTCGGTTTCATCTACTACATTAACACGGGCGACAAGCCCCTGCCCTACAGGTGGTTCCCACGGTAGTTGTCCTGCGCTGCTACGCACCGTGCAGTCAGGACGCTGCCCCGAGTGGTTGCAAGAAGCTAGCAAATCTAACCACTGACCACTAACCACTAACCACTAACCACTAACCACTAATCACTAATCACTAACCACTAATCTAATCCCTAACCACTAACCCCTAACCACTAATGAAAACATCCGTTGATTGGCTGAGCCATTACATTGACATTCCCTGGCAGCCAAGGGAACTTGCATCCAGACTGACAGCCGCTGGGCTCGAAGTCGAGGGCATTGAAAGCATAGGCAGCATCCCTGACGGCGTCGTCACTGCGAAAATCCTCTCCCGCGAGCCGCACCCCAACTCCGACCATTTGAGTGTCTGCCAGGTCACGACGGGCACAGGCGACCCGCTGCAGATTGTCTGCGGCGCCCCCAACTGCGACGCGGACAAGATTGTCCCGCTGGCCACGCTGGGCACCAAATTCGGCGATTTCACCATCAAAAAGGCGAAACTGCGCGGCGTCGAATCCAACGGAATGATGTGCTCTGCCAAGGAACTGGGCCTGAGCGAAGACCACTCGGGCCTGATGATTCTGCCCGATGACACCCCGCTCGGCGTGCCGTTAACCTCGATGGTCAAGACCGATTCCGTCATTGACTGGGAGGTCACCCCCAACCGTCCAGACTGGCTTTCGCACATTGGAATCGCACGTGAAATCCACGCTGTCTCGGGTGCGGAACTGCGCCTCCCCGAAATGCCAATAGCCATCGACGAAACCAAGGACATCCATGACAGCGTCTCCGTGGAGGTGCGCGACAGCGAGCTCTGCCCGCGCTACATGGCACGTGTCTTCGACAACGTGAAAATCGGTCCTTCCCCCGACTGGATGGTCCGCCACCTGGAGGCGGTCGGCCTGCGTTCCATCAACAACGTGGTCGATATCACCAACTACGTGATGCTGGAATTCGGCAACCCGCTCCATGCTTTCGACCTGCGTACCCTGGCAGGCTCAAAAATCATCGTCCGCAGAGCTGCTGACGGCGAAACCATCACCACCTTGGATGAAACCAAGCTCACCCTCTCCCACGACAACCTGCTCATCGCCGACGCCGAGCGCGGCGTTGCCCTGGCTGGCATCATGGGCGGTGAAAACAGCATGATCACCGACGACACAACCACGGTTCTGCTGGAGGCTGCCACCTTCGACCGCTCCAACATCCGCATCTCCTCCCGCACGTTGGGCAAGGCCACGGACAGCTCCTACCGCTATGAGCGTGGCGTCTCCCCCTATCTGACCGCACTCGCCAGCGAGCGGGCGGCCAGCCTGCTCTGTCAACTCTGCGGTGCCACCCAGCGGAAGGGCATCATCGACTGCTACGGCAAAAAGTGGCAGTGCGACGACATCACGATGAAGTTCGCCCGCTGCAACTCGCGCCTTGGACTGAACCTGAGCAACGAGCAGATTACCGACTGCCTCAAACGGCGCGGCCTGATCATCCTCTCACAAGATGCAGAATCCATCACTGTCCGCACCCCCGAATGGCGCTTTGACCTCAAGGAGGAGCATGACCTCTTCGAGGAGGTCGCCCAGATGTGCGGGCTGGACACCATCCCCGAAGCCCCCGTCAAAGCCAGTCTTGGCGGCACCCTCAAGGACGACAAGTTCATCCCGCAGGAGATGGCACGCGCCGATTTCCTCGCCCTGGGACTGGACGAGATTTTCAACTACAGCCTCTGGTCGCTTCCACAGTGCCTCGCTGGCACGGAACTGGCGGAGGAGAACATCCTGAAGGTCTATAACCCCATCAGCATCGACACCGCCTACCTGCGCCCCACTATTCTGCCAGGTTTGCTGGAGGTTGTCGCGCACAACGTGGCCCGCAACGAACACGACCTCGGACTCTTTGAAATGGGTCGCGTCTTCCAGAACGACAACGGCAAATATCTCGAACGCACCCAGGCAGGCGTCGCCCTGACGGGCAGGCCCTACCCAGGACGTTTCGGCGCAGACCTCGCGCGCGCCTACGACTTCTACGATATGAAGGGACTTATGGAGGACTGGCTGGCACGCCGCGGCTACAAGAACGTCGCCTGGGAGCCCATCGCCTCCCCCGCCTTCAAGAAAGGCGCGGCTGCAGCCTGGAAGGTCAATGGACAGGTTCTCGTCTCCTTCGGCGAGGCGGCACCCGCCCTGACGAAAGGCATGCGCCTCCGCTACCCGCTTTTCATCGCCCTGCTGGAGACGGAGAAACTGATGGCGATGTCCAAAGGCACCTCCAAATACACGCCCATCCCGCAGTTCCCAGGTACTTCGCGCGATGTCTCCTTCGTGGCACCTAGCAACCTGAAGCACAGCGATATCGTCGCCCTCATCCAAGGGCTCAAGCTCCAGTATCTGGAGAAGATACAGCTTTTCGACATCTTCGAGGACGAAAAGGTCCTGGGCAAGGGCCGCCGCAGCCTCGCCTACAACATCACCTTCCGCAACCCCGAACGCACCATGACCGATGACGAGGGAAACGCCCTCCAGGAGAAAATCCGCAAGGCCCTCGCCGCCATTCCTGGCGTGGAGCTGAGGTAATCCCCGCAGGGCTGAAGCCCCGCGCACAGGACAGGTGCCACCTGTCCTGTGCCCAGTACTTTAGTGCTGGGTCTTCCCCCCCCAAAAAAAGAGAGAGAACTTATGCTAGTAAAGCAATTTAACACTGGTTCCATCATCACTGTCAACAACGCCCCGCACATCGTGGAAAACGTGGAAAAGCACACGCCATCGGCGCGAGGCGCGGCAACCATCTACAAAATCCGCTGCAGAAATCTCATCGACCAGACCAAGACCGATTTGAGCTGCAAAGGTGAAGACAGCTTCCCTGAACCCGACTTCAGGCAGACGGAAGTCCAGTTCATGTACAAGGAGGGTGACACATTCACCTTTATGGACCTCGAAAACTACGACCAGTACAGCCTGGACAAATCCATCATCGGCGATGCCGAATACTACCTTATCGAGGACATGGAAGGCATCCAGGCACTTATTCTTGAAGAGCGTGTCGTCGGCATCAAACTCCCCGATGTCGTCGAGCAGAAACTGGTCGAATGCGATCCTGCCATCAAGGGCCAGAGCGCCACGAACCGCGGCAAATCCGCCAAAACCGAAACAGGCCTGATTGTCCAGGTCCCCGAATACATGGAAAGCGGCGAAACGGTCAAAATCGACACCCAGACAGGTAAATTCCTCGGACGCGTCGGCACGACTTTCTAAGGATGTAGCAAGGCCGTTACTGGCCTGTTCTATGCGCGGCACTCAAGTGCCGCGTTTTTTTGGGGGGAATTATATACTTTAGTTAGTTGCCGATTGGACTTTACCAACAAAGAAGAGCCGCATAAGCGGCGGCAAGAGCATAGCCGTGGGTGGAGCGAAGCCGCGACAGCGGCGAAGCGAAACCCACGGTCAGATGCCACCCCCCAGTCCCCGTGCGCCTTGCCGCGTAGCGCAGCGAAGCGGCAAGGCGCATCCTGGCTATCGACCAGTGAGGGATATTTCATCAGGAAACTCAAGTATATAATTCCCTTTTTTTGGGGGGGAATTATATACTTGAGTTAGTTGCCGATTGGTCTTTACCAACAGAGAAGAGCCGCGTAAGCGGCGGCAAGAGCATAGCCGTGGGTGGAGCGAAGC
>JAFXUD010000089.1 GCA_017535315.1 Victivallales bacterium | reverse complement strand
GCGTTAGCGGCGAACGCAGCCCACGGGGACGCAAGGGATTAATGATTTCAAGCCCCGTAGGGGCGGCAGAGTATAGACGTGGGCAAGCGAAGCCGCGTTAGCGGCGAACGCAGCCCACGGGGACGCAAGGGATTAATGATTTCAAGCCCCGTAGGGGCGGCAGAGTATAGACGTGGGCAAGCGAAGCCGCGTTAGCGGCGAACGCAGCCCACGGTTTGCACAGCCCACGGGACGAAGGTGATTTATGATTTCAAGCGGCGTAGCCGCATGTGTAAGATGCGTTTTTTTTAATGAAGAAAAAACGATCGACTTCCCTTACCAAGCTTAGCTCACGCATTAAGAACTCGTATTTTATCCAATCGCTCAGTTCCCATAATGATTCAACGACAATTATCGGCAAAAAGACTTGAAAAAAAAGAGCATGAATGGTAGTGTATCCCTACGGCTACATTCATGTGAAGGGTAAACGACGGCAATAATCGATATTTTCAGGGGAAAAACATGTCAATTATCACAGCAGTCTCCCGTGGGGACATTCATCGCACCTCATTTGAACCATCCCGCCAGATTCCACTTTACCTAGGCAGCGGCTGTTGTGGAGCCCTGTTCGATGACTTTGGTCTGATTGGACAGGTTGCTGCCCAGAAGACAGGCGGCGACGCTGGGACTTTCAAGCACACAGACTATTACGCGCAGGGCCGTTATGGGATCGACTACTGGCTTTCGCTCTTTACATTGACGTTTTCAGAGGAACCGCAGTCAAAACCAACGGACTACCGCCAGTCGCTATCCCTGTTCAGCGGATGCTTGGAAACGTCGTTTTCGCTGAATGGAAAACCGCTTTCGGCACGAACCTATTTCCATCCATACCAGCGGGACATATTGGCATATGAACTGTGTGGCGGCTGGCACGTGAAACTGTCGCCCGTGGCACATCCCAATGGCTCCTACAACGAAGCATTCGATGTGACACCGCAGCCGACGGCAAGCGGTTTCCGTATAGAAACCAATCGCGTCGTAATGGAAGTCGGAACACGGGTCATTTGCGAAAAGGGCCGCTGTTCCATCCGCCGAAACGGTGCAGATTGGATGCTAAGCCTTGAAGATGACTCGCGTTGCCTGTTGCTTATCGGCAGCGCTGCAACTTCTCGTTTTGCCACGGTGTGTACTGTCATGAATGGCATCGCATCAGCTGAGGCATGGCGAAACTCCGCGGAGGAAGGTTGGAAAAAACGCTGGGGCGACTCCTATCTGAACTTGACGGATGAACAGCGGCAGGCCGACTGGGCACGCTCAATGTACTATGTACTTTGTTCCTTTTCGCCCGACGGCATTCCCTCCGCCCCAATGGGGTGGACTGGTGTAGGCTGGCGCTTCCATTTCCCGCAGGACATCTCCTACATCCATCCTGCATTGCTGCGCATGGGACACTATGATTTGGCGAAGCGCATTGTTGAGTTCTACCGTGAGCGCATCGACGACATGCGTGCCATCACGCATCGCATCTACGGTGGTCGCGGCACCATGTGGGCATGGGAGTTTCCAATTGGTACAGGTACGGATTTATTGAAAGACGCCTCCCCGAATCCATACCAGTACGAAATCCACAACGCGGCGTATCCAGCGCGTATGGCATACGAAACATCGCTTCATCTGAACGACGATGCCTGGACGGCAGAGGTGGCGCTACCCGTCATCCGCGAATCGGCGGAGTTCTATGCGAGCCATCTAGTGAAGGAGGCCAATGGACGCTACAGCCTGGAGGTCACGCCCTCCATGTCGCAGGATGAATTTGCCAAGCCGAACGGACGGAACTATCTGTGCGCCCTCTATTCAGCCCGCTACACCTTCCGCGTCGCCTCTGCTATGGGGCTGAAGGAATACGATGAGTTCCTGCGTGCTGGATTGGCCTTCGACAGGCTGATTGACGCCGAACACGGCATCTACTGCACGGGAGAAATCATGCTGGAGGAGAACTTCGGCAAGGAGAAACATCCCGTCCAATTGAATCCGCTGGTTTTCCTTCCATCTGCCAAGCTGGATGAATACGAACGGAACGCATACGAAAAACGCTATGACATCTGTAGTGCGGCGAAGTCGCGTATCTATCATGGCTGGACGCTGGCAGTGTTCTGGCTGGCGTCATCGCATCTTGGCAATGCCGAGGCACTGGCGAAGGAACTGGCCATGGCGGACGATGACGATTACCGCGACCCCGAACACCTGGAGTTCTATGAGTCAAGCAAGGCGTCATCAAGCACCTACTACGTCACGACGCATGGCGTCTATCTTCAGGCTGTGCAGGATGCCTTCGTCTCCGACATGTTCGGCAATCTGCGTATTGAAAGCTGTGTTCCAACTGCGTGGAAAGGCAGCGAATATATCAATCTCCATGCATGCGGCGGGAAAATATTTTCTGGACGCTTTGTTCCCCAAGGGTAGGTCGTGTAGAAGCAGCCAAAGAACGACAGAATAATAGCCGTGGGCAAGCGCAATTCACAATGACTCTCTTTCGCGGCTATTCCACTTGTCTGTTTACAATAAAACGTGAAGGTGAAAGAGATAACGGCTCTAATATATTTTGGTAAAAAGTTGTCTAAATTTGAACACAAAAATCCTACAGGGGTAAGTAGTAAAAAGCCCCGTAGGGGCGGCAGAGCATAGACGTGGGCAAGCGTGGCCGCGCAGCGGCAAGCGCAACCCACGGTTTGCGCGGCCAAAGGTTTACAAGCCCCGTAGGGGCGGCAGAGCATAGACGTGGGCAAGCGTGGCCGCGCAGCGGCAAGCGCAGCCCACGGTTTGCGCGGCCAAAGGTTTACAAGCCCCGTAGGGGCGGTAGAGTATAGACGTGGGCAAGCGTGGCCGCGCAGCGGCAAGCGCAGCCCACGGTTTGCGCGGCCAAAGGTTTACAGCCCCGTAGGGGCGGCAGAGCATAGACGTG
>JAFXUD010000088.1 GCA_017535315.1 Victivallales bacterium | reverse complement strand
GCCCACGGTCCGTGTCCCCAGAATTTTTACAAGCCCCGTAGGGGCGGCAGAGAATAGACGTGGGCAAGCGTGGCCGCGCAGCGGCAAGCGCAGCCCACGGTCCGTGTCCCCAGAATTTTTACAAGCCCCGTAGGGGCGGCAGAGAATAGACGTGGGCAAGCGTGGCCCACGGTCCGTGTCCCCCCAGTTTTTTACAAGCCCCGTAGGGGCGGCAGATGATTTCTGTCGCCCCTACGGGGCTTAAAAACACGGTTATTCTCCCTTCCGTGGGCTACGCTCGCCCTTACAGGGCTTCGCTTACCCACGTCTATACTCTTTCGCGGCTACGCCGCTTCGCTTGCCCCACGTCTATACTCTTTCGCGGCTACGCCACTTGCACCACAAACCAAGTTGTCATCAACAAATTTCGCACATTAAACAATAATCTTAGCCTATCATCTTGTTTCCTCAAAAACATTACCTTATGATGTCGGGAACACGAACTGGAAAAGCAGAGAAAAGATGATATTGTATTGCAAGGTTCAAGGTTTAAGTACTAATTACTAAAGGACGGTTGCTTATGAAACGTCATATTTACTTCTTGTTGTCCATATTGTGTTTGTCTGTTCTGGCTGAATGGCTTCCCCCAAGCGAGGAACTCAGCGAGGGTGTCATTGTTCATCCCAATCCTGTAAGCATCTCCAGATGGCTTTGGTTTGAAGCAGAAAGCATCCCTTCCGATACGGATTGCTACTATCGCTGCAATTTGGAAATTGGCGACAATGTGGATTCGCTGGAGATGATCTGCTATTTTGACGATTCGGGCGAGCTATACTTGAACGGAAATCGCCTTGTACGTGATACCAGTTTCCAACAGAAGAACCTGCCTATGAAGGCTTATAGTTTCAAGGTGGGCAAGGAACAGTTGAAGGCGTTGAATACGCTGGCTATACACGTCTTCAACGGAAAGTACAAGGGTGGACTTTTCATGCTGGGCATAAAGCATTTACATAATGGCGGCATTGAGTTTTTCCACAGTACGCCCACGCAATGGAAGGCCGCCCCTAAAGAACAGGCATTAGAAGGCTGGTTCACGCCTGGATTCGACGATGCTCCATGGAAGCCAGCCAAGGACTTTGGCGATGCGGGAGTTACACCATGGATATCCCAGACAGATGTACTGAACCTTTGCTGCACTCCAGCAGAAAAACAACAGTATGCCAAAGAGGTAGAAGAAGCCATTGCCTTGCCTGCATCCCTGAAGGACGAACCAGACCATAAAATGGAAACCGTCTGGAAAAATGGCGTGCCGTTCTGGAAGGTGGACAACGAGGAGTTTCCGCCTGTTGTCATGCGAACAGGGGACTTGCTGACTTCCAAATACAAGAATGACATTCTGATAAAGGCAATGTACTCTGGCACCAGAGTTGTCGAATGCGGCATCAATACCAGAACCGCCGAATTGGGAGACGGAAAATACGACTTTTCGGGCGTGGACAACAATGTGCGCCGTCTATTGAAACTGGCCCCCGATGCGTACATTATGCTGCATCTATTTGTATCGACTATGGCAAACTGGTCTGAAACTCATCCAGATGAAAACATCGGATATGCGACGGGCGTTGCCGATAACAAAATCACCAAGATATGGCATAGCCTGGACGTGGGCGGAAGGGCGATACGCCCCTCATACGCCTCGCAGCCATTCCTTGACGAACTGGACAATTTTGTGAAGCAGTTTGCCGACCACATCAAGCAGTTCCCCTGGTACAAGAGAGTCGTGGCGATGCGCACCAGCTATGGATGCTATTCCGAATGGCATTACTATGGAATGGCAGGGCACATGCCAGACACGGGAAAGGCCATGACTGCGGCATTCAGAAAATACCTCCGTAACAAATATGCCAGTGAGGCGGACCTTCGGGCTGCGTGGCACGATGACACGGTGACATTTGAGACTGCAACCGTGCCAGGCGTGGAGGAACGTATGGGAAGCAATCTGTATGTCCGCAATCCAGCTTCCAAGGAGAAGAAGGTATTGGATTACTACGAGTGCCACCAGGAAGTTGTCTGCGACGCACTTTTGTCAATGGCAGGCTCTGCCAAGAAATACATGCCCAAGCTGCAGGTGGGTGCTTTCTATGGTTATGTGTTCGGCATGGGCAAGTTCCCATCGGAGGGGCAGACATTGGCACTTGAAAGGGCCCTTGCCTCGCCGAACATCGACTTCCTCTCCTCGCCGTATTCTTATCGTCCATGGGCCAGGTACATGGGGGGCAATGGCATGCTGCGCACCTTGCCTGAAATATTCAAACGCCATGGCAAAGTGGCATTGAATGAACTGGACATCAGAACCCATCTTTCCAGCAAAGCGGATGGCTTCCACAATGTGGAAACTGCGGCACAGTCGGAGCAGATTTTCTACAGGGATATTCTTCTTTCCGCTTTGTCTGGCGTCGGGGTGCATATCACGGAGATGAACGGCAAGGGCACCAATCCAAGCTGGTTCAATGCACCAGAGATATTCAGGGCTATCCATGCATCATTGGATACCTGGCGTGACATACGCAACAATGCAAGAAATACCGACAATGAAATCGCTGTCATATTCGACTATCGCGAACTCTACAGAAATGGCTATCCCTTGGCAAGCCTGCAAAACTTCAACGAGACAATCGGCGACACATCGCTTAGCTCCATCTACATAAGCGGATACAATTTCGATGTCTTTTCCATGCAGGGCTTTTTACGCGCAAATAAGAAGTACAAGACACTTGTGTTCTTGAATGCCGTCAGCCTGGACAAGACGGAAAGAGAACAGCTTGTAAAGGCCGCCAGAAACAATGGAAGCACGACTATATGGATCTACGCTCCTGGTCTGGCCTCCGAAAAAGGCTTCTCCAAGGAAGCCATGCATGAGCTGACTGGCCTGGAACTGGATTACACCCTAGAGAAACAGCCCATTGCCATGACTTTGAGTTCTGGAAATGTTCTAGGCAATCCAAAACTGACGGAGGCCCCGCAGGTTTTCGTGGCGGACAAGGACAGTACTGCGCTGGCAACATATTCGAATGGCACCGTGGCAATGGCGAAAAAGCTTCTGGCAGACAAATCCACTGCCATCTTCAGTGGCGTTCCCATTACCGATGCGCAGATGTGGGCCTCGCTTTTCAAGGAGGCAGGATGCACGGCAATCAGCCAGCCTGGCATTTTCGTGAAATATAGCAAGCCATATCTTCTGGTGCATGTAGGAAAGGCTGGCAACTATGACATTTCACTGCCCGATAATGCGTCTCAGGCAACGAATGTGCTTGAAAAGCAAAACGTGCCTATCAAGGATGAACGTATCAGCCTCCAAGCCACTGACTGCAAAACCTGGCTACTGATGCTGGAGTAATAAATGCTCTCCTGAGGCTAAATCTGGGAATTATATACTTTAGTTGCCAATTGGACTTTACCCACAGAGAAGAGCCGCGTAAGCAGAAGAGCTGCGTAAGCGGCGGCAAGAGCATAGCCGTGGGAAGAGCGAAGCCGCGACAGCGGCGAAGCGAAACCCACGGTCAGATGCCCACCCCAGTCCCCGTGCGCCTCCAGGCCATCGACCAATGAAGGATAATGTCATTAGGAAACTCAAGTATATAATTCCCCTAAATTGATACATCTTGCAGACAATTCCTCTTCGTACCAAAGAATTAACGCCAAAAAGAGATTGCTGAAAAAAGTTCAGATTCAATGTCTTGCAAGGGAATGTCAAAACTAGCGCGAAGTGCGCGTTGAAACTACCTCAAATGCAATACAACATGTGTTCTTGTCAAGCAAAAGCCACTTCAAGAAGCCTCATTGAAGGCTCTTGACGGAAAGAATGGTCAGGCACATCTACATGGCACCACTCCTCATATAGCATCTCCTGGGTTAAACCGTACAAGGGCACTGTTCCATGCATGGGTGGTGTTTTCGCGAACTTGGGATAGGCACTGATGATGAGCTTGTCCGCTGCTCCTGCACGCTCGTAGCTAGCACGCACCTTGTCAAGCCAGGCCTCCGCCCCGCCTTCGTTCAGGGCTAGATACTTCGGTGCAAGAGCCGCCAGCAAGTCAGGAAAAGCGAAGTAGTTCCAAATGCCTGGCACGTGATGCCAGTTGCCGTTTCCTCTCGCGTTTTCGTATTCAGTTATAGCACAGTAGCGCAGGCGTCCATCACAAAGGAAGTCATTGAAGACCAATGCTTTGAACTCATCGCATAGCAGAGCAAGCGCCAGCGCTGCTCCCGTACCGAGCGAATGTCCCATGACTGCCAGACGCGATGAATCGACATCTTTCTGCCTCTTGAACCACTGCAAAAACTGCATTTTCTGGAAGACGGAAACGCCGACGTAGGTCATGCCCGCCTCAAGGTATCCTTCAACGAGCTTCACACGTACAGCATCGTTTGTCTGCGTAGTTGAATTACCCAGCTCCGCCACCTCCGCAGTGCCTGGATTGTCGAATGCGGCGGCAATATAGCCGCGCTTGACACAATGCAGTGCCTGTGCATTACGTTCTGGAAACTTGTAGTTGCAACAGTTCGGATTGTCGGGCATCGGCTCGCCTACGAGCATTTCCTTTGGTTGCGCCGAGCCAGGCAGACAGAACACGCCAGGCGCTGGTCGTGTCAAGCCGTCAGGCCGCAGGATCAACACAGGAACCGCCGAGTATCGATCTGGATAGAACTCCCATTTCTCCAGGTGATAGCCATCGCGCGCCTCACTGCTCAGCCTGACAGGATTAGGCTGCGGTTGCTCCTCAGATGGCATACGCAACAACTCTTCCAGCTTCGTCTTGACCTCAGCCTGCCATTCACGGAAACGCCCAGGTTCTTGCATCACCTCTGGCTTGTATGCCAACACTGGTTTCATCTCATGCAATCTGGCATACAATGCCCCCAAACTGCCCGTCACACGGCCATCTACCCGATGACTCTTGAAATCATGCTCCCACGAAAACATATTTAGTCCTCAAAATTTTAAGAATAATATTCCTACTTCTCCATCTCTTTCAAAATCATCTCGTCAAACCAGGCCTCGCCTGGCGACTTGAAGATGATGCCGAATGGAGCCTTGAGATTGAGTTCCTTCTCATCTGGAGTTGAAAACTCGAAGGCCATGCGAGTCCATTCATGGTTGCCAGAAATATAGTGGGGCGGAAGGTGAACATTGACGTTGTTCTTCACGTACACGCCGCTGAAGAGGGATTCGCGTCTGGCTACAACATTCTTAGTGCGAATGTAGAAGCTCAGCTCATAGCGGGTATTCGGCTTCAGGCCTTTCACACGCTGCGTAAACCAGAGGGTATTCCCCTCTGTATTGACAAGATGCACGCTCTGCCCTTGGGTGATGAAATAGCGTCGGTCCAACTCGACCTTCTGCCCGATGTGGTCTCCCCACCCGTATGAGAGATACCACCCCATGAAGTTGTTTTCATTGGCGGGTTCCCCCACCAAGCTTGAGTTCTTCAGCAGGTTACGGTCAGGTACACCATTCAGGGAGAGGGTGCCCCAGTTGTCGTAGTCATGGAAGGTCCCGCCTGCAAACGGGCACCATTTGTAGAACTCCTCAGCCGCCAGGCGGTCGGTCTTGAAGACTCTGCGGCGGCCCAGATTGACCTTGATGCCAGACTTGTCGTAGTCGCCAAGGGCCTTCTTGGGAATCTCCAGGCTGACATCCCAGAAGTCGCTCCCCTTCGTCACGGCGCAGCGCACCCCCGATTGCCATGGAGCGGGCTTTGCCCTCTTCACGCCAGAATAATCATACGCAGTCGTCACGCCATTGGTGTTGGCGCCAATCTGGAAGTAGTGCAGGGAATCTGCCCTCGGCTTCAGGAAAAGCTCCACATCCGAGTCATCAAATAGGTTCAGGGATTCCGCTTGAAAGACCTCCGCCTTCACCTCATCCATGAAAGGTTCCTCGCAATGGAAGCGGAAAGTGAACGCCTCTGCGCTCTCCTCGACTTTTACCGTGGTCTGCACCTCGTTGAAGGTTCCGCGGTGAGGGCGCAGATAGACCGTCTCGCCAGGGCGGACAATCCAATCCACCATCGAAAGGCGCTTGGCCGAGTGGATTCTGCTGCCCTCCGTAAGCTTGCCGAAGAGTTCCCTGCGTATAAACTGAACCCGCTTGCGTTCCGCCTCCGTCGCAGCCTTTTCCGCCTCATCGAACAGCGTATTGTATTCATCAAGCTTGGCGGGCGAATAGATGTCGGACCACAATTCAATTTCATCGGGTATCTCGAATATGGCTCCAAGCCCCGTATCCTCCGCAGTACGCAGGACCACGTCATTCCACAGATGCTCCAAATCATCATAGAATCGGCGCATGAAAGGAGCCCCCTTGCCGAACATCAGGCTGAAATGCTCGTCCAGCACAGCCTTTGGATCAATGTCCTGATTCCATGCCATCTTGGAAAATATGTACAAGTTCAAGTAGGTAAACATGAAATAGTCAGTGGTTTCGTCGATGAAAGCCCCCACATAGCGATGTTTCCGTTCGGCAAAGTACTGCCCGATGAGGTTGTGCTTCATGGCAGGGATGTAGCTGATTGTCCGCTGCATGGTCTTGCCCGTCCAGGCACGGAGGATAACTCCCCCCTTGACGACCTCCAGCCAGGGCGCAATCTGCGCGTCATTCTGCGCGAGACGCGGATGATTCGGGGAGATAATGCCTGGAAACACGGCCACGGCGACCTGCACATTGTCGGGAATCTCGCATTTCGGCACCAGGTTGTAGGGTTCGTAGGCAAGTTGAATGAGTTTTCCAGGCACGCCCTCCGCCTTCAGGCGGTTTGCCAAATCAGCCGTAAGCTGCCAGATGAAGTCGCTGACTCTCTGTTTCTCTTCGGGAATCTTGTAGAAGGCATATCCAGGGCTTGCAATCTGGCGGCACTTTTCACACGCGCACCAATAAAAGGCATCGACAGGGCAGATGTTGAAAAAGCCAGGGCTGACAGCGTTTCTATCCCAACGAGTCAAACCGCGCGAGGATGCAGGTTGCCCCGTCAGATATGCCTTGGCGTCCTGGTAAATCTCCTCGACGATGCCGCTTGAGAAGCAAAGCTGCCCCGTATGCTTGAGTTTCGGATCGCAAAACCGTTTTCCATCAATCATCAAGGCAAAGTAATCGGGATGCGTCTTGGAAAACCGCTCGATATACTGGTACCTTTCCAATGCGTTGCTCTGCCCGTAGGGTTTGGCACGATAGCGCAAATACAACTGTTCCACTTCGGACAGCTTGGGCTCTTCAGGTTCCTCCCACCCCTTTCCATGGCCATATATGTTCCACATTCTGCTGCTCAAGTCAGGACGCTCCATTATCTCAATTCTCCTGGGTAGGCGCAAGCGTTCCATTGATGGAACGATTTCCCCGCACTCATGGGGGAAATAAAAGCGCACGCCGACAAAGCGTTCCAGAAAGTCATAGACTGCGTTCAGCGTGGCATGGTCCTCGTTCTTGAGCTTTGCTTTCGAACGAAGGTCGTCCACAGGGTTGTCCACTCCAAGAAGATAAACACGATTGCCGACACGGCGTATGTAAAAACCGTCATCAGGCAATGCGGCAACATCCAGCCCAGCGGCGCGGGAAAGCGGTCCGTCGCCAAGGACAAGCTGCAGGCTCTTGCCTGATGGCTGCTCCGCAAGCAAAGGCTTTTTGCCCATCACCTTGCCCAGATAGTGCTGGAGTTCCTCAGCCGCATAAGCAACCACTTTGCATGGAGAATCACAGATGATTGCCACATCTGAAAACTCATCTGTCTCCTTGGAAATGTCAATGACACGCGGAACCGCCGCCATACTGACCATCCCCCACGCCAACAACCCTATAAAAAGCATTCTTCCGAATCGCAGCATCTGCTTATCTCCTTTGAGGTAATATCGATGAAAACGACAATAATATAACACGGCATTGCAATAACTTCGTACCATCCACTTTCAAAACTCTAAAAAGATAAAAGTTTTGAAAGCGAGGTTACCGTTTTGCTCCTTGTTATCTGGCACTATTTTCGCCTCAGCGGGTTGATTTTTATGAATCTTGTGCCATAGTTTATGGCATAAGTGTCTCCCAAGTTACTCACCATCAGGAAACCCCTATTATGTATTCGGGAACAAGATTGCAAATAAACACAAACCCAAATATATTAAGAGGATAAACGATGAAACGGATGAAACGATTAATAATGGGTTTAATCATGTTAACGACAACCGCAATGACAGCAGGGCAATCAAAGCAATATGGTTTGCGCTGGGAAATTGGTAATTCCAATGATTTAGGCGAAAGATGCTACGATGCAATCGGAATGTCGGCAACTATCGGAGTTGGTTCGACGAATGGCTCTTCGGATTTTGATTCGGTTTATCCGTGGTCGGAAATGAAGCGCTGCAATATCAAACTCAATGAAAACGGTGCTTATAATGTAACCTATGAAGGCGAGGCGGGATTTGCGCTTGACGGGACCAATGGAGATGTGTTTGTGCGCGTCCCCAAATTCTACTATAAAAGATATAGGAAAGACGGCTATGAATATAGAGTGATTTCGGAAAGCGGTTCAAAGGTCCATCCAGCTTTCATAGAGAATGGCAAGGAGCTTGACGAGATATTCATCAGCGCATTTGAGGGCTATAAAGGGAGCGACGACAAATTGCATTCATATGGTGGAGTGCTTCCAACGTGCAACCTCACAGCCCAGACCTACCTTGATCTTGCACAGGCGAACGGGGGCAATTATTCACTCTATGACATGAGATGCGTAGATGCAGTTTGGAACCTCATGTGCATCGAATATGGGTGCAGAAACACCAATAGATTCATAGGCTATGGAATCGCTGATTATGTCCAGCCCGTCAACTTGTACTCATATCTGCTTATTGCTGTTGCGGCAACAAATACAAATACCGTAAGGACAAACAAATGGACTCCTAGCCAGAAAGGGCTCATGCCTGTTGGCAGCAACATGACCATCTGCGATACATATCAGCAGAATATTCTCACCCAGGCAAAAATCACAGCATGCGTGGATTCCGGAGACTATACCGATTGGACTTTTGACGGAAAGCCTATTGATGTTACACCAAACTGCTTTGTCGGTTCAGCGGCCTGCAACACCAATTTCTGCGAATCCGTTCCGAGCGGAGCGCTTTCATGGCATACGGGAAGAGCCGCATGGATTACAGGGAAAGCTGCAACAACAAGAAATCCTATTCGCTACAGATGGATTGAAAATGTATGCGGCAACCTATGGCATTATCTTCCCGACGTATCCTTCAACGCCTTGCAGATGTATGTCTGCAACAACATGAAGGACTATGTGATGCACAAAATTACCCCGCCATATCTCCCTGTAAGTACTGTTTTTCCAGAAAACAGGAGCAATGGAAAAAAAGCGGATGTGGTTGGAGCCAACTACTGGATAACTGACCTAGATTATGACCCGTCTGCCATAGGCGTCTCTTTCGGAAGAAGCTACGACTTGAATCTAACATGTGACAAAGCATTCGGCTCATATTACTATCTGTCTAGTAACAACGTGATGATTGCCAACGGTGGAGGATTCGACCACCTTTGGAGATGCAATGTTCTGACACTTCGAGCATGGATTACTCCTGACAGAAAATGGTATCTATACGGCGCAAGGCTCATGTTCAAAAATTTAAGCCATTGATTTACTGGTGAATAATCCTGTTCTTCCAACCTAGACTGCTTTGATTGTAATAACCAATCAAAGAGAATTATATACTTGGGTTTCCTGATGACATAATCCCTCACTGGTCGATGGCCAGGCTGCGCCGTGCCGCGTAGCGCAGCGAAGCGGCACGGCGCACACGCACTGGGTGGGTCATCTGACCGTGAGTTTCGCTTCACCGCTATCGCGGCTTCGCTCCTCCCACGGCTATGCTTCTGCCGCCGCTTACGCGGCTCTTCTCTGTTGGTGAAGACCAATCGGCAACTAAAGTATATAATTCCCCAATCAAGATACAGAAAAAAAGCCCAGTGGCAAAAAAAGGCAAAAAAACAGTTTTTTAAGCACAAAAATGGCGGAGAGACTGGGATTTGAACCCAGGGTACGGTTTACCGTACACAGCATTTCCAATGCTGCTCATTCGGCCACTCTGACATCTCTCCGCTTAAAAACAATCATTCAGTCTTTTCTGACTATGCAAATAATATAACTCAAATCCCGTGGTTTGCAAAGAGTATTTCTGTTTTTTATTTGCTCAGGATGTTTTTTCTCATAATGTGCTTGCAAAACGACTATCCCTACAGTTTTCCGAGCTGGGCGGCGCAGGTGAAGAGGCAACGTGGCAGGTGGAACATGGTCTTCCATTTGCCGCCTTTCAGTGTATGGGTGACCTCACCACGGCGGTTTAGATAGCCGAACCACTCAGGATAGTCGGGGTCACGGAAGTGCTGCCATGTCCAGCTGTCTAGTTCGACAAACTTCTGCTGAAAGAAATCGTCGCGGGTGAGCCTGTAAGCAAAAAGACAAGCTATCAGCGCTTCACAATGGGGCCACCACAGCTTCATGTCCCACTGAAGCTCCAGATGCGGTTTGTGCAAGGCATCCATGAAATAGTAGATGCCGCCATATTCACGGTCTGTCCCAAAGGCCAGGATGCCCTTGATGATGTCCGCCGCACGCGAAATCAAGGCCGTATCGTCCTTCTGCTCGGCGTGCTGCAGCATGAACCACATGGATTCAAGTCCGTGTCCTGGATTGACCATGCGCCCCTCGCAGGAGTCCAAGTCGAACGCAGGGCCTTCGGCATTGATGTTCTCGAAGAGAATCTGCATCTCGGGATTCCAGAAACGCTCCGTCACCGCGTTTACCGCCTGCTCGGCGGCTTCGTCGTACTCGTGGCTGCCAAGGCATGTCCGCATCTCGTAGGCCAAGTTCGCCAGCATCATGAAATGCCCGTGGGACAGTCTGTGCGGCTTGCCAAGCAGTCCCTTCTCCCAGCGCCCTTTCGGATTGTCCATGCGGCGTATATAGCTGCGCATGGCGGAATCGGCCTCCAAACGATACTTTTCCTCGCCCGTGGCCTTGTACATCGCGGCAGCCCCCATAGCAGCAAAGCAGTCGGAGAAGATGTTGTACGGCGCCACGGAAGGCACCCCCTGGCGATTCAGAGCAAAATAGTAGGTGCCGTCCTCCGACTTGCCGTGCTTTGTCAGAAAATCATATCCCTGCGAGGCAATTTCCAGCCAGCGGTCGTTTCCGCCCTGGGCGACGGCGAATCTGGCGAACATATAGACAATCCGCCACTGCATCCACATATACTTCTCCGTATCATAGACACTGCCGTCGCGATCAAGCGAGGTAAAATATCCACCGTACTGCCTATCGACGCAGTGCCGTTCCCAGAAAGGTATCACGCGCTCATACAGCTCATTCTCGTAACGCGCCTTGATTTTGGCGAAATCCATCGTTTTCTCCTTTTTTCCGTGGCCAATCGCCACACTCCGCCACGCTGCTTTAACGCGGCGCACAGGACAGGTGACCGCGTTGAAGCGCAGCCTACAGGACCGTCGCTACGGCTCCTGGTTCTCGGCCCAGTGCTTGAGGGAGCGCTCGAAATAGTCATCCATGCGCTCGACCTCGAACTCATCCAGCATTTGATCGACGTTCATGTCATCGCGCTCGCAGGTGACCAGAACCGCTCCGACGTGGCCTGGGTCGAAGATGGTCACGCCGCGTCCATACTTCTGCTTCATTGCCTTGAAGCGCTCCCAGTTGTGGTCGTAGTGGCAGATTTTGCAGTCAAGGTTCACTTCGTGGGTGATGATGTGCTTGTAGTTGGTGGTACGCGCCACCAGTTCGCCCATGGGGTTGATGATGGTGCACTGATCGCCGCAGATGCTGCCCACGAAATGCGAGTGGCAGGCATACGCCCAGTAGTTCTGTACAAGCCCGCCATGGTACATGGAAGAGAAGACGAGCAAATCGGGCTGCGTCGCCTCGTACTTCTTGCGGATGGGCTCGAAGTTCAGATCAAAGCAGATTGCGCAGCCGATGGTGCCGAAGTCCGCCTTGATGATGGGTGCGTCCTTGCCGCAGAGAATGCCGTTCTTGGTGGTTTCTTCGATGACGCAGTGATTCTTGTTGTAGATGCCCGCCACATTGCCTTTACGGTCGATGATCTGCGTGGAGTTGCGCCAGGTGCCGTCAGGCAGTTCGCGCGCGGCTGAATAGGCCACATAGGTGTTGTTTGCGATGGCAACCTGTTTCCAGAAATCCAGCATTTGGTTGCCGCGCGTGCGGTAGTACTCCTTGCGCACCTCGCCCATGAGATGGTGGTAGCGGTCGCTGGCCTCGGGCACCACAATCAGGTCTGGCTTGTCTGGCAGCATCACTTCAACCTGCCCTTCCCAGAACTTCTTCATCTCATCAACGGCAAACTGGAACCCCTTGGAGACATCGGCGCGCATCGTGCGGCTGCCCTCCGAAACGGCTATCATGCATCTTCTTGACATTGTAGCTCCTTGTTTTGCTTAGTTTCCATAAAGGATAAATGTTCTAGATGCTCTAGATGCCCTAGAGATTCTCGAACATACGCTTGCCTTTTAGGAAAAGAAGCATTTTGAAAAACTCGAAATGTGGGTTATAATATTTGCAGTTATTATACAATGCCGCTTGGCGTTTTGCAATTCGACAAAGCACAAATAAACCCCAAATAGCAACGAACATGGCAAAGAAAGCAAAGAAGACCATAGGTCCTGCCGATACAGGCATCACCCTGGAAGGGGTGTTCGCGTTTACCCCGTATAAGGAGGCTGAAGAGAATCCGCGTCCCGTCAGCATCTACATGGATGGCAAATGGGTTGCCATGGCCTCTGCCGAGGAGCCGACGGTAGAGTTCAACACAGCCGACTTTGAGAACGGTGTCCATGAAATCAAGGTGATGAACGACAACAACCGAACCACCCTCCTAGAACTCTTCTTCCACAACAAAAAGGCTGCACAACCAACCCCAGAGGAACTGCGAAGCCTTTGGGAGAAAACGCTCGGCGCGCCACGGGAGAGCTCCTACAATCATTCCGTTGCCTTAATCAAGCAATTCGATGGCGATGGCTTCACGGCGAAACTTCTGCGTCAAAACAATGGTCCCACCACTTGGCAGCGGGTGCTCATCATGTACCCCAAAGGTGCCACGGCCCCCTGTCCTGCAGTCGTCGCCCCCTTCTACAACCCGAACAAGATGTCGCGGCTGAACCTGGAGACAGGCGAGGAACTTCTGCATGAAAACGCAGAGACCATCGGCTATGGGCGCGACCTGGTGGCACGCGGCTTCGTTACCATCATGTCCGAAACCTACCACCTCACCTATATCCAGCGCCCGAAAAACGACAAAGACCTCAACGACTTCACGCGCTGGAGACGCGCCGCCGCCAAGCTCAACGAGGAAGAGCCTGGCTGGACGGGAGTCGGCAAACTCGTCGCCGACACACGGTTGCTCATCGACCTTCTTGAAACCGACCCAATGGTCGATGCCTCCCGCATCGGCATCATCGGCCATTCGCTTGGCGGCAAAATCTCCTTCTACACGGGCTGCCTGGACGAACGCGTCAAGGCCATCGTCTCCAGCGACTTCGGCATCGGCTGGGAACAGACCAACTGGAGCGACCCGTGGTACTGGGGCAAGAAATTCGCCTTCCTGCGCGCATCGAGTATGGACCACTCACAGCTCCTCGCCATCGCAGCCCCCAAGCCCTTCCTGCTCATCGCGGGCAACTACGACAACGACGGCGCAAACGCCTTCTTCGCCGCCGCCAGGCCCTACTACGACGCACACGGCGCTTTCGACAACCTGAAACTTTTTAACCACGCCACTGGACACCGCCCAACGCCCGAGGCCACTGAACAATCATACAAGTTTCTGGAAGAACATCTGATGTAGCAAGAAAAATAATTCTCCCTGCTATTGAAAAAAGCTGTTTTCATGGTATAATTGTTGTGAATTAATTGTTTTAACCCCATAAAATTTAGGTAAATACCCATGGAAAGAAAGCACTTCACCCTTATTGAGCTACTCGTCGTCATCGCCATTATCGCGATTCTGGCGGCCATGCTTCTGCCCGCCCTTAGCAAGGCGCGGGAGAAGGCGCGCGCCACCTCCTGCGTCAACCAGCTCAAGCAGATGGCACTCGTCATGCGCCTCTACCAGGACGACTACGAGGACTATGGCTGCGGTGCCCGCATGAACAAAAGTTATCCCACCGACGACCCTGGACGCTACTACAACAACTGGTGGACTGTCGCAGGCTTTGCCTACGAGCCCCAGCTCTTCAGCCGCAAACCCTACAAGAACGGTGCAGAGCCTACTTCTGCCCTCTGCCCATCCTGCCTTGGCGAAAACGGGGTAGTGTTTAAATCTGAGGCTGGCACCGACACCACTATCAGCCACGGCAATGTTTTGAACGGTGGCTATGGACATGTGATTGGTGCTGGCTACCTTTCAGGAACGTCAAAGACTCTCCCCTGCAAAGTTTTCGAGTGGAAACGCCCATCTGAGACCTTCATGATTGCCGACAACCCTGTTGACACCATTTCAAACACCTGGTGGTGGGTTTGGCGCCACAACAATTCCATCAACGTCGCCTACTTCGACGGCCATGTTGGTCAGGTCAAGCACCAGCCCCTCAATGCAAACTGGTTCAAGAAGTCCTGGTAAAACCGAGTACATAAGTCAAATACATATAGGAAAACACAAATAATGAAGAAGAGATTATTTACGCTGATTGAGTTGCTCGTTGTCATCGCCATCATCGCCATCCTGGCTGCCATGCTGCTGCCAGCCCTTAGCAAGGCCCGGGAAAAGGCGCGCGCCACCTCCTGCGTCAATCAACTGAAGCAGATCGCTCTTGTCATGCGCCTCTACCAGGACGACTACGAGGACTACGTGTGCGGTTCGAGAATGCCCAACAAAAATTATCCTGCCGACGCGCCTGGGGCATACTATACCAATTCCTGGTGCGTGGCAGGCTATGCCTACGAACCCCAGCTCTTCAGCCGCAATGAACTCAAAGGCGGTACCACCCCCTGCCCGATACTCTGTCCATCCTGCCTCGGCGAAGACGGAGAGACGTTTGTCACCATCAAAGACTCCTCAACCACCATTCACTTCAGCACCACAGCCAACCAGGGAGGCTATGGCATGACCCAGGGGACAGGCTATCTCTCGGCAACCGCAACCCTCCTTCCCAGCAAAATCTTCGAATGGAAGCGCCCCTCCGAGACCTTTATGATTGCCGACAACCCCGTTGACGTCATTGCCCAAACCTGGTGGTGGGTCTGGCGCCATAATAAAGCCATCAACGTCGCCTATTTCGACGGTCACGTCGGTCAGGTCAAAGAACAGGCTGTCCTCGGCAACTGGTTCAAGAAAAACTGGTAAATCAAAACTTTATGGATTTCAAATCATGAAAAAGCACTTCACCCTTATTGAGCTTCTCGTCGTCATCGCCATCATCGCCATCCTGGCGGCCATGCTGCTGCCAGCATTGGCCAAGGCACGCGCCAAGGCACGCACCATCAGTTGCACTAGCAACGGCAAGCAGATCATGCTGGGACTAGCCATGTATATCGACGAGAATTCAGACAGCATCATCATTGGCCAGATGTGGACTTCCGCCACTGACAAAAGGGCTTACCCCTGCTCGTTCGCTGATGTCACGGAAGGCCAGAAGAGCATGTGGTGGGCAGGATTGCTCGACTACATCGGCGACAGGAAAACCGTTCTCTGCGCAACTAACGTCCAAAGCAATAATGTCGTAGGCTATGGCATGAACTACGGCAGTTATGGAATGCCATACAACTGCTACACGGGTGGCAGTTATGTCAAGCGCATCCCCCTGAATGCCCACAGGACCCCCTCTCAAACCATGTTCATGGGATGCAAAAACAACGACAAACCCAACAATGCATACATCTACTGCCCCCAGTATCTTGCAACCCACTACGTTAAGCCAAACGACCAGAACTGCGAAAACGGCGGCATGAACAACCAGCACAACGGTGGCTCCGTCTTTGGCCTGCTGGACGGTCACGTCGAGACGCGCAAAACGGAGTTCTACAGGCAGGCTGTCACCCTGAACTCCTCCAACGATATCAGCCGTTTCTGGGCCTATTACGAGCCAGGAAAATAACTTAGAACTCCTTACAGAACCGATGAAACACCTCCTATTTCCGCTGCTTGCCTTGGCACTCTGCGCCTGTGCAGAAAGCCTGAAATGGCCAGTGGAAATCGGAGGAATGCTTTTCGAAAACATGGAGACCGCGTTGTGCGATGAAGACCGCATACGCGGTCTTATGTTTAGGGAGAGCCTTCCTGAGGACGGCGGGATGCTCTTCCTCTTCCCCAAGCCCGAAAAGCACGGCTTCTGGATGCGGAACACGCTCATTCCGCTTGACATCCTCTTCCTTGACAAGGAGGGCCGCATCACTGCCATCCATACCATGGCTGTGGAACCCCCGCAAGGCAAGCAGGAGCCCGACGAGGACTACTGCGACCGCCTCCCCAGCTACCCAAGCGTGAAGCCTGCCATCGCCGCCATCGAAATCAACGCGGGCCTTGCCGCTTCCCTGAAACTCAAGGTCGGCGACAAGGTAGAGATTTTCCAAAAAGAACTTGCTAAGCACCTGAAATAAAGGGTGTAGCGACGGCGGTCACGCCGTCGGAAAACGCAACCTGAAATAAAGGTGTGGCGACGGCGGTTACGCCGTCGGAAAACGCAACAACTCCCACAAGGTCTTGCAAAGCAACAGACAATCTTTCATCAATCTAATATACCCCACACTGTCATGCAACTAGAAATCTTCAACTTCCGAAGCGGTCAAATCCTCAACTACACCGATGGCAAGGAGACCGATGACTACCTGGAAATCAAACTGGAAGGCATTGCCGACTCCGAAGCATTCGTCACCATAAACGGTGGCCCCACCACCCGCATGGACACCCGTTTTGGGGGAACAGTCAAGCTCACGAAGCGCATCAATGAGGTCGAGGTGGTCGCATCAAGCCAATACGGCGACCTGAAGCTCACCCTCACCCTGGTCTGGGACAAGAAATCCTACAAGCGCTACAACTTCTTTATAGACGACCACAGCTTCTTCCTCACGGATATCGCCAAGGAACGCCCAAAGTCCCTCTTCGACCACTTCTACCTGGCCGCCCTGCGCAAAATCCATCAGGATTACGGCACCCGCTTCACCCTCAACTGCTTCTACCGCAATGACCACTTCCCCTTCGAGATGAAGGAGTTCCCTGATACCTACAAGTCCGAGTTCGAGGACAACGCCAACTGGCTCCGCCTCGCCTTCCATGCCTACTCGGAGTTCCCCGACCGCCCCTATCAGCATGCCTCTGCGGCAAAGCTGGCGGCGGACTACGACCTGGTCGCCTCGGAAATCGTCCGCTTCGCGGGGGAAAAGACCTTGACGCCGCCCGTGGTCCTGCACTGGGGCATGGCGCGTCCCGATGCCTTCGGCGTGCTTCACGACCGCGGCGTGCGCGTTCTGGAAGGACAGTTCCTCCGCGCCAAGACCTATGTCGGCGAGGAGAATCCTCCCAGCCGCGTGGCGGATGTCGGCTACTTCTACGAGAAGGACGTCACCGAGTACCTGGCCTCCAGATACTACTTCTATGATCGCTTCACCGACATGTTCCTCTACAAGAGCGTCATGACCGTCAATCTCGTCAAAACGGAGCAGGTGCAGGGCATCCTGAACGGCATCATCGCCAACCCGCTCTGCAACATGACCGTCGGCCTTGCCTCCCATGAACAGTACTCCTTCCCATACTACAAGAACTACCAGCCCGACCATGTCGCACGCCTGGGCCTCGCCGCCAAGACCATGACCGAGGCGGGCTACACCCCCGCCCACTTCGCCGACGGCCTCCTCGGCAGCACCGCCTGGGACTGAAAGTCGGGGGGCGCGGGGGGTCATGCTCCCCGTCCTTTGGCCTAGCTCCCCCTGGCGCTGAAGCGCCAGGCACAGAATAGATGCCGCGCTACAAACAGAAAGGAACCACCATGAAAATCGCCCTACTTATAAAACAGGTGCCCGACACCCGCACCGTGCGGATGGACGAGAAGACAGGCACCGTGGTGCGCGATGGCAACGAGGCCATCGTGAACCCGCTGGACCTCTACGCCCTTAAGGCGGCCTTGGACCTCAAGGCCGCGCAGCCAGACACCACCGTCACCGCCATCAGCATGGGACCGCCCAACGCGGAAAAGGCACTGAAGGAGGCGCTGGCACTCGGCGCGGACGAAGCCCTGCTCATCTGCGACCGCGCTGCCGCTGGCAGCGACACCAAGGCCACCGCCACCATTTTGGCAGCCGCCCTGAAAACCTGTGGGCCATTCGACCTGGTGCTCACAGGCGAGCGCGCAACCGACGGCGACACAGGTCAGGTCGGACCCGAAATCGCCTCGGCGGCGGGCTTCGGGCTCGTCACCTTTGCAAGCAGCATCAAGGCGACCGACAACGGCATCGAAGTCGAACGCAAGACGGAGAGTGAAATCGAGCGTTGGTGCGTTGCGCTGCCTGCGCTGGTCAGCGTCACCAAGGCGGTCGGCGAAATTGGCCTGCCCACGCTGAAAGGCAAAATGGCGGCTCGTCGCCGCACTGTTCCCGTCAAAAACACGGCAGAACTGGGGCTTGATCCCGCCACCATTGGACTCAACGGCTCCCCCACGCGCGTCGTCAAAATCTTCCATCCATCCATTACGCGCAACGGCAAAAAACTGCAAATCGTGGATGAAGCCAGTTTGGAGACGGCGGTCTGTGCTATCGAGGCCTTCGTCAAAGGAGAAGACAAAGAATGAAAATATGCATCATAGCAGAGGCATACGCCCACAAATTGCTTCCAATTTCCTTTGAACTGCTCACGCGTGCCTTGCGCCTCATGCCTGGCCAGATCGGTGCGCTCATCCTCTCCGACGGCCTTGAGGACGGCGAACTGGAAAAGCTCGTCGCCTGCGGAGCCGACGAAGTCGTCTCCTATGAAGCCCCCTGGCTGGCGCAGTTCCGCGCAGAGCCCTATTGCGAGGCACTGGCGGAGACCGTCCGTCAGTTCCAGCCCGAAATCGTGCTGGGCGGTGCCACCTCCACAGGTCGCACCTGGCTTCCATACTCTGCCATGCGAATGCAGACAGGCCTCACCGCCGACTGCACGGAACTCGCCATCGATTCGGAGACGGGATTGCTTCTCCAGACGCGCCCCGCCATCGGCGGCAACATCATGGCAACCATCAAGACCCCGAACCATCGTCCGCAGATGGCGACCGTTCGCCCACGTTCCACGCCTGCCGCGAAGCCCGTGGCGGGACGCACTGGCACTATTCACCGCCTGACTCCGCCGCCTGAATGGAACACCTCCCACGCTACCCTTATTTCCGCTACACCCGTCGATGAATCGCAGGAGCTCTCCGCTGCGACGAAGGTCGTCGTCGTGGGGCGCGGAATCAAAAAGCCCGAAAACCTTCCGATGGTCCGTGAGTTGGCAAGCCTGCTTGGTGCGGCACTTGGAGCCACGCGCGAAGTGGTTGACCGCGGCTGGCTTCCCTACAGTTGCCAGATTGGTCTATCAGGACGCACCGTCACCCCCGAACTCTATGTTGGTCTGGGTGTCTCTGGCGCCATCCAACACCTGGCTGGAATGCAGACGGCCAAGCGCATCGTTGCCGTCAACACCGACAGCGAGGCGCAACTCTTCTCGCTGGCCGACCTCGCCATCGTCGGCAGCATCATGGACGTCGTTCCTGCACTCAACGCAAAGCTCCGCAAAGGAGGTACGCTATGACAAATCAATATACCGTTGTCACCCCTGAAATCGCCGCCAGACTGGAGGCAATCTGCGGAAAAAACTACGTCATCTACCGCGATGCAGAGCGCCTGGAACCCTACTCACACGATGAGATTCCAGGCAAACACTACCGCCATCTCCCCGAAATCGTCGTGCGTCCGCAATCGACCGAGGAGGTTGCCGCCGTCATCAAGCTGGCCAACGAGGAGCATATCGCCGTGACCCCGCGCGGGGCAGGCTCGGGCCTCTCGGGCGGCGCGGTCCCCGTCTATGGCGGCATCGTCATCGCCACGGACCGCATGAACAAGATACTTGAGCTGGACAAGGAGAACATGATGGTCGTCGTCCAGCCAGGTGTCATCGCCAACGACATCAACGAGTTTCTGCGCCCGCACGGGCTGCTATACGCAGGCTACCCGATGAGTATGGAGACCTGCTATATCGGCGGTAATGTCGCCGAGAACGCGGGCGGCGGCAAGGCCGTCAAATATGGTGTCACGGCGCGCTATGTGCTTGGGCTGGAGGTCGTCCTGCCCAACGGCGACATTATGGAAGTCGGCGGCAAGCTGTTGAAGGACGTGACTGGCTACAACTTGCTACCGCTCTTCACGGGCTCCGAAGGCACGCTGGGTTTCTTCACGAAAATCATCCTCAAGGTCATCCCGCGTCCCAAGTACCAGTTCGACCTGCTGGTGCTCTTCAAGGATAGTCGCACTGCCATCAACGCCGTGCCCGCCACCATGACGGAATCAGGAGTCACACCCACCTCCATTGAGTACATGGACGCTGAGTCCTTCCAGTCGGCCTGCCGCTACCTGAACGAGACCCTTCCCTATGAGGAGGCGGGCGCCATGCTGCTCATCTCCGTTGATGGCAACGACCCCGAGCAGATGATGGACGAACTGGAGCTGGTGGGCAGCTTCCTGGAGAAGCACGGTGCCTTCATGGTCTATGTGGCGGACAACCCCGCCAACTCCGAACGCATCTGGAAGATCCGCCGCAACGTGGCCGAATCCTTCAGTCTCTATTTCCCGCGCCAGTCTGGCGAGGACGTAGTGGTGCCGCCTGCCTGCATCGCGGAGGTGGTCGAGGAGTTCCAGCAGCTCGCCGACCGCTATGGTGTCACCATACCCTGCTATGGTCACGCGGGCGACGGCAACCTCCACAGCCGCGTCAGCGCCCCCGACTCCTGGAGTGACGAACGCTGGGAGCAGACCCTTCCGCTTGTCCTCAAGGAGCTCTACGAACTCGTCGCCAAGCGTGGCGGACGCATCTCTGGCGAGCACGGCATCGGCTGCAAGCGTCTGAAATACATGCCCTGCGTGGTTTCCGAGACCTTTATCAACGTCCTCCGCTCCATCAAAAAGGCCCTGGACCCCAACAATATCATGAACCCAGGCAAGATCTTCGAGGTATAACGTACTATGGCAACCCTGAAAGTCAATTTTGACAGACCCAAGGCGCAAATGAAGCCCCTGCACGGCGTCAACAACTCACGCATCGACTACACGGGGGCGGCGCTCCCTGAGTTTGTGGAAGCGGGCATCCCCTTCTGTCGGTTGCACGACACAGGCGGGGCATTTGGCGGTTCGCGCTTCGTCGATATCCCCAACGTCTTCCCGAACTTCGACGCCGACCCTGACGACCCTGCATCGTATGACTTCGCCTTCACCGATGTCTATCTCAAATCGCTCAACGCCTCTGGCACACAGATTTTCTACAGACTGGGCGTGACCATCGAGAACAACTTTAGAATCAAGGCATACCGCATCATGCCGCCCGCCGACTACAACAAGTGGGCGAAAATCTGCGAGATGATTGTCCGTCACTACAACGAGGGCTGGGCAAACGGCTTCCACTTCGGCATTCAGTATTGGGAAATCTGGAACGAGCCCGAAAACCCGCCCATGTGGCAGGGAACGATGGAGCAGTTCTTCGAACTCTACCGCACCGCGTCATGCCACCTGAAAAAGTGCTTCCCTGAACTCAAAATCGGCGGCTATGCCTGCTGCGGCTTCTATGCCCTCACCGACCCTCGTTGTGCCAACAACGACTTCTACCGCTCCTTCCTTACTTGGTACGACGAATTTCTGAAGTACATCAAGGCCCCCGAGACGGCGTGTCCGCTGGACTTTTTCTCCTTCCACCGCTACACGGACTCCCCCGATGAGGTCGCCGTCCACGCCGACTATGCCAAGTCCAAGTTGCTGGCGGCGGGGCTGCCCGACACGGAGCTCATCTTTAACGAATGGAACTATATGAAGCGGGGCGACAAGCACGTTTTTGTTACGCAGCGCTCACGCATTGGAGCCTCCTTCACGGCTGCGACCTTCTGCGTCATGCAGGATTCCGTTATCGACAAGGCCATGTTCTACGACGCCTTCCCGTCGCGCGCCTACGGTGCCTTCTACAACTTCCCCGATTTTGGCGTCAGTTGCACGGGACGAGTTTTCACCGCCTACAACGAGCTCTACAAGCTGGGGACGCAGGTGGAAACGGCAGTCGCTGGCGCCCACCTCTATGCCTGCGCAGCGGCCTCCGCCAAAGGCAAGGCGGTGCTTGTGGTCAACTACTCTGCTGAGCCCCAGACCGTCGATTGCGCTTTCACGGGCGCAACCGCCCCCACATCCATCAAGATGCTCTCGGACAACGCCACCCTCGACGAGTCCCCCGATGCGTTCCACAATGGAACCCTCGCCATGCCACCATACAGCGTAGCATTGCTTGGGTTTTGACATGCATAGAGGCTATTGCAAAACCTCAGCGCCTGGCAACTGTTTCGCAACGACTCCAAATATCAAATCATCCACGCCACAAACAAGCGTTTGCTATTCCTTACGCGAAGCAACCTCCTTATTCAATAGATGTCATCAAGCTTGAAAAAACTCTTTGAACCAATTAAAAACTGGTATAACTCCAGTGAAGAGCATCGTACTGCCTTGCACCAATGGTTGATGATTGTTCTTTATCTGCACATCCTCTTCCTTCCAGAGTGTTTCGCTCTGCCCCATTATGTGAATTTCCGCAATCCTTTTCACTTGTACCGCCAGAACCTTGCTTTTCTGCTGTTGTTATCTGGTCTGCCTCTTCTCTTTAATAGGATTTTTGGACGCATCATTATCGTTTTTTACGGCTTTATCGGCCTGTACAATGTCATTCAGTTCTATGCCATCTGCCGTTTCCGCTTGAAAATGGATGGCGTTATTTTTCAGATTCTGGAAGCAACCAACCACGAAGAGGTGTCAGAGTTTTCCCACAGTTGCATTTTCTGGTATGACTTTATTCCTTTCACGTTTGTTGTCCTATTAACAGCGCTCTTGGCATGGAGGTTGCGAAAGCCAACCCAGACATGTCATCGCATCGGCTTGATTTCCTTTGTTCTGTTTCTGGTTGTGGCGTTCATCCCCCTTTGCAAAGGCGACTGGTGGTGGTTTGGGAAGAGAAATGGGCTAAGCCGCTTCGTCTCCTCATACTTTGCATCCTACACAGGTTTCAGCAAAACCATACAAGAAGCCATTTCATCACCAAAACTCCCTGAGGATATCCATCGGTGTTCCCACGAAAACCAGCAGGACTCCCCATCTGACGAAACAGTTTCTGGCAACATCCTTGGCATAGTAGTTGTTGGAGAAAGTGCCCGCAGGAAAAACATGGAGTGCTATGGGTATCCGCGCCCGACCACCCCCTTTCTGACGGCAAGAAAAGATCAGTTGCTGCTGTTTGACAATGTCCTGTCTGCCGCGACATCAACCTTTCGATGCTGTGTCTATGATTTCACACTGGCGCAAATCGGCTCATTCTCGAAGCCTGAGCTTTCACTGTGCGACCTGCTGCTTGCAGGCGGGTACAAAGTCCACCTTTATTCAATACAACATGCATCTGGCAAACACGAATCCATGGGACTCCTTTTCCAACATGCGAATAAAAAGCTCTTCCTAAGGGAAATGGGTGGAGCCACTTTGGACATGTCCCTCCTCCAATACGTTCATGAAGTCGCCTCCTTACCCCCAACGGAACCTATAATGCTCTTCCTTCATACGATGGGTTCCCATCGCCAAGCCGACAAACGCTATCCACCTGAATACGCCTATTTTGACAATAACTTCCGCGATGAATGCAACAACCACTGTGAAGAATTATCCGCCGAGTATATCAACAAATATGACAATTCCATCCGATACACCGACGCATTTCTTGAGGGAATCATAAAGGAAGTTGAAAACCAACGGCGACCCGCCTTTGTCCTCTTCTTTTCCGACCACGCAGAAACCTTGCATTCAAAAGATTCCAATGTTAACTTCAGAGATGCAAACAAGCCAGAAACATACGAAATACCTTTTGTCCTTTATCTAAATCAGGCCTATATTGATTGTTATCCAACCTTCTCAGGTAATTTGAAGAAAAACCTTCACCTTCCATTTCAGGCAGACAATACCTTTTTTGCCATTGCTTCTCTTGCTCAAGTCACTTTCAATCATTTCCCAGAAGAAAAGAACATCTTTTCGCCAGCATATATCCCTTCACCAAGATACTTGCAAGAATCCCCAAAGTGTCCATACCCCAATGATTGAAACGTCGTTTCAGTTTTTGGACACGAGAGAGTTGTTTCGCCGCCATCGCTGCACCGCTTCCCACAAGGCCATTTTCTTTTCACATCCATCCCTACCCTGTCACGCAAAACCCTCATTTGGGTCTTTTCCTTTTTTTGACCAGCCCATTTGACAAATCGCAAAAAAGCATCATATTATTAGCATCCTATAATTTGATGTGGTGCAAGTAGCTCAGTTGGCTAGAGCGTCTGGTTGTGGCCCAGAAGGTCGTGGGTTCGAGCCCCATCTAGCACCCCAGTTTTCAAAGCCTTTAACTTCAACGAGTTAAAGGCTTTTTTTGTCTGGATTTCACCTTCTAGTAAACCTAGCAAATCTAGAGAATCTAGCCCCCTAGAACTCTTTTCCCCGCATTACCTATACCACCAACAGGAGAGCATCCATGCAAAATGCCCCCGTACTCCTGACCGTCGCCGACGGCGGCATCCAGACTGTTCCCATGGAGGATTCCACGGCCTCCCCGCAAATCGTCTATCTCGACTTCGACGGCGCGGTGACCTCCTATGTCAACGCCGACCTCGGCGTCGCTATCGGAAGCATCACGGTCGAGCCGTCGGGCTTCGGCGAAGACGACACCGCCGCCATCGCCGCAGCCCTCAACGGCATGTTCGACGATGTCGTCTTCACGACCGAAATCCCGACCAACGGCGCATTCTCCACGGTCTATGTCGGCGTGACCTCCGCCTTCGACGAGTACGGTGAATTCCTCGGCCTCGCCGAGACCATCGACTCGGGCAACCAAATCCGCGACGACAACGCCTTCGTCCTCCTCGACTCCTCCTCCCCCGCCGAGCTCGTCGTCTCCGTCATCGCCCACGAGATGGAGCACATCGTCCACGGCATGGAGCACGGCGGCGAGGGACTGGACAGATTCGCCGCCGATGCCGCCATCGATGTCGGCAACGGGCAGTCCAACGTAGGGGCCCAAGTCGACAATATCAGGATGGACGTTCACAACGGCGGACTTGCGGCCAATCCGCAAGTTTATAATGGCGGCGTGATGAACGTTTACGACGGCGGCGGAGTGGGCCTCGGCGCAGTAGCCCTCAACGGCGTAGTAAACGTTTACAACTATGGCGATGTTGGCGGCATGGTCGCAGGCTCAGGCGGCGTGATAAACGTTTACAACAATGGCATTGTTGCCTCCTCGCTCTTGATCGAAGGCGGCGTGATGAATGTTTACGACGACGGCTTGGCGAGCAAAGTGACTGTCTCCCGAAGCTCCGATTATTTGGGTTACAGTCATGGTGAGATTCATGTTTACAAAGGCGGCGTGGCAAACAGCACCACTGTTTATTACCACGGCGATATGCGCGTTTTCAGTGGCGGCATGGCAAACAACACTTTCGTGTTAAATACGGCTTATTTATTTGTCTTCAGTGGCGGCGTGGTGAACAACACGACAGTTGATGGTGATGCTTGGTTAGGTATTGAAGGCACTGCGATCAACACGACTATTAACGGCGGCGTGATGAGCATTTCCAGGGGTGGCACTGCGATCAACACGACTGTGAATAGCGGTGGTTATTTAGGACTTGGTGACTATGACAATGACCAAATTAAAGAAAAACCTTCTCATAGCGGTTCCCTGCAAATCGCGGGAGGTGCCGTTGTCTCTGCGTATTCTGACGCGACAATTGATTTCACCGTTGCGGAACAGAAAAACCGCAACATCCCCCTCGTCAATCATTATGACTATATTCATTTTGATGAAGGTTTACTTTCGTTTACAATCACGGTCACTGGAGGTGAGGAGTATGGCAGATACGCTCTGACGGGCTATGCGTCGGCCTTCAATTCTCCAGTGACGGTGAAGACCACCACGGGAGCACAAATGGGCTCATTGACAGTGAATGGCGATGCTTTCGATTATGATGCAAAGACTTACAGTCTGGCTTTGGACGGGAATACACTTGTCCTGGACATCAAAGCAGATATCACGCCGCCCGAGGCACCCTTCGCCTTTGCTGACACGACGGCTTCCACCAACCAGGACGTCATGGTCACGGCAAACTTCAGTGTGGACAGCACCAAGAAGCAGTACTCGCTGGACAACAATGAATGGCTGGACTATGAAGAGGGCGTGGTGATGGCCGACAACGGGATGGTCTGGTTCCGCGGCATCGACGCGGCGGGCAACCTCTCCGAGGTAGAGAGTTACGAAGTGACCAACATCGACAAGGAGCCACCCGCCGAGCCTGCTTTCAGGCTGTCGGGGGATTCCGCCTCCCGCGAGGTCATCCTTTCCGCCAGATGGGATACGGACGACGCCAGGTGCTTCTATGCGTTGGAAGGGGACGCCATGGAGGAGTATAAGGACCCGCTCCGCTTCAGCGGGGACGCGCGCGTCCATTTCCAGACACGGGACGCAGCGGGCAATGAAACCGACCGCAGGCTGGAGCTGATGCTGGCGGGGAGTCCCACTGGCGTGTGGGGCGACAACTACTTTGCGTACAACTGCACTGTCGCAGGGGTGGAATTGGAGCCGCTGAAGGGCAGGAACATCATCGGCAAAGTCTGCCATGGCTCTAACGACACCATCCTGCTCCTGACCGACGACGGCAACGGCGACGCCTTTTTCCTGGACGACATCTACTCCGCCACTCCTGACATCGCCACCAAGGCGCGCCTCAGCCAGGTCAACCAGATTATCGCTGGCGCGGGCGATGACATCATCGACCTGACCAGCGTGCGGTTCGACTATGCCAACAACGGCATCAGCGTGCAAGGCGGCGACGGCAATGATGTGATCTGGGCGAACAACGACGGCAACTGGCTTTTCGGAGACGCGGGCGACGACCGCATCGTCGGCGGCAACAACGTAGATGTCATTGTCGGCGGCGCAGGCAACGATATCCTGCACGGCGGTGGCGGCAACGACATCTTCTGCTTCAGCGGCAGCTGGGGCAATGACACCGTCGAGCAGCTGGAAGGCGGCATAGCATGGCTGTGGTTCGACGGTGTGAAGCGGGAGGAGCTGCATTTCAAAGTTGACGACGAAACAGGAAACGCCATACTCTACTGCGATTCAGGCTCCATCAAACTCGGCGGCACCAAGTACGATAATGAATCGGACAAGAAAGCGTTGGAAGAGGCATTTAACAAAG
>JAFXUD010000087.1 GCA_017535315.1 Victivallales bacterium | reverse complement strand
TCCACGGGGCTTGTAAAAAACTGGGGGGACACGAACCGTGGGCTGCGCTTGCCGCTGCGCGGCCACGCTTGCCCACGGCTATTCTCTGCCGCCCCTACGGGGCTTGAAAAATTCTGGGGACACGGACCGTGGGCTGCGCTTGCCGCTGCGCGGCCACGCTTGCCCACGGCTATTCTCTGCCGCCCCTACGGGGCTTGAAAAATTCTGGGGACACGAACCGTGGGCTTCGCTTGCCCACAGCTATTCTCTGCCGCCACTACGGGGCTTTTTACTACCTACCCCTGTAAAATTTTATGTTCAAATTTAGACAACTTTTTCCAAAAATGCATTAAAGCCCAAAAAGTGACTTATTGAATATCAAAAAGCCGATTTGACAACCCCTACAAAAATGGCTACATTAGACCCACCCCACGGGTGGGGCTTCGGAAAAAGCTTATTCTAATTAATGAATCAATGACAAAAGCGATAGACAAATACTGGTTGTTTGGTGTGCGTGCCCATCAGGATGATCCGCTGCTGAATGCTCTAGGGCATAGAGAACGGCGCAATGGCTCTCGAATCACCCCTGCCGAGGGTGCCTTCATGCTGGGTGTGCCGAACATCATCATGGTTACCAGTGAAACAGGGGAGCCAGTTCCCTTCACCAATGATGCCTGCCAGTATTGCGAAAGCTTTCGCCCTCTTAAGCGCGTGATGTGGAGCTCGTGCGGCAGCAGTGGCTGGCGAAACGGCAATGAAGAAGATTTCATCTGCGAGCTGAGCCGCAAATACGACAATATCTGCGGTACTTATCTGGACGATTTCTTTGCGCGCTTCGGCGCAAAACCACAGGAGCATACAGAAGAGCTGCTCGGTTGCATACGCGGCATACGGAAAACACTGTCGCACGCAGCGCGTCCCATGCCAATTTGGGTGACGGCATACATGCATGGCATGGATGAGGTGGCGCAATCTGTTCTGGATGAAATCGATGGCCTGGTTGTCTGGACATGGCGTTCGGAGGAACTGCCTTTGCTGCCAGAACGCCTCCAGCAGCTTGAACAAAGATGCCCAAGGCATAAGAAGCTGCTGGGTATCTATATGTTTGACTTTACGAAGCGCGAGGCGGTCGATATGGAACTGATGAAGTTCCAGTGCGATTTCGGCCTTGAAATGCTGGAGGCAGGTCGCGTGGATGGCCTGGTATTCGAAGCCAATTCCGTCATGGGTGTTGGTCTGCCTACAGAAGCATACCTACGCGAGTGGATTGCCAGAACATGCGATCTCGAACTGACCGAAGAACATTAATATGCAAAGGTGTTCAAACTATGTTTTCATGGGAAGATGACATCAAGAGCCATCGGGCGGATGGTCGGGTGACGGGGGAGGTCGTTTAGATTCTTTATCACTCCTTTTGGGGGAACAAAGCATTTCTATAGCAACAGGAGACACGTCAATGATGAGATTTTTACGTTTGCAGGCATGGATCATATTGTTGACCGTGATGTGTGTTTTTGCGGATTATACTGGTCGTGTTATCGATGAAGCGGGGAGGCCGCTGGCTGGAATCCGCGTGACAGATGGTTTCAAGGTCGTGTTGACCGATGCGGACGGCGGCTATTTGCTGACGCACAATCCGAAGACAAGGACGGTATCGGTCGTTGTCCCCGCAGACCGTCAGGCAGAAGGTGTGGCGACGGCGTCCTCGTCGTCGAAAAACGATGTTTTCTGGCAGACGGTGTCCGCAAAGAAGACAACAGGCATTGATTTTCGACTGGTGCCCCGTACACGCCGAAAGGAGTTCAGCTTCATTCAGTTTTCCGACCAGGAACATGGCGGGAGCAGCCTTGCCTTCTACCGTGGAGTTGGGGAACGTGGTCTGTCGGATGATTGCGCGTTCGTCATTTCCACAGGCGATTTGTGCAGGGAGAACGGCATAAAAATGTCGGGGCAGGAGATGAAGGCGGAGTCGTTTGGAGGCATTCGCGCATACGTCACACTGGGCAATCATGACCTCGTCGGCGAACATGGGAGCGGCGATGCGTTCTACGAGTCGCAGTGCGGACCGACGCGGTATGCGTTCGTGGAGGGGGATGTCCTCTTCATTGTCCTGCCGATGGGGAATGGCGACCGCCGCCCCAGCTATACGCACCCAGAAATCGTTGCGTTCACGAAGTCGTTGCTTGACACCTGGCCAAAGGGTGCGCCCGTGTTTTTCTTCGACCATTTTTGGAAACCGTTTTTTGGTGTGACGACATATCTCGGTGAAGGAATTGCGAACTCCTTTGACCTCAGCTCCTGGAAGGTCATCGGCTTGGCATACGGGCATACGCATTGGTACGAGGCAAGCGTCGATCTGCCGATACCGATGTGGAACACGGGGCAGTCACGGAGCGGCGGCGCAGGAAACATGCCTGGCGCCATTCGCATTTTCCACATCGACAAGGATGCCAACTGCACGACGGAGCTGGTGGAAACCAACATCAATCCTCCTCTTCTTGCGGCCTTGCGCGATGCCAAGGGGAAGGTGACGGCCACGGCCTTTGGCACGACATGCAAAGTTGACGCGGTTTCCGCAGTCATTGATGGAAAGGTTGCTCCAATGGAACGCCGTACTTCTTGGTTGTGGACACTCGGAAGGAAGTGCGACACCGTCGATGGAAAGGTTAGCATGACTGTTCGCATTGCGAATAAACCAAACACTTTGACAGCCGATATAAGCACGGATAAAGACGGCTTTTTCCACCTGGTGGATACGTTGTGCTTCCCACGGAAAAGTTTGTTCGGCAAGCCAGTTATTGCCAACGGCCTTGCCATCCTCGGCCTTGAGGACGAGAACAACTCCCGTGAAGGCGGCGTCTGCGCAGTCGATATCGCGACGGGAAAGGTCGCATGGCGTTATACGACGGGCTTCAGCGTACGCAATTCGCTTGTCTTGGACGGACAATTCGTCTACGGTGTCGATGCCCGCAACAGAATTTTCAAGCTGAACGCCGCTGATGGCAAGGAGGTGTGGAAGAACTTGCCGAGCACGGTTAACATTGATGACAACTGCCATTCGGCACCCTGCCTTGGCGATGGACACGTCTATGGCGGCTGCGGCACGTCACTGCGTGCCGTTGACTGCGAGACAGGCAAGACGGTGTGGACGGTCGAGGCGGGCAGAGAGGTCTTCGGCAGCACGATGGGGCCTGTCTATCACAACGGGAAGCTTTTCCTGACCGTGAACTGGGGCTATCTCCAGGCGTTTGACGCAGCCACGGGAAAGCTTTTGTGGAATACGAGGGCGGTTGAAAGCAAGGCGGGATTCCTCTTCCAGCCGACGTTGACCGTTCTCGCAGACGGCACGCTGCTGCGCTGCGACGGCAGATGGGGAGCCGCTGTCTTCAATCCTGAAAATGGCGAAGTGGTGCGCGTGATGGCAAAGCCCGTGAAGATGCATGTGGCATCTGTGCCGCTGTTTTCTGGCAACGTGGCGTTTTGCGGAACCAGCGCGGTTGGCTGTTGCGCATTCGACCTGCAGACCCTGAAACCGATTTGGGACATGAAGGAGACGATGAAGAAAGCCATCCTTTCGACGATTCAGTACCGTGGGCCGCAAATCACCATGGAGGCATCGCCCGTAATGGTCGATGGACGACTTATTTGCGCAGGAGTAGACGGCGTTCTCTATGCCGTCAATCCTGCAGACGGCAAGGTGCTTGCACGCTTTGATGTGGGCTGCCCGCTTCTCGGAACTCCAGTCTTCGCGGACGGACGGCTCTTCGTCCCTGACTATTCAGGCCGTATTCTTGTCTTCTCATTGTAAAGAGGTAATTTCACGCTTGATCGGAGGTTCTAGCAAACGTACCGATTAGGTGGCTTCACGACCATGCGACCATTTATCATCCTGTTTTTTCTTGTTTTGACTACGCGCGCAGATTTTCTACTTCACTATCGCTTTGATGAGCATGACGCCTCTATCGTGGATCTTGGTGGAGGGGGCTTCAACGGGAAGTACATTCCTTCTGCGGACAAGGACAACGACACGAACGAAACCAACGATCCTGAACGCTATCACGAGAGTTCGCCAGGCGGGCGGGCGCTGGGCTTCTTCCCCGAGCTTCAAAGCTATGCGGTTGTGCCGAAGACGCCGTTCCCAGAAAAGATGGAGGAGTTGTACATCGTGCTTGACTGCAAGGTGGGCGTGCGCTCCATCCAATACCTCGTCGGGAACAAGACGGATGCAGGGAAGGGCGGCTTCTCACTGATGCGGTGGGGCATGAAATGGCGCTTCCAATACAGCGACGGGAAAGAAGCCTATACTGTCGAAGGCTCGGCCAAGGTGCTTGGTGCGTATGTGACGCTCTCTGTCGATTTTACAAAAGGGCTGGTGGTCATCCGTGAAAATGGCCGCGAGGCGGCGCGTGTCCAGACGGATGGTTCCTTCATCGCCGCATCGAAGTTTCCGCTGCTGCTGGGCAACTACCCCACCAGCAACAAGAAGGTCTATGCAGGGCAGTGCTTTCTGGACGAACTGCGCATCTCCAACGCACCTCTGGCGCAGGCGGAGGTGAAGAAGGCACAGAAGACACCCGCGTTGCGCTGCATCTGCGAACCCGTCGATGGAAACGAGCGCAATTTCAACGGACGAAAGGTGCTGCACTCCTTCAAGAACATGCCTGTCGCCGCGACGTGGATCATCAATTATGACAGGCCAGAGGAGGCGGAGCCGTCGCTGGAGTGGGTGTTGCCCGAAGGTGTCACGATACCCGAGGTCTTCCTGAGCACACGCAACTCCGACCACAGGCATTACCAGCTCGTCATGGAAGGGAATGTCGCGAAGATTCCAAGTGGCCAGTTCAGCAAGGACCCGCGCGAGGAGATAAGCCTTGTCTTTGAGACGGCGAAGGATGTCACTATCTGCTGGCGTATGAAGAACGGCGAGGAAGTTGTCGTGGAGGATGCCTTCGACCTAGTGCTGCTGCCTGAAATGCAACCGCTGCCGCCTGGACGTTTCCATTCCCACTCCTACACGCTCTCCGACATTGCTTTTTCAGATATCACGCTACTGGACCGCGTTGCGGAGGCATACGTCCGCTCGGGCGTCATCGGCAAAGGGCGCTACTATGCGAAGTACCCCGAACAGCATTTCATTGATGAGCGTCTGCGGGACAAGCACGGCTTTATCCTGTGGGATGTCTCCCTTTGGGGCGGACCGTTCCGCAGTGTCGGGGTGTACCCTGACGTGCCTGCCGCTGTCGATGCCAACGGCAAGGAGCAGAAGTTTCTGTGTCCGACCGCTCTGACGCGGAGCGAGGAGGCACGGAAAAGCTACTTTGATGGCGTGAAAGACTCTCTTCTGCCCAGCAAGGCGGTCGTGCTTGACTTCGAGCCCTGGGGCATCCCCACCAAGGGGTGCTTCTGCGCGGAGTGCCTCAAGGCGTTCAACGAGCGCTTCAAGCTAGCCTGCGCCGATGGAAAGGAGGTCAAGGCGGAGCATAGTACCGAATGGGCGCTCTTCTGGACGGAGCAGACGGAACGCATTCTCACGTTCATGGCCGATGCTGCGCGCGCGGCCCTGCCTGGCGTCGAGGTGTGGGACTACACCTATCTTTTTGACTACGACGACCCGAAGGCAGTTCAATCACGCTGGTGGAGCATCCCCAAGGACCCGCGCCGTAATGAAGCGCATTTGGACGGCTCGATGTTGTCACTCTACCACGTCAATGGCAAGAAGGCGTTTGACCAGTATGACGCCTCACGCAAACACTTGAAAAAGCAGCTCTGCCCCATTTCATTTATCTCCAGGCACAACTCCCATCTGGGGCATTACACGCCTGTGGAGGATGTCCTGACACCGCGACAAATCTACTTGAAGGCGGTTATGGCGGCTGCGCAAGGGGCGGAGATTTTCGGCATCTACCCTGGCAGTTGGATTGACGGCGCCTATCATGTCGCACTGAACCAGGCGACCACCGAGGTGCGACAACGCGAGGATTACTATTTCGACGGGCAGCGTTGCGAGGGGCTCACCATCACGACTACTACGCCTAATGAGGCTTGGTGCGCCACCATCCACAAGCGTGCGGATGGGCGCAAGCTGGCCACCATCATCAACTTCTCTAGAAAGCCCATCACGGTACAGCTGCCTGAACAGGGGGGCACGCTAGTGGTGGAGCCCGAAAGCGTGGCGTATAAGGAATACTGATTCGGCTGTAGCGTGGTGGTAGCCAAGGCGGCCGCCCTGGCAAAGGACGGGGGGCGAGCCCCCCGCGCCCCCCATAGGGGTGTGCCTGGGGCTGCACCGCGCCAAAGGACGGTGGCTTGCGCCCCCCGCGCCCCCTGCGCCGCGCAGAAGCGCGGCGCACAGGACAGAGGAGCTAGTTCGTGGTGAAGCCAGTGAGGTGGCAGAAGTTGTCGTGCAGGATGGCCTTGCGTTCAGCGGGGGTAAGGGGCTCGTAGAGGAGACCCGCGATGAACGAGGCGGGGTTGAGGACGGGGTAGTCGGTGCCGAAGAGGAACCGCTCGACGCCGATGCGGTCGATGCCCCAGCGGAGCATGTGCCAGCGGGAAAGTCCTCTGCCTGAGAGGTCGAAGTAGGCGTTGGGGTGCTTTTCGGCGAGGGTGTAGTTGGCGTCGCAGTCTGGGGTGCCAGGGTGTGCGATAACGATTTTCAGGCGCGGGTGGCGTGTCAGCAGGCGGTCGAGGTCGTCGATGTTGGAGGGATGCAGGTTGAGCACCATGCCCAATTCGCTGACGACGTCCAGAATCTTCGCCATTTCAGGTGTTGCGTATTCGCGGTAGCCCTGGACATAGCCCGCGATTTCGCCGACCCAGCGGAAGCCCATGTCGTAGAAGCGCTTGACGGCGGCAATGGAGGCCTCTGGGTAGTTTGGGTGGATGTTGACGCCTGGGTAGAAGCGCTCGCCAAAGTGTTCACGCCACTGCAGGACGGCTTCGTTTTCTTTCTCGACGACATCGGGCAGGGTGCCGTCGTTGCGGATGTTGCAGGTTCCGCAGAAGAAGGAGGTACCCGCGCCTGAAATCTCCTGCTGGTACTGGTCGTAGTTCTTGGGGCCAGTCAGAGGGCAGTCACGGTTGAAGTAGGGGTGTGCGTGTGCGTCGATGATTGGGTAGTCGATCTCGGGGATTGGTCTAATCTTCCATTCCATGGTTTTCCTCGTAGTATTGTGTTAAAGTTGCATTCAGGACTGTAGGCAGAAAGCGCTCATCTGAAAGATGGATGGGAAGGCCCGCGAAACATTGAATGGCGGCCCTTATGCGACCTTTGCTGGTGGATGAACCAGGGGCAATTCCACAGTGATGCAGCAAGGCGGTGTTGTTGGCCAGTTGTTTTTTGGGGTCTGGAGGGGGGATGGGCGTGTATGGTACATTGATAGCCCCTGCGCACTCTTTTCTGCACGCTTCAATAAACTGGAATAAAAACAAGTCGGTATTTGGTGAACGCAGGTATTCCGTCTGGAGGTTGTCGAGCAGTTTCAGCGAGGATTCCTCTTTCATGGCGATGCCTTTTAGGTCAATGACGTTTGCCGCGTAGAAAATGAATAGGTCGCGTCTTGACAGCGAAATGCCAAGGGAAGAATCTGCTGGGCGTGGGATTGTCCCTCCCGCCAACTGTTCAATCTCGGAGATGATGGAGGCGTGTTCTTCCAGCCAAGAACGGAGTTGTTCAGGAGAGGAATCGTGGTCTGGTAACTCCAACTGCGACTTGGAGCGTGACATCAACAGGTGAAATGGTGTGAAATCGCCAACTGGCGGGGAGGCGGCAAGAAGATCCTCCTGCGTGGGGATTGGGCCGCCAATGGCAGTTTTTATCTGGGAGAGAACATTCTGTTCTTCTGTATTGACCTTCACGCCGCGAAAAACTTCGCAACCTAGAAGCAACATCCAGAGGGCGAGGCCTGAGGCAAAAAGCACCCGCTGGCGGCGGGAAATAAGGTCTTCGGTGCGGCGCAAATCGAGGGTGTTGAAGACTGCTAGGGCGTATGAGCAGATGGCACATAACGCGAAGAACATCATTTGCGCACGGTCGGACTTCAGGACGCCAAACAGGAACCAGAAGGCACCGAGCCATTGTGCACCGCCCAGCAGGATGCCTGCGACGGCGCAACCTGCGGTCACCTTGCGATGCTTTTTCTGGGCCACTGCCACGATGAGGCAGTGGCAGAACATGGGACCGCCTATGATGCAAAGCACTGTGCAGAGCATTCGGCGCTTGAGACTCCAGTCGAGCGTGTCTCCCAGAAGTCTGCGTAGGTTGAGCAGGATATACGAAGCGGCAATAAGGGAGCCTGTCAGGCAGACGACACCAGTGAGAAGATGCAGCAGTTTCCAATAGGGAGAGAAGTAATCAAGCAGAAGCGCCAATGCACAGAAAGTTGGTAGCCACACGAGTGCGCAGATGCTCTCGCCCGCTGAAAAGGGCAGCAGTTCTGTGTTTTGGGGCTCCTCTGCCATGTTTTCAGGCAAGGCCGACAGCGGCACGGACGCGGTCCAGCGTGGCGCGTGCGACCTTACGGGCGCGTGATGCGCCGTCTTGCAGGATGTCTTCGACCTTCTGCGGATTGGCGGCCAGCTCCTTGCGGCGTTCGCGTGCCTCGCGGAAATACTCTTCATACTTCTCGTAGAGGGCCTGCTTGGCGTGGCCGTAACCCATGCCGCCTGCGAGGTAGCGCTGGCGCAATTCCTCCTGTTCCTCAGGGGTGGCCATCAGCTTGAAGAGCTTGAAGACATTGCAGGTATCGGGGGTCTTGGGGGCCTCCATTGGCGTGCTGTCCGTCACAATGCTCATGAACTTCTTGCGGATGGGCTTCCCCTCGCCGAAGATTTCAATGGCGTTGTTGTAGCTCTTGGACATCTTCTGGCCGTCGAGGCCAGGAATCACGGCGACCTCTTCGGCAATCATCGGCTCGGGGACGACAAGCGTTTCGCCGTAGCGGTTGTTAAAACGGATGGCTATGTCGCGCGTCACTTCCAGGTGCTGCTTCTGGTCCTTGCCGACGGGGACAGCGTTGGAATCGTAGAGCAGGATGTCGGCGGCCATCAGGACGGGGTAGGCGAAGAGGCCGTGGTTGGCCTCCTGACCGTGCGCCAGCTTGTCCTTGTAGCTGTGGCAGCGTTCGAGCAGGCCCATCGGCGTGAGGCAGCTCAAAATCCAACTGAGCTCCTGCACCTCGTTTACGTCGGACTGGCGGAAGAAGACCGTCTTTTCGGGGTTGATGCCGCAGGCGAGGAAGTCCAGTGCCACGTTAAAGGTGCGCTCGCGCAGGAGCGCAGGCTCTGGAAGCTGCGTTAGCGCGTGGAAGTTCGCGATGAAGTAGAAGCACTCGTTGTTGTCGTCCTCCTGCATCTGGATGGAGGGGCGCATCATGCCGAAGTAGTTTCCAAGATGAAGGGTGCCAGAGGACTGGACACCCGATAGGATGCGTTTTTTTGCCATAAGTATTCCTGTGGTTATTGCAATTGATTGGTGAATGTGGGGGGCTTGCCATGGGTTGCGTTCGCGCCCGAGGCGCTCGCTTCACCCACGGCTATATTCTGTCGCCCCTGCGGGGCTTTGACTGTGGGGATAATCGCTTCCCGTGGGTTGCGCTCGCGCCCGAGGCGCTCGCTTCACCCACGGCTATATTCTATCGCCCCAGCGGGGCTTGAACTATGCGAACATGGGGTTTTCGAGTTCCTCGCCGATGGTGGTCTCCTGGTCGTGACCTGGGTGGACGATGACGTCTTCGGGGAGCTTGAGGAGCTTGTTCTTGATGGAATCCATGATTTCGTGGTAGCTTCCACCTGGGAAGTCCGTGCGACCGTAGGTCCCGTTGAAGAGGGTGTCGCCCGTGAGGATGAACCTGTCGCGGGGGAAGTAGAAGCAGCAGCTACCTTTGGAGTGTCCAGGGGTGTGGATGATGCGAAACTCCAGGCCAGCCGTGGGACATTCCTCGACGGGCTGCGGTAGGTCGGGCACCGCGCTCATCCAGGGCTGGAGCTCGTTCTCCTTGGCGAAGTAGAGCGGGATGTCGTCCTTGTGGAGCCAGACGGGGATGCTGTAGGCAGCCGCAATTTCTGGCACGGCGCTGATGTGGTCAACGTGGGCGTGCGTGAGCAGGATGCCCTCAGGTTTCACATTTGCCTTGTCAATCTCCTTTTGGATGAGTTCTGGGGAACTGCCTGGATCAACGATTAAGGCGCGCTTTGTGGTCTCGTCGCTGACGATGTAGCAGTTTACGGAGAGAAAACGGAGAACGATTGTCTGAAGTTTTGTCATGGTTATTCAGTGCCGTCCATGCGTGTGACGGGGTATTTCATGTAGAGTTCGCGGATAAACTCCTTGTAGCGTCTGTCCTCCTCTGCCTTGGTGAGTTTGGAGCGGAGTTTTTCCAGGAGTTCAGGTGTAAGAGATGGAATGCCGCCTTTTTTCATGTCGATGAGCTTGACGAGGAAGAGGCTGGAACCCAGTTCAATAGGCTTTTGGGAAATCTGTCCTGGCTGCATTTTCTTGACGGTTTCAAGCAGGGTGGGGTGCGGCTTTTCCATCCAGCCCATGTCGCCGCCCTTTTCGGCATTCGAGCCTTCCGAATACTGTTTGGCGACTTCGTCAAAGGGAATACCTTGCTGGAGTTTGCCATGGATTTCTTCCATTGTCTTTTCCAGTTTGTCTGCATATTTGCCTGCTTTGCGGAGCTGGATGACGGCAAGGTGGTAGCTGCTGGGGGTAGCCATCTTCTCCTTTTCTTTTTCGTAATAGGCGATGACCTGACTGTCGGAGATGGTGTTGCCTCTGCTCTTACGGTCACTGACCAGCATGTAGATGGCCAAATCTTTCTCCAATTGCTCCTTGAACTCCTTCAACGTCATGTTCTGCTTATGGAGGGCCTCCTCAAAAAGGACAATGTTGCCGTTGGCGCGTTCCTCGATGATATCGTTCAGCCTTCCTTGCAGATAGTCGCTTGGAACCTGCGCTTTCAAGGCTTGGAATTCCTTGTAGCATAGTTCGCGTTCGATGAGGTAATTGAGAGCCTGGCGACGGAGTTCCCCCACCTTCTTTTGGAGTTCCTCGCCGATATAGTCTTTATGCAGGCGTTGCTCCTCCATATAGGTGTTCTGCATCACCTCGAAAAGCGTGATGACCTTGTCCCCGACAACGGCAAGAAAGGCATCGCCGCCAATCTGTGCGTGAAGACCAAGTGAGAGGAGCAGGATACCCACAACTATGATTTTTGACATGCGCATCATGGTATATACAGGTTGTGATTACAATGTACCGAAGAGGCGGTCGCCAGCGTCGCCCAAGCCAGGCAGGATGTAGGCGTGGTCGTTGAGCTTCTGGTCGAGGCAGCCGAGGTAGATATCGACGTCGGGGTGCTCCCTGAAGATGACCTCTACGCCTTCGGGGGCGCCGATGATGTTGACCAGCTTGATGAGCCTGACACCGCGCTTCTTGAGGAAGCCGATGGCGGCGGAGGCGCTGCCGCCAGTCGCCAGCATCGGGTCAAGAACGATGACGACGCGCTCCGCCACGTCTGGCGGGAGCTTGCAGTAGTATTCGACTGGCTTGAAGGTTTTGGGGTCGCGGTAGAGGCCGATATGGCCGACACGCGCGGCGGGGATGAGGGTCAGCATGGCATCCACCATGCCAAGACCCGCGCGGAGAATGGGGGTCAGGCAGACCTGCTTCGGCAGGAAATAGCCTGTGGTCTTCATCAGCGGCGTTTCGATTTCCGCCTCTTCCAGCGGGAGGTCGCGAGTTGCCTCGTAGCCAATCATCAAGGCAATCTCACTCACCAGCTGCCTGAAGTCCTTCGTGTTGGTCTCCTTTCGGCGAAGCATGGAGATTTTGTGCTTGATCAGCGGGTGATCCATGATATGGAGGCGTGGATTATACAGATTACTCATGGTTACCTCCTTATTTTGCTTTTTCCCCCTCTGGGGCCAAATTCAGCTTCGGAGTTTCAGCGTCCTTTTCGCTAGGTCTGGACTTGCCAGGTAGGATGAGGTTGAGGATGACGCCAACCAGCGTGGCGACGAAGAGCGCCGAGAAGCTCAGTGTGACGGTGCCGAAATGGACGGGGAGACCGCCGATGTTACCCAGCCCGAGGCCCGCGCAGAGCGTGCCCGCCATGACAGAGAGGTTGCGGCTGCCAGAGACATCGATCTTCGATTCGACGATGGTGCGGATGCCGATGGCGGCGATCATGCCGAAAAGCATCAGCTCGACACCGCCCTTGACGGGGCGTGGAATGGTCTGGAGGACGGCACCGAACTTGCCCAAGAAGCCGAGCATGATGGCAAAGAGGGCGGCAAGGCGGAGCAGGGCAGGATTGTAGTTGCGGGTCGTGGCGAGCACGCCTGTGTTCTCTGAGTAGGTGGTGTTGGCAGGGCCGCCCAGGAAGCCCGCGACCATGGTCGCCAGACCATCGCCCATCAGGGTTCTATGGAGGCCTGGATCCTTGAAGAAGTCCTTGCCGACGACGGCGCCGTTGGTGGTGATGTCACCGATATGCTCCATGAAGGTGACGATGGCGATGGGGGCCAGCAGGACGATGGCGTTCCAACTGAACTTGGGCATGGTGACGAAGCCCTCGGTTACGAAGGGGGTGTTCACCCACGGGGCGTTGAGGACGGGCGAGTAGTCCATCTTGAATCCACCAGGGAAGCTGAGGATGACGCAGAGGAGGTAGCCCAGCACAATGGCAATGAGGATGGGGATGAGCTTGAAGATGCCCTTCTCCAGGTTCATGCCAATGGCCATGATGACGAAGGTGAAGAGGGCAATCATTCCGTTGGTGACGGTCTGGAGTGTGAAGGTGTAGGGTGCTCCGCTGAAGTCAAAGGCGTCATTGACGGCAACGCCCGTCAGGCTGAGGCCGATGATGATGATGACGGGACCCGTGACGCAGGGCGGGAAGAGGTATTTGATGGCCTTTGCACCAACCAGTCTTACGATAAGCGAGAGAACGAGGTAGATGGCGCCTGCCGCGATGATGCCGCACTGCGCGTACGGGATGTTCTCTGTCTTGCCGTCAATGATGGTGCAAAGCGCGGGGATGAAGGCGAAGGAGGAGCCCAGGAAGACGGGGACGATGCCTTTTGTGCAGAGGTGGAAGACCAGGGTGCCGAGGCCTGCACAGAGCAGGGCGGTGGCGGGATTGAGGCCTGTAATCAGGGGAACGAGCACGGTGGCTCCAAACATCGCAAGCAGGTGCTGGAAGCTAAGGGCGTAGTCTTTTGTCGTAAACATGGCTTTCCTTGGGGTTGGATTTCAGTTATTAAACTGAAAACCTTAATATATACTGGGAATGCCTGCTTTTCCAATGCATATCTTAAAATGGACAAAAAAACAACAGTGGAAATAATAGGCACTTCGGTGATTGGCTAAGGAACTGTGCAAAATACACTGTGCAGATTGCGTTCTTTCGGGGCATTTCCCTCGCAATTACTCGTTGCGTAGATTACTACGTGCCTTGCATATGCGAGAAAACTGCCTTCGAAATACCTGCAATTTGCTTTACAGTTTTTCCCCATAGTTCCTAATCGTGGAATCAGGAAACATTTTTGCAGAAAACTTACTTGTTTATTTCTTTATATGAAGTCAAAATGACACTCTATTTATTTTTTTATAGAAAATATAGTTTGCATAAATAGAAATAGATGTTTATATTATCTTCCGTTGGCTAGGCATATTGACATTCAGGCAGATTAGATTATATTAACGAATGTGGGGAAAATCTTTCTGCTTGAATGTCAACGACAAGTGTTCTTCAGGTAAGGAGGTTTTATGGGACGACTGGACTACTGGGCGAAGAGGGTCTTCAACGACCCGCAGATTTTCGCGAATCTGTTTAACGGCTATCTGTTTGGGGGCAAGCCTGTGGTGTTGCCCGAGACATTGAATACTCAGAATCCAATGGAGGTTCTTCAGCCCGCTGACAACAGAAAAGTGTTTCTTCAGCGGGAAAGGGACCTTCTCAAGATGGCGACGTGTAAGCGTGGTAAAGGATGCTCCTTCCTGCTGCTTGGGCTGGAGGCGCAGGCTGCCTTCGACCCGACGATGCCCCTCAGGAGCATGCTTTACGATGCCGTCAACTACACGACTCAAGTGGATAGGCTGAAGGAGGCGAACCGCAAAGCGGGGAGGCTTTCAGAAGAGGAGTTCATTGCTGGTCTCATGCGGGGTCACAAGCTTGTCCCAGTGATAACCCTGGTGCTCCTCTTGTCAGGCGGGAAGTGGATACGGGGGCGGCGCCTGCATGACATCCTGGACATCCCCACGGAGGAAATCGGAAAATACGTGTGTGACTACCCCTTGAATATCATCACCCCCAGCAGCATGTCCGACGGGGAGATAAGGCATTTCGGTGACGATCTGAGCTCAATTCTTTTTGCGGTGAAGCACGCTGAGGACAAAGAGGCTCTACTCAAGGTCGTGAAAAGGTATCGACCATTTCATCATGTAAACTACGAGACGGCGCGCCTGATACTGGAGATAGCGAATCTGGACATCAATTTGAAGAAAAAGAAGGAGGGCATTGATATGGCTGAGAAAATGGTGAAATTCTCCGATTATTTTCTGCTGAAGGGAATTGAGCAGGGGATCGAGAAGGGAATCGAGAAGGGAATCAAGAAGGGAATCGAGAAAGGGATTGAGCAAGGCGAAGTACAGGGCACAATCAAGACGATGCTGGATTTGGGCAAATCATGCGAAGAGATTTGCTTAAGGCTCACAGAAAAATACGCTCTCACAAAACAGGAAGCTCAAAAGGAATTGGCCAAGCTGTGGCCAGGCAACCATTGAGAGCATTGTCAGGGGAGCTTGGAAAGAGCGAGCGCGACGAAGGAAATGGCGAAGATTCCTGCAAAAAACTGAAGCCATTTGTGGTTGGTGGTATTTTTGCAGGGCAGGGCGGCAATGCCCCAGATGAGTCCGCTTAATAGCCCGTAGAGATGCGCGAGCACGTCGCTGCCTGGAGCGGTGCCGTAAAAGGCGAATACCACGACACCCGTGAAAAGAGGGAGCCAGGGCAGCAGGCTGACAAAATTGCCCCCATGCAAACGACGTTCCTTCAGGGAGTCTGCCGTGCGAAGAGTGCACAGGAGGCCGACGAGGGCGAAAACCATTGTGGAAGCACCGAGCGAGGAGTGTTCTGCACTAAGAAAAAGCATTGCCAAGTTGGAGGTTATGCCTGCAAGCAACATGAAAAGCACGGCCATTCCGCCACCCAGGTCAACACCGATTATCGCCAGTAGAGCGGTTGTCCAGAAAAGATTCGAGGCGAGGTGTGCTTCGTCGGTGTGAAGGGTTAGGGCTGTTACGATGCGCCATGGCTCGCCGCTACGGATTTTTACCGCGTTCCAGAGACCAGCTGTTTTCCATACCTCCCCTGAAAGGACAGAGCGGATATGGATGCCTGTGAGGATTACCAGGCTGGCCAATGCCGTTTCCAGGCTGGCGATGGTCATGAAAGGCTTGGCCTTTTCATGCTCCGATGGCTCCTTCAGCGGCTCTGGTGGCCAGTCGATGTTGTTGTAGTCGTAGGAGGCAAGTTCCTGGCGGGCGACTTCTGTGTATTCGGCAGGGACACGCAGGACGGGGGAGTCGTCGTCCCACTCCACCGAGTAGGGAATTCTGGCACTCTGAAGAGCCAGTTGCCAGTGATATAGACGCGCCTCGTCCTCGGGGAAAAAGAACCCCTCGTCGGTGGAGATGGTGTCTAGGTCAGGGGTGGTGTCCATTCGTGTGGGGCAGTGGCTGAAGCTGCCGTGCGGGGTAGCTGGGTGGAGAGCAGGCCAAAGAATGGGGGACCATCCCCCCGCGCCCCCCTCCGCGTTGAAGCGCGGCGCACAGAACAGGCAGGTGTCTCCGCGCCCTCTTACGGCGCTGTACTATGCCTTCTTACGGTGCTGGTACTATATCGAAAACAACGGCCTTGCCATCGGGCGTCGGGTGGCCGACGGCCTGGAAGTTTTCCTTGACGGAGGCGGCGAGGATGGCGTCGGAGAGCGGGTCTTCGATAAGGCGTTCCACCTGGCGGCGGTAGAGGCGCGCGCCGAATTCGGCGCTGGAGCCCTGTTCGAGAATCATTTCGCGCACCTTCGGGTCGAGCACCAGTTTGGCGTTCTTTGGCTTCAGTAGGTCGCGTACCTTGTCGATTTCGATATCGACGATGCGTTCGAAGTCGGGCTTTTCAAGATTGCGGAAGACGATGATGTCATCGAGACGGTTGAGGAATTCGGGGCGGAAATACTGCTTGGCGGCGTCCATGACCATGTCATGTGCCCTGGAAGCATCCTTTTCAGAACGGCTTTCCGTGCTGCCAGCAAACCCGAGTGAACTCCCTTTGGTGAGGCGCTCTGCGCCAAGGTTCGAGGTATAGACGATGATGGCGTTGCGGAAGCTGACCTGCACGCCATTGCCGTCCGTCAACTGTCCCTCCTCCATAATCTGGAGCATAATATTGGTCACGTCGGGATGCGCTTTCTCAATTTCATCGAAGAGCACCACCGAGTAGGGCTTGCGCTTGATGCGCTCGGTCAGTTGGCCGCCGTCATCGTAGCCCACGTAGCCAGGGGCGGTGCCGATCATGCGGGAGACGGAATGCTTCTCCATGTATTCGGACATATCGACGCGGATGAGCGCGTCCGCGCTTCCGAACATGAACTCTGCCAGGGCCTTGGCCAGCAGCGTCTTGCCGACGCCCGTCGGACCCAGGAAGATGAAAGAGCCGATAGGACGGCGCGGGTCCTTCAGTTCCGCACGGGCGCGGCGCAGGGCGCGGGAAATGGACTTCACCGCCGCATCTTGTCCGATGACAGTCTTGGAAAGCTCCGCCTCCATGCGAAGCAAGCGTGCCGTCTCGTCCTCCGCCATTTGGGTGAGGGGGACACCGCTCATAGAGGAAACCACGCGGCGTATGTCTTCGATTGTGACTTCGACAGGGGCATCGCTGGCCTGCTTGTCACCCTTGTATTCCTTGAGTTTTGCCTCCAAAGAACGCTCTGTTTCCCAAAGCTCCTTGGATTTGGAAAAGTCATTGGCAGCGAGGGCGTCGCTCTTTTGGGTCTTCACCTCGTCAAGCTTGCGTTCGAGCTCCTGCAGGCCTGTATCGGCGGGGTTCTGGCGGATATGAATGTAGGCACCTGCTTCGTCCATCACGTCAATCACCTTGTCGGGCAGGTAGCGTGAGGGCAGATATTTGACCGAGAGTTCGATGGCGGCGCGGAGAACGGCCTCGTCGTACTTCACATGATGGTGTTCCTCGTAGCGGGGAGCGAGTCCCTTCAGGATGAGGAGCGCCTCCTCTGCATCTGGCGGCGATACCGTGACGGGCTGGAAGCGTCGCTCCAGGGCGGTGTCCTTTTCGATGGTCTTGCGGTATTCTTTCATCGTGGTGGCACCGACGCACTGGATTTCCCCGCGCGCCAGGGCAGGCTTCAGGATGTTGGAGACGTCGAGCCCGCCATCCGAATTGCCTGCGTTGACAATGGTGTGCAGCTCGTCCAGGAAAAGGATGACCTTTTTGGAGCGTTTCAGTTCATCCAGGACATTTTTGATGCGTTCCTCGAATTGACCGCGGTACTTGGTGCCTGCGACCAGGAGCGTCAAATCCAAAGCCACCACCTTTTTGTTCTGAAGCAGGGAGGGCACTTTGCCTGCGACAATGGCCTGTGCCAGACCCTCCACGATGGCAGTCTTGCCAACGCCCGCCTCGCCGATGAGGACGGCGTTGTTTTTCGTGCGTCGGCAGAGAATCTGCATGACGCGCTCAATCTCCTTCGTGCGTCCGATGACGGGGTCCAGTTTGCCTTGTGAAGCCAGTTCCGTCAAATCTCTTCCGTATGTCTTCAAGGCCTGCCCGCGTGTTTCCTGGGGAGGACCCTCATGGAAGGCAGGTTCCTCGGGGCCCTCCTCTGGCTTGTGGGAGGAGCGGCGGGGAGGCTCCGCTGGTTCGTTGGGCTGGCCTTCATCCCCAAGCATGTTCAGCATATTGATCATGTCCTGCGGGGAAGGGGGCAGAAATGCTTTGTCCAGCCCCTTTAATATCTCGTTTCGTAGCTCGAACTTGTCGATGGAGAGTTTGTTCCATAGTTCAACGATGGAGCCTTCGTTCAGGAAAAGCAGGCCCAGCAAGAGCTGTTCGACGCCGATGAAGGAATAGTTGATGGTGCGTGCTTCGCGTTCAGCATACTTGAGCATTTGAATGACTTGTTCGGAGAAGGGTGGGGCGGGTTGGCTGACCGAAGAGGAGAGTTCTTCCTGGACGATGTTCTTAACCTTTTCGTAGGTGACGCCCATTTCCTGAAGGCAGGAATAGGCAGTCCCTTTTGCAATGCCCAGAATGCCCAGTAGAATATGTTCGCAGGCGATTTCATTGCTACCCATCTCACGTGCCTCTTTCAGGGCCAGGGCAAAAACCTGTTCTACGCGCGGGGTGAACAATTTGAAAAATCTATCTATGTCCGACATCGTCATGTTCCTTGATGCATTTAAGTCGCAGAGACACTCCTCTCTTTTCAATAAACTTAATATATCCCCTTTTTGCCATTTTGATTGGAATGGGACCTTCAAAATCCATCTGTATTTGCGTTTTTTCGCTGAAAAACGCCAAAAATACCAAAAAAAGTCAACAAGCGGCTTGTTTATTTCTTTTGAGATTGTATGTTAAATAAAACGTTTCGAGAGGAGTATCCATTTCTTTCATGCTTCCTCGATAAATCTTTACCATCTTAACAACTTTTATAAAAGGAGTATGGGTCAAATGACTATGACAAAACGTGACCTCGTGATTAAGGTCGCCCGCCAGACCAATTGCAAACAGGCAGAGGTTATGGACATCATCCAGCTTGCCTTGGACACCATTACGGAAGAGTTGGCTGCTGGCCGCAGTGTTGAGTTTCGCAATTTTGGTGTCTTTGAAGTGATGCGCCGCAAGTCTCGCATTGGCAGAAACCCCAACGCCCCCAAGAACGAAGTTACTATCCCCGAGCGCATGGTTGTCAAGTTCAAACCTGGCAAAGAGATGAAACAGCAAGTGATGTTGCTTGACCCCAAGGCCAAGAGGTAATTTGATACTTTTTCGGGATATTGCTCCCTTATATGAAAAGCCAGCACTCCACGGGAGGCTGGCTTTTTTTGATAATCGGCCAGTCCCGTGTCCATCGTCCCGCGTCGGTCGTCCCGCGTCGGTCGTCCCGCGTCGGTCGTCCCGCGTCGGTCGTCCCGCGTCGGTCGTCCCGCGTCCGCCGTCTCCGCCATGACTGACCGACAACATTTTGTGCGTTTACCTCATCTGTTTTCTATTCCTCATTTGTTTTTTTACAAATCGGCTTTACATTGTATTTTTACAATTGGCTTAATAATCAGGTCTCCTCAATTGGCGAAAGGCCCATAATGAAAAAGCTACTTCTACCGATTGTTCTGTTTTCCCTCGTACTGATGGCTGAACCCTACTACGAGCGTACCTTCAATGCAGATGACCCGCTGAAGGATGTCTCGAAGAGCCAGAGTGTGTCGTTGCGTATCGTCGATGACAATGCCGTGGAGGTTTCCACGGTGAAGCCTGATCGGTATTGCCATGCCAGGTTTTCTATGAACCTTGACTACAAGCCGCAGATGCTGCTGGAGGTCGAATACCGCAACATCGTGCCCGAAGGCAGGAAACTGAACTACACGGGGCTGGGCGTCGTGCTCAAGGACGGTCTGAGCTGTTTCCACTCGCTGCCCGAGAGCCATGAGTGGACGAAGCAGAGGATCAAGATGAACGCTTTGCGCATCACGGCGACGCGCTCCAATGTTCCAGTTGACAGTAAAATCACCGCCATAACCCTTTACAACAGGTCAAGCGACAGCGAGGAGCCCTTCAACTCCGCGATTCAGGTGCGCCTTATCCGCATCATTGACAACCCGAAGTACAACTCGAGGGACAACGCCAGGCTCTCCTACTCGGCTATCCCGTTCCTGTCTTGGGGGAAAAGAGGCGAGCAGGTGACTCCAGGCGACTATGAGGTGACCTTCAAGAAGGCTGACAGCAATGACGTGGTGCTTCAGGACAATTCGCCCGTCAACTACTACACCACGTCCGAGCCGTTGAAACCTGGCTTCTATGAGGCCACTGTGCGCGTGAAGGGGGATGCGACGCTCTGCTTTATGGAGCGCATCATCGTCCCCGAACGCCGTCACACCTGGAAGATGCCCGAATATGACTGGGACAAGGTCGCGGCGACGCCGCACCCGAGGCTGCTGCCTCTGGCGAAGTTCTACAATCCCGAGACTGCACCGTCATACAGGCTGAAAGGGTATATGCCACCAAAGGATCCGCAGGTGTGGAAGGAGGGTGCCGACCCGCAAATCCGCGCTTGGATCGAGTGGTATGGCAAGATCGGCGGACTGATTTCCTCCACAGGCAGACGTTTGACTGACCTCGGGCAGAACGCCATGATGACGGGCGACCAGGAGATGATCGAGACCGCCAAGAGCGCACTGCTCTTTGTGGCACGCACCTGGGATCCCGAAGGCGCCAGCAACATCAGCCGCTGCGACCTCCAGTGCGGTAACCTCCTGCTGGGGATGTGCTGGTGCTACGATGCTGTCCAGCATATTTTGACGCCTGAAGAGAAGGCGGACGCGGAGAAAGCGTTGCTGGCGCGTGGTGCACAGTTCATGTCCTCCTCCTGTCCCTTTACGAGCAACGAGGCGCAGAACCACCCATGGGATCGTGCGCAGAAGGCTGCGTTTGTCGCGTTGACCCTCGCGGAGCGTCCCGAGATGCGCTACTGGTTCGACTACATCTGCAAACTCTACGCCTATCGCTTCATCCCCAGCCTGGGCTTCGACGGCGAGAACAACGAGGGGCTTGGCTACTGGAGCTATGGGGTTGGGTTGCTGGTGCGCCTGGTGGACGCGGCGAGGCAGGTTGCGGGTGTCAATTTCTATACGCACCCATGGCTGAAGAACACGGCACGCTTCCCGATGTACTGCGCCCCCAACATGGGCTATGCCATGCCCTTCGGCGACTGCGCCAAGCCGAACCACAACCTGATGGGTCCCATCAACAGGAGTTTCACGTCGAAACTCGCTACCGAGGCGGGGGACCCGCAGGCCCTCTGGTATTCGGGTTACGCGGGCACGGAGGCGCTGGCGCCGAAGTCGCCCGCTTCTCTGCCGCAGTCGGTCTTCTACCCGCACCTGGGCATGGCTTTCTTCAACACCTTCCTGCCCGACGCCCGCGAAAACGTGGCAGTTGCGTTCCGCTCGGGGAAGTACTTCGCGGGACATCAGCACAACGACCTCAATACCTTTACCATTAACGCATACGGGGACAAGCTGGCCATCGACGGCGGCTACTACGACTGGTGTGGCAGCAAGCACCACCAGGCCTACACCATCCAAACCATCGCCCACAATACCATCCTTTTTAACGGAAAAGGGCAGAAGGGCTGCAAACCAGGTTTAGACGGATACATCCTCGGCTACCTTGACTGCGATGATTTCGGCTATGTGGCGGGTGATGCAGCCACTTCGGGCGTCTATGGCGAGGGACTCCAGAGGTTTGACCGCCAGATGGTTTTCGTCAAGCCCGACTATGTGTTTGTCTATGACACGCTGGAGGCCAAGGAGCCTGCCACCTTCAGTTGGCTCATCCACAGCCAGGCAGAGAAGCCGATGGAGTTCCATTTGGATGGTTCTTTCACGATACGCCGACCTAAGGCGTGCTTGAACGGCGTACTTTACGCTGATACGCCTTTCATTTTCAGTGCGGGCGAATCCTATACGGAGATGCCTGTCAATGGGTATTCCGTTGATCTGGTCCCGAACCGCGAACTGGAGTGGACACTTACGGGCAAGAACAGAAGCCCTGTGAAGGCGATGCACTACCTGGCTACCATGTCCATCCAGAAGGCCGAATGGGCTGACGTAAGCGACGTCTGGGAGAAACTGGAGCTTCCGCAGGGCGGGATTGCCATCCGCAATGGCAACTGCATCATCATCTTCGCTGGCGGCGCCAAGGAGGCTGAGGCGTACGGCCTGAAGACCGACGGCACGGCGGCGGGCGTTCGCCTTGAGGACGGCAAGGTGCGCAGTGGCTTCGCCGTCAATGCGACGCACCTGAAGTACAAGGGCAAGGTGCTGGCATCTTCTCTGCAAAAGGGGAACCTCACCGTCTGCAAGCCTGTCATGCAGGACCTCAAGATACCTGTTACGCTGGATGGAAAGCCACTTGACAGCGAGAGCTACCTTTTCAACTATGCTGGCGGCCATTCGGTCTGGCATCTTTCATGTCTGCTGGAGTTTGAGACAGGCAAGCGGCTGCGCGTCAAGGTCAGGCAACCGAAGCCAGGTTTTTGGGGAGGGCTCTTCGGGAAGAAGCTTGAAGGTGGCTTCCTGAATCTGCGCCAGTCAAACGAGAAGCAGAACAAGGGGCAGACCGTCAAGTCTGGCGAGGAGTTCAACCTGTCGTTGCTGGCAGGCAAGACCCTTGTCTCCATCAGCGCAGATACCCTTGTCGGGGAAGCCATTGAGATGGTTTCGACGGACAGCCGTATGGTGCCCTGCGAGATGAAGGAGGTTGGCTGGCAGCCGCCACAGGGCGCAATTCTTCATGAAGCGGAGGTGATTGACTCCCAGGAGACGTTGGAGGGCAAGTCTGCGAAAGCAACGGAGCGCCCATCCGCCTCTGGCGGCAAGGCGAGCGTCGGTTGGGACTACGACGGGCAGGCAGGTACCTGGAAAATCGCCATCCCAGAGGAGGGCGACTACCAGCTCTTCATCCGCACGGCCTCCACCAACTACAAGCTCATCGTGCGGGAGCTCTTCATGGATGGCAAGAAGTTCTCGAAGGAGTTCGATGGTGTCTCCTGGGGGACGACGGGCGGTTTCGGCTACTCTCCTGACGAATGGCGGTGGGTTGCCGTGCCAGGCACCATCCATCTCAAGGCGGGCACCCATACATTGGGCATGGCCGTCTATACGGGCTCTTCTAATCTGGATGTTTTTGCTTTCGTAAAGAAATAACAAGGAAAACGACAATGAACGTAAACACAAAGAGATTTGCAATTTGCGGGGCCGCCCTCTATGACGGCTCTGGAGACAAGCCGCGCATGGCGGATGTTTTGGTTGAAGGCGAGCGCATCAAGGCTGTCGAACCCCCAGGTGTGCTGGATCTGAAGGACACGGAAATCATCAGCGCACGGTCGCTGGCGCTGGCCCCTGGCTTCATTGATGTCCATGCCCACTCCGACACGACCATCATTGCTCGCCCCAACGGCGAGAGCAAGGTCTCGCAGGGCGTCACGACGGATATCGTCGGCAACTGCGGCAGTTCCTCCGCTGTTAGAAAACGCGAGTACTTGGGCTACGAATGGGAGGATGTGGAAAGCTACGGCAAGGTGATTGACGCCGTTTGTCCAGCCCTTAACATCGCCACCCTCGCGGGGCACGGCAGCATTCGCGGCGTCGTGCAGGGGGACGAGGACATCCCTATGACCGATGAGACCCTCAAGAAAATGCGTGCTTTGCTGGAGAAGTCCCTTGAGCAGGGGGCCGTCGGCTTCTCGTCTGGTCTGATCTACATCCCTGGCAAGTTCTCGAAGACCGAGGAGCTTCTGGCGCTGGCACCCGCCCTCAAGGGGACGCACAAGCCATACGCCACGCATATGCGTTCCGAGGGCAACCAGCTCATTGAGGCAACGCAGGAGGCCATCGCCATCGCGAAGGCGGGTGATAGTCGCCTTCAGGTGAGCCACATCAAGACGTCTGGCCGCGCCAACTGGTCCAAGTTTGACACCCTGATGGCGACGCTGGCGCAGGGGCGTGCCGATGGTCTGCAGATTACCGCCGACCGTTATCCATACATTTATTCGCGAACGGGCTTGCGCATGACTCTGCCAGAGCCCTTCAATTCCATCCCTGGAATCGTCAAATACCTGAACGAACACCCCGAGGCGGACGATGAAATCAAGGCACTTTGGAAGAAGGGCGTCAAGAGGGCCAACTGGGAAAGAATTGTTCTTTGCTATACGAACAACAACGCCGCACACGAGGAGTATTTCGGGCTTGATTTCGTCACCATCGGCAAGAAGATGGGCAAGGCTCCTGAAGATGCCTATCTGGACATCCTGAAGAACGCCACCAATTCGCAGGCGATGTATGGCTCCATGTCCGAGGAGAACCTGGAACGGTTCATCCAGCAGCCTTGGCTGATGCCTGGTAGCGACGGCTATGCGATGGGGCCTGACTATGAGCTTCAGCACGCGCATCCGCGTTCGTTCGGTACCTTCCCACGCTTCTTCAAGTACGCAGCCAAGTACTTTGACTACGAGGAGGTTGTACGTCGCATGACTTCGCTTCCTGCCTCCGTCTTCAACCTGAAGGAGCGCGGGCGCATCCTGCCAGGCTACTACGCCGACCTCGTTCTCTTCGACCCCGAGTGGATGAACGCGGAGATGGACTTCTCCGACATGCACAAGTTCTCAACGGGCGTCCTCAAGACCTTCGTCGCGGGCGGCCTTGCCTACGACCGCTCAAACCCCGACTACCACGGGCGTTTCGGACGCTTCATCAAGGCGTGATTCTTTTGTTTTTATTAAGGAGATAGTGATTATGTCAGCAACGGAACCGCTGCCTGGGACTTCGGATCTCTGGGAGCCAGAGGTGTTTGATTGGATTGAACTGGAGAACGCAGCCAGGGAGATCTTCCACCGATATGGATACATTGAGGTGCGCACGCCCATCATCGAGCGCACGGAGGTCTTCACGCACAACCTCGGCGAGACGACCGATGTCGTCCAGAAGGAGATGTATGCCTTTGAGGACCGTGGCGGACGCCATCTGACCCTGCGCCCCGAGGGGACGGCAGGCGTCATCCGCGCCATCGCCAACCGTGGCTTGGAGCAGGGCGACGAGTGTCGTGCCTTCTATTTCGGTCCTATGTTCCGTGGCGAACGCCCCGCCGCTGGTCGCCGTCGCCAGTTTCACCAGATCGGCGTCGAGGCTGTCGGCAACAACTCGCCGTGGATGGACGCCGAGTGCATCGCTATGCTGATGCACTTTCTGGAGACCGTGGGGGCAGGTGGCGGCAGGCTGCTCATCAACACGCGCGGCCTTCCTGAGGATCGTCCCTCCATCAATGCCGCGCTGACAGAGTATTTCACGCCCCATATCTCCTGCATGTGCGAGGACTGCCAGAGGCGTCTCTCCACCAACGTGAGCCGCATCCTCGACTGCAAGAATCCAGCCTGCCAGGAGATCATCAACGGCGCCCCCGATATCGCCTCACTGATGGGCGAGGAGAGCAGAAAGTACTTTGACAATGTCTGCGCATCTCTGACGAATCTCGGCGTTGCGTTCGAGGTGACGCCCAGGCTTGTGCGCGGGCTCGACTACTATGTCCACACGGTCTTTGAGGTGACCCATGCAGGCCTCGGCGGAAACGATGCCTTGGCTGGCGGCGGTCGTTACCAGATTACTCCGCCTGGGATGAAGGGCGTTGTCGAGGGTATTGGCTATGCTTGCGGCATTGAGCGCCTGCTGATGGTGCGGGCGAGCAACGTTGTCAAGGCGGCGGGCAGCACCGACATCGACGTGGCCATCGTCTGCCTGGGTGATGCCGCCGTACCCGAGGGGTTGAAACTGGCGCAGAGCCTGCGCCACCAGCTGCCTGGTCTGCGTATCAAAGCGGATTTTTCCGCACGCAGCATGAAGGCTCAGATGCGCACCGCCAACAAGGTCGGTGCGAAAAAGGTGCTTATCCTCGGCGAGAACGAGCTGGCACAGGGGGTTGTCGTCTGTAAGAACATGGCAGATTCTTCCCAGGTGACCGTGCCGCTCACGGAGGTTGCCACCGCCCTGGCCTAGTGATTAGTGGTTAGTGGTTAGTGATTAGTTTATCCTACTAGATAATCACTCCTAACCACCCACCCCTAACCACTAACCCCTAACCACCAACCCCTAACCCCCCACCACTCACAACCAACAACCAAAAACTAACAACTAACAACTAACAATTAACCACTAACCACTAATCATGTCTTTCATACGCACACATCATTGTAATGAGTTGAACGCCTCCAACGTGGGGCAGACAGTGACCTTGTGCGGCTGGGTGAACGCCAGCCGCAACCTGGGCGGGATGATTTTCATCGACCTGCGCGACCGCGAGGGCGTGACGCAGGTATTCATCGACCCCGAGAAGTATCCCGAAGTGGCGGCGAAGGCGCAGCCCATCCGCGAGGAGTGGGTGCTTTCCGTGACGGGCGTGGTACGCCCGCGCCCCGAAAACATGGTGAACGCCAAGCGAGCCACGGGGGCCATTGAGGTTGAGGCCTCCGCGTTGGAGATTCTCAACTCCGCGCAGCCGATGCCCTTCCATCTGGAAGACCCTGCCGCCAGTGACGATCTCAAGCTCAAGTACCGTTATCTCGACATGCGCCGCAGCGGACTCATCAACAACCTGCGCCTCCGTCATAAAATCACCAAGGTCTGCCGCGACTATCTGGACGACAACGGCTTCATTGAGGTCGAGACGCCTATCCTCAGCAAGAGCACGCCTGAGGGCGCGCGCGACTATCTCGTGCCCAGCCGTGTGAAGCCAGGCACCTTCTACGCTTTGCCCCAGGCCCCGCAGCAGTACAAGCAGCTTCTGATGGTGGGCGGCCTAGAGCGCTATTTCCAAATTGCCCGCTGCTTCCGCGACGAGGATCTCCGAGCCGACCGCCAGCCCGAATTCACCCAGATTGACCTGGAGATGAGCTTCGTTGACCAGGACGATGTCATCCGTACTACCGAGAACATGATTGCGAAGGTGGTCAAGGAGGTGCTGGGGCGCGATGTCCAGACCCCCTTCATGCGCATGACCTACCAGGTCGCGATGGACAAGTACGGCATCGACAAGCCCGACCTCCGCTTTGGCATGGAGATTCAGGATTTGACTGCGCAGTTCGCCAATACCACCTTCCAGGTTTTCCGCGGCACCATCGACAATGGCGGTGTCATCCGCGCCATCAACGCGAAGGGCTATGCGGCGGCTGCCAGCCGCAAGGTGTTGGACGAGTTCACCGCCACCGTCAAGCTCTTTGGGGCAAAGGGAATGGTCTGGCTCAAGGTGGAGGAGGGCGGCAAGGTCTCTGGCTCTGCTGCCAAGAACTTCACAGAGAAGGAAGTGGCCGATGTGCTCAAGGCGATGGATGCTGCCCCTGGCGACCTTTTGCTGATGGTTGCCGACAAGTGGCGCATCGCCTGTGAATCCATGGGACGCCTGCGTCTGGCCGTCGCCGAAAAGGCGAACTTGGTCACCGACCCCTCCCTCCTCAAGTTCCTCTGGGTCGTGGAGTTCCCGCTCCTCGACTGGGACGAGGAGGAGCAGCGCTATGTCGCCGTCCACCATCCCTTTACCAGTCCGATGGACGAGGATGTGCCCAAGCTCGACACCGCCCCTGGCGAGGTTCGCGCAAAGGCATACGACGTGGTACTGAATGGTATTGAGCTGGGTGGCGGTTCCATCCGTATCCACCAGGTCGAGCGTCAGGCGAAGATGTTCCGCACGCTGGGCATCTCCGACGAGGAGGCCAAGCTCCGCTTCGAGCACTTGCTGGAGGCTTTCTCCTTCGGCGCGCCGCCCCATGGCGGCCTTGCCATCGGCCTTGACCGCTTTGTCATGCTTCTCTGCGGAGCCAAGTCCATCCGCGATGTCATCGCCTTCCCGAAGACTGCCAAGGCCACCTGCCTGATGACCGACTCCCCCAGCACTGTTGACCCCAAGCAGCTCGACGAACTCAATATTGCCATCAAGGAATAAGAGAAGAGGGACGAGAGAGACGGGAGAGACGGGAGAGACGGGAGAGACAGCGAAAAGGCATCAGCTTCTCTGGCTCTGTCGCTCCTGTCGCTCCCGTCCCTCCTGTCCCTAATTTTCAAAGGATTCTCGAATGCTCTACCAGGCTGCAATGGATATCGGTAGCAACTCTGTCAAGACCACGGTGGTTTTGTCGGAGGCACCTTTGTCGGAGATTGCTGACAAGCGCAGCAAGGTGACGCGCCTGGGGCAGGGGATTGCGGAACGCCGTCTTCAAGAAGAGGCCATGCAGCGCACGATTGAGGCGATTGGCGCGCAGCTTGCCTGGCTGAAGGCGGAGTATTCCCCCTGTGAGGTGGTCATCGGCGCCACCAGCGCGGTGCGCGATGCCAGGAATGGCGTAGATTTCCTGAAAAATTGCCAGAAGAATCTAGGGCTGAAACGCGTTCCTTATCGTCTATCTGGTGAGCAGGAGGCGATATGCACGTTTATGGGAGCGAGTTGTGCTGTCGGCAAGGGCAAGTTCTTTGTCAACGCGGATCCTGGTGGGGGAAGCACGGAAGTTTCATGCGGACTGGCTGGCAATTTGCTTATTGAATCCAGAAGTTTCCAGATTGGGGCTGTCCGATGGGGGGAGCGATTCGATCTGGAAGGCCCCAGCGCGCCTCAGGCACGGAAAAATGCACTCATTGTCGCCGAAAAGAACTTTGACAACTTCATCAAAGTCGGACAGTCCTCGGACGGTGAAAGGGTTACTCTGAGCATCAGCGGAGGCAGTGCATTTATGGTTGGCTCCCTAGCGGCAGGGCATCTCATCAGGAAGCCTGAATATGTCATCCCTGTGAATGCGGATGTGATTGAACGCCTGATCGACCAACTGGGGCCCATGACGATTGAGGAGCGCAAACAGGTGCCTGGAATGCCAGCGGACAGGGCCAATGTCGCGGTATCCGCCCTCATTATCATCCTCGCTCTCATGCATGCCTTGAACTACACATCCTTTACGCCAAATCCGTATGGTCTGCGCCAGGGCCTTCTGATAGGCTTGCGGAATGGCGAGTTTCTGCCTACGCTGTAACCAGGAGGACTCCCTTGCAAAACAGAGGAGCCATTATGTTTTCCTTGCGGAGATACTGTACGCTTGTCCTGTTTTTGACCTTGGCTATTTTTGCCGCCCAGCGGGAGGTCACGATTCTCCAGACGGCGGACACACACGCGGAGATGAACCAGTGGCTGCGCCTTGCCACGCTTATCCGCCGCGAATATCGTCCAAACCAGACACTTCTGGTTGATTGCGGTGATGTGGTGCAGGGGAGCCTGATGGCGACCATCACGCAGGGCGAGGCGGCGATGCGTCCAATTCAAGTGCTGCCGTATGATGTCTGGGTACCTGGAAACCACGAGCTGGACTATGGCTATAGCGCCTACATCGGCTTCTGCAAGTCGGTCGGCGATAAGTTGCTCTGTGCCAATTTCCAGTTGCCTGGGCAGGCGCGTCCGCCAGCCTGGAGGCTCTTCGATGTGAATGGTGCGCGTCTGGCGGTCATTGGGATGCAGGCCTCCTTTTTCCGTAACTGGCTCGTCGGAAAGACGGCTGAACAGTTTCGTTGCGAGAAGGCGCATGGGGCGGTGGCGCGGCTTTTGCCCGATGTCTGCGCACAGAAGCCCGATGCCATCATCCTCGCCATCCACCAGGGATGGATGGAATCCCCTGACAAGCGCGGCGTCAATGAAGTGCATGAGATTGCGGCAGAGTTTCCCGAAATCGACCTGATTCTCGGCGCCCACACCCATCGTACTTTTCCTGGACAGAAGGTCGGCTTGAAGAGCTGGTATGTCCAGCCTGGCGCCCAGGCACAGTATCTCACGGTCGTCAAACTGACGGTTGACACGGAGACACACTCGGTCGTCGATATCCAGTCGTCGCTGAAGGCAGTCACGCCTGATCTTCCCGAGGACGAGGAGCTGTCCAAGGAGCTAGCTCCGTTTTTCCAGCAGCTCAAGGAGTTCAACGAGAAGCCATTGGGCATCGTGCTGGAGAAGGAGATCACGGCGAAGGGGCGTCCTGGCGTTTCCTGCCAGACAAGCGACCTCATCGCTCAGGCCATCGCCGAGGCCGTCGGCGCCAACGCCGCCTTCCACAGCCGCCTGACGGACAAGCCGCTCCCTGCTGGTGAGATTCGCCAGCAGCACCTTTTCGAGCTCATCCCATACGAGAACAAGATTGTCAGCGCGCTTTTCACCCCCGAGCAGTTGGAGCAACTGATGGAGGAGCAGTGGGCCCTCCGCAACAACCCCTACCGTTATTCAGGTCCGTGGAATCTCCTGTTCAAGAACAATGGCGGCAAAATGACCCTGGTGTCAATCAACGGCGAGCCTCCCGTCCCTGCCCGACGCTACCGTGTCGCCTTCAACAGCCACACCGCCGCAGGGTCGGGCAATCTTCCTCTCCTGAAGCAGTTTATTGAATCCCCCGATGCCCAGCTGTCCGTCACGCGTATCAACACCCGCCGCGCCACCGAGGATTTCCTGCGCAAGCACCAGAACCGCATCCACTTCCAACCGTGGATTAATTAACCATCAATTCTCCCAAAATAATGAATAACTATTCAACGGCTGCCAGAAATCCCAGCCCCATGTTTTCAATGTTGGCATATGGACGGACTACGAGTAGGCGTGTGGAGATGGTCTAGAACTCTAGTTTGGCATGAAGAACGGTGCCATGATGGCATACGTGTCTGTAGAATGCGACACGCCCGCTTTTGCTAGCCCAACATATATGGCTCGGTTCGTGGATGATTCTCGTGATGACGCTCTCAAGTGGGATAACCACGGTATTATTGAAGATTCTGAAACCTACAACATGTATGTCAAAGTTCCCAAAAGTGAGAAGGATTTGATGCTTGATTGGTCTAGGGACGAGACGGCTGCAGATTTTTCTATGGCACTGGCTACTGGCTCAACTCCACCACCAACCAGGTAATCTGGTAAGCAGGTATTCTGCACCTGACAATGAAAGCCCGTACTTCGAGTACGGGCTTTTTTATATCAATTCCATTGCCAGGTTGTCGTTGAAGAGCACCCCTTTGGGGGTGGGGGTTGCTCCATGGTCAGTTAAGCGTACAAGCCCCATGTTTTCAAGTTTTTTCAAGGCAGTTCCACGCAGTGCCAGTGCATCGAATCCAGTTACCACAGTAAACTCATTCCATTCCCAACCTGCCAGGGTTCTGAAGCCAAGGGCGAGGATTTCCGCGGCACGTTCATCAGGTGGCAGAAGATCTTTTTCTGGCGGTTGATGTGCAAGCCATTGGTCGATGGAGGGGAGATTTGTCCAGCGAAGAGAGCCGTCGAAGGAGGCGGCTGCTGGGCCGCAACCTAGATAGGTGCCACCGTGCCAGATGACATTGTTGTGTTTGCATTGCTCTCCAGGGAGGCTGAAATTGGAGATTTCGTAACGATGGATGTTTGCCGTGGCGAGCAACTTGTCCGTTTCATTCCAGAAAGCAAGGAAATCCTCGTCATCAAGTGGCGGCAGTTTTTTTGCGAGGCGTGTTCCCTCCTCCAATGTCAGAGCATACGCGGAGATATGGGTGGGGGCGTAACTTAGGGCCTGCATTAAGGTATCATGCCATTGGGCAAGGGTCTGCCCTGGGATGTTGAAGATCAAGTCGAGATTAAGCCGCCTGATGCCATTTTGACGTATGGCCGTAATGATCTCTCTAAGCCTGTCCAAATCTCCTCTGCGTCCAATAATGGAGCGAAGTTCTGGTTGGAAGGCCTGAATGCCCAGGCTGATTCGATTGACACCAAGCGAGGCCCAGCACTCGACCAGCTCGGGAGTGAGGCTTTCTGGATTTGCCTCCATCGTCCATTCATAGCCAGAGGAGAGCTGGTAATGCGAGTGGATGGCATCGCCAAGCTTATGCCATTCGTCGATGGAGAGTAGGGAAGGGGTGCCGCCGCCCACGAATATGCTTTCAAGTGGAGCACACTGTGTAGCCCCAGAGGTCAGCTCCTCGGTAAGCCGTGCAATATAGGGACGACGAGTCTCAATGCATGACCCAGGCACTGAGTAGAAGGCGCAGTAGTCACACTTGGCACGGCAATAGGGAACGTGTATGTAAAGGGAGCTGATCAAGCAATTATCAATTATCAATTATCAATTAGCATTATGCTAATTGATAATTGTTTAGCTGAGCTTTAGAAGTACGTAAGCCAAGAAGAGCGGGGCGACTGGGATTAGGCTGTCCAGAACATCCAGGATGCCGCCGATGCCAGGGATTCTGCCAGAGTCCTTCAGGTTGGCAGCCCGTTTCAGTGCGGATTCCGCCAGGTCGCCAAGCAGTCCCGCTACGGATGCGATGATGCCGAAAAGCAGGGCGCTGCCGAAGGAGAAGAGCTTGATGCCACTGAGGCGCGTCATGGCGGGGATGAGCAGCAGAAGCAGGGCGGTTGCCACGGAGAAGAGGGTGCCGCCGAAAAGCCCTTCCCAACTTTTCTTGGGGCTGAGCGTCGGGGCGAGCTTGTGGTTTCCGCCAGGCATTTTGGCGGTCGAGGAGCCGATGATGTAGGCGCCGACATCGGCCATCTTGGTGGTGGCAATCATATAGAGCAGGAGAAGCCGTCCGTGGGTGCCGTTAAGGTAGAAAAGGCGTGCAATGCAGAGAAGTGACCAGACAAGATATAGGAAGATGCCCATGCTGGCGAAGGTGGAGAGGAGGTTTTCCTGGTTTGGTTTGTGGCGGAAAAGAATGGCAAAATTAGCAAGAATGTAGAGCGATGTTGCCGCCATGGCGACAGGGGTGAAGGGGATTTGATGCTGGAACATGGCAAGAAGCAGCAGAAGCGCCGCAAAGATAGTGCTGCAGATCTGAAGCGGGCGTTTCAGGGTGATATCAACCATGGTGTATGCCTCGTGGCATCCGCAGGCAAGCATCCCAAATGCTAACAGCAGGAAGAAGATGTTACCGTAAATGCCTGGCAAGGCAAATGCCAGGACAACAAGGAGAATAAGGGGAATGGCGGTTTTCAGGCGTTCTTTCATCTAGGATGCTCCGTGGTATTTTCATTTCAGGGTAATGGACTTGAAATAAATCCAAATTATATTAGTTTAATGGTGTTTTCTGTGAAAGCAAGGGGAAATGACAAAAATATCGGACTTGGGACGACGGACGGGGGACAACGGACGACGTTGTGGTGGAGCAATGACTTGGGGGGTGGCAGGTTTTTCCGACGGCGTGGCCGCCGTCGCCACCCCTATGTCCCACTGAAAGAAATACGATATATGCCACAGTTATACTCAACACAACCTAAGCACATTGCGATTATCATGGACGGCAACGGTCGCTGGGCCACGCAGAGGGGACTGCCTCGCACAGAAGGCCACAAGGCGGGTGCGGAGGCCGTCATACGTGTATTGGATTGTTGTCGCAAGTACGATGTGAGGTACTTGACGTTATACGCCTTTTCAACCGAAAATTGGAAACGGTCGGTGACGGAGGTCACGGCTTTGATGAACTTGCTGTTTGACTTCTTGGAGAAGAAGGGGCAGGAACTCATTCAGAACCGCATCCGTTTGCGTGTGATAGGGGAGATTGAACGTCTTCCATGGCCCGCACGGCGGAAGTTGCAGAGCTTCATACAGGCTACTGAACACTTTTCCGACTACAATCTGACGTTGGCGCTCAGCTATGGTGGAAGAAGCGAAATCGTCGGTGCCGCTGCCAAACTCGCGCAGCAGGTCAAGGAGGGGACACTTGAACCCTCTGCCATCACCGAGGAGGTTTTCGCATCTGCACTCCAGACGGCAGAGATGCCCGATCCCGACCTCATTATGCGTACGGCGGGAGAGCAGCGCCTCAGCAACTTTCTCCTCTGGCAGTGCTCCTATGCGGAGTTTCTTTTTATTGACACACTCTGGCCTGATTTTGCCGAGTCAGACTTTGTTGGCGCGCTGGAAGCCTTCTCACAGCGCCAGCGGCGATATGGCAAGGCATGAGCCATTATTGCTTACGACTATGATTATTACTAGCCTACAGAATCCGCGCTTGAAGCAGGTTGTCAAATGGCGCGATCGACATGACCGAGACAAAGACCAGGTGGTTCTTCTGGAGGGGTATCGTGCCCTGACGCGGGCGCTGGCCGCCAACTTTACCATCACCGATGTTTATTACTGCCCCGAACTCTACCAGGGGGAGAACGAGGAGAAGCTGTTGGCGGCATTGCATGAACATGGGGCGCGGCTCTTCCAGGTCTCGCCAGAACCTTTTGTCAAAATCACCTATCGCGACCGCCCAGAAGGGCTGCTGGGCATCGGGCCTCAACGCCATCTGACCTTGGCGGACATTCCGCAGCGCGAGACGCCTGCCTTTTATCTCGTTGCCGAGCAGATTGAGAAGCCAGGCAATCTAGGTACCATGTTGCGCTCGGCGGATGCCGCTGGCACGGATGCGCTGATTCTCTGCGATCCGCGCACTGACCTGTGGAACCCCAATGTCGTGCGTGCCAGCACGGGCGTGCTTTTCAGCATGCCCATCGCCGAGGCGAGTTCGCAGGAGGCTCTGGCATGGTTGCGCAAGAAGGGGGTGGCCATCGTCGCCACGACACCCCATGCCGACAAGATGCTGACTGAGGTAGATTTGACGCAACCCGTTGCGCTGGCCGTCGGGGCCGAGCAGTTTGGGCTGAGCGAACTGTGGATGAACCAGGCGGACATCAAGGTGCGCCTGCCCATGATGGGGGCGGCGGATTCGCTCAACGTTGCCACCGCCACCACCATCGTCCTCTATGAGGTGCTGCGCCAGCGTATCGCTGCTGGCATGCTGACCGTTCCCCCGCCAGCACCCGACAACGAGGTGAGAGCGGGAGCGGTTAAACACTAAAAGTCAGTTTGTATCTGTTGTGCAACGTTTGTAGTTCCTTTCGTTTTTGGATGCATTATGATGCAAAAGAGTTTGATCCTGTTTATGTTATTCTCCTGCTTTGTCTATGGAGCCAGTCAATTGAGCATTCGTCCAGATGGGGTGAATTGCCGTGTCATGCTGGGGGAGCAGACGGTAGTGGGGGATATCCAGACAGGGCTGCTCGCCGCTAAGAATGCTGGCAAGCCGATAGCCTTTTCAGACTTGGTGCTGCCCGATGGCCGTCGCGTCTATAATGCCTGGTGCACCGAAGACGATTATCGGTTTAGAATGGAAATCGAGGTGGCTGCTGACGGCAGTTCTGTCGAAATCACGACCAAGACAGAAGTTCCAGCGTATCGTCTGACCCAGGCGAATCCACCTCAATTATCATTTTTTGTGCCCAAGAGTCTGATTGGTTCATCGGCCAGTTATGCTGGCTACATTCACAGTTCACGGGCCAGGGTAAAATCGGAGGGCGTCCTTTCTGAAGGCAATCCGCTTCCCAAGGTCGCCTGGCGTTTTTTAGCATTGAAAACCCAAGAACATGAATTAACCTTTGATTGCCATCCGATTGGGGCTGGAGATTTTTGCAACATGTCTGATTCTGGCGCTATCAGAGGGCTTGCCCTTATCCAGGAGAATGGGAACGGGCTACAAATTGATTTTGCAAACCGTCTGGGTTGGTTTGGTGGAATGACCGCCGCCAAACTGAGAATCAAACTTGGTGGAATGGAGAATTTTGACAATGACCATGCCTTGACCGATTTCCGCTACAATGAAGCCTTGAGACCCACACGACTGCTTAGCTTTGGCTCTGAAAAGCATGGCGAGGGATTCCTCGCCGCCGATGGAGCCTCTTTTCTGCCCGAAAAAGGCTATGGTTGGGTTTCAGCTGGCAAACTTGTTACGATGACCACAACGCCAGGCGTCTATTATTCGCATCTGTCGGGCAAAGATGGAATCTATCGACTCTCTGGTCTGAAGGACGGCTTGCATCTTATCACCATTGGAGCTGGAAATCCCGATGGGATGAACAATCGTTTTAGCTGCTCAATCAATGAACAGCAGCTTTTTAATGGGCTCTCATTAGACAAGGGAAAAATGCTGACAGCCACGCTTCCACTGTGGGTTGACGATGGCAATGTCGATATCACATTCAAAGGCAATTTTATCCTTTCCTGCATCGGCGACCAGTTTCTTCTTTCCAATCGGGAGGATTACCAGTGCAGGCGTGGTTTCTGGTGTGTCGATGGATTTGAACCGTCGGTGTTGTTTCGCAACGAGGAGTATCTCCCCCGTGCGTTGAGTTTCTCTCCAAGCGTTTCGGTAATGGAACTCCCTATGCCAGGGCAGGAAACAGCGGCTCCTCTTAAAGATTATCAAGGGCATGTTACGGGATTGGATTATTCAGACCCCGCCAATCAATGGCTTTTCAAGATTAAGTTCGTGAAAGCTGGCAATAATCCAGCTTCGCTGAATGAACTAGCTTCTCCCGAAGCGATGGAACGATTCATGGAGGAGACTGTCCAAAAGGGCCGTAATACCATTATGTTAAGCGGCTTGCATTCAAGGCACACGTATCCGAACAGCAATGAGCGCGTATTCGATTACATCCGCACTCTCTGCGAGGCCGCCCATCGGCATGGACTAAAGGTTATCGAACACCATGACACGACCTTGCTTTGGAATGTCGATGCGGGGTTCAGAAGACTTGCGGAACGCGTTGGCGAGGTCAATCGTTCGATAAGTACGCAGTTGCCAGGAGTGCAATTATGCGCCTTCAATCCCCAGTTCCTCGATAAGTACACGGAATATCTTTCCAATATCGTGCGTTGCGGCGTGGATGGATTGCAGATTGATGAGTTGGGGCCTTTTTCCCATGCGTGCTCCTGTGAGCATTGCCGACGCCTTTTCACGGAAGAGACAGGGTGGCAAATCCCAGTTGATGAATCCGATAAATGGCAACACAATTTTCAGCGTGACATTACCCGAGTTTGGACGGCCTGGAAACTGGAGCATAACCGAAAAGTCAAGGGTAAACTTATTGCGGAAATGCGGAAGATAAACCCGCATCTGGCTCTGTTCAGTTATGGTGTGCTCAGAAACCTTGTTTCTCAGTCAGGTCCTCGCCATTGGAACACGGATATGACCAGCATCGGGCAGCTTGCCAGCATGTTCGGGCATGAGGCCCTCGCCTCAGATCCCCTTTTGACGGCACGAATGTTTGTCCCTGGACAGAAACTCTTCAATTTCTTCCGTTATAATAACGGCACTCCCATTTTCACCTGGCTATATACTCGTAATTGGTTTACCTCCTATTTTGGCTATGCCATCTGTAACATGAATGCACAACTGCCTGTTTTCTTTTCCAACGGTACGGATTCCAAGCCAGAAAATGCGCCTGACTTCTTACGATTCGATGCGTCCAGAGAAAACATGAACATCACGCGGGCTGTTCCAATCGCCCAGGTTGCCTTGCTTTTATCGGCTCAAACTCGAAATTGGGAGGATGATTTTTCCCCTGCAAACGCCCTTATTGGCTGTGCGCAGACTTTGGAGGAGTTGCATATCCCCTATCAGGTTATTGGAGAGGATACGTTGGGGAACCCTGAAAAGATGCGCCCGTTCAAGGTGCTGTATTTGGGCATGGCTTCTTGTCTTTCCGACGAACAATTGGAGCATATCCGTCGTTTTGCCGCCAACGGAGGAATAGTGCTGCTGGAATCCAAGACGGCAACGCGGGACCAATGGGGCCGCATCAGGAAAACCTGGCCGTTGGCGGATATATTCGGCTTCAGCCTCGTCGCGGGGAGGGCAAACCAAACGACCGCCACAGGCGCGGTCGTAGATGGGGAGACGTTCACCTTCAGCAAGCCCATAGCCTGTAATCACCCCGCTGACAAGAAACGTAATTCAGCAGACACGAGGTGGAATATGCAGGAGAACGATGGCTCCCTGAAGCCTCTGCTGTATAGACAGTCGCATGGTCGGGGAACATTTGTCTATCTGCCGATAACGCTATCTCAACGTCTTTATTATGAAGCATTTACTGATAATATTACAAAGATTTTCGAATATGACGCATCAGCGGCTGCGGTTTACCATGCCCTGCTGCGGTCTGTTTTGGGGGATGCTATCAAGCTCGTTCTGACAGATGCCAATGAGAAGGTTTTTCTTACGTTGTATCAACAGGATAAAACCATTTTTCTGCATCTGCTGAATGGCCTGGGAACAGGGAATTCAGAAGTCGCACAAAACGTCTCTTCTGCCCCCAATAATGCCTTCCCCCCGATGACCGACGATATTCATTTTACGCTTAGCATCGGTGGAGTGACATCTGCATACGCTGTTTCGCCCGATTTCGAGGGAAGAATCCCATTGCACCTTACCCGAAATCACGATAACCAAATCAGTTTTGTTCTCCCTAAGAAACTCCTGAAAATCTATACCATCGTCAGATTTGAATAGGTTGGTGCTTGAAAAGCGCAGCGCTAACGTGGCGTTTTCAGGAGTGGCAGCTCGAAGGCGGTGCGGCGTGAGTTGACGAATTGCCAGACCGCAGGGTTTTTGGCGAGCTCCTTGACGAGTTTTCCTGTGCCGAGACCAGTGACGGGGGCGGCATCGGAGAGGCGGTATTCCACGGCTTCAAGGGCATCTAAAATGCGTGCCAGCCAGAGGGCATAGCGGTCGGAGTTTACACCTGGTGGCTCGCCAATGGGGCCGTTTTCAGCGGGCAGGCGCACGCCTAGCGCTAGTTTCATGCGCAGATTGCGGATGGCGTAGATGCGGTTCAGGTGCTGCGAACGCGTTTCGTCATTTTCCGAGAGGATGCCGCTTGGCAAATGCAGTAGCCTGACCATGGAGGAGGTTTTGTTGCGCTTCTGCCCTCCAGGACCTGTGCCGCGGCAGGTGTCGATACGGCACTGTTTTGCCAGGGCCTCTTCGTCGAGGGAGAGCCAAGCGTTGCGTTCTTGCGTGTCCATATTATGCCTGCAGCTCTGGGCAGTGCTTCCAGACGCGTCTGGCGTTGTTCCAGAAGATATCCTGCAATTCATCGTCCGTCAGACCACAGGTGGCAATGTCGTGGATGGCCTCGGACAGCTCCTGCCAGGGGGAATCCGTGCCGAAAAGCACATTTTTTAGGCCGACTTTGCGGATGACGCGCGCCATTTGGCCGTGGTCTTTCATAAACGGGAGGGAGAAGGAGGTGTCAATGAAGAGGTTCGCGCCTGTAGGGAAGAACTCTTCTACCTCGTCCCAGAGCTTCCAGCCGCCTGAATGAGCGGCGACAATCGTCAGGGCAGGGTGGCGTCTGGCAAGCTCCACGAAAGCCTTTGGATTCGAATGATAAGGTGGTTTGAAGCCGATGTCCTCGCCTGCGTGGATGAGAACGGGCAGCTCGTGTATTTCGCAGTAGTTCCATACAGGCTCCATGCGTGCATCGTCCAGCTGAAACTCCTGATACTCAGGGTGCAGTTTCACGCCGTGCAATCCCAGTTCCTGAATGTGTGTAAGCAGCCCGATTTTATCATCGTCATCGGGATGGAGGCCGCCAAGTGAAAGGTGCGGCCAATGATTGAGGGCGGCAGCCCAGGCGTTCACTGACTTCGCCTGACCTGGACGGGTTACCACAGGGCAGTTCATCCAGCCACTGTAGCCTACCTGTGCTGTCTTCTGCGCCAAATCACCCGCCGTGCCATCGGTAAAGGCTGGGATGCCATTGGCAAGCTCCCGCAGGTGAGCAACCGCCTGGTGTGCGATCTTATCTGGGAATACGTGGGTGTGGGTGTCGAAGATTTTCATAATAAAAAGGGGTTAGGGACGAGGGGGGAGGGATTAGTATGTGGTAGTACAGCCATATTACTCCTCCACCCTAATCCCTAGCTCCTAATCCCTAGCTCCTAGCCCAAAGCGTATTGGACGTGTAAAATAAGCCCTAATCCCTAGCCCCTAATCCCTAGCCCCTAATCCCTAGCCTCTAACCACTACTTGACCTCGGGGGCCTCGATATCCTTGGCTTCGGGGATGAAGACCTCGCCGTCCTTGGGGCGTTTTGCCTCAAGCTCCTTGGCAAGCACGGGTGGGATGCGCTGCTTGGTGATTTCAAGGCTGGTTTTGGCCATCTGCTTCCAGCTGGGCAGGGCGCGACGCTTTTCGGTGCCTTCGACGAACTTCTGGTAGCGGTCGTAGAGTTGCTTGGCGATGAGGGCGTAGTTGCCCGCAACCTCTTCTTCACCGATGGCGCTCTGGTAGTAGGAGTTCATCAGATAACTCTGCACAGTGCCCTGGGCGACGGGGTAGGAGGCCACCTTCATGTCTTCGGCCAGTTCCTTCAGTACGAATTCATCCAGCGGATATTTGGTGAAGCGGTCACCGTAGCGCTTGTAGGATGCGCCGATTTTGCGGTACTCTTCCGCCTTTTTCTTCTCGCCGAATTTGTAGAGCGTGACGACTGCATCGACGAGGAAGTTGCCGTAGGCGCCGCCGACGGTGTTTTCACCGTGCTGCTCCCAGGCCTCCTGGTAGGCGCGGTTGACTGCATCGACGATTTTTATGTTGGGGGTCATCTCCAGGTGTTCCAGCTTCTTCAGGTAAACCAGGCGTCCAGTTCCAAAGGCGGCAGCCAGTGACTGGAAGATCATGCGGTCGCAGGAAAGCTTCTTGAACTTGTCCTTGTCAGCTGTCCATTGCTCGCGACCCTTTTCCGCCCAGTAGATGGCGTGTGCTTCGGGAAGGCGGTAGTCCAGTTCGCCGAAGGTTTCGTTGAGTTTTTTCAGATAGGCTGGGTCGAGACGGTATTTCTGGGTCATCCAGCGGTAGCGCAGGCAGATTTCAACAGTGTCGGCGATGCCGAGTTCATCCAGTTCTTTCTTTACATCGGGCGGAATGACGGCCAGTTCGCGGAAGCGCTGCTCGAAGGCCGCGAAGTTGGGGTAGTTGTATTTGTTGATGATGCGCCAGAACTCGTTGCTGCCATTTAGGGCGGCACGGAGCTTCTCCTCGTTGGTAGGGGCGTTGATGAGCTCGTCCCAGCGTCCATAGTAGTCGGCGAAAAGACGGATCATTTCCTTGGCAAACTCCGTCTTGTAGTAGCGGTTGGCATCATCGAGGTCCTTGCCCATCTTGTGCTGGTAGATCCAGCCAAGTTGGCGGAAGAGCTCGGGGTCGCCTGGGTTCAGGGCCAGCCCTTCGTCACGGATGAGCTCAATGCCGCGCTTGACCCAGCGCCAGCGGTCTTCGAAGCTCGTGAAGGTGACGGAGACGTTGTACGCCATGTTCCACGCCAGGAAGGCATGGGAGGAGGTGTTGCGCGGCTGGAGCTTGATGATCCAGTCGGCAAGCTGCACCATTTCATAGTACTTGCCTTCGTCCTGCATGGCGCTGGAACGGAGCCAGAGCAGGTCGGCGGCCAGGCCGCGGAATCCGCCCAGCGCGACACTGGTGAAGGCCACCAGGGGTGGTGCGTTCTCCAGCGGGTCCACGTCCGTCAGCTTGTCATTGTAGCGTATGGCGTTCATGCGTCCCTGCAGAATCGACAGCGCAAACGCCAGCACGACCAGGGCTGCAAAGAAGCATAGAAATTGAATGGGTGTCTTTTTCATTGCGACTTTTATGTGTTATGGATGAAATCGTGACAAGGTAGGAGGAATCAAACACCTTATCTCCTGATGACGGCTCCCAGTTCACGCTTGTAGATGATCCAGAGACCGACGGCGGAAATCAACCCTGTGCGGAGGAGCAGCAAGGTGAAGAAGGAGTAGAGGAGACGGCTGTTTTCCACCAGGCGGCCGTTTGCCAATGCCGAGGTGGCGTCCAGGTCATCGACGGAGACCACGATCTGCCCGACGCCAATCGCCAGGTAATGGGCAGCCTTGTCATGGAAGCCCTTGTAGCGGTAGGAGCCGTCGTCGTTCTGCAGAGGTGCGTCAATGGCGGGGCGGACGGCCAGGCCGATGAGCAGGTAGGTGACGGCGACGAAGGCGGCGACTGGCGTGGAGAAGGCGGCGCTGACCGCGCACCCCAGGGCTGCCAGGAAGGCAATCTGAAAGATGGCCAGCAGCATGGCGCGGCAGTAGTTCTCCAGGAAGGAGGAGACCGCCACCATGAGGATGGGGCCGTCCTTGAGCTGGAACATGGCAGAAGCTCCCTCAACGCCCTGCCACTCCTCCGCCTCCTTGGGCGGGTTGACGTAGCGGATGGAGACGGTGTTGCCGTTGACCTTGTCGATGGCTTCGTTGTTGATGCGCACCTCCTGGAAGGTGCCGCCCATGGAGCTGGTCAGCATATAGACGAATGGGTCGGCCACGGTCGGCGGTGCATCTGGCGCGCGCACCCCCCAGAGTCCAGGCATGGTCTTCTGATCCATCGCCGAGGTGGAGCCAGAGTAGATTCGGTAGCGGAGGTAAAGTTCCCCTTTGCCTGTGACGCCTTTGAATACCCAGGTCTTTGCGGTACCTGGAGCGACTTCGCCCTCCTTGGCGACGAGCTGGCGACGGATTTCCGCCTTGTCGCTCTCTTCGTTGCCTGTGAGGGTGCCTTCCGCCTTCTTGCGGGCGTACTCGCGCTCGACGGCCTCGTCGAATTTGGTCGGGTCGGGGCGGAAGGAGCGGCGTCCCACGCGGGTCTCCTTGTTCAGCTGCTCAATCTCCTGCTTGGAGAAGCGCCCTTTAGCGGTGTCGCGGTAAACGCGGTACTGGATGAGGGCGAAGATTAGCGTGGCGGAGACGAGCAGAATCAGCGTGTGCATGATGAAGATGCCGAACCACTTGCCCAACCAGAGTTTCCATTTGGGGCAGGGCTTGGCCACCACCAGGTGGATGTTGTAGGTCTCGATTTCACGCGAGAGTTGCGAGCAGGAGAGCCACAACGTGGTCGTCGAGATGAGCGCCACCACTACGCCCAGCGAATAGGTGATGGAAATCTGGACGAGGCCCTTCGCCGTACCGTCTCCCGATACCGTTACAGGAAGAAGAAAGACCGCAAGGATGATGAGCGCGAAAAGCACGTGGAAAACTTTAGCTCGGATGGCGGAGCGTATGGTCTGGAGAACTATTGCCGAGAAGGCTTTCATGATGGTAGTCTGGATTTTTGCGAGGTTATTGCTGGTCGCCTGTCGTCATCTATCAAGAGGGACAGGGCGTGTTGATGACACAATCCTATTTACAATATTATACCAAATCTGTTTCACTTTTCCAATCGCAATCACACTTTTTTGTGTGGAACGGTGCATTTTTGCCAAGAAGCCCCTCATTTGATTGCTTTTATCCCTTCCATCCCTTTTATCCCTATTTATCCCTTTTATTCTTGGACAAAACTCAAATCAATGTTACATTATTCCAAAGACCATAGACATCGTGTTTGTAATAAATGAAAAAACAGCCAACTACATACATTTATGAAACCTCATCCAAGTTTTTTCCTAATCTTCTTTCTTTTTGCCATGATGAACACAATTGCAGCGCCGTTGAAAAGAGTGAAATCCGTTCCATTCCCAGCTGATTTCAAGGCATGGGAGCCGCAGAGGGTACTGAACCTGGAACGCGGGGCCATCGTGAAGATTGAAGCAGGCGAGCTGGCAAACAAGGGGCTCGAAACGGCGGTGCAGCAGACGCTGGCAGCCGCCTGGAGTATAACCTTCCCCATTATGGAAACCGCTGCGGCTCGCGCCGAGGGGCGACCCTTGATTGTCGTTGGCAAGGGAAACGGAAGCATGATTGGCAGGCGGCTGCTTGCCACCTTGCGCATCCTTTCCGTGCAAAAGGGTGCGGAGACGCGCGTGTTGCCCGAACTCTACGACTGGAAGACAGGCGCGGTCTTCCTGGGTGGCGCCACGGAGGAGGCGGTGCTGGAAGCGGCAGACGCCCTGACGGCGAAGTTTAAGGACCCGAAGCAGCTATCCTTCTTCATCCAGTGCGCCGATTTCCCTGCGAAGCCAGTTTCGGACAACGTCCGTGAGACGTGGATTAAGCGGCTCTACGACCTTTTCACGGACGGAAAGGCGTGGCTGCCACGCACGTATGCCGTCAACAACCTTAAGCTACCCTACCTCCATTTCCTGCGGACGGGGGACGAATCCGCCGTGCACATCTACTCGGAGATGCTCAAGATGTACGAGGAGCTCTACGGGACGCTCAAGGACACTTCGGACCGCCCGCCAACCTTCTCGTGGCACAACGCCGTCTGGCAGTTTGCGGGGATGGAGGATTCGCCCCTTTTCACGGCGGAGGACCGTGCCCGTGCGGCGCGCTTGACACTCAAGATTGGCGAGGACACGATGAACTACTGGGAGATGTCGGGCGTGAACGCGAACTACGACAAGGGGATTGTCACCTACTACACGAACCATCCGATTTTCGCCTCGCGCACCAGCTACTTCTCTGGCGAATATCTCCTGCACCGCTACAACTTCGAGCCAGCCCGCTACTGGATGGCCGCCGCCGAGAACGCGATGATTGGCGTGGAGCCACACTCCATCGGACCAGAGGACGCACCTGGCTACCATCACCTCTGCACCAGCATCTTCATCAATTTTGCGCTGGCCTCGGGCAAGTATGACCTTGCCTTCTTCCGCAAGCCTGCCATGCAGGACTACTTCGTCTATACAAAGGCGCAGTGGGCGCAGACCATGCGCACACCAGGCTACGGTGATTCAGGGGCGATGGGGACGGGTGGCTCCACGGAGATTCTCGGCTACGCCGTCGATATCTTCGACGATCCCGACTCCAAGGCCATCCTCAGCCTGATTGGAAAGCGCATGATTTCATCTGCTTACAAGGAGAGAATCGAGGAGTTCGGGATTGACCTCACCAAGGAGTATCCCATCAGCGACCACTACAACGGCCTGCTGGTCTTCCCGATGGACGATTTCCGCCTGGAGCAGAGGAAGGCCCCCAAATACGATTTCCCCATACTGGACAAGGCCTATTTCCGCAGCGGCTGGGAGGGCGACGGCGACTTCCTCTTGACCTCGGGGCTTAACCGCTCTCCGCACGGCCACTGCGATTTGAACGCCATTCTCCGCTATGGTCGCGGGCGCAATGTCTGGCTCACCGAAGGCCACTACATCCTGTATGGTCCAGAGGAGCACAACACCCTCTCCCTGAGCGTGAACGGAAAGCACATCCGACCCGACGGCACCGCCCGCGGCGCACTGGGACAAGTCCGCGCACAGGCGATGACACCCTCGAAGCGCTTCGCCGTCACGCGCGTGACCGCCGAAGAGTACGGACCATCGGACTGGACGCGAACCATCGTCTGGAACGCCAAACGGGATTTCTGGATTATCGACGAGCTTAAGGCGCGGGAGCCAGGGGAGTTCCTTGCCGAATACCGCTGGCGCAGCCTCGGAGAGATGAAGCGGGAGAATCCGCAGACCATCTCGTTCCACCAGTTGGCGGACACGACGCCCATCGACCAGCTGCGCGCCAACATCTACGACCCCGCTGGCTTCCCGAAGACCCCCTCGCCAACGGAGTTCTTCATCCATGGTGGCGACGCGGAGCTGGAGCTGTCCAGCCAGGACCAGCCGACAAGCTCCGGCAAAAACAGCGCCTATTACGACTACTGCTATGCAGACCCCGTTGTTCGCGTGGTGCTTTCCCGCCAACGTGCAGACATGCACTCTGGCGATGTTCTGCGGAACGCGCATTTCTTCAATCACGAAGCTGGCGCAGAGCTGCGTAAACTGGCGGACGGCGCGTGGACAGCGGCTGGTCAGCTGGTGCTTATGGGCCCCTATCAAGGCAATGGCATCGCCTTTGACGGCGAACAGCTCTTCGTGGGCCCGAATGGCGTCATTGGCTTCGGCGTGCGCTCTGTGCAGATTGGCGCCTGGAAGAAGGGCTTTGCCGAACCGACGGACATCGCCCTTGACGAGGTGGTGGAGCTGCCCAGGGAGGCAAAAGGGGAGGTTGTTGCCTTTGCCCCGTGCGCTCTACGCGAGGCGGAGGAGCTCTTTGTCAAGCATCAAATCCAGTGGGAGAATGAAATCGTGGCCTTCGCCGCCGGCAAGAGTGGCTTCGGCGTCGGGGACATCGCTGGCAATTTCAGCGTGGTGCGTCCAGATGGCACGGTGGCGTGGAGTGTCAGCAGCGAGGGTGCGGCAACGGTCGTCTGCCCCATCATCGACGCAAAGGGGCAGGAGTTCTGGGTGGTCGGCTATGACCTGAACAACGTGAAGAACCCCGAAAGCCATTGGTGCCTTTATGACGGGACAGGCAAACAGATTGCCACGCAGAGCAGCATCTACAGCCGCATCACCACCATCTTCCCCTTCAAACGCGCGGAGAAGGATGCGAAGGGCGAGTCTGGTTTCGTGGTCGGCTCCACGGGCTGGATGGCGGTCGCCTACGACCTGACGGGCAAGAAGCTCTGGGCGTTCAAGTGCTACCACAACATGATCAGCGGGGCCGCCGCAGACTGCGATGGCGATGGCATCGATGAAATCATGTTGGGCGCTGGCTATTACTATCACCAGATGATCAACGCAGAGGGCAAGCTGCTCTTCCAGCGTACAAACGGTGCCTGGAACTATGACACCATCGTCTGCGACATCAACGGCGACGGCAAGCCTGTCTTCATCTGCGGACGCGAGGACAATGCCGTCCACGTGATGACCTCGCTGGACAGGCAGCAGACCCCCGAAATCAGCCCGATTCCGCTTGGCGGCGTGCCCGTGAAGCTGGCCTCTTGCGGCAATGGCTTCGCCGTGGCCGTTGAGAACGGTACTGTGGTGCGCGTAGGGCAGGGAATGAAGGTGGCGTGGAGCACGGAGCTACCCTCGGGGCTTGGCGGTTTGGCTGAACATAACGGCAAGCTCTACACCGTCTGCCGCGACGGCTTCCTCTATGAGCTGGATTCCAACGGTAAGGTGACAGGCAAGTTCGCCTTTGAAACCAATGTCTCAAGCCAGTTCCGTCCTGTGGTCGCCTCTGGAGCTGCTGGTCTGGCTGCCGTCTCCAATCGCAATCTGGTCATCCTGCAGTGACATTATGGACAACGGCAAGGAAAACACGCTCATTGAGCATATCGAGGCCCTGCGCCGCATGCTCTGGTGGATGATTGCCGCGACAACGGTGCTCTATCCACTGGCGTATTTCCTTGTGCCCTATGCAATCCGCCTGCTGGTGCAGTGGTGCTTTCCCCCAGAGATGGGGAAGCTTCACTATTTCTCGCCGATGGAGGTCTTCTGGGTGCAGTTGAAACTGGCCTTCGTGCTGTCGCTGGTGCTGGCCTATCCATGGAACATCTGGCAGCTATGGCGTTTTCTGCTGCCCGCCCTCTATAAGAACGAGCGGTTTGCGCTTGGGTGGGGCATCCTCTTCTCCACAACGCTCTTCTTTGCGGGTGTAGGCTTCTGCGTCTGGCTCATACTGCCCTTGCTGATGAGGTTTGCCACGGGCTTTGCAAGCACGGAGCTTCAGCCCATCATCGGACTGGCCAGTTTCTTGAACCTTGCAGGCTGGCTGATGCTTGCCTTTGGCCTGATGTTTCAGACACCGATTCTCGTGCTGCTGCTTGTGCGTTTCGGCGTTGTCAAGGCCAGTTCGTTGGCGGCGAAACGCCCCTACGTCATCGTGGGGATTCTGGTGCTTTCCGCCATTCTGACCCCGCCCGACGTGGTCAGCCAGGTCATGCTCGGTTTGCCCACATGGCTGCTCTTCGAACTCGGCCTCTTACTAGCAAGATTCGTGGAGAAAACAAACGACCAGAATCTCTAGAACAATGGTGATTATTCAGAGGGGTAAGCCGCGAAGCGGCGACAAGAGTTTAGCCGTGGGTGAAGTGAGCGCCTTTGGCGCGAGCGAAACCCACGGGCAGGCGATACCCTCTAGTTCCTTTGCGTCGTGCCGCGTAGCAAAGCGGAGCGGCAAGGCGCAGAAAAGCTGGCGGCCTGTGCCAATATATAATCCTTGCTGAATAGTTACAAACAATGATTACGACGGAGAATACAATCATGAAGAATCGTTTTTTTGCATATGTTTTGTTTTCCCTTGCTTTTTCCCTGGTGGCGGGACCTTCGAAAAAGCCATCCATTCCCTCCTGGAATCCTTTGCCGAATCTGGCGATGGGCAAGGCGGAGTGCCTCACGGAGGGGAATATTGCCTTCATGCGTCTTACTACCACGCTGGATACACAAAAGATTTTCATGGGCAACAAGCGGTTTTTCGAGGCGAAGCCAGGCAGTACCTTCACGCTGAAAGTACGTGTGCGGAGCAATATCGAGGCGAAAGGCGGCGCACGAGCGGGCGTCAACTTTCTGACATCGGACATGAAGCGCGCTCCCATCAAGAACTACAGTGCGATGGTTTATTGCCACGGCAGCCGCGAGTGGAAGGAGTTCGAACTGTCTTTCACGATGCCAGAAGGGGCAGATGGCTTCAATGTCATCGCATGCATCTACCTGGCGCAGGGCACGGCGGACTTCACCGAATTCCGCCTCTACAACGCCAAGGGGGATCTTCTTCCCATCCCGAATGCCGATTTTACGGAGAAGCCAGGTGAGCGCAAGGGCGAGCCAGATTTGGACGACGTGCCCGAAGACGCTGCCTGGAGCTACTACTTCAAGGCAGGCGACCAGAGAAACGCCTTCTTCTTCACAGGACTTCATCTTGGCGCGGAACTGGTGCAGTTTGATACGCCAAACACCCTGAAGTACTTGCCTGCCACGGGCGAGGGGCGTTCGAGAAACGCGATGCGCTGCATCCTACGCTCTCCTGCAGGCAGCAGCTACTGGCAGCTCTGCAACATGACCACCATGGAGCAGGTCTTTATGTGGTCTGATGAAAGCATCCCGCTGGAGGGCGGTCTCAAGAAGGTCTCCTTTCCGATTCCCTTCACGACCAATCATCCCGAATACCACTGCAACCTTGCCAAAGGGGCGTATGTTTTTCGCGGTCATCGATATTTCCACATCCTGGATGGCGATACCTACCTCGGCAGCGCGGTGCAAAAGGCGGTTGACCCGCAGATTTCCCCCGAAGCGGGCTTCTTCGGCGAAGGACGTTCAAGCAACCCGCAACCCTTGCAGGCTGGGCTTTTCACGCTGGCGGACTTGACCACTTTCAAGGTGGAAATCGCCGAGTTCCGCAGTTCGGGCAAAACAGAGGGTGAGTTTGCCTTTCGCCTAGAGCTGATCGATGCCGCTGGCGACCGCTTCCCTGTTCAGCGTGTACAGTCCATTTCTGTTCACAGTGACAACGATGAGTTGCCTTGCACCACGCAGTTCGACCGCTATTCCATTCCGACAGGATGGTTTGTCGGACGATTTGGCAAGAAGCTTCCAGCGACGATTGAGATTCGCGTGATCTTGCGTGCCTCCACGCGGGAAGGTCTGAAGAGCGTCTCTGTTAAGGGCAGCTTTGCAACAGCTGCCACCGCACAGCCTGTTTTCCAGCCAGACAAGGAGCCGTTCTGCATCAAGCCTGGCGAGGCGCGGGGCGTCTGCCTGCCGCCGCAGCTGGTGCCCAAGGAGAAGGAGGAGGGGCTTGCCGCCGTGAAGAACATTGTGGAGCGTATGCAGAAGACGCACTTGAAGGAGCTGATGCCCTTTGGTATTGGCAACCGTTGCAACGGTTATGCGGATCTCGGCAACCCCTATATGCGCAGCAGCCATCAATGGGACCTCTTCCAGGCCTTGCGCGATGAGACGCGCAAGGCGGGCATTCGCCTGACAGGACTGGTCTGCCTCCTGCCTGAAGGCGCGGAGAAGCCGATGGGCTTCTTGGCGGCCCACCCCGAATATGCGATGCTGAACGCCAAGAAACAACCTTCTGGTTGGATGGATCCCGCCGTGCCAGAAGTGCGTGCCTACCGCGTCCACGACATCGTCACCCTTGCGAAGAAGTACCAGCTGGACGGCATCCAACTGGACTATGCGCGCCTTACCTCCTACCCAAGCGCCCGTGGCGCGGAGCTCTACAAGGCGCAGTTCGGCGTCGATCCGCGCGAGTTCGAGATGGGCTCCGAGGAGTACCTCCACTGGTATGCGTGGGAGAGCGAGAACTTGACCCAGTGGATACGGGAGATACGCACGGCTCTGAAGAAAGAGTGCCCCGATGTCACGCTTTCTGCCTACGTGCAGGGCTACCGCTACAACGGCTACCGCCTCTGGAACGAGGGGCACCAGCCCTTTGGCAAATGGCTTCAGGAGGGTCTGATGGATATGATCGCCCCCACAGGCTACATCTATGACATGCTGCTCTACCGCTGCTGGGTCAAGCGGCAGATTGAGTACTGCCGTGCACACAACGCCAAAGTGCCTGTCTGGATTACCATCGGCGCAAGGTCCAGCCACGGTGCCATAGAAGACCTCAAGGAGCTGGTTGACCAGATCGACTACGCCAACCGTCTTGGCGCCGACGGTGCTGAGTTCTTCCAGTGGGGCGGCTTGGAACCATTCCTTGACGGTCTCGCAAAGACACGCTATGCCGCGCCATGAAGTGTGGGCTTTTTATTCAGCTGTAAGTGTTTTATTGTGTAGGGAATAAACAATGTCTCAGGAAAATCAGCCGTTTAACACGGAGAGAGTTCGTGAAGCGCGTTTTGGCGCGTTGGTTCCGTTTATCGTATTCATGGTGTTCTACCTTGGATTGTCGCTTCTGGCGCATGACTTCTACAAAGTACCGATGCCGTTGGCGTTCCTTGTTGCGTCTGCTGTGTCGATGTTCTTGGACCACAAGGAGAAGCTCGTAAACAAGGTGGAGGTCTATGCGCATGGCATGGGCGAGGCGAATATCATGCTTATGTGTCTGATATTTATCCTATCGGGCGCGTTTGCGACGATTGCGAAGGGAATGGGCGCGGTGGATGCGGCGGTGGTGATTGCACGAAATCTTATACCGTCCAGTCTGATGGTAATAGGGATGTTCCTTGTCTCCTGCTTCATTTCACTGGCGATTGGAACGAGTTGCGGCACAATTGCGGCGTTGACGCCGATTGCTGTCGGGCTGGTCGAACCGCTTGGCATCAAGCCGACCATCATGCTTGGTGCCGTTGTTGGCGGCGCGATGTTCGGCGACAATCTTTCGATGATATCGGACACGACGATTGCTGCCACGCGCACGCAGGGTGTCCAGATGCGTGACAAGTTTCTTGCCAACTTGAAGATAGTGTTGCCTGCGGTTCTGGTGACGCTTGGCGTCTATCTGTCGCAGATAAACAAGGCCCCAGGGGAGTTTGAAGGCAGCCTTGAATCGATTGCCTTCAAGCATATCCTGCTTGTTCTGCCGTATATTTTGATTCTCATCTGTGCGCTTTGCGGGCTGAATGTGATGCTTTTGTTGTTCAGCGGTACGCTGCTGGCGTTTATCATCGGCTGCATCAATGGCTCACTGGATTTCTGGAGCGGCATGGACATGATCGGTAAGGGGGCACTTGGCATGTCGGAGACACTGATTGTGGCGATTCTCGCGGGCGGTCTCCTGAAGGTCATCCGCTACAACGGCGGCATTGATTATATCATGAAGGTACTGGAAAAGCCGATACACAACTCAAAGCTATGCGAACTGGGCGTGATGCTCCTCGTTTCCTTTGTCAATCTGTTTACAGCAAACAACACGGTGGCTATTGTTATTGCTGGACCTATCGCAAAGACGCTTTCAGACCGATACGGCTGCTCACCAAAGCGAATTGCAAGTATTTTGGACGCGGCGTCCTGCGTTGTCCAGGGGCTGATTCCATACGGTGCGCAGATACTAATCGCCGTTGGTCTGTCCAACGAGGCAGGCGTCAAGGTCTCATCTCTTCAGCTTCTTGGCGCGATGTACTACCCGATGCTTCTGGCTTTGTCGCTGATTGCGGGCATTGTCTTAGCGAGACCCCCGAAGAAAAACGCATGAGCTACGCTTTGACAAGTGCGTGCTGGACTACAGTTTTTCGATAGTCCTAGGACATACTCAACTACGAGAGTTCGCAGGCAATATGGAGCGTTTTGTTACCGACAAGAATCTCCCATGAGCCTTTCTCGTAGAACAGGTTGCCGTTTTCGTCGTACAGGGCAAAGGCCTCGTTGGAAAGCACGATGGCAAACTCCTTCTCCTCGCCAGGCTTGAGCGAGACGCGCTTTACCGCGACCAGCTGGCGCAAGGGGGTGCCGACAGAGGCGTCAAGAGCCCGTACATAGACCTGGATAACATCTTCCCCAGAGCGTTTGCCGCAGTTTTTCCAGGTCACCTTGAGGGTGTTGCGGCGGTTTGCCTTCCAGGTCGTTGGACCGCACAGTTTGGTGCATTTGAACGTCGTATAGCTCAGACCATATCCAAAGGGATATTGCACCTCGCCAGAAAAATAGCGGTAAGTCCGCCCCTTCATGTCGTAGTTGCTGAAATCAGGCAGGTCCTTGATGTCCTTGTAGAAGGTCACAGGCAGATGTCCAGATGGGTTCACTTTGCCAAACAGCACGTCTGCGACCGCCGTGCCACCCTCCGCGCCTGGATAAAACACTTGGAGGACTGCGCCAGCTTTCTCCTCTGGAATCCGAACGGCGCTACCAGACATGTTGATGATGACCAGCTTTTTGGCGACGGCGGCAACCGCCTTCACCAACTCCAACTGGTTTTCAGGCAATTCCAAGTCGATCTTGTCCGCCCCGTTTTTGGAGTAGCAGCCCGTTGTCTCCTCATCCTCCAATTCAGGCGAAAGCCCCACGAAGAGCAGCGTTACATCCGCGCGTTCAGCTGCGCTGACAGCCTCTGCTATGGTCGGAGTATTCTCTGTTTTCATTGGAACCAGTTCGCTGCCACGGGCGTAAATCACATGAACATCGCCATCCGCCTCGTTCAGGATGCCTTGCAGCAGTGTCACCACTCGGGTTGCACGACCATAGTAGTTGCCCATCAAGGCGTGGACATTATCCGCATTTGGGCCAATCACGGCAATCGAGTTGAGCTTCTTCTTGTCGAGTGGCAGGAGCCCGTTCTGGTTTTTCAGCAGGACAATGCTCCGCCGCGATGCATTCAGCGCTTCACGACGGAATTGTAGCGATTCAACGATGTCTGGCGAAGGCACGTCGTCTGGTTCGTCGTCCATTAACCCTAGGCGGAAGAGAATCCTAAACTGGGGGCGCAGTTTATCGTCAAGGAACTGAGGTGACAGCTTCAGGGCGTGCAATTGCCTGCGATACTCTTCATTAAGGTTGTCCATGGCAATGTCAAGACCGTTTTCGAAGGCGCACTTCAGAGCGTCTGTGTAGTTGTCGAAGGCTTTGTGCCCTGTGACCAGTCTCACGCCTGCACCGCAGTCCGACATGGCGACGCCCTGGAAGCCCCATTGTTTCCGCAGGATATCCACAAGAAGATGTCGGTTTATGGTGCACGGCGTGCCATTGCAGGCGGTGTATGCGGGCATGATGGACATTGCTCCTGCCTTTACGCACGCCTTAAAGGCAGGCAGATAGGTCTCCTGTAAATCCTTTTCCGATACGACGCAGTTGAAGGAGGTACGCCCTGCTTCTGGCCCTGAATGGGCAGCATAGTGCTTAGGCACGGCGACCGCCCGTAAACGTCCGTTTTTATTACCCTGTATTCCGCGGACGTATGCGGCACCCAATTGCCCCGTCAGAAAGGGACATTCCCCGTAGGTCTCGTGTCCACGTCCCCAGCGCGGGTCGCGGAAGATGTTGACGTTAGGTGCGCAGTAGCAAAGGCCGTAATAGGTGCCCGTCTGCCCGTGTTTCAAGGCGTCGAAGTGGCGTGCTCGTCCCTCTTCCGCGATGATTCTCCCCATCCTCTCGACGATTTGCGGTGTGAAGGTCGCCGCCATGGCAATCGCCTGCGGAAACACCGTGGCGGCTCCGCTTCTGGCCAGGCCGTGAAGCGCCTCGCTCCACCAGGAGTAGGCTGGAATCTTCAGCCTGGCTATTCCCTGCGTCTTGAAGTTCAGGAAATCCAGTTTTTCATCATACGTCAGCCGTGATAGCAGATCGTCAATGCGCTGCTCTATCGGTAGTTTTTTGTCGCGAAATGGGAGTTTCATGGTTTGTCTCCAGTATTAATTTGTATTTATTTTGTAGAGTAAGCCGCGTAGCGGCGGCAAGAATATAGCCGTGGGTGGAGCGAGCGCCTCTGGCGCGAGCGAAACCCACGGGTAGGCGATATCCCAGTTCCTTTGCGCCGTGCCGCGAAGCGTAGCGGAGCGGCACAGCGCAGAAAGTCTGGCAACTGGTGTATATTTGCTCCCCTTCTGAATAGTTACCTTTCTCTTAACCGAAATTTAGTTTCAAATGTGACTAACTTTCGATTAACATAGCGGAATGACATAGGATTTCAACCTAATGTGATGCTTTTTTGAAGTGCTACTATCAACATGTTTTTCTAAAGTCACCTATTGTGTTTGACAAAACTCTTCAGAAGTGTATAGTAATAGTGATCACTTTACAAGGAGGAATGTCTATGGAAGCCAGTGTTCTTGATCTTCGGAAAAAAATGCATGAAGTCATGTCTGCGATCAATCGCCATGAACGTGTTATGCTGACATACCGCGGTCGTCGCAAGGCTATCATCGTCCCTTTATCGGAAGCCACCTCTTCCAGGGCCAAGGTCGAAGAGCTGCCAGCTTTTGGTATCTGGGCAGATCGGCCTGACATGGCTGATCCCGTGGCCTTTGTCGAGCAAATCCGCAAGCAGAGGAAGTTCTGATGCTATTTGACACCGATGTTCTTATCTGGGCTCTTCGTGGTTCTTTGAAGGCTGCAAAGGAAATCAACGAGGATGCCAATCGTTTCATCTCCGCTGTCAGCTATATGGAATTGATGCAAGGGGCGCGAAACAAGCAAGAGCAGATGCTCATCAAGCGTTTTCTGAATGAGCTGGATTTTATCGTCCTGCCCATTACCGAGGCTGTTTCCCATCGTGCCACGATTTTCATCGAAGAATGTGCGTTGAAATCGGGTATGCAGCTTGCCGATGCACTCGTGTTTGCGACTGCCTGTGAAAACTCGCTTACATTATGCAGTGCGAACAAAAAGCATTTTGGCTGCATCGCCTCGCTGGATGCAAAGGTTTTTGCGCCAAACAACTGATAACGACGACATTTCGTCATCAGAAAGGCAAGTGCAACCAGTAGGTTGTGCAACGCGACAGCGGTAAACGACGACGTCTCGTCGTCGGCAGCCGTACCCACTTCCCAATGCTTTTGCAATGCCACAACGACGGCGGTACGCGCGACGGGGGGATGGGAAAAAGAACACTTGAAGGGACGGGAGGGACGGGAGGGACGGGAGCGACGCAAGTGGCACATTTCCAAGGCAAGTTTTTTTGTGTCCTCTCTGTCCCTCCCGTCTCTCCCGTCGCTCCTGTCCCTTTTTTATTAGGAGTATTAGCGGCCACGTCGTCGGCAGTCGTGCCCCCTCTCCAATGCTTTTGCAATGCCACAACGACGGCGGCACGCGCGAAGGGGGATGGGAAAAAGAACACTTGAAGGGACGAGAGCGACGGGAGGGACGGGAGCGACGCAAGTGGCACATTTCCAAGGCAAGATTTTTGGGGGAATTATATACTTTGGTTTCCTAGATATTCTAGATATTCTAGATATTCTAGAGTTGGTCTGCTAGACAACTACTGCAAGGCAACTCAAATATATAATTCCCAAAATATAATCCCAACCCTAAAAGGCGGGACCAGTTTTTTTTACCCGAACGGGGGTGTTTTTATGACATGGGCTTGATTTTATACCCGATAAGGTATAAATTATAAGAAATTAAGGGAAAACATCACCGAACGGGTATAACAATGAAAATACCAGATTTTGTGCGCGAGAAGCGGAAGCAGTACAGGATGACGCAGCGTGATTTGGCGGAGCGTGCGGGGGTCGGGCTGCGTTTCATCCGCGAATTGGAAGGGGGGAAGCGGACGCTTCGCATGGACAAGGTGAACGTGGTGCTGGATTTGTTTGGCTGCGAATTGGGGGCGGTTCCCGCAGAACGGGAGGAATAATTCATGCGCAAGGCACAGATATACTTTTATGGACGGCTCGCTGGATGTTTGATTGAGGATGTGGATGGTTTTACTGTCCAGTATGACGAGGGGCGTTGCTGACGTAACATGTTCATGTCGACGCACATCTCGATGATAGTTTTGAAAACAACCTTTCTATTCTGCCGATAAGGAAACATAGGAAAGCTGCAAAGCGATAAGGAGACATAATGAGTATTTTGGATGCGGTGAAAAAGATTTTGATGGAAGTGGGGCATGAGCTGACTGCAAAAGAGCTGGCTGAGACACTTATTTCAGATGGGCTTTGGCAAACAAATGGAAAGACGCCAGATGCCACCATCGGTGCGCGAATCTATGTGGACATGAAGCGAAATCCTCAGACAACTCCTTTTATAAAGTGCAAGCGTGGCTATTTTGGCTTGAAAGAATATGCTGCCCAGAAACCCTTGCAGACATCTACTGAAACAACGAAGGCAGCCCAGTCTGAAGAAAAACCATCAAAACCAATTGCTTCCAAATCTGACAAAGGGTTGTCATTCACCGAGGCTGCATTGAAAGTCCTTGAGGTATTTGGGAAACGGAAGCCTATGCATTACAGGGATATAACGGAGCGTGCAATTAAGGAAGGATGGATTGTTTCAAGTGGAAAGACACCAGAGGCAAGCCTCTATGCTCAAGTTATCACGGAAATTCAACGCTCCCAAAAGCGAGGTAATACACAGCGTTTTGTTCAATGTGGAAAAGGGTATATCGGTCTGACACAATGGGAAGGGAACAGCCTGGCATTTCAGATTGAACAACATAACAGGACGGTTAGTTTGGAGCTAAAGAAACGATTGCAGGCGATGAAGCCTGGCGAGTTTGAAGAGCTTATTTCTCAATTACTTCCCAGAATGGGATTTGTAGAAGTTGAATTGACACCATTAAGCAAGGATGGCGGTATTGATGTGCGTGGGGTAATGGTTACGAATAATGTCATTCGTACTAAGATGGCAGTTCAAGTCAAACGCTGGAAGAACAATGTTCAGTCACCCATTGTGCAGCAAGTACGTGGCAGTCTTGGTGCGCATGAACAAGGCTTGATTATTACATTGGGGGATTTCTCCAAGGGTGCCATTGAAGAAGCGTCGAAAGTGGACAAGACCCCCATTGCCTTAATGAATGGCGATGTTTTGGTTTCTCTCCTTATGGAATATGAGATTGGTGTCAAACGTATCAATCAATCTATCTTTGAATTGGAAGAGATGGCGTTGTAACCCGTTTTTTCCAAACAGTTTGTTCCATAATTTTCGTTTTTTCGATGCTGCCGTAACGGGAGCATCTGCAAGGGCGCATCGCCTGTGGACGGCATGCTCCACAAGAACTCCACGCCCATCTTGGGTACAACAAAAAAACATACGCCCCTTGGGGGAAGATAGATTTTACCAAAATGACACATTCATTTGCTAGAATTGTATGTTATGCGAAGGCGGTTGTTTGTCTGATACTGCTTGTGTTATTCTTTTCCTGCCGAAGCACTGGCAGATCTGATGGTTTGCAGGAGGGGGCAGTGTGCCGTGGTGACGCTAAAACCATACCGTCGCAAGTTGTTGAAGATGAGGATGAAGACGAGGACGAAGAGGACGATGAGGATGACGAGGACGAAGAGGATGATGATGACGATGACGATGAGGACGACAAGCCAAAGCAGGTTCAGGAACCCTTTGTAGATGAAACACGGCCCTTTTTCACGGCAGCGGTAAACCACGACTTGGCGAAGGTCAAGGAGTTGTATAGGAATGACCACAATGTTCTGAATGAGGTCTTTGGCCGTGAAGAAGATTTCAGTTACTCAGAATGGATGTCGGACTCTATAATTTCCAGTGCAGACTTGAACGAGCCTGATTCAGAGGGTGTCTTGCCGTTATGCCATGCCATTGACCTTGCATTCAACAAAGATGAAGATGATGACCAGGATGACGAACAAGACGAAATGTGGTTGGTCAAGCTGCTGATTGAGCATGGGGCGAATATAAACGGAGTTGCTTCCGAAAACATCACGCCACCTGTTGTGGCCGCCATTGAAAACGGTTGCAGTCTGGAATACCTAAAGAAACTTGTCAAGTTGGGGGTTGATTTGAAGGAGGCAGATAGAAAATATAATCTTGCAAGTCATATCGATTTCTGCTCTGCGGATATCGTGGAGTTCATCTATACGAATGGAGGCGACCCCAACCGCCGAGATGATTCGGGGAGGACGCCACTCTATTATACCAGCAATCCAGAAAAGGTTGATATTCTGCTGAAGGCTGGGGCCTCGCCGCATGTCAAGGACGCGAAAGGCATTACCCCGATGCAGGATGCCATTGTCCAGCTCAATTATCCGAAAGTCAAACGGCTTCTGGCAGCAGGCGTTTCCCGCAAAGGGCTTCGTTTGCTGTCGCTGGCTGCTGCGTATGGGGACCTTGAAATGGTGAAAACCCTTCTAGAAGAAGGGGAAAACCCCAATGAATGTGACCCCGTGACGGACCTAGTCCCGCTTTTAGATTTGTTTTTCTTTGAATCGGTTTTAGAGATTGAACCAGCGAAGCAAGAGGCGGTTGCCAGGTGCCTCATTGAGCACGGTGCAGATGTCACACAGGATGATACCCTGCGCATGATAGCGGCGCATGGAAGTCTTGGATTGCTGCGCGACGCCCTGAAAACTATTGATGCCGCCAGCGTGCAGGAGCTTTGGGCGCACGACCTTCTTGAAGGTGCGGCAATGGGAGGCAATCTGGAGAACCTTGCTTTTGTCTTGGAGACGCTGAATCCAGCACGCATTGGGGAAAACATCCTCAAAGACGCCTTGTCGGCGGGGGCGGGAGTGGGTAGTCTGGAGGCCGTCAGGCTGATTTGGGACAAGGTGCCTTCAATCAACGAAAATGTTGGTATTTTACGGAATACAGCCTATATTGCCGCCTATAAAAAGGATACGGCTGTACTTCGTTTTCTTCTGGAAGCATCCTCAAAATGGAAATACCGTCCAGTCGACTGTTTTGAGCCAGCGTTATTTGCTGCCGTGGAGAGCGGCAATTTGGAGGGCGTTAAACTGTTGGCTGAGCATGGGGCGGATGTCAACGTCAAAGCCTATGAAGAATGGCTATGCGCCACATGCGCATTATCGTTGGCTGAGCATGGGGCGGATGTCAACGTCAAAGGCTATAGGAGCGAGAAGTTAACCTTGCTCATGGCGGCAATTGATGGTGACAACTTGGAAATCGTGAGATATTTGCTGGAAAAGGGTGCTGATGTCAAGGCTAAAGAGCATAATGGGAAAACTGTGATGCATCACGCGGCGGAGAAAGGAAATGTGGCAGTGATGGCACTCCTTCTGAAGTATGGTGCCGAGGAAGATGTCACGGATTGGGATGGAATACTGCCTGTCGAGCTTGCAGCCCGCGAGGGGAACCTGGCTGCGTTCCAGATGCTGCTGAAGGCATACAGCGGAGAACGACGTCAGGCGATTCTTGACAAGGCACTTGATAAAACCTTGGAGACATGTAATAGGCACATCGTTAAATACATTCTGGATTTGTGTTGCGAACATGAACAGACGAAAAGAGGCACCTTGCGTGACAAAAAGCTCTTTGATCTGGTTAGGAAGAATGATCTTGAGAAGCTCAAAAGGCTTGTCGAGGATGGCGCCGACATTCAGGTGTGCGATTCCGAAGGCAACACCCTGCTGGATGTGGCGTTTGCACATTGTTTCACGGAAACTATCGACTATCTGATAAATCACGGCGTAGCCATCCGAACAACCCGTCCATCCCTTTGGAGTGCGCAATTAGGCTTGTCCAAGACAATCGTGGAGTATTTGCTCAAAAACGGGGCGGATGTCAACGAGATTTGGCACGATGATGATGGTATTACTCCAATCTTCTTTGAACACGACTTTTCGGTTCTGAAGGCGCTGGTCGAAGCAGGGGCCGATGTCAACCATCACAGCAAAGGATGGGGTACCCCTTTACATCATCTTGTCAATGATAATGATATTTTACAGAATAGGCGAGAGCATGTTTTTGAAAAGGTGAAGTTCTTGCTTGAGCGAGGTGCAAAGGTCATTGATGACAAGGCCCCCGAAAACGAGAAGCTCATTCCAAGAACAGTTTTCTATGGCCATTATCAGTTTGCCTCCCTGTTGCTGGACTACTGCGGTACCATCACTGATATTGAACAATACGAAAAGGCCATGTTCAAGGCTATTGCGGACGACCAGAAAGAGGTCGCGCAGAAAATAGCGAAGCTGTGTCCCGCAAGGAAGGAGACGATGGCGAAAGCGGAACATATCCTGCGGGAACTGGCCTACGAAGGTGACCTTATCGGCATGAGACGTCTAATTGACGCCACGGGTGTGAGCGTCAACAATCAGGATGAAGACCACGACACGCCCCTGTTTTTCGCTCTTGAAGGCAAAAAGCTGGACGTGGCTTGGTTTCTCATCAACCGTGGTGCGGACATCCATGCGGTGGGCAGTGGCGACGAGACTTTGCTCCATTGTGCGGCCAGACTGGATTTGGAGCTGGTCAACTACCTTGTCGAGCACGGCCTGGACCCGAACGCGAAAAACAAGGCGGGTGTCACTCCCTTGCATCATGCCGTCTGTGCGGAACGGTTGGACATCGTCCAGTACCTGCTTGACAAGGGGGTGGAGGTTAATGTGGCAGACAAGGACGGCATTCCGTTGTTTCTCTGCGCCGTATTCTCCTGCTCGCCCCAGACGCTGGAGTTTCTGGCGGCACATGGCGCGGATTGCCACGTGAAGAACAGCAAGGGGCTGACGGCGGCGGATTTTGCCTCCGTGCTCAATCCCAAGGTACTGCCTTGTCTGCTCAAGTTGGGCGTGAAGACGACCGTTACGGTGAAAAAGCGCGACCAATCATCGAGAACTAGATGGAAGGAGCGTGACTATGACGACGTGACGGCTGAATGGTACTACCGTGAAATGGCTAGAGAATGCAGGAGCCATTCCTATTCCCATCAGAATGTGGAATTCTTCTGCGGGAACATTGACGATGATGAATGATGCTGTGCCTACTGTGCACCGACAATCTCCTCGTACCAGTTGAGGAAGGCATGCACCTGGGCATCGAGGGAGTAGCGCGAGGCGTGGGAGGCGCAGGCTGTGCGCATGTCGTCGGGGGGATTTGTTAGCAACGTGAGGGCGTTCTGTGCAAGCTCGGTCGCATCGCCAGGGGCGGAGAGGAGGCCTGTCTTGCCGCTGACCACCTGCTCTGTGATGCCGCCGACAGCGGTGGCGGCGACAGGAGTGCCGCACGCCATCGCCTCGGTGACCGTCTTGCCAAAGGCTTCGGCGCGGGCGGTGTGGATGAAAAGGTCGGCTGCGCGGTAGCAGTCTGCCATTTTCGCAGGAGAGCTGACGTAGTGCAACTGGTGGAGGTTGGGCAGGTCACGCAGTTCTTTCAAGTCTGTGCCGACGCACAGAAAATGCAGTTCTGGCATCCTGTTGGCAAGGATGTGAAGGGCCTTGCAAAGTGTCTGCGGGTCCTTGAAGAGGTTTTTGGCGGAGGCCGTCGCGAACATGGCGATTTTTGCGTCAGATGGCAGTTGCAGCCTCTTGCGGGCCTCTGCGCAGTCGGCTGGCTTGAAGACCGTTGTATCGATGCCATTGGGGATAACCTTGTATTCGATGGCGTTCAGCATGGAGGCCTTTGCCTGGTCGATGAGCCATTGGGAGGGGGCTGTGACGTAAAGGCGTGAGCGGCTGTAGATGTCCCGTTTGGCAAGCCAGTTTTCGTGCGTGGCGTCTTGGCGTATGGCGGGGTAGCTGGCGAGGTCGGGGCAGTCGCCGCAGCCGTGCAGCCAGTTGTCGCACTCCATGAAGTAGGCGCAGTGGCCTGTGAGGAGCCAGGCGTCCCGCAAGTTTAAGATGACAGGGATGCGACTGGAGAGTTCTGGCAGGAGGCGCAGGTCGAAGTACCATCCGTGGAGGTTATGGCAGTGGATGATGTCGGGCTGCGAGGGAAGCACGTCAAGAAGCTGTCGGCAGCCAGGGAATGCATATTCCTCGCGCCCCAGGTGCCAGTCGTGAAGCCGCTGCGGGTTGGCATGGCGGTCGAGGAGGCGTGCCAGTCGTCGCATTCCCTTGACGCCGCGCTTGTCCAATGTGCGCGCGAGATTCGCCATGCGGAAAAAAACGGCATTCGCAACACCTTTCTCTGGCAGACGCGGTATCTCGATGATGTCGCTGTCATCGGAATACTTAGTGCCGACAGCCAGCCAGGAGGTGTGCCCCGCCTCGCGATAACGTCGGAAGAGGTTGAAGGCACTGCCCTCGGCCCCGCCACCCTTGTCGGCTGTGTTAATCTGGAGTATTTTCATGGCTTTTATCCAGGGGGTGAGGGGGCTTCGTATCTTCCTCGTTTTGAGCTGAGAACACATGGCCTGCTCCCGTTTTTATCCAGTAGGTGAGGTGGCGCAGGGTGTGGCGGTCATAGCCTTCCAGAGCTTGCTGAAGAACGGGGGATTCCATCATCTCGCGGTATTGGCCGACTGGCTGAATCAGAGGGGAGAGGGCGACGACTGTCGGCGAGGTGCGTTGGATGAGGTCGGCCAGCGTCTCCGCGTCGGGTGCGTCCTGCGGGCGCATCCCATCGGTGTCGTAGAGCCCCAGGCATTGCACGACCTCCACGGGCACGCAGAAGGGGGGATTGAAGAGGTGGTTGTAGCGGATGAGGAAGGCGAGTTTCATGCACTCGCCTTTGTCGCCGTAGATGTAGCCTCTGGAGTAGTCTCCCATCATCTGACACACGTTCCAGATTCCATTGCAGCTAAGAGCGCAGGCGAGGAGCAGATCGGTGTATAGGCATTTGTACTTCCGTTTGAAGAGGACTATGAGCAGGAAAAGTCCTGCCACGACGGCCATGAAAAGCAGGGGGGCGGTGAAGAGCGGGAATTTCAGCCCCCATACGGCGGGTACGCCCGTCGCTTTTGCCATGCGCATGGAGTAGCGGATGATGTAGAGGAGGTCAGGCTGGAAGAAGAAGGCTACGACGGTAATCCCACCTATCCAGTTGAAGGCAGTATCGCAAGGAGTCTTGTCTATCAGCTTGACGTCGATGCCATCGGAAATGGCAAGTGCCATGAGTGGCAGAGCAGGTATCTGGTATTTGGGGAAGCCGAAAAGCGCACCGCCGACAAAAGTGTAGCCGATGAGGAGCGTTGCGGCGCAGAGCCAGTAGGAATCACCGTTTGTGATGGTTCGTGTGGCTTTCCATTTCTTGAATCTGCGGAAACCGTCCAATGCAAACAACAGCATGAGGAAGGGATTGAAGCCCCAGAGGCAGAGGTAGATGAGGTTCTGCGCATAGAAGGTGAGTCCGCCCGCCCGTTTGCCGACGGTGGTTTCCGTGAATGAGGTGAAAAGGTACCCGAATGGCCCACTGAAGGAGATGCCTGTGGCACGGCAGTAGAGCCACCAGGTGAGCAGGAAGAATAAGAATCCGCACACTATGGCAGCCAATGTGCGTGTAGTGGAGCTGGACAAGGGATGGGGGGCTTTCGCCTCCCATGCCCCCCATTGGAGCGTGAGCAGGAGCAATGGTGCACAGAGGATGAGCGGGGTGGTGAGGCGGCACCAGAGCGCGGCGGCAAGGGCCAGCGTCGCCAGCACGAAGGGGCCCCAGCCACCATGCGTGCGGAGCCTGTTGAAAGCGAGGCAGAGGCAGAGGGAGGCAAGTGGCAGGGCGGTCTGGTCGATTTCCACGATGACGGCTGCTTGGCAGACGGCGGGAAAGACGGCAAGAAGGAGCAACGCCAGCGGCGCCTTTTTCAAGCATCCCGTTGTTTTCTCGCGATCGGCAAGGAAGACGACAACTAGCGTGAGCACCCATAGAATCACGCCCGCCAGGCGAACGGTGATTTGGGAAATGCCCCCAAGGCACTTGCAGACAAGTAGCGCGAAGAGTGGGTAGCCGTGCGGCGAAAAGGTGATAAGTTTCCCAGGTTCCTGCCACCCTTTTTCATAGAGCAGGCGGATGAGCTTGTAGTAGTGGCTGGCTTCGTCCTGTCCCATCAGGTCGTTGATGCGGGGTAGGGAAAGAGCAAGGAAACCAAATATGCATATTAAAAAAGCAGCAGGCGCAGCCCACCGTTTCCAAATGGAATGGGGTGCTGGTGGGACGGCTGTCGTTCCCGTCGAGGCAGTGCTGTCGTGGGGAGAAGACATTGGCTACTCCTGGCGCTTCTGGATGGCGGGCGGTGCCACGACCATGCGGATAATGCGGAAGCCGAGCATGTTTCCGTGAGAGGCGCTGGGGAGACGCGAACGGTTGGCGGAACGGCACTTACGTGCCTCTACATACCAGTTGCCACCGCGTATGACGGGGTACTGGTGGAACTCCTGCGTGGGCGTCTCGTCGCCAGGGTAGTTCTTGTAGTCGTCCAAGCACCACTCCCAGACATTCCCATGCATGTCGAAGAGCCCGTAGGCGTTGGGGCGGCGCAGACCCACGTTCACCGTGTGGGCGTAGTTGTTCTCCTCGTAGTCGGCCCAGCCGCCGAGGCGTCTGGCGTCGTTCCCGAAGCAGTAGGCGGTGGAGGTGCCTGCGCGGCAGGCGTACTCCCATTCCGCCTCCGTGGGCATGCGGTAGGTGCCAATGGGGACATCTTCCAGTTCGCAGAGCTTGAGAGTGAAGCGCTGGCAGTCGTACCAGGTAATCTCCTCGACGGGGCGGCGGTCACCGCGATAGCCAGATGGGTTGTTGTCGTCGCCCATGACGGCCTTCCATTCCGCCTGCGTAACCTCGAACTTTCCCATGTAGAAGTGGGATGGGATGGCGGCCACGTGTGGCACCTCCACCTTTTCGCGGCCCGCTTCGGTTTCGGGGCTGCCGATGATACAGGTGCCTGCGGGTATCAGGCGGAACGCCATGCCGATGGAGTTGACCACCTCAATGGGCAGGTGGTTGCTGGCGGAGACGCTGATTTGCGCGTTCTGGGCTGTTTCAGAGCCATCGGCCAGTCCATCCAGTGGCGCGAGGCGTGCATCGACAACCTCTGAGATGTGCGGGATTTGTCGTGCCTTTTCGCCCAGTGGCTCCACTGGAACACCCTGAGCCTGGGGCTTTGCCGCCTCCAGGGCCGCCAGTGCCTCCGCTTCCCGTTTACGCCTTATATGTGGCTTCAGGATGAAGTGCTCCAGGCAGGAGAGCAGGATGACTACTTCCAGCGCCCAGACGAGAATGCGCATTTTGGAAAAGCGTCGCCTGGAAGGAGGCTCCTGAGGTAAGCCAGGTGCTTTCGGCGGCACGTTGAAGGTGCGTTTGGAGCGCCCCTCGACGACGATGGGCTTCTTGGATGGTATTTTGGGGGTGGGCTGTTCCATGTTATGCGAGATAGTCCTTCATGGCGCAGACATCGAAGCCGTTGTCCGCGAGGTACTTCATATAGAACTCGAATAGTGCTGGCGACGTATCGACCCAGGGGTGGACGGTGTCTGGCACACCATGGAAGACAAGCACGACGGGCTTGCCTGGCTCCGCCTGGGCAACGGCATCCATAAAGGGCTGGGTGTCCGTCCCGCTGATGGGAATGGCGGGGATGCGGTACTTGGGGTCTTCTTCAGGATTCCACGGACGCTTTTCGGTGGTGCGCGCATAGCGGAAGTCGAAGCGCGTCAGCGCGTCGTTCAAGTTTTCGCAGTAGGGGCCGCCTGGGTAGGCGAAGCTGACAGGCGTCGGCAGGCCCGCGCTGATGAGAAGCTGGTTGATGGCGGTGATTTCTGCCTCGACCGCTTCTGGTGTCAGCTTTGCCATGTTGAGGTGGTTCCAACTGTGGTTACCTATCTCGAAGCCCCATTTGTGGAGGAGGCGCAGGTCGTTTTCGTCCATCAGGGTGTCGGCGTGCTGGCTGCGCCATTCATCGCTGAAGCGGCAGATGAAGAAGGTGGCGCCGAAGCCGTATTTGAGCAGAAGCGGTGCCACGGTTTTGACGTGGTTCTTGCAGGCATCGTCGAAGGTGAGGATGATGGTCTTGCCTGTGTGCTTGTGGGGAAACTTGAAGCCGCAGATGACCTTGAGGAACTTGACGGCCTGCTCAGGCCAGCCCGCGATGTCTTCGTTGCCATAGCCAAGCTGTTGGCCGTGTGCGCCCTTTTGAAAGACGTGCAGTTCGCAGGGACGTTTTTGCTTGGTCATGGCGTCGAGATAGAGCAGACTGTTCTCCAGCGGTACCACTTTGTCCTCCACTGTATGCCACAGAAATGTGGGTGGCGTGTTTTCGTTCACGCGCGTCTCCAGCGAAAACTCCGCCTTGCGGGCCTCGTATTCATCGCCGAGCAGGTTTTTGCCGCTGCCGAAATGGCCTTTGCCTAGGAAGGTGACGACGGGGTAGGCGGAGAGCACCGCATCGGGACGCGCCGATTCGGCATCGGCTGCATCCCCCGCGCTGGCATCCACCTCGTCATACAGAAGGCCTGCAGAGATGCAGAGGTGCCCGCCTGCGGAAAAGCCGATTACTGCGATGTTGTCTTTGAGCACGTGCCATTCCTTTGCGTGGGCGCGGATTAGCTTGATGGCGCGGAAGATGTCCTGCTGTGGCTTTGGAAAGCGTTCTGGTGCGACGCGGTAGTTCAGGATGAAGGCCTGAAAGCCCAGGCTGGCAAAGCGCTCCGCGATGGGCGTCCCTTCCGTCGAACGGCATACGCAAGCGTATCCACCCCCTGGCACAACCAGCATTACGGGTCTGTCAACGGTGTCTTCGCGGATGTAGCGCGTCAAACTGATAGATGCATCCACATCCTTCCAAAGCGGCATTGTCTCAGTGGTAATCATTCGTTTCTTCTGGTTGTCTTAGTCGGTGGGGCATATACAGTGATAATATGGTTCATTGTAAGCAGATTGCAAGCGCGACAAGACTATAAAAACGTCTTTTACAAGCTGCGTTTTATCACGATTATTTCAGCTTTTTCCCGCAGTGCGGGCAGTATGTGATTTCCTCTTTGTTTTCTTTGTTGTTTTTAGCTTGGAGATGTTCCATAAAGCCTGAGCTGATAATGCCAGTCGGGATGGCAACCATGCCGATGCCCAGGATGGCGCTGATTGCGCCAATGACGCGACCGATGACTGTCACGGGGTAAATGTCGCCATATCCGACAGTGGTGAGCGTTGCGACCGCCCACCAAAGTCCAGAAAAGGCATTTTTGAACTTGTCAGGCTGTGCATCGTGTTCTGCAAAATAAATAAGCAGCGAAGCGATAATCAGCAATAGAAACACCACAAAGATGGATGTAACAATGTCTTTTGCCTTGCTCTTGAAAACTGCACTGATGGAAGTCAGGGAATCCGAATAGCGGTTAAGTTTGAATATTCGCAGGATTCTGACAAGGCGAAAAGCACGTAAGGCAGTTAACCTGACAGGGAAGAACGCCAGACGATTGAATGGAATAATAGCCAATAGGTCAATGATGGCCATTCCAGAAAAAAGGTATTTTCTCAGAGCGCATAATCTATTATCTTCTGGATAAAGGAGGTCAGAGGTCCAAATACGCAGCAGATATTCAATGGTAAAGACAATCACGCTTATTCTATCAATGATTTTTAATAGCCTGGCAACCTTGGCTGGAAGGTCGAAAGTTACGGCAAATATACTCAAGATGCAGAGGGCGATGAGGGACATGATACAGTAGTCAAATATGCGACTGGCTATCTTTCCATTCTCTGCAGGCTGAATGATCTCAAATACCTTTGCTTTTATTCTTTTATACATGATATTACCCTACAAAAACGGCTTTGATTCGATTATCATTGCCTCTATTTTCTGGATGAATCCACGTTGGCTTGAAGCCAATCGAACAACTCACCGACTGTTGAAGCTGAATGGAGCAGATTCGCGTAGCGTTTTGTTGTATAGCCTTCCTGGATGGAGCGCTGAAGGAGAGTAACCACGCCGTCATAGTAGCCGTTGAGATTCAGCACGGCGACTGGCTTGGCTGGACGATGGTGGATTATTTCGACCTTGATGCGCTCCAGGGCGTCAAAGAGCTCGTCCCATGTGCCGAAGCTGCCAGGCATGGCGATGATAACGTCCGCCAGGCGGAACATCTCCTTTTTGCGCTCAAGAAAATCCTCTGTCATAATGGTCTGTGTCAGACCTGGATAGAGCAGATTCATTGGAAGCGCTTTGGTGAAGACGCCGATGGCCTTGCCATCGTTGTTCAGTACAGCGTCCGCGAGGACGGTCATCGTCCCCTCCTTGGAGCCACCGAAAACCAACGTGTAGCCGTGTTTGGCAAGCCCCTTGCCAAGCTCCTGCACGGCCTGCGTGTAGGAGCCGTCGGCGGGCATTGTTGCCCCGAGATAAACCAGTATGTTCTGCATAATTGAGCCTTAAGATAGTACTGCTTTAAGCGGTTACTTCCACGGGGCACGTGAAAGGGGGATAAGTTCGTAGGTGGTTTCGATGGTGGAGGTTTTCCCTGGCTCCAAATCGACGGTCTTTCCCCACTGTTCGAGATTGATGCGCCTGTCCTTGCCGTTCCAGTTGAGGTAGCAGAAGTCGGTGGTATCAGTGAAGGTATTGAGGAGGATGGTGTCGCTGGTCTTGTCAAGGACGGCCCAGGTGCCGTCAATGCGGTTGTCGTTTTCATTGAACCATATTTCGTACTCGCCCTGCGGAGCTTCTGGGCGTGCAAGGTCAAACATTTGCCATTTGCCTTTGATTTTCGCATGAATTTCAATCTGGTTGGTGTCGTGTACGGCAAAGCAGGGGTGCAGGCGCGTAGCACGCCCTTTGACGCGTCTGTCGCTCGTGATGCTCTGGGTGATTTTGAACGCAGCCTTACCTGGAATTAGCTCGATTCTGCGGGTAAGGGTGACACCGTCCTTGAAGACGCACTCCATTTCCAGAAAATCATACCCTTCTTTACGGACGGTGAAGGCATCGGTTGCGCCTGGACCGCGGTATGCGGATGACGCATACCCCTCAATGCCGTGCACCGAAGGACTATAGCCTGCCTTGTTGTCGCCTTCTATCTTGACGAGGTCACGGCTGGAGACGATGTCGTAGGCACGCCAAATGCGTCCACCAAGGGCGGGGATGACATCAAGCCTGATGAAGGGATTCCCAATGGTTTTCACGGCAAGCGGATTCACACCGATCTTGTTTGCGCGAACCCAGTTCTCCAGGGTTGCATTGTGGTTTTCCGCGACACGCGTCATACCTGCCTTGGTGGCGATGGCGTTAAACTCATCGACAAGGCCAGTCATGTTACTCTTCTGGTTAACGAGGGTGCCATTCTCGTATTTCAGCGCATTTTGGGTCAGAGTGACTTCGGTGTAGATGATGGGGAGGCGGGCAAGCTTGACGCGGAAGAAGAGAGTTTCATCTCCAGTAACGGCAGTCTCCGCCTGGTCAAACAGCTTTTTCGCCTCTGCAAGCATAGTAGGATTGCTCAGGTACTTGGCAGGATGCAGGTTGATGGTCAGATGGGTGTTTTGCACGTCGCAAACCTGGTGATGGACGAGGTGCAGATACTCCTGGATGAATGGGGAGGCTGCACCATAGTAGGCTTCCACGAACTCCGTGAGTGCCTTCTTTTCATCGTAATCGGGATCCCAGAGGAATTTGCCCATCATGTAGGAGCGGAGTTCGGCCAGTTCCGCGCCGAGGCTGTAGTAGTTGGCCTCCTCATAGATGCCTGTGACGCCGTGCTTGATGAAGAACTGGATGTTGGGACGGAGTACCCGCAGGTTTGTGAAGGGTTGGATGTTATGGTGGTAGTTGATGACATAGTCCCAGATGTGGAGACGGTTGCATATCTTCGACCAGCCGACGATGTCCTCCACGAAACTCTTGTTGAACTCACAGGTTTCCAAAGGATGTGCGAAGCAGCACTCTATGGAGCAGAGGCGGATGGCGACATTCGGTTCGGGCTTCAGGTATTTGGGCGGCTTGCGGCTGTAGTGGTACGCAAGAGTATCGACTATCTTGTCAGGAAATTCATCGCGTACAGCGCGTGCAATGGCATTGACAAACTCCAGAATTGGCCCGATCTGGCTACCTTCGCGCTCCGCGATGGCAGTGCAGTTTTTGCAGGTGCAGTAATTGCGCCAGTCGTTTTGGGAGACGCTGAAGATGGTGGCGTCGGGTGAGGTTTTCATCCATTCACGCACTTGCGCCGTGGCAATACGCAGCACATCAGGGTTGGTCAGGCAGAGCTGCGAGCGTTCCGTGACGCGAACACCGTTGATTTCCGAGTAGTATTCAGGATGCTCCTTGCCGTATTTCTCTGGGGGCACCAGGCTGTTGAAGGTGTGAACGAAGCCCCTGTACTTGACGATGCCACCCCATTTCGGATGGAACGCCTTGACGCTGTAGCCGTTGTACTTGTTGCGCACGGCAAACTCGGGATCCCTGTGGCAGAGATAGTCCGTGTTGCGGTACTCCAGCGGGGGTACATAGACTTTACGGATGGTATCGATGTGCTTTTCACCGCTGTCTGGGATGCGGATGCAGTCGGTGGCAAACCAGCGACAGTCGAGATAGTCCTCTAGGAAGGTATAGACAGCATAGAGGACGCCGCGCTGTCCGCCCGCAAGTACGAGGGCATTGTCTGCTGTTTCGATATGGATGCCCTCCAACCCAAGCTTCTGCCAATCGACCTGCATGGGCAGGCTCGTGCATTTCCCCACGAAGAGCGGGCTTCTGCCATCCTGCGTGCCTTCTGCGGTGATGGCAAGCGTCTCGCCTGTCATCTTGGCCAGGTGGTTGCGTAGCTCCTCAGCTGCAAAGACCTCGGATGGCGTGGGCTTCACGGGCGTGACAATGAGATGGCTGGCCGCCGTGAGCAACTTCCCGCAAAGCGTGATTTTGCAGGACGCTGCTTGCGCGAAAAGGGCTGAGGCTAGGAAACAGAGGCAGAAAAGGAGTGTGATTTTAGGTGTTTTCATTTTTCTTCCTATTAGGTTGTATTGGTGGGCGCGGCTCTTCCAAGGGACGGGGGCTTGCGCCCCCGCGCCCCCCAGGTGGTATGGGCGCGGCTCTTCCAAGGGACGGGGGCTGCGCCCCCGCGCCCCTAGGTGTTATAGGGGGCGCGGGGGGCAAAGCCCCCCGTCCTTTGGCTATAATCGGCTGGTTATTATAGGCTGGGCGGCTTCACCGCAGAGGGCGATGATGCGGCTGTTCATGATTTCGCAGTTTTCGCGGGAGATGGGTGAAACTGGTATTTCAGGGGGGAAAGAAGAGAGGAGCAGTAGCCTTCCTTCGGCTATAGCGTGGCTATCTTCCAGCGAAGGATCATAGCCAGGCTTGAGGCCATGAGGCACTGTTTTAATCCAGCGTGCTACTGGTTCGTCGCGTAGTCGGCGTTCCAATTCGTGTTCAGCAGGCGAGATGAAGCCACATACGGGAATCATTCCGTAGTGGGTGCGTTCCACGGCCTCAGCGATGGATTCCTCTTGGCCTTCCACGGGGATTTTGCGGGTGAGGCGTACAGGGAAGCGAAATGGTGAGGCCAGCAGGGTCGCATCGCCCACCGCGCTCCAATAAAGTGTCGTATCGAGCGATGGATGGCGGATGCCCTCCAGCACTTGGAAGCGGTTTGGATGTGCCTTTTTCCATAGTGCCCGAGCTGGGTTGCCGCGGATGTAGCGGCGGATGGCTGCGAGCTGCCTCTGTGAAAAAGAAAGCACAAGCCAGAAATCCTGCTCCCAGCGGAAGATTGGCGTGGTGCCCATTCCTGCCTCATTCCTGAACCGCTGGGAAAAGGAGATGAGGTCGAAAGTTGGATCGCGGTCGAAATCCACGATGAGCACGAAATGGACGTGGTCAGGCATGATCACGCGATTGGAAAGCGTGAGGGCTGGATTGGAACGGTGAAGGGCTAGAAGCCACCGCAGTACCGCTTCCCCAGGTGGGTGCAACACTGCATGAGCTAGCTCATTGCCACCGCCATCCAAAGGACGGGGGGCTGCGCCCCCCGCGCCCCCTGCGCAGCCTAGGGGAATGGCATCCAAAGGACGGGGGGCTGCGCCCCCTGCGCAGCCTAGGGGAATGGCATCCAAAGGACGGGGGGCTGCGCCCTCCGCGCCCCCTGCGCAGCCTAGGGGAATGGCATCCAACGGACGGGGGGCTGCGCCCCCCGCGCCCCCTGCGCAGCCTAGGGGAATGGCATCCAAAGGACGGGGGGCTGCGCCCCCTGTTGTGACTTTGGGAGCGGGGCCTGGCTCCAGATGCGAGAGCAGGGGCTGTCTTCCTTCAATGCAAAAGGTGAAGAAAAAGAACTGTCGCCCTTGTCTTGAAAAAAGCAGTTTCATGGCATCTCCATCGCTTAAAGGCGGAGGCGGGCCACGTCACCTGCGGAAATGAGAGTGATGGTGCCGTTGGTTTCCAGCCGTAGCTGGCCTTCTGGTGTGATGCCGCGGGCGGTTCCTGCGATGATGGCATGGCCGTGTTCAGCGGTGACGGGGTGGCCGTCCAGCAGGGAAGCCTGACTCCAGCGAGGCATGAAGGGAGCCAGTGAGGCAGCGGCAAGCCACTGGGTGTAGTCCTGCTCGAAAGTGTTTAGGAAAGTGGCGAGAACTTGGCAACGATCACATGGATGCCCGCTGGCGATGCACAGGGAGGTTGCTGTGCCGTGCAACTCAGGAGGCAACTCATCAAGGGTGGTGTTGATGTTCAGGCCAAGTCCAAGCACGGCATATTCCGTGGTGTTGCCAATGGCGGACATGGTGCAGAGAATGCCGCATGCCTTTCGTCCGTCAATCCAGATGTCATTGGGCCACTTGACCGCAACGGGCAGTTGTGGAAAGAGTGACAACAGAGCGGTATGCATCGAGAGGGCCGCGACGATGGATAGCTGTGGCACAATGGCTGGCGGGGATGGAGGTTTCAGCAGGATACTGAAATAGAGATTGCGCTGCGGCGGAGAGAACCATGCACGTCCATTGCGCCCGCGTCCGCCTGTTTGGTGGTCGGCAACCACAACCAGACCATGAAGAGAAGTAGAAGCCAGCTCGACAGCCGTCAGGTTGGTGGATTCCGTTGAATCCAATGTGAGAAGCGAACGACCGATGGCCTTGGTTGTTAGCTGCCTTGCCAGAACGTCGGCGGTGATGTCTGGAATAGCCTGGTTCATTTGTAATCAGGTGGAGGCTCCAGACCATTAGGCTGTTTGTCGCTACTATTACCTAATATCCTGGACAAATCCAGAACATCCTTCCACAATTTACCTGAACCGCCGCAATCCAGATGAATCTTATGAATGTAATTCAAGGCGCGAACACCAGCATCCACGTCGTTGCCACCCATTGAGACATCGGCATATGTGACACGGACATAGAGCGCATAATCGCGAAGTGCCTGCGGACGGCGTGATGCATACTTGGCATATTCCACAAATGCAACCACATTGTTGATAGCCTCGCGCTGGTTCAGCCAACGCTTTTGGTTATGCCGCGGGTGAGCCTCGCGTGTGAGAGGCATAGGCTTCTTGGATGATGTGCCTGGTCTAGTGGCAACGCAACCACAAAGCAATGCAAGGAGGACAAGAAAGAGGTAGCGCATTTTTGTGGGAGAAAACTGCGCCAGCAACGTGCTGGCGCAATTAGTGGGTATTAGTGGTGGGAGAAAACACGTTCAGGGGCATGGAAGAGAGCTACGCCCAGCTCGTTGGCGCGCTTGATGACATCTGCGTCCTTGAGAGAACCAGAGGGGGCGATGATGGCAGTGATGCCTGCCTTCGCGGCAACTTCAACGCCATCAGGGAAGGGGAAGAAGCCGTCGCTGGCCATGACGGCATCGGGTAGCGTCTCCTTGCCTTCGTACTTCTGACCAAACTTCTCGATGGCCTGCTCGACGGCACCGACGCGGTCCTGTTCGCCTGTTCCCACGCAGAGCGTACCGCCGTTCTTGACGATGACGACGCCATTGGAGCGGACGCTGATGTTGATGTACCAGGCGGCGAGGAGGTCTTCAAGCTGACCTGGTTTCGGGGCGACGGTACTGGTGACGACGCCAAGAGTCTTGCTTTCGGCGGTAGCGGGCTTCAGGTCGGCGATGCCGTGGATGTTGGTCATAAGCGGGTCGGCGATGATGAGGGAGCCGTCGCCAAGGACTTTGATAGTTTTTGCGCTGGAGGTGTCATCGCCAACGTATTTGGGAAGCTTGGCGAGGTCGCCGCACTTCAGGATGCGGACGTGCTTGTTGAGCTTGGCCTCAGGATTGCAGAAGATGTCGATGGCAGCCTGCTCGAAGTCAGGGGCGACAACGCACTCCACAAAGGTCTTCATGATCTCCTCTGCAGTGGTGGCATCGACCTTGACATTGAAGGCGATGACGCTGCCGAAGGCTGCACGCGGGTCGCAGTCGCGTGCCTTGATATAGACATCGACCAGTTTGTCGCCAGGGGCAGCCATAGCGGCTCCACAGGGATTGACGTGCTTCATGCAGGCACATGCGGGCTTGTCAAAGAACTTGACGATGTTGAGGGAGTAGCTGATATCCTCCAGATTGGTCTGGGAGAGACCGCTCTTGCCGTTCTTGATGACCTGCATCTTGCCGATGACGTCACCGCCGTTTTCGGGACGGTAGAAGGCGGCGGTCTGGTGCGGGTTGGTGCCGTAGCGGAGATCATCGACCTTGGTGTATTTCACACCATTGATGATGATGCTATCCTCGTAGTTGCCAGCGTTCTTGGAGAGGTAGGTGTTTCTGTTGAGTTTTTCTGTCATGGTGGTGGTTCCTAGTGGTTATGGGAATTTTGAAAAAAGCGTGTATTTCCTTGGCGCTAAAAAGCGCCAGGCACTGTACTGGCATCTACAGTTTCTGTGCGTCGTAGAGCTTACGGTATTTGCCGTTGAGGTCGAAGAGTTCCTGGTGGGTGCCCTGCTCGGCGATGCGGCCATTTTCGAGCAGAACGATTTTATCGGCATTGACGATGGTGGAAAGACGGTGTGCGATAGCAAGGACGGTGCGGTCCTTCATCAGTTGTGTGATGGCATGCTGAACCTGCTGCTCTGTGACGGTATCCAAGGCGCTGGTCGCCTCGTCAAGGATGAGGATGGGCGGATTTTTGAGGATGGCACGCGCGATGGAGATACGCTGCTTCTGTCCACCCGAGAGGAGGCAGCCACGCTCGCCAGAGGGGCGTGCATAACCAAGCGGGTCTTCCATGATGAAATCGTCCGCGTTGGCGCGTTTTGCTGCGGCTGCAATCTCCTCCTGCGTGGCGTCGATTTTCCCGTAACCGATGTTAAAGGCAACTGTTTCGTTGAAGAGGAAGTTGTCTTGTGCCACAATGCCGATAAGTTCGCGGAGGTTTTTGTTGGAGATGGAGCGCAGGTCGGTGCCGTCGATGGAGATGGAGCCCTGCTGCGGGTCATAGAAGCGCGCCAGAAGATTTGCCAGGGTGGTCTTTCCACTGCCTGTAGAGCCGACTATTGCGACCATCTGTCCCTTTTTGATTTCCAGGTTTAGTCCGTTGATGGTAGGTGCTGCACTGTTTTCATACGAGAAGGTGACATCCTTGAACTGGATAGCGTGTTTGAGCGTGGGCACCTCAATTGGATTCTGCGGTTCGGGCAGAGTTTCATTGACGTCCAACGTGCTAAAGATTCGTTCGGTGGCTGCCGCGCATTTCTGGAGGTTGGCGTTCATGCGTGCAAGCTCCTTGAGGGGTTTGTAGGCGTTCTGTGCCGCATAGCCGAGAACTGCCAGCGTGCCAAGCGAAATGTTGTATTGGAAGCAGAGCAGAATGAAGAGTGCCCCCATGCTTAGTGCAATGATATGTATCAGTGGAGACATGAAGATGTCTGCCAAGATGGACTGTGCTACCGCCTTGAAATAACGATCATTATCCTTTCTGAACCTGGTTGATTCAAACTGCTCATTGTTATAGCTTTTTACGACGCGGATACCGCTTAGGTTCTCCTGCATTTTGGCGACCAGCAGGGAAATGCGGTCCATCACCTTATGCTGATAGCGGCGAATGATTTTTGAGAGGTAATAGACGGGAAAGAGAAAGATTGGCGTGGCACAGATGAGAATCAGTGTCGGCTTGAATAGATTGACCTCCAGCGCCTTTTGAATCAGGAAAGTGATGGCGACAATGATTTGCATGGGTGAGATAAACATCTCAGCAATGCAGTTGTAGAAGGAGTGTTCAATGGTTCCTGCATCGTATGTGCATCGACTGATAATTTGTCCCACATCGTTCTTCGAGAAGAAGGCAAGCGACTGGCGCTGAAGGTTGTCAAACAAGTCGGCGCGGATGTCGGCCACAACGTGCCCGCCAACCCATCGCAGAAAATATTTGTTGACAAACTCGCCGAAGGATTTAATGCCAAAGAAGAAAAGCATGATGACAATCAACATGCAGACTAGCGGGAAGGATAGGGTTTCATCACTTGAGACATCGAAACCGAACCTGTGGGCTGCAGAGTTGATTTTCCTGAAGAGACCAGAGTCCTTGGCTTCTTTGGTATTTGTCTTTTCGTTTTCGGGGAGTCCTTTTTCAATAACCTCGGTTGCGTCCTTTTCCAGTTCGATATGCATGGTTTTCAGCACCCACTGGACCGTTCTATTGGATGCGAGTTTATCAACAATCCTGATTTGCGCCTTCTCCTCTCGCTTGCCTTCCTTGACGAAGTTGGCCTCCAGAGATGAGATTCCAAAATCCAGGAATGTAAGGTAGGCGTGCATGGCGCCACCCATGATCAAGCCAGCAAATACCCCGAGGAAAATCCTGAACCAGTATCGAAGCGCATATTGTCTGAACAGACGTGCAAAAATCGCACTGCAGGAGCCAAGCGGCTTCTGCGGCAGTTTTTCCTTGAAGCTTTTTCTATCCTTGTTTTTCATTTAATCAGGCCGATTATAGTGGCTGCCACATAGCGTATTTGCTCCTCCGCAAGCTCAGGATAGATTGGAATGGCGATGGTTTCGCTCGCAGCCTTTTCGCTCTCGGGAAAATCTCCTTTTGCATACCCCAGAGGTGCAAAACACTCCTGAAGATGAAGCGGCACGGGATAATAGACGTCGCAGCCGATGCTTGCAGCCTTCAGACCATCCCAGACCTTCTGGCGCTTGCCATCCAATATGCGCAAAACATATTGGTTGCGGACGTGTCGCGTCGCCCAGGACGCAATGGATGGCGTGACAACCCCAGGCACGTCATTGAAGAGGCTGTCGTAGAGTGCGGCGTTGGCTTGACGTTTTTCCGTCCATTGGTCGAGGTACTTGATTTTGACGTTGAGGACAAGCGCCTGTAGGGCATCCATACGGAAATTGCCGCCCACGTACTTGTGGTAGTATTTGGGGTTCATCCCGTGGTTGCGGAGCATGGTGACCATGTTCGCCTTTTCCTGGACTTGGGTGGTCACCATCCCTGCGTCCCCGAAGGCGCTGAGATTTTTGCTGGGGTAGAATGAGAGGCAGCCATAGTCGCCCATGGAGCCCACCCGTCTGCCCATGTATTCGGCGCCAATGGCCTGAGCTGCATCTTCAATGACCACAAGACCATGCTTCTTTGCAATCTCCAGAATCGGCCCCATGTTGGCACTCTGACCATAGAGGTGGACGGGGATAATCGCCTTGGTTTTCGTCGTGATAGCGGTTTCAATCTTTGTGGCATCTATCGTGTAGGAACGTGGCTCGATATCGACAAAAACAGGCTTTGCGCCGACACGCGCAATGGCACCTGCAGTTGCAAAGAAGGTATATGGGGTAGTGATCACTTCGTCTCCAGCGCCAATGCCTTCCGCCATAAGGGCGATGATAAGCGCATCGGACCCCGATGTGACCGCACAGGAGAAGCCTGCTTTGCAATAGGCGGCTGCCGTTTTCTCGAAAGAAGCTACTGGTTCACCCAATATGAACGACTGGTTGTCGCAGAGGGCTTCAATTTGGGGCATCAGTTCTGCCTTGAACTGTTTGAACTGCTGTTTCAGGTCTAAAAGTGGTACTTGCATAGTGCTTTGCTATTTTATTTGTGTGGGAACAGCGCCCGCGCTGCTGGACCGTGATGGTAAATGGTACGCTTTGCGCACAGCCGAATCAGCTGGTGTGCGCAAAGTACGCACATTACTCTTCCATCAGGAATGGGTTGAGGCTGAGATAGTTGATGCCAAGTTTCTCGCCCTTGAGGGCGGCGGCGTTGTCGAGGGTGATGGAGACGGTGTCGGTTTTCGCAATGAAGACGATGTGCACGAGGTTAATGCGTGCGACACCGTTGTTGTGGGCGTAGCGGCCCTTGATGCGTTTATCGACATGGTGCCAGGAGAGTTTGTCCTGGATGTCGGCACCCTCTGAGAGGTGGGCGGTGATGCCGAACTTGCGCGGATTGATCTTCTTGGCCTTCACGTCATCGACGTCGAACGTGGCAAATTGCAGGCAGTAGGCCTTGCCAGGCACGAGATTGACGGCGTTCTGCGTGACGGAGCTGACCTCGTCCTCGTTCTTGGTCAAGACGGCGAATGTGTCGCCGATGCCGTTGTTGCCGCCCCAGCGGTTCTGGCTGGCGGAGGCGAACCCACTGAACTTGTCAGTGGTGACGTTGCCTTTGGCTGTCCAGCCATTGAGGTTACCCCTGAAGTCGCCGTTGACGACGTGGTTTGGCATGTAGGAGAAGCCGTACTTGTCGGAAAGCATGGTGGTGTTTCCTTCGACGCAGTAGTGTCTGAGGAGCATATAGGCCCAGCGGTGGAGTTCATGGTCGGCATAGTAGCTTCCCCAGTAGCCCGTGCAGCCGATGTCCTTGAAGTTCGGGTTGTTGGCAACCAGGTTCAACTGCATGTCAAGGTAGTACTTGTAATCAACTTCGGGGTGGTGTGCGAGGGAGAGAATCGGCACCTGGTTGAAGTCGCCAAAAATGATGCCCGTGGATTTCTCTGCATTGGGATAGAAGGCTTTGAAACGTCTGATGGTTTCGGTCACATAGACTTCCAGGAAATCCTGTGCCTCCTTCTGGGTGGACTTAGTCCTGCAATAGGCTTCATAGATGAGTTTGCCACGGCTCTTGGATGCGTTGATGCTGGTGGCCATGAAGTCATGGTCAATGAGCTGTGTTCCTGGCTTGCCCACAATCCAAGTGTAGATGAGTTTGTTCTGCGGGTTCGTGAAGGCCTTGAGGCCTGCCGTGTAAAGCTGGAGCATAATGGGCTGTCCGAAGAACTGCTCGTCGCAGGTGACGCCGTCGTAGAACTCCTTGTTCATGCCGCCGCATTTTTCAAGGCGTTCGGTGAGGTCCTTCTCGTCCTTCAGGTTAGTGGTGCCGAGATTGGCCAGCCACTTGTAGCCGTGCTTGTGGAGCCATTCGCGCTTGTCCTCGGGGATGCTGCCGCCGTTTTGCGTGGTGATGGCGGGCATTCCGTATTTCATCTGGAAATCCCAGTTGTATGGCGGGTTTTCGGGAACACCATTGTTCGTGCCTGGGCAGTAGTTGAAGACATCGACGATGGAACGTGCGATAATAGAGCCTCCCTTGGCGCCGCTGACGGCAAGCGTGTGTTCGCCGATGCCGATTTCACGGAAAGCCTCGGCCCTCGGCGTATCAGACTCGATGATGGTTTCTTTGCCATCAAGAACAACCTGGAGCTTGGCTGGTTCGGCGTTTTTGACCGCGAAGAAAACCCAGCCGTTCTTGATGGTCGAGAAACTAAAGTTCTGGACATCGCCCAATACAGGCTTGTTGAGCACCTCGGTAGCGAGGTTGTTCAACCGCTTATGGGCACTTGCATCGACCTTTGGAATGCTGATGACATCGAATGTGAAGGTTTCCGCGCTGATTTCCTTGCCTGTGCTGCGCTGGATGATGGCAAGGTTCAGGGAGCCGCTCTTCGCATCCTTTGGCAGGATGACCTTGTTTTCGTTGTATTGCAGAGGCTGGCGGACGGTTTCCTGGCTGTCGGTGGTGGTGAGCACAAGCTCGTAGTCATTGATATCAGCTGTCAATTTGCCGAAGAACCTGAAGGTCATTTCGCGATTGGCCTGATCGATGGCATGAAGCAGAGGAGTCCACGGAATCAGGGTCGGCTTCATGACCATGCGCCCCATCGAGGAGAGGGCTGAGTTCTTCAAGGCACCCTCGCTGAGGGCTTCCAGCTTTAGATCGGCAATGTCCATCGTGCCCTCGAAACGGCAGGCAAACAGCGTGATGAAATAACTGCCGTTGTTGGAGGGCATCAGGGTGAATACCTGCTCGATATGATTCCAGTCCTGGTTGGCAGGAATATTATTGGACGTTGACTTGTTCAAGATGCCGATTTCATTGTTCCAGCCATTGTTGGCCACGCCAATTCCACCATGTGACGTTTTGAAGTCCTGTGTGCGGATCATGGCGGAAAGCTTGTATTTCTCGCCTGCCTTCAGGACAACGCCGTATTGGCGCACGGAAACCTCGTCATTCATCTTCCCTTTGCTGGAGAAGCGGATGTAGGCTTTTCCGCCAGGGCCGCCTGCGGAACTGTAGGAGAGATAGTTTGTGGCGCCTTGCGATGACCAGAAGGGCGGAAAATCCATCTGGTCTGCCTCAAGATTGGGGTTGAGAATCAGGTTCTCGCCTGGCTTGACCTCAGCGAAGACAAATGCCGTGGTCAACAGCAGAATAAGAGATATAAATTTTTTCATGTTGTGGTCTTTGGTTTGCAAAGTTATGATTTGGTTGCTACTGTTCATCGGCAATGGGCTCGTCATCATAGTACGGCTTCATCATGACGTAGTTGAAGCCATAGCGCTTGCCAGGTTTGGCTGCCTCATCGGAGAAGGTGACGGTGACGCTATTCGCCTGGGCGACGAAGCGGATATGGTTCAGGTTGACGCGTGCACCTTTCGCCTTTTTGATGCGATCGGTCTTGCGGTTATCGACAAAGACGTATGACTTTTCGGGGATGATCTTGGCACCATCGCTCAGGGTTGCCTTCAGCGGCAGTTCGTAGGGATTGTACTTGTGGGCAACCTGGTCATCGTAGTCAACGGTGATGAACTGGAGGGTGTAGGTGCGGCCAGGCACGAGACCCTTTGCCACCTGCGTAAGGGTGTTAGCCTTGTTTTCACCTCGCTTGAGCACGCAGAGGTTCTGACCATGGCTGCCCGACCCCCAGCGTCCTTCGCTGCTGCGGATGAAGTCGGCGTCCATCTTCGCGATGGTGATGGACTTCTCGGAGGCGGCATCGACTGTCCAGCCTTCGAGACCGTTGTCGAAGTCACAGTTGACCAAGTGGCCAGGATTGTAGGTGTAGTTGTATTTGGGCCGTTTGGAGAGCATATCCGTGTTGCCTTCGACTGCATAGTGGCGGAGTAGCTTGAATGACCAGCGATAGAGCTCCTCGTCATCGTAATAGCTACCCCAGTAGCCGACGGTATTGAGGTTGGCGAAGTCGGGATCGTTGGCGATGATGTTCAGCTGCATGTCCAGATAGTATTTGTAATCGACCTCGGGGATGAGGTCCAGGGAGATGACGGGAATCTGGTTGAAGTTGCCGAGGAGCATGCCGCTGTGGGCTGCGGCGTTGGGGTAGAAGTTGGTGAACGCCTGCATGGTGTCGTTAAGTTTTTGATGGAGATAATCCTGGGCGTCTTTTTCCGTGGGGCGAGCGTGGCAGTAGGCCTCGAAGAGCAGAATGCCCTTGCCCTTGCAGGCGTTGATGGAGGCGGACATGAAGTCGTTGTGCGGACCGTTGAGGCCAGGCTTGCCAACAATCCAGGTGTAGATGAGCTTGTCGTTCGGCACCTTGTAATCCCAGATGGCCTTGGTATAAAAGTCGAGTCCTGCCGAGGAGAAGAACTGCTCGTCACAGGTGACGCCGTCATAGTAGTCCAATGTCAGACCAGGTGCAGTCTTGAACTTGTCCAGCAGATAATCTACGCCTTTGGGATGGGAGGTGCCAAGGTTGGCAATCCAGAGAAGTCCCATTTCGCGAATTTTCGGCCTGTTCTCCTCCTTGCAGAAGCCGCCGTTGAGAGTGGTGACGGCAGGGAAGACATACTTTTCATGGAACTTCCAGTCGTATTGACCGTTCTGGGGAACCTGGCTGTTTGCGCAAAGCGGGTAGTTGAAAATGTTGGCGATGGACTTGACCACCAGCTTCGCATTGGGGGCACCCTGAATCTCAAGTCTGTGCGCACCCATGGAGGCCTGGCGGAAGGTCTCGTGGCGGGGAGTTTCGGCGGTGATGACCGTCTTCCCGTCCAACTTCACCGTGCAGGCACCTGCGTTTTTGAGGCCGATGTAAACCCAGCCTTCCTTGGGATTGGAGAAAGAGCAGGTCTCGTTTGAGCTTCCAAGATTCTTCTCCAGAATGATGGTAACGAGGTTGTTCAGACGTTTGTGGCCCGTTGCATCAATTTTGGGCGTGGGGACGATGCAGATGTCGTAGGTGCGTTCGAAAACGGTGCCGTCCTCTGCAATGATGGAGGCCTTAAGGGTATGGGGACCATTTGCAATCTTGTCAAGTGCCAGCTGCAGTTTTTTGTCAAGCGGCATGGAGGCCAAGGGCTTGCCGTCAAGTTCAAATGCCGCCGTTGCGGCGCCCTTCGGCTTTAATCCGCCAAAAATGAAGTCGATTTTCTTGTTCTCGGCAGGGATGTTGTAGAGCACAGGCGAGATGGGGACAAGTCTGGGGGCGTTGATAGTCCGCGTGGCTTCCGACGGGTGGCTCTTGGCCAGGGCCTCTGGGGAAATGGCCTCCAACTTCAGCTGTGCGACCTCGATGCGACCCGTCAATTGAGTGAAGAAAAGGGCGACACCATAAAGGTCATCTCTGGATTCCTTGAGCTTAAACTCCTCCTCCAGCTTTATCCAGCCATCGGTATTTTCGGGGATGCTGTGGACGCCTTGTTCGGAGTACCAGCCCGAATTGATGACCACCCAGCCGTAGTGTTTTGAGTTTTTGAAGTTCTTTGTCTTGACATAGAGGGAGACTTTGTAGGTTTCGCCCTTGATAAGATGCAGCTCATGTTGTCTGGCGTTTACGTGGACGGGCTCGCCAGTCGTGTTTTCGAAAATGAGGCAGCCTGTCGAGTTGGGGCCACCATTCGGGTTGTAGGAGATGTACTTGGAATTGGCGTAGTTCCAGAATGGCGGCATCGGTTCCTGATCCGCCTCCAACATGCCATTTACGCAGAGATTCTCCCCAGGTTTCACTTGGCAGTAACTTGAAATGCACGCCAGAACAACCAACAACAGTAGTTTTTTGACCATCTTGACTCCTTGTTTTTATGGGGATTAATATGGGACACTTTTATACAATAATACAATAACGTATATCAATAAATCAAAATGTCAAGGAAGACATTAGACAGTTTCTTTTTCAAAATCACTTTTGAGGAGAAATGTACAAAATGATAAAATATGTATTCTTTTTATGTGTTATAAGATTGTATAATATGTAAATTGCCGCGCTGAAGCGCGGCGCACAGAACAGGTACTCTCGCCAGTGCCCGCCGCTTCAGCGGCGAGAATGTCAAAGGAGAGGGGATACTCCCGCGCCCCCATCTTACCGCAGGATGACGACAGGGCCGAAGAGGCCGCTGGACTGGTCGTCGTGATTGAAGGCGCGGAAGCGTCCGATGTAGGGGGATTCGGGGGGGAAGGTATCGCGGATATACTTCTGGACGTGCTCGGGGGCAGTGGCGTTCAGCAGGGAGTTGGCCACGATGATTTCAAGGGTGTTCACGCCCTTTTTCACGTGGACACGATAGGTATGCGGCCCGAAGAACTTCAGGGGAAGCTGCTTGCCGTTGAAGATGACCTTGGCGCAGTGGTGGACTTTGCCGAGGTCGAGCCATCCGTCGTAGGCTTCCTTGGAACGGAAGCTGTTGCGGTAGAAGGCACTACCCGAGAACACGTTGCCGAAGACGGGGCGCCAGTCGCCTAGCTTGACGGGCTGGATGGGGGCATCGGGGGTCTCCTCCATCACGAAGCAATCCTTGCCGACGTAGTGCTTCCTACGCATTTGGAGAGTCCAGCCGCTTTTGAGGGTGCGAATGTGGCGCAAAGTGGGGGCGGGAGCGGAAGTTTCTGGCTCATCGCCATTGATGACGAAAAGCGCGGAGCCAGCGGGAGCAAAAGCCCACTCCAGGCTGCCATTCTTGCTGGCGACTGGCTCGAAATCACCAGTATCAGGCGAGCAGAGCTGGATGGCACCTTTTTCCTGGAAGGTGATGCGAACCTTGACTGGACGCATGGCTTCGTTGGCGAGGAAGTAGATGGCTTGGGGCCCCTCGACACGCTTGGTGACGCGAATGGAGGAGCTGCCTTCAATAAGGCAGGTATGGGGCGCCTTTTCAAGAATCTTATGGTCGGAGCCAATGTCCCTTCCGCCCCATTCATAGCCGTGGAATGCTCTGGCGAAATCCAGCAGGATGCCGCCTTGTTCGGCAAAACGGATGGCTTTGTTGCTTGCTTGGGGCGTCGCCCACTTGAAGGTCGGAAGAGCCAAGGCCTCATAGCTCATCTTGCCAATCTTGAGGTGATGGTCTTTGGTGATGACGGCCTGTACCAATTGTTCATCGTCGATGAAATCAAAGTCGCAGCCACGCTTAAGGAGCAGTTCCGCGATGCGGTGGTGGCGCTGGATGGCCGTTTGCGCGTCCTTGCCGCCTGCCCAGATGGAGCGCACGTCGTAGAGGACGGCTATCTTCACATCGGGCTTGCCTTGCGCCAGCATGGAGCCGACGCGCTCCATGTAGGTGAAGAGCGGTTGCATGAACTCCCAATAGGGGTGCTGCGGGCCGAAGTGGATGCCAGGCGAGCCCATGCGTCCGCCACGGACATTCATCGAGTAGGCACTGAGGACGAAGATGTTGACGCCGCGCACGAGCTGGTAGTCCATCACCCACTTGATGATATCTGGCGAGATGCCATTGCCATAGACGGCTAGCGATTCGCTCAGCACGTATTTGCCGCCGTTCTGGTGGGCGACAGACGAGGCATATTTGGGGAAGCAGGGGTTAAAGTTGTTGACTTCCGTGTCGTGTGCACCCTCTTGGACGTATTTCAGCTTCTCCTTGCCAGGGTAGAGCTGGCGCCAGATTACATCGATGCCAGGCACGTCGAAGGCGCGCAGGGAGCGCAGGATGTGGCCGTAGCCGAAGCGCGTGTTACCTGATGGCTGGTTCTCGCCGTTGAGGTGTCCGCTGGAGAGCATGCCATTGGCGTGGCACCAGTCGCGCAGGGGGAGCATGTACCGTTCGAGGAAGAGGTCGGCGCGCACATCGAAGTAGTCGATGCGAATACGGGTAAGATCCTTGGCAGACTTGTCATTAGGCTTTTTGCCTTGGATAATCGCCTTCAGATACGGGCGGATGTCATAGCCCTTGCGCTTCTCGAACTCCTCTGCGAAGTCGGAGCACCAGGTGAGGCTTTTGCCCTCGACGAAGCCTTCCATGTTTGGCTCGTCCGTGAAGGTCATCAGGGTGGTTTTGCCGAAGTGGTTGCCAATGGCCTTGCGGTACGCTTCGTGTGTGAGCTTGATGAAGAGCTCCGTGACGCCTGGTTCAATGACAGAGGGGTAGGGTGCACTGATTTCAGGGTGATATACGGGTCTGCGCTCGGTCAGCTCGCCTTTGTCGTCCAGCACCAGCGAGCGTTGGGCGAAGCGCTTTTCGTCCATTGCAATGATTTTGCCGCAGGCCCCACCAGACGGCCAACCGCCTTCGTCGTAGAGCCATACATGCATCCCAAGGCTCTTCGCATAGTTCATCACCTTTTCGACGACCTTCATATACCCAGGCGTGAGGTAGTCGGGCTCCATCTCGGAAGGCATGGTACCTGGGCGGAATGCCTTCGGGAAGGGGTGCGGACAGAGGGCACGGATGCCGTGCGCGTGCATGTCGTCTATCTGGCGTTTGATGGCCTCAAAGTCGAGCTTGTCGTTCCAGAGCCAGAAGAAGCTAGGGGAGAAGAGGTTGCTTGGGGACTTGAAGGCTTTCTTGATGGTGGACATGGTGAGGCTCCTTTTAGGGGAAAAAACGCCGCGCTGAAGTGCAACGCACAGAACAGGTGCCCGCCGCTTCAGCGACGAGGAAGGCAAGGGGCGAAAGGCGGTGGCCAAAGGACGAGGGGAAGCCCCCCGCGCCCCCCTGGTGGGCCAAAGGATGGGGGGAAAACCCCGCCGCCCTGGCGGGCCAAAGGATGGGGGGGAAACCCCGCCCCCCTGGCGGGCCAAAGGACGTAGGGAAGCCCCCGCGCCCCCCTGGCGGGCCAAAGGACGGGTGAAGCCCCCGCGCCCCCCTGGCGGGTCAAAGGACGAGGGGAAGCCCCCCGCGCCCCCCTGGCGGGCCAAAGGACGGGGTGAAGCCCCCCGAACTAGCGTGTGAGAATGAAGAACAGGGGCTGGTATGGCGGGAGGGTGTGGATGGCGTCAGAGGTGGTGGCGTGGGTGCCGTCGGCGTCGAGCAGGGTATAGTGCGCGAAGGGGGCCTGGGTGTGGAGGGTGAAGGGCTGCTCGTCGGGGGTGGGGTTCATGACGGTGACGAAGAGGCCCTTGGGGTTCTCGTAGCAGCTTGCCTTGGTGGCTGTATTGGATGAGCTAACGGGGCAGCCAGGCTTCCAGTAGGGGTAGAAGGTGGCATCCTGAAGACCGTACTCATAGAGCTTGCCACGGATGGCGAGCTGGAGGTCCTGCTTGATGAAATTGGGGTAGATCATCAGGTTATGGAGAATGGCCATGCCAAGGAAGTGCATCGTGGTGGGGACACCTTCGATCTGCTCCTTGCGGCGGTACTGTGGTAGCAGCATGCGCGCGGGACCAGTCTGGGGAACGTTTTCATAGCGGAAACGGTCGAGGCTCATGAATTGCGTGTAGTAGTCGTGCTTGGAGAATTGCCCACGGTATTGTTCGCCCATGAGGACAGCGTCCGAGAAGGCGGCTGCCGTGTTGAACTGCCCAGCCCCGAGGTGGGTGATGGTAATGGTGGCGGGGTTCACCTGGCGTTGGACGGCGTAGATTCGCTCCTGGAAGTGGCGCGTCTCAAAGGTGGGGTGAAAGCTCTCGCCATTCTCCTGGAGGACATCTGTGCCAAAGCAGTCGTAATAGACGCCAGCCCACTTAAAGGTGGAGAGGTGCTTCTTGAACTGGCGCAGGTAGTAGTCCTGCCAGGTGCGTTGGCGGATATCGCCCTTGGAGGCCATGCCGCCATGGGGGCCGCCCTTGAAATTGTATGCCCTGGCGGGAAGCGCGCGCCACTCCTTCTCGAAATAGCTCCACTCGGGGATGGTGTCCATGATGTAGAAGGGGAACTGGTAGATGAGCCACTGGATCTTGTCATCGGCGAGGATCTTGTGGAGTTCGGCGGGCTTGTCCGTGTCGGGCAGGGAACCGAAGTACTTGAAGACACTGTTTGTCTGCCAGACCAGATCCAGGTTGCTGTAGTCGCCGCCGCGGAAGCGGAGAGTACGCCACTTGTCGCTGACAGGGCGGAAGGGGTATGGGGCGACGGCGAACTCATAGACCGTGCTTTCGCCCTGCTTGAGGGTGCGCGGGGCATTTTCGAACTGGATGTGGACGGAGTTGTCGGAGCCATCGACGTGAAGCCACTCCGTGTCGTGGTTTTCCACAGCGGGATAGACTTTGGGGGCATACCAGACGAGACCTCGCTCCAGCGTGCCGAATGTCACTTCGTTGTAGAAGTGCTTCGCACTCCACTGCGGTGTCTCATGCAGGTCGATGGCGCCAACGGCAGTCCAGCTTTCATCACTGCGGTGGAGGAAATCCATAGCGGCAAGCTGGAAATCCAGTTGCGCCTGGGAAAGTTCAAGGTCGCGAGTTGCCGTGAGATTGAACGTGAAACGCGTGAAGCCGCTGTAATCAACGGAGCTTTGGATAGTGCCTGTCCAGCCGTCGCCATTCAGTGGCTGCGTGGCGGAGCAACTTGAGGGGGCGCACTGCCATTTCGGGGCCGTTGTCGCCGTCAGGGGGGCGCCGTTGAGCGTGAAAGCCATTGGCGAGGCAAGAACGCCTGGAAGGGACTCAATCAGCAGGGTGTTATTGAAGGCAAAGGTGTCGTTCCAGGTTTTGACCTTGCCGTCGGCAGTCCCAGCGAGGGGCGCCCAAGGAATAGGCGGCTGGTCTTCGGGGCGAATGATGCCCAAGTCGTTGCTCCAGGTCGGGTTCTTGCAGACGGCGAGCGTCTTTTTCGCGCTGGATAGCTCCTTGCCATCCTTGTCAAGAGCCTTGCACTGGATGGTGTAGTAGGCGTCGGGGATGGGCTTTAGGTCGATGGTGCCGTCTGGCGTTGCCAGCACATCCTTCTCGACGATGGACTTGCCTTCGTTATCTGCGATGATGAGTGTGGCCTTCTGCACGGTTTCAGGCGGGATGCCGACAAAGGTGCAGCGGTAGTCTAACTTAGTTTCAGCGGGGGTGACGCTGGTTTCGAGGCGTATGTCACCCTTGCCTTCATAAAAGCGGAGGTGGTCGAGGCAGACGTACTCCTCTGGCTTCATCCTGCGTGTGTTAAGGCCGATATCGACCGCATAGCAGTCGGGCAGGGTGGTGAAGGTGTGTGTGAAGGGCTTCCACTCGCCCTTTGTCTCGCGGATGTGGAAGCGGGTCTGGCCGATGGCTTTGCCATTGATGTCCTTTTGGAAGAAGATCAGGATGCCGTGGCCGTTGAAGACAAAATCGTCGGTGGCCTTGTAGTAGCCCTCCAAGATGTAGTTGCGCTGCGGTTTCAGCACGAGATTTTCAATCATCAAAGAATACTGCATTGGCTCCAGGCTGCCGTTGCACTGAAAGAAGGCTTCGCCGATTTTCGCCTGTTTCCATTCTTGGACGATTTTACCGCCGTTCCCCATGCAGAAACGCTCGAAAACCAGGTGGTGGTTCAGGTCCCATGAATCAAAGGTTGTGTCGAAGTTGTCGAGCAGGATGGCCTTCGGCTCGCCATTGGGGCCGACCTTGCCGATGCGCAGGTTATCGACCCAGACCTTGGCGTCGGTGGCCATCCCCGCGAAGCGCAACATCAGCTTTACATGCCCGCAGTTTTCAGGTACGGTGAAGACGCCCAAACGGTGGGTGAAGCGCGATGGGCTGCCAGCGTACTTGAAGTAGGTTGTCGGTGCAACCTGCTTAGTTCCCTTGTCGTTGTAGAAGACCGCCTGTGCGATGAATGTATTGCTTGTCACGTTTTTCGTGGTCTTATAGACGAGCTGGAAAGCGTACTGTTCGCCAGGCGTCACGTCAAAGGGGACGAGGAAGCCAATCTGGTTGGATTCCTTGGCGCCCGTGACCTCCAGTGCCCCCTTTTCCAGCCCCATGCCTTCTGCGATGGCGGTGTGCGGGAGCATCTTCTCCAATGGCGCGTCGAAACGCTCCAGGTAGGGAACGGGCAATGTGGCAGCCAGCGTGGCAAGGGTAGCAAAAAGATAGGGTAGGAGGAGGTTTTTCATGACTGGTAAAAAAACGCCGCGCTTGAGCGCGGCGCACATAACACTTGTTTTGTGCCCACCGCCTTTAGCGGCGGGAGGGGAAAACGCCGCGCTGAAGCGTGGCGCACAGAACAGGCTTACTTATAGAGCGGGTTGGCAACGACGTCATCGCCCAGGACCTCCTTGATGGGGTCCCACTCGTTGGCGGAGAAGCCAAGCCAGGAGCGGCGGCGGAAGCCTTCGGCGTATTTGAACTTGCCAGAACGCTTGCCGAGGTTCTCCATAAACTCGACCATGGTTGATTGGTAGGCGTCCATGCCCTGGCTGACATCCAGCCATTCCTTCTGGGACTTGTGGCACTCAAGAAGTTTCCACTTAAGGTCCATTTCCTGCTCGACGTTCACGAAGAACTCGGGCTCAATGAGTCTGCGGAATGGATCCATCAGGCCGTGCGGAATGGCATGATAGACCACTACGTCGTCCTGGATGACATCGCGCTGCGGCGAGCACTTCGCGTTGAGCATCCCGCGGCAGAAAGCGGCGGAGACGGCCAGACGGCAGGTGTTGATGTGGTCTTCCATGTAGTCGTCGGGCGACTGCGTCAGGATAATGGAGGGGTTGATTTCACGGATGACGCTGATGACCTTGGCGCAGTTCTCTGTATTATAGAAGACTTCCAGGTCGTTGCAGATGGAGGGGTGGTAGATGGCTCCCGATATCGCGCAGGAAGCCAGGCACTCCCCTTTGCGCTTGGCGGCGATAGTCTCGGAGTCATCGACTGCGGTGCCGCAGTTGCCGTTGGCAAGCGTCATGTAGTGAATCTCATACCCGTGCCTTTGCAGGTTGAGAAGGGTACCCATAAACATGAACTCGATATCGTCTGGGTGTGCGACGATAGCGATTGCGACAGGTTTTCTGCTCATTGACATGCCTCTCCGATTCGATTAGTGCATTTCAACGGCGCAGCTGCCCAGGCCAGGCCTGAAGAAGTTGAACTGGACGTTCGGGTGGTTGGAGAGCAGGCTCATCGGAACTGCCGCATCGGCGATCTTCTTGGAAAGCATCAGGGTGGTAAGCCTCATGCCGAAGGCGTTGTCATGGCAGCCGGCCTGCCAGATGGAGACCTTGTCGGCTTTCCAGGTTTCGACGGGGCCGACGGTTGCGGCCTGCGTGGGAACCAGGGCGATGTTGCCGCCGCCAGAGGTGCGGGCGTTCTGCATGACTGTGATCGGGTGCAGATTGACAATGCGGGTGGAAAGTTTGCAGTATTCTTCGGGCGTCGGGGGTTCCTTCGCATATTTGCCCTTGCGTGGCAGCGGGTCGTTGAATGCCCAGTGCTTGGTGTCGCCCTGGCCGCCTTGCATCAGGAAGCAGTGGAACTGGTCGTAGGTCTTGCTGTAGGCCTTCAGGTCGCCAGTGGGGAAGTGGAGGTTCTTGGCGGGCATGCGCAACTTGGCATCGATGCGGTCAAAGCAGAGTTCCTTGTCGCACTTCGCGAAGGAGAGCGGATGGTTGACGCCGACGGCCTTGCCGTCCTGCACCCATTCGTCCATGCCCCAGAAGTGGGCATCCAGTTTCTTGAGGTTGAGGCCAGTGGCGTTGACAATGCGGGCGACGAGCGGAAGCTGCTCCGTCGGGCCGATTGGGCCGCAGATGCCGCCAGGGTTGTCGGGGGAGGACTTCTTCCACGCCTCGATGTATTCAAGAGCCTCGGCAAGGTAGAACTCTTCGATGGTGTCATACATGACGACCTTGAAGCCAGGGCGGCTCAGCTGCTCCATGTCCTTCACGGTCAGCTTGGCTGTGTCTTTGACCAGTTCATCATCGATGGTCGTGTAATCCCACCATTCAGGTGCAACAACGCTGTACTTTCTCATTTGCGTCTCCAGTTTTTGGGTTGAATGTTCAGGCGATTTAGGACCGCCGTGTTTTAAGCAACAATAAAAGTATAATTCCTAATCATGGGTTGTCAAGCCATTTTCGGTGTTTTTTCTTCAGACCAAAGGACGGGGGGCTGCGCCCCCCGCGCCCCCTACGCCGCTAAAGTGCCGTGCGCAGAAAAAGCACCAAAGGACAGGGCTGCCGCCCCCCGCGCCCCCTGCGCCGCTAAAGTGCCGTGCGCAGAAAAAGCACCAAAGGACAGGGCTGCCGCCCCCCCCGTGCCCCCTGCACCGCTAAAGTGCCGTGCGCAGAAAAAGCACCCAAGGACGGGGCTGACGCCCCCCACGCCCCCTGCGCCGCTAAAGTGCCGAGCGTAGAAAAGGCACCAAAGGACAGGGCTGATGCCCCCTGCGCCCCCTGCGCCGCTAAAGTGCCGAGCGGAGAAAAGGCACCAAAGGACAGGGCGACGCCCCCCGCGCC
>JAFXUD010000086.1 GCA_017535315.1 Victivallales bacterium | reverse complement strand
GCTCGCCGCCATCAAGTCCCCGGACGGACGCGCCCTCGGCAACCGCGTGAAGGTGAAGGTCGTCAAGAACAAGCTCGCGCCGCCTTTCACCGAGTGCGAGTTCGACATCATGTTCAACGAGGGCGTCTCCCGCTCCGGCTCACTGCTGGACGTCGCCCTCGACATGAAGGTGCTTGAGAAGCGCGGCTCGTGGATTTCCATGGGTGACGTGCAGATCGCCCAGGGGCGCGAGGGCGCGAAGAAGGCCATCGCCGAGGATGCCGAACTTGCAGCGAAGCTTGAGGCCGCTATACGGGAGAAGATGCCCGAGGCGAGCGGCCCCGTCAGCGAGGACGAGCCGGAGGAGATGATAGAGGACGAGGCTGTGAACCAGTGAGGGAGGAATAATGACAGTTGGCTACATTGTGTGGTCAACTGTCATTATTGTCGAAGACAAGTCTTACAATTTGAATGTTGGTGAGTGAAGGGAAAGTTCAATGAGTATGAAAAACCATATCCGTTCAATCATGTGGGTTGAGTTTCTGCATTAAGCCCCCCAACTATCCCTTCAAGTAAGTGCTGACGCCTTGATAATAAATCGACAATGTCATTGTAATGATTGCGAATCTGTTCTGCATCCCAATTCCAATGTGCCTCTTTAGTCATTTTGTAAATCACCTGCCGATTGGGACCAAGATTGCCGCTGCCATAAACTTCGACTTTTTCTTTCACGTCGCGGTCGCTTAATCTGGAATTCGAACTTTTACTGACAAGACAAAGGTTTCCAAGGTTATCAATATAAGTGCATCCATCTTTTGCCTTGTTTTGTGCAAGATGATGTTCAACGGAATTCCAATATTTAAAATCAAAACTATCAAGATAGGTATCAGGTTTATCGCAGCAATAGAGATAATCTATTAAATTGAGCAAGAAGTGTGGTGTTCCTGTTCCCTGTGAAAACGAGTTCTCTGGTGTAGGTGCTTCATCCTCGGATACCTTGCAGAGTTTATATCCTTGGTCATCATAGTAATTCAATATGTATTTGTGAAGGAAACGAAGATAATTGTCTGCTGTAACAGATGATAGATCGCCATTGGCGAAACATTCCGAATAAAACCAAGTCAAAACTTCATAGAGCCAGTTCTTGTAGATTCTGGTTCTAAAAGTAACTTGAAGCATAGAAAGGGCTTTTATGAGCATTTTCCCCTGTTTGCCCTCGAAAGATGATTTGAACTGCCAGTTGGACGTGTATTTAACGGGTTGGACTAAAATCCATTTTCTATCATCCTCCTGCGCGGTATCTTCTGTGGTTTTAACGATGAAACGGTCGAACACTGTTCTGCAAAACAGGAGTAGTTTAATAAACTCCATGGAGTCAATGTCCTTGCCATAATCGTCATATACGGATAACAAATCCTTCTCATTAAGGGGAACATCAGCCTCAATGTCCTTAATTTGAAGATATAGTTTTATCACATGCATAAGAAAATTAGGGAAATCAATGATAGTCCCGTATGTGTATATTTCTGTTTCCGTTTCCTCTTCCACATTTTCATCTTTGCTACCATCAATGTGAACGTCCCCTGTTAGGATTTGCTCAATTGAAAATCCATCATTAAGGTCGACGCCTATATTCTGGCTATCGCTAGCGAATGAAAAACCATCATATTTCTCACCAAAGTATTTCCTCCTCTCTTTTGCTGTGAAAAGTCTATGCAATGGTATTTCCATTTGCGAGCATATATTCCAAATTTTCGCGAATTGATTTTGTTTTCCTATGTCATATTGCCTTGAATTACCAGCGAGCCTGATTTTGTCCATCATCTGTGCTTTGATAATTTCATGTTTCTGTAATTGTTCTCCCCGATTATTCATTATTTCAAAATACGCGGCCACATCAGTGTCTTCTGGAATTTCGTTTCTAATCAACACGACATTATCCATGAAGAAATCAACAAGGCTAACATTATCTTTTTTAGCATCTGTAAGTTTAATTTCTCTTTCGTCATCTGGATTCTTAACTTTCGCTTTTTTTATGTATTCACAAGCCTCCTTCAAATAATAGAGTCCAGATGAAGTCATTCGTGTGATTTCATCGGGGTTATTACATAATACTTCAAAAAAATCCTGTACTTCAGGCCGTGAGTCGTAGAACAACACTGGATGTGACAGTGCCTTAAAGATAATTGCGATTATGGATATGACAGTAAGGCGTTGCTGTCCATCTATGACCTCGAAATCTCCATTATGCCGTTTCAGCACAACAAGGCTTCCAATAAAATAATTACCTGAAGTGTTTTTCAACATGGCTTCATAGGCATCCTGCAATAACTGCTGGATTTCATCAGTACGCCAAGCAAAATTCCTCTGATACAAGGGGATGATGTATTTGTCGCAGAAAATCTCTGATAGTGTTTTTCCAAGATTGTTCATGGTTATTTTCCCTCCTTGATAAAGTTACTCAGGTTAGTAGACAATTTGTCAGAGTACCCATATTTTTCTTCCTTCAAAGCATTGGCCTTCTTATCGAGTTCAATAAGGTCAACGCTATTCTTGGCACGGTGTATTATGGAGAAAAAACACTTTGGAGCGGCCATTGCCGTTGAAAGTTTCACTGCATAGTGTTGTATTCTGACACAGTAAATTAGTCGGTATAAAACCTTATAGTATTTTATGAATACCTTCTCTCCAAACTTGTCGAGAAGGACAAAGCAGAGAGATTTATAAGCCTCACGAAGATAACTGTCACCATCACGCCGTGATTTCTCACACGAGTCTCTAAAAGAGGTTGTGCGTCTTCGTGCATCTTCCCAGGATTTCTGGTTGTCAGAATCATACTTAAGACAATATAGGTAGAAGAATCTCTTGAACTCGGCCAGCTGATAGCCACCAAGTTCAATGAACATTTTCTTGTAGAGTTCAACATATGTTTCAATATACTCGAAAAATGATTTTCCATTTATAATTAGCTGGTTAATACTGACAAATGGATTCACTTTTTCTGTTTCGCTGCTTTCGAAACGGGGCTTTGTGCCAATGGTGCCGGCAAGGACGTTGTTGTAGAATTTTTCTGTCAAATACTGGAGAAGAAATGGGTTTTGAAAAGGGAACTCAATGGGGTGGTTTTTGTCAATAGTGAACCCCTTAAACTCTCCAATATCGTCTTTTTCAAATGACCTTGCTTCCTCGTTTCGGCACCAAATACGGCTCTTGAATAGTTGTTCTTGAAACAGTTGTTTCAAGATATCCACATTGGGGTCATTGGGAATATCGGGTGTTGCATCGTACTGTGTCGCACTTTCCCAGGTTCGATCACAGTTAATCCTCTCATCCTGGGTATTTTGTTCCATTGCGCGAATATGATACGCTTTCAATAGATTATACAATTCAAGGGCCTTTCCACGCCCATTTTGTGTATCAAACATCTGGAATGCCTCTGAAAGATCATAGACCACGATTTCTGCGAATTTGCATTTGTCCAGTATATAATCAGCAAGTGCCTTGCCTCTGTCAACTGTATTATCCGACAACCACTTGTCAATGAATTGATAATTCTCCCGAATTGCATCAACCGAATTACTCTGATAACGGATTTCCTGCCCAGGGAGGTCTTTGTTGCTTCCCTTAACGGTTCTAAGTATTAGAAGAATAGTCGTCAGTCTTTGTTGACCATCCACAATCTCCATCGTGTTATCGTCTTTAGAATAAAAGAGAATCGCTGTCCCAATTCTATACTCCAGTTTTCCAGCCTCCATGCTTACCATTATATCGTTCAGTAATTGGAGAACATTGGTCGTCGTCCATCTATATGGACGTTGATAAGTAGGAATGCGCAAGTTCCGTTCAAGGATTTCACGTGTTGATTTAATTGTCGCCTCAATGTTCATGCCTTGCATCCTCCACTATCGTTGTTTATTACAAGCATCCTGTTTTGACATTCCAAGCAGGACGTGTCCGGGGATGAACGCACCCGCCTTGTCCTCCACGCTGTAGCGGAGGCCATAATCATCGGTGACGAGCCATGCGCCGGCGTTAGCCAGTTTGCCGCCAAACAAGTCCTGGATGAAGAGGTCGGCGTTGTGTTCGTCCTGCCTCTTTCTTGCGTATGCCACGATGACGTTTCCGTCACGGTTCTCCTGGTCGTTCTCCTCGTCGCTGCCATCAAATACGAGCCAGACCTCCTTGAAGATGTCGCCAAGCGGACGGCACTGGCGGATGAATTCGCCGCGAAGCTCCTGGAACGAGCGTTTGCCTTCGTTTATCGCATTTTGCCATTCGGGCGAGCGGAGCATGACATTGTATGCGTCGAGTACAATCGTGGTTTCGGCCAGTTCCGAACCACGTTCGCCTAGGTTCCATATTTCGGGAACGTGTCTTTTCGCCACTTCGTAGGTGTCGGTCGCTTTCTGCAAGACCTCCTCGCGACGGTTGCACTCGTCGCACAGCGATGAGATTTCCTGATGTGTAAGGAGCGTCTCCATGCACTTGTCCCGCAGGAATGCACGGATGTTGTTCAGCGCACTATGGAAATTGCTTGCGGGCGATACGGAGCGAATGTCCGTCCTTATCTGCAGCACGACGGGAGATTCCTCTATAAGCCCGTCGCCCTCGGGTGTCCCTGCCAGACGCTCGCCGATTTTCCTGCGGGTGGCCTTGACCTGCCTGTAGATGTCGTTCATCTGCGGATGCAGGGACAGGGAAAGTCTCATCGCCTCGTGGAGCCTTTCCTCCATTTCCTTGAGTTGTTCCGCATCATGGCGAAGCGTCTTCAATGTGCCGTAGCGGAGATTCCGTTCCTCCTGCTCACGGAGAATTGTCTCCGCACTGCGTAGAGTTTTTGCGACATCGCCGTGGGAATCGTGGATTTCCTCGACCCATTTCCTGTCCAGATCGCCCCCATGCGCCTTGAGCCAGCCATTTTCGTCCTCTAGACGCTTAATCCTCTCCTCGCGCTCGGCAAGTCTCGCCTTGAGGCTGTCAATTTCCGCAGCCGCCTCGGCCTTTGCCTTGTCAAGTTCACGGGCGAGGTTCTCCGCCGTCTTCTCGGATGCGTTCCGTTGTTCCCTGTCGCCCTTGCTGGTCGCCTCCGCCGCTTTGAGGCGATCAACCATTTCCCCGTATTTCTGCGCAGGGTCCTCGACGAGGATGGCGTTCAGCAGCTTCTTGTTTGTCTTATCAAGCATTTCCATGCTGTCATCCTCGGCGAACGGATTGACCATCGCGTCCACCAGAATGCCGTACCGGTCGTTCTTAAGATTCGGCTTCTGCGTCCAAAACGCGTGGCAACGTGCAAGGCGAAGCCCCAGCCGAAACATCTCGCCCTCCTTGAAGCCGAGGAGCATTGTCATTGCGATGATGCGCGGATCGATGAGAAATCCGAAGAAACGCCGCCAGTTCCGTCTCATCCATTCATCGCCCAGAAGGGTTAGAAACCTTATTGACGCCTGTATCGGGGGCAGGCATAATAACGCATTGGCGTATGAGTGCTGAAGCCAGGCCTCCCTGTGGAATGTGCCGTAGAGGAACTTATGCACCTGCGGCTTGTCCACCATGTCCTGCGTCAGCCGGAATCCGCGCAATGGACGCACCGCGTTGGCCTGCTGGAGAATCATCCAGCGAATCTTCGGCGTGGCGATGTCTAGGCAATAATCCAGCATTTCCGGCGATGCCTTGATCGCCCCGAATATGAGGTGCGTCAGTTCCCCCTTCAGTTCGGGTTCGTTTCCTGTCATATATCCTCCACTGTGTTGAACAAGGGGCTATCGATTGCGGTAATGTTGTCCAGATTGATGACTGTGCCGTCTATAAGCATTAACGTCCGTGAAGAGGATGATATTGCCGTGAGTCGCCCCTCCGTGCGGACGTATGCACCGCCGTCCTTGCGGCTGTCCGGCACGAAATGTTCTATCTCCACCTGCGGTTGCTCTTCCAGTCGCGTGGAGAGAAAGCGGAGGCGACTGTCCAGGACTGCGCGCTCGTTCTCGTCCATTTCGCGCCGTTCCTCCGTCCACCGCGCCGTCTCGTCGATGGCCTCCCCGTAGCCCGTCAGCGCGGCGAACGGCGCGAACTGCGCCGCCCTGTCGCGCAGGGGCATCTGCGGGCGGTTCCGCGAGACATGGTGCGGCAGATTCACGATGTCCTCGTATGGGAATTGGCTGCCGTTCATGCCTTGTGCCCTCCAATCTGGCGGTTGCGGTCCCGCGCGGTCGCACCATCCTCAAGGTTCATCCCCTTGAGGATGGCGTTCTTGCCGAGCTTCTGCCGTATGGCGAGCAGGGCCTCCTGCGCCTTGCGCTCGCGCTCGGCGTCCGCCTGTTCCTTCGCCCGCTGTTCCTCCAGCGCCTTGTAGTCCGTGAAGAGGTCAAGCTGCTCCGGCTTTGTCTGCGACTGTGCCGTGGTCTCGTCCACGACGCGGTTGGCCACCACGTACATCCTGCGCACCAGCAGTTTCGGGTTCACGATGCGGTCGTAGAGCCGCGCAACGGCTTCGACAATCGTCTTCGATGAAGACGTCTGATGTTCTAGGTTGATTGAGCCGTGCGCCTCCTTGGGTATGCTCCGCCCATAGCGATCGTTTTCCACGGGACCATCGTAGGCGCGACCGTCTTTGAGGTTCTCCACATCGTAGCCGACGGTCAGCACCATCTGGTCGGTCACTAGCCGCTTCTCCACGAGGTTGAGCGAGAGGGAATCGGCCATCTCCTTGACCACCAGCCGCCCCTTGTCGAAGGGATACGGGTCCTGGAGAACCTGCCCGACGCTGATGCTGTTGCTTGCAGGTCTGTACGCCTTGATTTCGGCGATTGTGCAGGGCTCCCAGCCCCAGGCGTGGTCGATGAGCAGCTCCGCGTTTACGCCGAACAGGCGGTAGAGCGTGTTCTCGTCCGTCATCGACCGCCGCGCCACGTCGCCCATCGTCCGCATCCCGTGTTCCTCCAGCTTGTCGGCGTAGCCGTGGCCGACGCGCCAGAAGTCCGTGAGCGGGCGGTGCGTCCAGAGGCTGCGGCGGTAGGACGTCTCGTCCAGTTCCGCGATGCGGACTCCGTCCCTGTCGGCGGGGATGTGCTTCGCCACGATGTCCATCGCAACCTTGGCGAGATAGAGGTTCGTCCCGATGCCCGCCGTGGCCGTGATGCCAGTCTCCTTGAGGACGCTTTGGATGAGCCTCATCGTGAATTCGTGGGCCGTCAGGCCGTACATCCGCAGGTACTGTGTGGCGTCGATGAACACCTCGTCGATGGAATAGACGTGGATGTCGTCAGGCGAGACGTGCCGCATGTAGATGGAGAAGATGTTCTGGCTGACCTCCATGTACCTCGCCATTCGCGGCGGCGCGACGATGTAGCCAAGTTCCAGCGCGGGGTTCGCGGCCAGTTCGGGTGCGTTGCACGACTTGCCCGTGAAGCGGCGGTACGGCGCGTTCCGCAGCCGCATGGCGTTCGCCTCACGCACCTTCTGCACGACCTCGAAGAGCCGCGCACGTCCGGGAATGCCGCAGGCCTTCAGCGATGGCGAGACCGCCAGGCATATGGTCTTCTCCGTCCGGGATTCGTCTGCTACAACCAGGTTGGTCGCCAGAGGGTCAAGCCGCCTGTCAGCGCACTCCACCGAGGCGTAGAAGGACTTGAGGTCTATGGCTATGTACGTGCAGTCGGGCATTGGTTCGGCGGGAGTTTCAATTCGGTCTATTTGCCTTGCCCGTCAAGCAGCTTCACGATGAGCGCCTCCACGGCGGCCATGTCCGCCGTCGGCTCGAAGCGGGCGACGACGTTGCCATTGCGGTCGATGACGAATTTGGTGAAGTTCCACTTGATGTCAGGCTTGGACGCCCAATCGGGATCCGCTTTGGAGAACATTTCCTCCAGGAGTTTCTTGTACTGATGTTCGTCAAAGCCGCCGAATCCCTTTTGGGATTTGAGGAATGTATAGAGAGGAAGTTCGTTGTCGCCGTTCACGTCCGATTTCTTCATCTGGGGGAACGTCGTGTTGTAGTGGAGAGTGCAGAAGGCGTGGATTTCATCATCAGTGCCGGGGGCCTGCGCGCCGAACTGGTTGCAGGGGATGTCCAGGATTTCCAGCCCCCTGCCATGATAGTCCCTGTACAGCTGCTCGATCGGCGCATACTGCGGGGTGAAGCCGCAGCCCGTGGCGGTGTTGACCACCAGCACGACCTTTCCCCTGAAGCTGTCCATTTTTACCGTTTCGCCGGCCTGTGACGTCAGCGTGTAGTCATAGAACTCTGCCATTTTCGTTTCTCCTGATTTGTTCTTCATGGTTGTCAAGGTCTTGTGCGCACAGCCGCAGAACAGAATGACGGCTGCCGCGAAAACTGCAATTGACCTGTTCATCGTCTCATCTCCTATTTGATTCGTTGCTTCACCACCTTCGGCAGCCGCCACATCCCGACATTGCCCCGGCAGGGAATCGGCTCGTCCAGCAGACCGATGTTGGTCAAGCACCACCAGACGGGGTAGCCCTCGTCCCAGACAGACGGATTCTCAACGCAATGTGCGAGGCCTTTTCAAAGTCCTGCAATTCCATGATGATTGAATCGAGGAAAGCGCGCCCACGGCCTATTTGCACCCCTGCGCCTTTTTGGCGGATGGGATGATCTGCTCGTGGAAGAAGTAGTTGACGACCACGGGCGGCTGGCCGAACGGCGCGCGCTGCGTGTCGTCATCCCGAAGGTAGTTGAATCCCTCGCGGGCAGTGAACTCCCGCAGGCTTTCGTCCAGCTCCGCCCAGTAGGAGCGGTCGTTCCTGGTGTAGATGGCGTGGTACAGGCCGTCCAGTTCGGGGCGGTTCGCGTGGATCCACTGCAGGATTCGCGCCTTGTAGTCCCCCCGCAGGTTAAGGTTCTCCAGCCAGACCAGGTTGCAGCGGTCCTTCACCGCGCCGATGATCGCCTTCACGTCCGTGACGCCGGGGAAGATGGGGGCCATTTGGCAGACGGTCTGGACGCCGGCGTCATAGAGTTCCTTCATGGCCGCAAGCCGTCGCGCGATGGTGGCGGCGCAGTCCATCTCCTTGCGGAAGCTCTCGTCCAGGGTGTTGACGGAGAAGGAGACACGCGCATTTGGGAAGGTGCGTATGAGGTCGATGTCACGCAGCACCAGGTCGGACTTCGTGGCGATGCTGACGCTGATGCCGCTGCCCTGGAGCTGTTCCAGCAATGCGCGGGTACGCCTGTATTTCGCCTCGCAGGGCTGGTAGCAGTCGGTGACGGAGCCAAGGAACGCCTCCTTCCCGGCGTATTTGCGGGGATTCCGCAGCTCCGGCCAGTATTTCACGTCGATGAACTGCCCCCATGGCTCCGGGTGGTTGGTGAAACGCTTCATGAAGCTGGCGTAGCAGTATTTGCAGGCATGGGTGCAGCCCACGTACGGATTGACCGAGTAGTCCGCAACCGGCAGGTTGGACTTGGTCATCACGGACTTAACCTGGATTTCCTTGATTGCCATGTGTTTGCTCCCTTTATTGTTCTATTTCGTATCCCTCCGCCGCCGGCTGTTCCGAAGCCCATGCGATTCCGTATCGCCGATGGATTTCTCCAGTTCCTGCAACAAGGCGGGCGGCATGCGGCGCGGTCCGCGGATGGAAACAATGCCGTGGGCAGCAAGCGACTTCAGAGGGAATTGCGCCGGGGGAAAACGATGCTCCAGCCGGATTCTCATGACATGGTCCATCCTGACGTTTCCGTCCTGATATTCGTAGGGGATGCCTGTCTCCACAACATGGCACTTGTATGAGATGGCCGAGACCGGCGCCGTGACGTAGAGCCACACGGTGTCGCCGGGGCGGATGGCGGTGCTCTGTTTCCAGAGGATGGCCTCGTCTGCGGCAAACGCGGCCTCCAGATCGAAGTACTTCGGATTTGCAGGGACAAGCCATGCGGACGCGGAGGCCGCCGGCCCGCCCTCAAGAAGCGTCCTCGCCGCCTCCAGTTCCGCAAGGGCTTCCCCATCGTCCACCTGGCCGTCCAGGAGCATGGTCACCCAGCTGTCGCGGTTCATGTGGTAGGCGGGCAGGAATCCATTCCGTTCCAGAAGAAGCGGAAGCCGCTGGCCGCCGGCCCGGATGACCAGAACATCGCACCGTGTCCCAGGCCGCCCGACATGCTTCCCGTCGATGTTCATGGTGAGGGCGTACCACTTGCGGTTTCCGCTTTTCCGGAACACCACATGTCCCTTGTACCGTCCGTTCCAGGGATCGTCCTGCGTGTCGCCGTGGCGGACGCGCATCGCCTCCGCCAGCCGTTCCGCCTGGGGACTGGTGAAGAGTCGTTTTTCGAAGCATTTTTCCCTGACTTCCGTCAGCCATGTGGCGCAGGCGTCGCGCACGTGCCGAACGAATTCGCCGTTGGCGCTCTCGACGTATATCAGGGTGTACTCCTCCCCTTCCTGGTCATAAAGCGTGAACACCGGGGGAGTGTCCGCAGCGAGCCGCAGGACGGCCCGGAAATGGCCGAAGAGCACCTGCCCCCGCAGTGTCCAGCCGTCTCCTTCGCGGCGGAAGCCGGCCTCGGCCAGAAGTTTCCGGTCTGGATAATGATGCGCGAAAATGTCGTCAACAAAACTCATGTCCATTTGCCTCGTGACTTTCCAGGGGACTTTCAATGTCGCTATGGGATTCGCTCATAGTTTCCATAGCAGCATGTTCAGGATGATGACACCCTGCACCGCGAGAGCCAGCTCCAGCCACTCGTGCAGTCTGTTCAGCCAGTGCCTGGCGTGATGGACGTCAAATGGCCTGTGCATCAGCCAGATGACGGCGAACAGCACGGCGAAGAGAAGCAATGATGCGGTCATTTTCCTGCCTCCCTGAAGTCAATCCTGACATTTCCGCTTCCGACGGCTTTCGCCAGCCCTTCCGCGTCGACGATGCGCCCGATGCGGGTATAGGAATATGGGGTGAAAAAGGACTTGTAGAAGACGACCAGGCAGTCGTCGCCCCACAGCATCACGTCCCCCGCCTCGATCCGTCCGACCTTCACTGCCTTGGCTGGCAGCGGCTCGCCGGGGCTGGCGTACTTCTCGTTGTCGTTCAGTTCCGTCATTTCGAGGCGAAGCGGCAGACGCTTCACAAGCTCCCAGGCCGTGTCGTTGTCCTCAAGCGTCGCCGTGAAGACGGCTTTGTCGATCGAAAGTCTCATCGTGCGCTTCCCATTATGCATGGCGTTCTCCGTTCTCGTTCCCTTGTTTCCCTCTGCTGCGGCATTCCTCCCGTCCGCAGCCTGCCTTGAGCAGGCACAAAACAGCAGAATGGAAGCCAGAAGCGGCAGCGCGTGTCTCAATGGGCAAAAGGCGTCCATCTCAGGAAAGCCCCCCGCCGAACTCGCGAAGCTCGCCAAGGCACGCCTCGACATCGCCGCCATGCACTGTGAACACGCCCATGTCCTCGAGGCCGAGGTAGTCCAGGAAATCCCCTTTGAAGGAGAACAGAGCGCCGTCGTACATGTCAGGGTCGCCCGAGCTAAGGAACATCGCCACCTTGCGAAGCCTTTCAGGCCTGCTGGGATAGGCGACTGCATAGAAGCGGTCGATGGCGCACTTGAGCTGCCCGGAGATGCCATGGTAGTAGATGGGCGAGGCGATGACCAGCATATCCGCCTGCTTCAACATGGCATAAATCTCCCCCATGCCGTCCTTCTGCGCGCACTCGCCGCCTCCTCTGCCGTGGCAATGCTCGCAGGCAAGGCATCCGTGGATGTTTCGACGGCAGACTTCCACCACATCCACCTGGTTGCCCGCCGCCTCGGCTCCACCCCTAAACGCCTCAACCATCCGGCTGGTGCATCCGCCTGGACGTGGACTTCCGTTCAGCACAAGTATTCTCATCTGCTTTCGTCTCCTTGGGAATAAAGGTTGTTGACTTGCTTTTGCTGTTCCTCCGGCAGCCGCCACATCCCGACGCTGCCCCGGCAGGGTAGCGGCCCGTCCAGCAGACGCACGTTGGCCAGGCAGAAGTCCAGCATCTCGTCCGAGGCCTTTATCGCCCCGAAAACGATGTCGGTCAAGGTCTGCGGTTGCGTGCCCATGGTTACACCTTCACAATCTTAAGCACCCCACTACCGCTGATGCCGTAGGCCTGCGGAACATTGTCCTCCACCATGACGCGGATGTATTCCTCCATGTGCGGAGCGAGACCGCCATGGCGCATCTCGTCCAATGTCATCCACTCCATCCGCCCCTCGGTAGAGGATTTCAGGTCGCCGGTGTAAGTGCTGGTTCGGAACATGAAGACGATGTACTTGGAGTTCGCCTCGACCTCGGCTGGCGAGCCGGCAGTGCGCTCGCCGATGGTCTCCCACTCCACCACGCCGCACATCCGCAGGTTCGAGGCCGTCAGCCCCGTCTCCTCGCGGATTTCGCGCACGACGCTGGCCGTGATGGACTCGCCGGCCTCGACGTGCCCGCCGGGGAACGTCAGCCCGCACCAAGGGTTCGTCGCCTTTGGCAGCCGGTGCTGCACGAGGACTCGTCCAGTGGCTTTGTCCTCTATCATGCACATGTTGCAGAGTGTTGTATTCATAGGTTGTCTTCAGCCTCTTTGGACATTGATTCCGTGCCATCGGCTTTCCCTTCAGCCTCGCCCGTTAGGATGCGCCAATACCCGTTCTTGTCCGAGCCGACCCGTTCAATAAGATGGAATTCCGTGCGCAGCCGTTTCATATATCCTCTTATCGTGTCGCGGTGTTTGTTGGTTGCCAGCGCCAATTCGTCATAGGTTATCTGGGGATTCCTGCGTATCTCTACCAGCACAAGGCGCAGGTTGTCCGGCAGATTTACAGGCGGATTTACAGGCGGATTTACAGGCGGATTTACAGGCGGATTGCCATCTGCTGTGCCATTGCCCTCTAGTTTCCGCCAGGTTTGGGATAGGCTGATTCTGGTCTCAAAGGTCGTTATTCTGTCAATGGAGAATGCCGCTTCACCGTTCCCGTTGGCAAGCAGTTCACGCTGAACCTCGGGAATGCCGTGGTTCAGCATATTGACATAGCCCAGAATGCGCATGGCATCTGCGACGGCGGGGTTACGGTAGTCATTGACGGTCGGGAAGTTCTCCGGACGGGCTTTCCCATACAGTCCGCCGTGGTTTACAATCTCTATCCGATTTGGGTACTGGTAGAAACGCACAGGCGCATTGCCATTATAGTCGCGATGCATGATTGCGTTCATCAGCAGCTCTCGTATTGCCCATTTGGGATAGTTGCAGATGACCTCCTCGCGCAATGCGGAAACAGGCCTCGGCCTCTTCTGAACAATCGCCATGTCTATGAAGGTGTCCAACTGCGGCAGAAGTGTGCAAAGGTTCCCCTCGAAGATGCGCTGGTTCAGAATCTGCGAAGCATTGTCCATTCCGCTCCAGGAAACGTATTGGACGTATGCTCCAGGCATGAATTGCCTGGGGTCTTTTCCGACCAGAAGCAATGCGGCGTTCGTCGGGCAGTCGTAATGGCGGTTGTAGAGGCGCAGCGACACCATCCAGTCCTTGACGGAGCGGAAATTCCCGTCAAGCAGTTCAGGAGCCACGGCCTTGGGAAGGAAGTGTTCCTTGAAGAGTTCCTCGTCAATGTCCTCCATGGTGGCAGTTGGACATGGGGTGTTGTCCATCGTTGGGAAATGGCTTCCCCTTCGCTCCGCAAGGATGTCCTCCTCCTCCCGCGTCGCAAGGTCCTTGCGCGGGCCGATCCGAACAAAGGTGCGACCGCGATAGCGGACAGGCGGCAGGATTGAGGGCTGGACCTCGACCACAAGCACTTCACCTTCGTCGAACGCGAAAGTCTGGAGGCTCATGACAGGCATTGGCAGGATGTTGCCGTCCACCCGTATGGAGGCAATCTTCTTTTGGAGTTCGTCCGTCACCTTAAGCCCTGAAGGCTTCCCGTCATCGGTCACGCCAAGCAGCAGATAGCCATTCTGCCTTGAGTCAGGCAGATCGTTGGCAAAGGCGCAGATGGCCTCGCAGAACTTGTCCATGTTCGTGGTGGAGATGCTCTTCTCCACCCGAAATGTCTCTGGCTGCTTCATCAGCTCTACGATTTCTTCACGTGTCGTCATTATGTTCACCTTGTGCGATCTTACGTGCCAGTTCAGGCAATTGTTTTTTCACTTCGCATTCCCAGATTACAATCACCCTCCATCCCGCTTTTTCCAGTTCAGCGTGCTCTTTTCTGTCACGCTTGACATTTCTTTCGAACTTGGTCTGCCAGAACTCTACGTTGGATTTTGGCATTCTTGCAAGTCTGCACCCTTCGTGTCTATGCCAGAAGCATCCGTTCACAAAAATGACAGTATGCCACTTGCGAAGCACAATATCGGGATGTCCTGGCAGTTTTTGCGAGTGTAGGCTATAACGGAATCCCAAGGCATGGAGATGATGACGCACAAGCATTTCGGGTCCAGTGTCTTTCGACCGAACCCTGCTCATCACTAGGCTTCTCTGCGCTTGCGAAATAGTATCCATCTAAGCATCAAATTACTCAAGGCAAAAATAGGCACTAACATTAATGGCTTGCAAAGCAGTGATGATGTAGTTCTTGTCTGCTTCTGTAAGGTTTTGAGAATATGCTGCAAGCGTCAAGCAGATTCTTGGAGTCTTTCCTTCTGGGGAAAGGCCAGGTTGTGAGGCTATAATTTCAATTGCCCTTCTCAAAGCGGTTTCCCATTTCAACAATGTGCCACCGCTGACAACAAACAATTCCCCTGCGTCTGAACGAAGAACGGAAACCTTTGAATTCTTCCCTTTTCCTGTTTGAATGATATGGGCGTGAACATGCAGAGTGGTCTCAACAATTTTTTCTGGCGAGACATGAGATAATCTCTTTCTTGTGATTTGCTTGGTGTACGCATTGAGCACGGCATCTTTTATGTATGTCCTAACTTTTTCTTTGGACATATATTCCTTTAGGACACCGCCGATATTCGGGTCTTCAACAAGTTCGTCCATGAAATGTCCGTTGTCTATACGCCCACTTGAAGCATATCCAACCTCGTCTGCCTTTCGGAAGATTTCTTGTCTGATTCTTTGCTTTGCCTGGGGAGTTAAAACTTTTGCCATTAGAAACCCTCCGGAAAGGTTAATTTAACTTCATCGTCAGAACCACTCAGATCTGCAACATCCTCTAGCCACATGTTTACAAAACTTTCAACTCTTGCATCGGAAAAGGAGACGAAACCTTGCTGCAAATACAACACTTCTTTCTCTAGCCCTTTTGCTTTTCCTTCACGGTTCATTTCAATCATCTCTGCCATTCTTCTTATATCAGAGACAAAGTCTAAAACAATAACTTTATCCTTCCCTTCAGAAAGTCGAAGTCCTCTTCCAAGTTGCTGAACAAAAATACGACGAGAATGAGTGGCGCGCAGGAAAACTAGAATATTGACATCAGGAATATCGATGCCTTCATTCATAACATCAACTGCACTGACCGCCTGATACGTGCCAGCAGCAAAAGCGAGTAAGCGACGCCTCCGTTCTGCTTTATCGACACGAGATAATGCAGTGCAGGGGATGCCAGAGGCTGACAACATGGCGGCGAAGCGATTACTATGCTCAATGGAAGGTGAAAAGATTGCAATTCTGGGGTTGCTGACTTGTTTGACCACCTTTTGTAATTCTGCAATTACCGCCTCATCTCGCTGCGGAAGAAATAGACGTTTATTTAAATCTCGTATCGACATGCTTTTTTTGCTTATACTAGGCATATTTTCCCAATCGACATTATCACAAAGAATGCGATAGTCAACACGAGCTAGATATCCAAGCGCCATGCCATCAACAAGGGAAACTTTTTCAAGTGGTTCGCCAAAAACCGTGGTAAGACTTTGGCCATCACCGCGCCATGGCGTTGCTGTCATGCCGATAAGGAACTTTGGTGTAAGATGTTCCAAGCATTTTCTAAATCCGTGCGCCAAGGCATGGTGTGCCTCATCAACAATTACAACATCAAACTGATCTGGGTCAGTGCCTGGAAGATATCCGTACAGGCTTTGATAAAGACCGAAAGATATTCCCTCTGTATTTCGCGGCGGGAGTCCGTCAAAGAAAACAGAAGTCGGAATATCCTTAGATAGTTGAGGCCAGAATCCTTGTTCTAATTGCAGGGCAAGATCTGTGGCGTGACATAACACCAGGATTTTATGTAAACCATTATCCCATAGTTGTCTTGCTATTGTTGCGGCAATAACAGTTTTCCCTAATCCTGTTGCAACTATATAGAAGGATTTCTTAATGCCAGTTGAATATGCTTGAATAACCTTATCAACTATCTTTTGTTGATAAGGACGCAGGTTTCTCTTACAAGCAGGTTCGGACGGCATCTTTTCTATCAATGTCTTCAAAAAAGCACCGTTCCACAGTTTCAATGTATAACCATTGTTTTCCAACTGAATCTGACGTTGGCGTGCGGTATTCGTGAAGTCTCCATTAGTCGCTACTGCTGCAATATTGACATCATAGAAAGACAAAGCATTAATGGCTTCCTTCATGGCTTGAGGGCCAATGTATCTATCCCCTGTTATGGCTTTTGATTGCACAACCCAGGATTTAAGCGCGCCCGCTTCGTTACGGATGGCAAGAACATCTCCACCTTTGTCTCCTGCGCCTCCGATTATGGTTATATCTTGCCAACCAAGATGCCCCATTAGTCTGGCTATTGCGCGTTCTAGGCCTTTCCAGTTGTAACCGTCTGAAATGTCTTGAGTATAGAAATTCATGTGTTCAATTCCTTTAGAAGAAAATCAACACTTAGTGAGGCCCTTGTCAATTCGTTTTTTTGGACCTTTTGGCTATACCCAGACACAACTCTCAAAGCATCTTTGATAAATGACAGGGTTCTATCTTTTGATTCCTCCCTTGCGCGATGTGTTGCATTGGGATCGGACAATTGGATTGACATATATGGTGTTGCCAATGCCTTGCCATCAAAGACATCTTCAGAGAATCGTTCAACTAGACGATATAACGTTTTTGGGGGAACGTAATCAATTGCGTCAAATCCAGCAGCATCCTTGTCTTGGAAAGGGACAAGCAAAGCATTATTGGATTGAATTATATTTGTTACTGTTTCTTCAACTTCACCAGTTGACTCATGTATGCAATCGACCACTTCACGAGCCTTGGATTTCAAAGCATGTGAAAGTTTTTCTCTCAATAATTCAAATGCGCTTGTTGCCCTGTCCTGAAGAGATTGCCTGTCAATTTTGGAATCCTGCATGGTTGTCTCAACAAGCTCAGCATAAACAGAAACAATATCAGGAAGACTATCACGCGCCTTAAGCTTTTCTGCAAGATATGACAGTAAAAGCATTTTGGGAGAAAAGGGGAACTGGGATAACAGGGGATGTGTCGGATCATAAATAAAATCGCAATCAATGCCATCGGACATGAAAAAACAGGGTTTTCTTTCTCCTCGATACAGTATTTTCCCTTGGTTCAGTTCATATGCTCTGACATTAAGAGAGCCTGTATTTCCAAAGCGATAATCACGCCCCGTTAATTGATTAACTGGCGTTGAACGTTGAATCAATTCATCCAACTTTGAAGTTTCAAGTATTAGCTGGGGCGGTTGCTGTATGGTAGGCTTTGACGAGGATCCTTTCCCCTTTGTGTTGTTATCAGATACTTGAGCGTTAGTAGGTGCTGTTCCAGTAGGAGAAGGCTCTCCTCCTAGATAATTACTAATATCATCGGATGGTGTGTCGCCTGTATTTACCGCAGTAGAACGGCTTCCGCCTGTGTTTTGTTTCTGGTCTTCTTCCTGTGCCGCCTTCCACCATAGAGTGTCATCAAGATAATCACGCATTCCCTTCTTGAACTCCATGGCAAATCTCTTGGCAATGTCATTCGGAGCAAATAAGCATTTAGTGCCTTTGTCAGCACGGCGATAAGCATTTGCGAGAATTCCAAGCGGTGATGTCGTATGCTCATCAAATCCCAAGGCCTTTCGCGATTTAGGCAAGAATGGCCCGACACCACAAATGGCATCTACGGTTTGTGCCCACGAATTGTCGGATCTGTCAAAATCATTCTTCTGGTATGTAGGCAAAAGATAGTCAACATTTAGTTCTCCAACGATGCGTCCGCCTATTGTTGAACCGAGTTCAATGGGATACTGTTGTTCTTTTTGGCCTGTGATTGGATTTTCATATTGAAACAATGATTTGTCTGAAACAAGTATTTTTCTACCATTTCTCACGAAATCAATCCCAAAATCATTCGTATCTGCATAACGCTGAATTCCAAGCCACCCTGTTAGACGTTTTGATCTTTCGACAATATTATCAGGAAGGGACTTGCCCTCTTGGAGAGCTTGATAATACTTTTCAGCCTCATCTCCTGTTAGATAACAATTGCGTTCCGTATCAAAAAGCGCATCTCCCAAGTTTCTGTCAATGCTGATTCTAGCGGCAACATTCTGATCATTGTAACGAACATATCGCGATTCAGACCATACACAATGGTTTCTGGCTCTTAATTGCTTGCCACGAATAACAATAGAAATATTTTGCGTGTTAAGCAAAGGAGAATAGACAACCTCTAGGCGTTGCCTTATTTCGTTCTCCTTATTTGGTAATTCCGATAAAATTCCATGCTTTAATCTTGAAATGGTTATTCTGGTTCCACTCTCCTTATGATCTCTCTTTAATCTCGTAAAAATGGGAACATCAAATTTTTTCGAAGAGATTAGCTTTTGAAAGTCAATTTCAATTCCAATCCATTCAGGGTCACCACTTCTTGTTGTCTCAATTCTTGTCACCTCCCCTAATCTAGCTGTCGAGATATTAAATCCCATTCCAAAAAGACCAAGATTTCCAATGGGGTCATTGCTGGTGTATCCTGCGCGAACGGCATTCTGAAGTTGTGTTATGGACATTCCACGAGCATTATCAACAACCTCGATTGTCCGTTTACTTGCAGCAGCTGAATCTGATGTCCAGTTAACGATTATTTTTCTTTCTGCATCATCATAGGGTCTGGATTTGTCGGAAAGAAATGCGTCAATGGAATTATCTATCAATTCAGCGATGCATTGCCAGATTTGGAACGGTATCTCGCCAAGGGAGCGTAAGATTCTTGGATTCGGAGTTATGTCTAAGGTGTTATTTCCCATTGTAATCACCCTTTATCTTGTCTTGTTCATGAAATCTGCAATGCTCTGAGCCACCTGGTAAGCCAGAAGCGGAGGAACAGCATTGCCTATTTGGGAAATGCTAACTGTCTGCGAGAACTTGAATTTAAAATCATCGGGGAATGTTTGTATTCGAGCACATTCTCTGACAGTGAGTCTTCGGGGAAGCGAATAATGAAACTGTACCCTGGATTTGGGATTTGCTCTTATGGTATAAGCTGGTGAATCCTTCTTGTTGCTTTCATCTCCTTGACCATTTCCCTTCTTGGCTTTGGAAGCACCGAAATATTGACTCTGGTTCGGTATGCTTTCATCAGTTACATCTATCAAGTCTCCAATGGCCCATTCAATGCTTCTGTAATTATCAGAAAAACATGGCGATGGTTTTATTGGGAAACCAAATCTCTCAAAAATATCATTTCGTACACATACGAATATCAATCGGGTCCGACGTTGGGGGATTCCATAATCAGGAGCAAACATTTTCCAAACTTCAACTTTATATCCAGCGTTAGTTAGATCGGACTTAATGGTTTCAAGAACGGCTCCCTTGGACATCCTCTCCAGATTAATGACATTTTCTCCAATAACAACTTTAGGATGATGCACTTGCATATAGTTGATAAGGGTTTGATACAAACGACCGCGTTCAACCTCTAGTCCCCCGAGAGGGCCGCAAGAAGAAAATTCCTGACAAGGGAATCCACCGATAAGAATATCTGCTTTCGGTACATCCTTGGCTTTTATTTGAGCTAAATCTTGCACACATGCGCTTCCATCTCCAAAATAGTCATTATACGTCTCGACGCATCTTGGCTCATTGTCATATGCGATTCTTATGTCAAATGGCAGCTTGATGTAGTTTTCGCCGTGATATGTGAAGTCACCGCGGAAGCCCAAATCCAGACCACCACATCCGCAGAAATACGAAACTACGGAATATGTCGGTTGTTTGTTCGCAGTCATACTTTTCTTATGTCCTGATTGTGTTGTGAAAACCTGTTTGGAAACGAGAGTGCCTAAAATCCTTTGTTTTTACGGTTGGGGTAACAATGCCATGCAAGAACATTGAGAGAGTACTGAAACTCTTTAATATAGCCCTATTATAAGATTTTTCTATCGTCTGATCCTGTTTTGAAGGCTAAAAGCGGACAATCTCTTTTTAGGAGATGCCAGGCATCCCCACAGTCTGCTCTATTCCTTGCCCCGTGGCTTCGTCACCTTCACGTCCACGATGCCTCCCGACGCATTGGCCTTCTCGGGTGGAATCCAGTCCACGAACATCCCACCGGAGCGCGGGAAGTAGGGGCTGGCCAGGAGGTTACCCTCGCCCCAGCGGATGACGAGGAAGTCGCGCACCTTGAAGGTCTTCCGCTCGTGGAGGTCGAAGAGGATATCGTCGATGCCCGGCCCGTCCGTCATCGGATTGATGTCGGCCAGCACCTTTGCCTTGTCCCCGTCGGGGATCTCGTACACCCTCTGCACCGTGCCGTCGGCGCATTCCACGTCCTTCAGCGGATACGGCAATTCGGGCTGACGCCCCGTGATCGCCAGGCAGATGGCCTTCTCCTGGAGGCTCATCTCAAATTTCTTTCCGTTGTCTTGCATCGTCATTTTCTCCTTGGTTTGCGGTTGTCAGGGCAGCACGAAGAACTGCGATGGCTCGGGTGGCCTGACGGCCTCGGGCGCGAGCCAGGTGACGCCGAGGGCGACGACCTCCGCCGCCGCGCGGCAGGCCTTCACGCGGTTGGCGTCGCCGCCGAGCAGGACGCCGTTGCCAGCGAAGGTGACAGGGATGCCCTTCAGCGCGAATCCAGGCTGCGGGAGCTTCAGCCGCCCCTCCTCGTCCAGCCAGAGGGTTAGGTTCTCGCCCACGATGACTGGCTCCACCCAGTCGCACCCGATGAGGGCGCGGAGGCCGTCCAGGTCCTTGTTCGGGTCGGGCCTCACATCCGCCGCGACCACCTTCCGTTCCTTTGCGTTGATTAGAATCGCCTTCATTTTCTCTTCCTCCTTACAGTTCAGCGAGGCTGTTGATGTGGTTGAGCGTGAGCGGAGCCGCCATCTCCTTGAAGGTGTCGGCGTCCGCCCAGCGCCAGTCGTAGCCGCTCTCGCGCTTTTTGATGTAGTAGTGCCCGCCGAAGATGTGGACCGTCGCCACGTCCCCGTATGCCCAGACCCGCGGGTTTTGCTGCGCGAACCGCGCCCGGAGCTGTGTCTTTTCCTTTGCCGTGAATCTTCTTGCCATTGTGGTCTCCCTGGTTTGAGGTTGCTCTCGTACCACTCGGTACGCTCGTTAATAGGCTCGCTCAAACGGTTTAATCCAGTCGCAAACGCATTAATTCCAGATTATTCCGAAGATTCTTCGCGGCTAGGAAAAGGGGCGGCTCCGTTCTTCGGAACCGCCCAGTGAATCGCCCTTGTCCTCCACCGTCAGTTGGCTGGCTCTGCCTCCCCACAGAGCTCCGCCATGGCGTCGGCGAGGGCCGCGATGAACTGGAGGCTGGGGAAAGTTCGCCGCATCGCCGCCAGCGCCTCGGGAAGCCACCTTGCCTGGATTCCCGTCCAGTCAAGGAGGACGATGCCGGGCGTCGCCGCCAGCGTCCTGCCAGCCTGCGCCTGGTTGAGGATGCAGCACCTGCAGGCCAGGTCTGCGACCGCGCCGAGGACGGCCACCTCGTCGCGCGGCATCTCCGCGATCTCCACTCTGTGGCCGTTATGGCGCGCAACAAGAGCCCTGGCGTCGAGGTCGTATTCCAGTCCCTCCGCTCCGGCGGGGCGCAGACAGGTGTCCACCGCATCGCACACGACTTTGTTGAGAGCCTCGTAGAGGGCCAGCCTCGGCGGGTCAAGAAGGATGCTTCCCTGCATCCTCTTCAGCCGCTGGTCGTTCATTGAGTACCACAGGTCGGTGAACCACTGTGCGAACATCCCCGAACCCGCGTCCGGCGTGCCTGCGTCCGAGAAGACGGCCAGCCGTTCCATCCGCATCCATTCCGTTTCGTCATGGCGGTATTGCAGTGACCACCTCCGCTTCGCGCCGTGGAAGGCGAAGAGCGGCAGGACGGCATCGGCGTCGAAACGCAGCACGTGCAGTTTCTCCGCGAGTTCCTTCAGCGGCAATGCGTCCCTCACGGTCGTCAGCAGTTTCCCGTCCTTGTCGGTGAACGCTTCGCGCCTGATTTCCATCGGCGCGTCCGCCAGCGGCGACGCGAAGGTCGCGGCCAGCCGCGCCTGCGGGCCTTCGACGTGACGGAACGTGCATCCCGACGTGAACGGCATCTGGCGGAGGAACGGGCCTGCGGCGATCTGGATCGCATCCTGCGTCCACCGTCCGCCCCTGGTCTCGTCCAGCAGCGTCAGTCCGCCGCCGTCGCCGTCGTGGTTGAATTCGATTTCCGCATCGCCTATGTTGCGGAATCCCTCGATGTGCAGTCTTTCGATTCGCATGGTTGTCTCCTTGGTTGAGGTCGCCTCGCACCTTGCAAGGTGCGCTTTTAATAAGCCCGATGATTCACCTTAATCCAGTCGCAACCGCCTTGTTTCCAATAAAAAAGCGATTTATTGGCATTAAAAAGGGGGCGGATCCGTTTCCGAATCCGCCCCCAGGGAACCAGGGAGATTCCCCTCGCCGCCACGCGCCTTGATGTGCCCGCCCGAAGCTGCAGGGCGCGGTGCGCGGCGGCAAGACCTTACCGATTGCGCCAGTCGCCCGACGCTATCACCGCCGCCCGCTCGGGCAGGCGGTTCATCACATAGACCATCGCCTTGTCAGCGCTCCCGTCCTCAAGCACGGCCTCCACCTCGTCGCGGCGGTAGAGCCGCGGATATCCCTCCAGGACGTCCATGTGCGCCAGCCCATCCACCGTGACGGTCAGCATCTCCGCCTTGACTTCCTGCCCGTTGGCATCCGGCACGAAAGCGGGGAAGCCGCATCCAGTGTCGTAGAGCGTCCCCCTGATCACGCAGGGGACGCGGGAGAGCGCCCCAGCCGCCCACCGCTCGTTTCGTTCGCCCGCGAGGAGCGTCCCGTACACAGCCACCTTGAATGTCTCATTGCCCTTCATCGTCGTTCTCCTTTGCTGGGGCCGACGCCGGGAATACCAGCGACCAGCCGTCCGTGTTCCTGACCTTGAACTCGTCCTCGATGCCGTGCCACTGCGCGCCCATCGAGCAGATGTTCCTGTACCACGCGGGGTAGCGCATCCCGCGCCTCGCCGCCCTTGTCTCCTTCGTCATCAGGTAGGTGCAGGCATCGTAGGTGCGCCGCCCGTACTTGACCTTGACGTTGATCCTGCGGTAGACTCCCTTCGCCAGGCCCTCGAAGCGGTCGAGGGAGGCGATGTCCGCCGCCGTGACGGAGTAGAGGACGCCCTGGACGTGGGAGCCCGTGCGTTTCTCGATGTCGGCGTAGAGCCGCTCGACGAGGCGGTAGCCGTCCAGCGTCGCGCCGCCCCACGCCCGCGCGTCCGGGCAGCGCTGGCGCATCCTCGGCCACCAGAGGTTCGACCCGTATGCGAAGTAGAGGTATCTTGTCTCGGCCATC
>JAFXUD010000085.1 GCA_017535315.1 Victivallales bacterium | reverse complement strand
TATTCGCGTGGCGCACACGACTAGCCTGTTCTGTGCCCAGCACTAAAAGTGCTGGGGAGAGGAAATTGTGCCAACAGCATTTGATTTTTCCCAGAAAACCTTATATTAAGTTATTGTTTGTTTTGAACCTAAATTTCGATGGGGTGTAATGCCTCATAAATCAATCAAAGGAGATTTGTGATGTTGAAGGTTTTCATTTCCGAGACCAATGTCGAGATGGGCAAGGAGGCCGCCAAGCAGGGGGCCGAGGCCATCCGCAACGCTGTGAAGGCGAATGGCGAGGCGACCATCGTCGTTGCCACCGCCCCGAGCCAGAACCAGATGTATGATGCGCTGGTGAAGGAGGATGTTCCGTGGTCCAAGGTTCGTATCTTCCATTTGGATGAGTACATTGGCCTGAAGCCCGACCATCCTGCTTCGTTCCGCTACAACCTCCACTTGACCTTCCTGGACAGGTTGCCTGAGAAGCCGATGGAATTTGTCCCTGTTGAGGGTGAGAACACCGATCCGCAGGCTGTCTGCAAGAAGCTGGGCGAGAAGATTGGCCAGTATAAGCTGGATGTTGCTTTTATCGGCATCGGCGAAAACGGCCATATTGCCTTCAATGACCCGCCCGCGGACTTCAACAGCCCCAATGCCTACAACCCTGTCACGCTGGATGAGGTCTGCCGCCATCAGCAATATGGCGAAGGCTGGTTCCCCACCATGGATGCCGTGCCGAAAATCGCCATCTCCATGAGCGTCCCCCAGATTTTCAGTGCGAAAATCATTATCAACACCGTGCCTGACACCCGCAAAGCAGCCGCTGTCAAAGCCGCCGTGGAAGGTCCAGTCACCAACATGTGCCCGGCCTCCATCCTTCAGACACATCCCGATTGCAGGCTTTTCCTCGACAAGCCTGCTGCATCCCTGCTCACCAAGAAGTATTGATTAACTGCAGGTGAATGTTATGAGAACCAAGGCGGGATGGAGGTTTTCCCTCCTTTCTCGCCTTGTTGACTATTAGGAAGATATTGTCATGTGGGAAGATGCCATCAATGACCTGAACCAGCGCCGTGAACACATCGTCACGGGCAATGCCGAACGTATCGCCAAACAGCATGCATCGGGTAAAATGACGGCGCGAGAGCGCCTATATCTGCTTTTTGACGAAGGGACATTCATCGAAGTCAATGACTTTGTCGAATCCCGTGCCGTGGATTTCGGCATGGAGAAGAAGCGCATGGCTGGAGACGGTGTCGTCACGGGGTACGGGAAAATCAATGGCAGGACAGTCTTTGCATCCTCACAGGACTTTACTGTAAACGGCGGCTCCCTGGGCGAAACGCACGCAAAGCGCATCTGCCGTATCATGGACATGGCCTACGATATGAAGGCCCCATACATCTCCATCAACGACAGCGGCGGCGCACGCATCGAGGAGGGGATTGACGCCCTCAATGGCTATGGTGAAATCTTTGCGCGGAATACGCGCGCATCTGGAGTCATTCCGCAAATCAGCGTCATCATGGGACCCTGCGCAGGCGGGGCATGCTACTCTGCCGCCCTCTGCGACTTCATCTTCATGGTCTATGAAAAGAGCTTCATGTTCATTACAGGCCCTGCCGTCATCAAGACCGTTACCCAGGAGGATGTGACCACGGAAGTCCTTGGCGGCGCGAAAATGCATTCGGAGACCAGCGGTGTGGCACATTTTGCCTACGAGGACGATGCAAGCTGTTTGCAGGATGTCAGGCGTCTGCTCTCCTATCTGCCGCAGAATGCGGATGAGAAGCCGCCAATTGCGGAGGGCATTCCCGTTGACGAATGCAGCCGCTTGACGGAGGTCGTCCCTGACAACCGCAAACGAGGCTATGAAGTGAAGGAGGTCATCTTCTCGATGATAGATGATGGATCCTTCATGGAGGTGCAGCCTGAATATGCCAAAAACGCCGTGGTGGGCTTTGCACGACTGAATGGCAATGCTATCGGCGTTGTGGCCAACCAGCCCATCTATCTAGGCGGGACGCTGGATTTCAATGCCAGCGATAAGATCGCGCGCTTCGTGCGTTTCTGTGACTGCTTCCACATTCCGCTTTTGACCTTTGTGGATGTGCCTGCGTTTTTGCCAGGTACGGCGCAGGAGTTCAACGGTATTATCCGACACGGAGCGAAGATATTATATGCCTATTCGGAGGCACGGGTGCCGAAGGTGACCGTCATTCTGCGCAAGGCGTATGGGGGAGCCTATATCGCCATGTGCAGCAAGGGACTGGGGGCGGACTTCGTCTTCGCCTGGCCCATAGCGGAAATCGCGGTGATGGGGGCAGAAGGCGCAGTCAACATCGTTGCAAAGAAGACCATTCTGGCAGCGGCAGACCCCGAGGCCGAACGGAAGGCACAGATTGAAACATACGAACAGCAGTTCCTCAATCCCTATATCGCCGCCTCTCGCGGCTACATCGATCAGGTCATCGCACCCGATGAGACCCGCACAAAAATAGCCTCGGCCTTCGAGATGCTTAAGTCAAAAAACGTGCCCTATATCCCAAAACGGCACGGGAATATTCCCTTGTAAGAAGGGGCTGTCTCGATGGTGGTTGGGCACCAGAATTAACGCCTACCTAATGGGACAGGAGGGACGGGAGAGACGGGAGGGACGCGGAGCAAAACACCTTAAATGATTTTGCGTCCCTCCTGTCCCTCCCGTCCCTCATGTCCCTTATAAGATAAGAGCGACGAAGATATCGTCGTTATACCCTCTTGGGAAAAAGAGCGTTAGGAAAAAAACATAAGGAAGAAGCGAAATGAGATTGAAGACTCTTTTATGGCTGGTGGCGCTGATGCCGCTGGCGTGGTGCGAGGTGAAGGTGACGAATGTGGAGGTGAAGCCGCGCTGGCCCTGGAACGGCAAGGTGGATATTACCTACTCCATTGAGTGCGACGAGGTGGATGACGAGGGGAAGCCCAAGGATGTCTATGTCGATTTCACGGGCATCGACCACGACCGCAACCGCGAGATACGCATGAAAAGCTTCACGGGCGACGGGGCTTCGGAGACCGTGAAGGCGGGTGGCCCCTACACCGTCACCTGGGACGCCGTCAAGGACGAACCCGCCATCAACTCCTCAGCCTTCGAGGTGAAAATCCATGCGAGTTTTTGGGGATTGTACATGGTCGTCGATTTGAAGAAGTGGACGGTGCGCTACAGTGCAGACGGTCCGAACCTCGATGATGACACTTGCCGAACCACTGAACTCTGGCTCCGCAAAATCATGCCAGGAACCTACACCATGGGAAGCCCTTCCAACGAGTTAGGACGAGATTCGGATGAAACGCAGCATGAGGTGACCCTTACCAAGATGTTCTATATCGGTGTCTTCGAATGTACCCAGAAACAATGGGAGCTGGTCATGGGAAGCAATCCTTCCCTTTTGAAAGGCGACATGCGGCCCGTGGAATGTGTCAGTTACAATATGATACGGGGAACTGGCAGCACGGCGGGTGCGGGGTGGCCAACCTATGGGCACACGGTGGATGCTTCCTCTTTCATGGGGATACTCCAGGAAAAGACGGGACTGACGTTCGACCTTCCCACGGAAGCAAAATGGGAGTATGCCTGCCGTGCGGGGACCACCACGGCATTGAATTCGGGCAAAGACCTGACCAGCACTGGTTCCTCCTGCCCTAACATGAATGAGGTGGGTAGGTATCCTTACAATCAAAATGATGGCAAAGGTGGATACACAGAACATACTAAGGTTGGTAACTATCTGCCGAATGCATGGGGGCTTTATGATATGCACGGAAACGTGTGGGAGTGGTGTCTGGACTGGTGGGGCGACTATCCCACGTCGGCGGTGACCGACCCGCAGGGGCCAAATGTGGGCTCGACCCGCGTTCTACGCAGCGGCAACTGGAACTTCCCTGTGCGCTACTGCCGTTCAGCGGATCGCGACTATGACTACCCGAAGCTCTGGTACTACAGCGGCTGCTACGTCGGCTTTCGCGTCGCTTGCTGGCCTCTAGCTCAATGAGCCTCGTCTTTAGGGGAATGACGGCGGCCACATCGTCGTGCCGCGCCACCGTCGGGGTGTGCTTTGCGACAGAAAGGGAGTGGCGACGGCGGCCACGCCGTCGGAGAGCTGCGCCTAACAGCAGAGATGTTGAGGGGCACATCCTTGTGGTGTCGCCAGTTTTCTCGACGGCGAGCCGCCGTCGCCACCTCCTATCTTTTCTCGACGGCGAGCCGCCGTCGGCACCTCCTATCTTTCTCGACGGCGAGCCGCCGTCGCCACCTCCTATCTTTTCTCGACGGCGAGCCGCCGTCGCCACCTCCTATCTTTTCTCGACGGCGAGCCGCCGTCGCCACCTCCTATCTACAGCATAGCAACACATTACAAATAACAAGGATAAAGACAATGAAACGACTGCTTTTGGGGATTTTGGTTGCGTTTGGGGCGATGTGTGCCTGGTGCGAGGGCGGTATGTCCGAAGACACGGTGGTGTCTAACCGCATACGGCTTGAGGGGCGCACTTCGGTTGGCGGGCGGTTGCTGAACGGCAATGAGCGGATATCGCCTGTTGCGGAGAGGGCGAATCCAAACGCAAAACTGACCATTGACGGCACGGTGGCCAGCGGCTGGAGGGTGGCGGAACCAGAGTTTGATTCGACAACCCTTACGGATGGTTGGAAGACGTTTGCCCTGAACGAAGGAGCTTCCACCGCCGAGGTGGAGCTTCTCGCGCTGAACAACCCCGCCGTCGCCATCCACGGCGGGGCGTTGGAGGCAGACGAGACCTGGAGCTCCGACCGCATCCACATTGTGCGCAACTGGGTGCGGATTCCCGAAGACATGACGCTGACCATCGAAGAGGGTACCATTGTGAAGTTCTGCGAAGCGACGGGCATCCAGAACGACGGCACCCTCATAGCGACGGGAGCCACCTTCACCTCTATCGAGGACGACAGCGTCGGTGGCGACACGGATATGAACGGCGAGAACGGGGCACTTGCCTACGGTGTCTATTTCTTCACGGGGAGTGGCAAGCGAGTGATGACAGACTGCGATGTGCGTTATTCCGCGAACCTACCCGTTAGCACGAGGTGGGCGGCTGGGAGCGTCAACCACATCTACGGCACGTTGACGGTTGGCAGCGGCGTGACGCTGACCATTGAACCTGGTGCCATCGTGAAGTTGGCGACAAACGCGGAGCTGACGGCGGAGAATGGCGGAAGCATCGTCGCAAACGGCGTGCTTTTCACCCACATCGCCGACGACAGCGAGGAGGCTGGCGGCGACACCAATGGCGACGGAGATGCAACTGTTCCCGTCCACGATGCCTACAAGTTGACGGGCTTCACACCTGCTGCCGACTGCGAGTTACGCTACATCACCTTGACCTTTGCGGGGGGAACGATTTCAGACACGATGACCCTGGAGGGCAATCGCGTCCACAAGGTGACGGGCGACATCACCGTCGCATCAGGCGGTAAGCTTATTGTGCAGCCAGGCGCAATCGTCAAGATGGAGGCGGGGCTCTCCATAACCATCCAGTCGGGCGGGACGCTGGAGGCGATTGGCAACCGTGCCCAGACCATTGTATTTACTTCCATCAAGGACGATGTTCACGGCGGAGATACCAACGGCGACGAATCCAAAACCATACCGCAACCAGGTGATTGGAGACAAATCAGTGTTTTAGGTGGAACACTGAACCTGGCCTTTAACCAGATTTATTATTGCGGCATTGGCTCATCGATGAACGATGCTATTTACATGTCATCTGGGGAAGCGACGCTGAATGGGTGCATCATTGCACATGTCACGCAATATGTTGCAGGTCTGGATGGTGGCACTTGGATGATGCGCAACTCTATGTTCTATGATTTTGACACGGCCTTCAGGCATTTTGGTAGCAATTCAAATATCAACTGCGTCTTCTATGACTTTGGAAACCTGACAAACAATGGCTCGATGAGCTTCACAAATTGCGTGATAGCAAAGTATTCAAAGGCACTTTTGTGGACAAGTTGGGGAAACGAATCAAGTGATTCATCGTCTTATAAGAATTGCGTGATTTGGAATCCTGCTGGTTTTGGTCCGCAATCCTCTGTAAAGGCCAATTCCAACGGCAACATCTGGGCCGACCCGCTCTTCACTGACCCTGATAATGGCGACTTCACGCTGAAGGCGGGAAGTCCCTGCATTGACGCGGGCGACGGTGGCGTCGCGCCAGAGAAGGACTACTGGGGGAAGCCGCGCATGGATGTGGTGAAGGTGGCGGACAGTGGAAAGCCAGATGCGGACGGCGTCTGTCCCGACATCGGTATCTTCGAGATGCCTGGCAGCTACACGGGGTGCTGTGCCAATCTTGCGGTGAACGCGGTGACGGGACCTGCCGAAGCGTCATCAGGCGAGAGGTTCACCATTAACTGGACGGTGACGAACGAGGGGAATGCGGAGGCGGTCGGCCCCTGGCGGGATGTCATCTTCCTGCAAGGGGCTGATGAAGCACTTGGCGGGCAGGTCGTCGAACTTGGCGAATACACCGTAACAGGAACTTTGGAACCGCTGGCGAGCCGCGAGGTGACGGCGCAGTTCACGCTGCCGCCGTTGAAACCTGGCAATTGGCGCATCGGCATCACCACAAACAGCTACCGCGATGTCTATGAGGTGAAACGCACCGACAACCAGGCGTTCTCGGAGGAGACGCTGGAGGTTGCGTTGCCCGTCTGGTCGGCGGACAACAACCGTTTTGCCGTGCCAGCACGGGGCGAGCTGGGCTTTGCGCTGGAAGCCTCTGAAGAAGCACGAATAGTCACTATTGCCGTACCAGAAGGTGCGACGATGGAGGCATTTGCGACGGCGGGTTATCTGCCTTCTGCGGAATCGTCGGACGCCACGGCTGTAAGTCTGTCAGATGGACGGCTTCTGTTGACCGTGCCCGCGACAGAGACGGCTTCCTATATCACGCTGACCAACGGCGGCGAGACGGCTGCCACGGCGACTGTCTCTGTGGCGGCTTTGGAACTGTCGCTTCTTGAGGCGATGCCCGCACAAATACTGAACCATGGCAATGCGACCATACGCATCATCGGCACTGGTCTCTCGAAGGAAAGCGTGTTCACGCTCAATATGGGTGCTGCAACGGTGACGGGCGAGACGATTGCACTGGAGAACGGCCTTGTGGCCTCGGTGCAGTTCACGGTTGATGGCATTGCACCTGGCGAATACACGCTCTCCGTGGCGGAAAGCGGCAAAACCTCTGTGCTTGCAGGCAAAATCACGGTCACGGCAGATGGTGTCGGCCCGAAGCTGGAGGCATGGCTGGAGACTCCCGCCAACGTCCGCGACGGGCGCATCTGCACCGCCTGGCTCTGCTACAAAAACAGTGGCGACGCCGACATGATCATGCCCCTCTTCGAGGTGAGCTGCAACGCCTCCACGAAAATCTCCTACACGGTGGATGGCGAGTACGAATCACGTCCGCTGCGCTACGCGGGCATCTCGCCCACCGCTCCCGCTGGTGTCCTCAAGGCGGGCGACGAACACCGCTTGCCTATCTTCTTTACGCTTGTGGGGAGGTACGAGCTTGTTTTGAAGATGATTGATGGAAACGCAGCTTACGAATATCCGATGGAGTTGCCTGATTTTCAAAGATATCAGTCGGCAATCTCAGAAATGGCTACACGATTATGTCTGCGTGGTCGAGAAGAGTATGAACTGGCTGTTTTGCAGGAGTATGCACTAAGGTTGGCACGTTCAATGCCGATAGCGTCAGTATCTGGCAAGATTTTCAACAAGATTTTGGGAAATCCTCTTGTTGGTGTAACGGTTATGGCCGACAATGTTACTGGCGATTATGCGGAATGTGTAACCGATGCCAATGGGTATTTCCTGTTGTCTCCACTTTCAGATGGTGAATATCAACTTCAGGTCAAGGAATCGTGGAACGCAGATGCAATGACTGTCAAAGTCTGCAATGGCGAGGATGTTTCTGGATATAACGTATATGCAATTCCGAAAGTGGTTGTCTCGGGATATGTCATGAATGATGAATTGGGAGAGTATCTTCAAGGGTGTACGGTTGGTTTACTTGTTCAGGGGGCCTCGGAGCCAAATTTCCAGGCCACCACGGATGATGATGGGTATTTTAGGATTGATGGTGTTGTCCCAGGAGAATATTGCCTTGCCGTAAAGTCCACTGGGTATTACATTGGAGATGCCGTTGACGTGACATTGCTTGAAGGCGAAGAAGAGCACTCTGAAGTTTTGACAATGGTTTTGGGAGGCGTTGTCACTGGCAAAGTGAGAGTTAAGAAAGAGGAAGAGACCTTACCCCCAGGGATTGTCAGTGCCTACTCCGAGGATGGCATTGTGATGGAGGCTGAAATAGATTCGGATGGAGCGTATCGCATTGCTGGAGTCTATCCAGGTGTCTATCGTTTTAGTTTTTCATCCAGTAACGATGAACATTACAGCTGCGTTGACCTGGAGACGCTGGAGGTAAAAGCAGGCGAGATGGTTGAAAAAGACCTTGTAATTGAAAAGAGCGAATGGTTTTATACATACGATCGCCTTGGCATTGTACCCATGAGTGTGACGTTTGCCCTGCTGGAGGAAAAACTGCCAAAGGATGCCGTCAAGTTTGAATGGGACTTCAATGGAGATGGCATTATCGACAGCATTGAAAGAACGCCAACCTTTGTTTATGACACCATCGGAGATTATACGGTTTCGCTGACCATTGTCGATGGCAATGGGAATTCTGGCACCCAGAGAATTGTGGATTGTGTTAAAGTGCGCGAACCAGTTGAAACAGTTTATAACGCGAATGTAATGAAGCTAGAAGAAGAAAACGATTTGGTTTTTGAAGAGGTCAATGATGACAGCCTGGTTGTTTCAGGTAATCCATCATCTCCATTCGAGGCTGGGGTGGTTCTGTTTGGTGTGGTGAATGGGAATCAGGGAGTGATGCGTGTCATTACAGAAGTCACGGTAAAAAACGGCAAATGGGTTCTTGCAACATCCAATGCCAGCTTGATGGATGTTTTTGAAAGTTGTTACATCAAGGCTCCCCTTTGTCTGGCAAGAACGGATTTTACAGGCACATCGGAGACTCGGGGCGATGATACGACTTCGGAGAAGAAGGATTTTAAGAAGCGAGTGGAGTTTATATTGAAACCCTTTTCCATAAAGGGTCATGTTGATGTTGCAATGAAAATGCCCGAATTCGATGCTGTTGAGGGCTCCTTCTCCATTTATCATACCATCCTAAAAACAGAGGTCTCCATGGATTTTACCATGAAGAACTCCCTGGTGATTAGTCCGCAAATTGAGATAACGGCAAAAATCCCCCTCCAACCTTTACCTATAGAGCGGGTTCATCTTGGGTATTGGAATTTGTTCTTTATGGCGGGGGACGTTCCCGTTTATGTGTCAGCGGCTGCATATTTTGATTTAAACGCCTCGGTAAGTGCGGAAATTGCTCTGAAATACCAGCAGTCTTTCCTTATCAATGCAACCTCGACTTTTCACACGGGAATTGATATAATCCATGTCCCATTTTTCTGTATGCCTGTTTTCGAGGACAAGGGAACTGTATTTGATATTCGCAGGAACAACAATGGTTGTCCATTCATTGCACAGCGTCTTGATGTCGATGGCAAGGCTAATTTCAATATGGATGCCAGTGCAACATTGCGTCTTGCCTTGTACGAGGTGCTAGACTGCTGTTTATCCAATCATTTGGAAGTGAAATTAAGTGCCGAAATGGGGACATCTTCTCCGACGACCATTGACATTTCAGCAGGCCAGTATCGTAATATCAAGGTGGGAGCTATTGACATGGACTATTGGGGTGAAAGGCTTTCCAGCACCTGGAAAAAGGTGAGCAAAGGCGACGATGATTGGATCTCGAAGGCATTGAAATGGTTTCGCTCTTTGAAATTGATTGACACCAACTTTAAATTCCCGTCCAACAAGTTACATTGGGAGGCCAAGTACAAGGCACCTGAGCCAGATTACACCGTTTTGCCTGAATCAGGCGACACCCCATTGAAAGTGGACTTTACCTCTGTGTCCAAAACGGGCTATGTAACTGGCGTTTTCCATGATGGCTTGAAGGCTGGCTTCGATTTCAATTACTTTGAGTATATGATGACGGCAGTGGCAGATGCTGTTAATTGGTTAAATTGGCAAAATTTTGAATTGGAAAGCATTAAAGTACTAGACAAAGATGTTTGGGATAAATATCCTGATGGAAGATATGATGACCAGAAGGATCCTTATCCAATAATCAAAGCCTATAATTGGAATTTGACGGGGTTTTGGTCTGGAATATCCAATGAGGGTTTTGTCAAGACAACGGAGAACAATATTTCACATACTTATACGGAAGAAGGATATGTGACAACGGCCCTTCGCCTGTCCGTTGAGCCGATTCCAAGTTTTATGGTGAAATCCAAGACAATAGGCATAGGAGATGTTCCACCTCTACCAGTCGGAAATGAGATTATTGATCAAACAGGAGGCACTTCACAGCAATCCTGTGACCCGAACGAGATTGCGGGGCTAGTGGGCTATGGGGACAATGCGACTCAGCGGTTTGTGAAGCCTGGGGAGTGGGTGGATTACACGGTCTATTTCGAGAACAAATCGACGGCTGCGGCTGCCGCGCAGGAGGTCACTGTGACACAGCAGTTGTCGGAGTACTTGGACTGGGGGACGCTGGAGTTGGGGCAGATAGCCTTCAACAACCAGATTCAGTTGGAGCTTAAGGGGAAGAAGCGCGGGACGGCGACCGTTAATCAGAACGGAGCCACCTATCAGGTGAAAATGACGGCAAGCCTTGACGAGGCGACGGGCAAGTTTGAATTGTACTTGCGTTCGTATGACAAGACTCGCCAGGCGTATGGCTACTGGCCCGAAAGCGTCTATGCGGGCTTCCTGCCGCCGAACGATGACACTCATGCGGGCGAGGGGCACTTCACCTTCCGCGTGAAGGTGCGCGAGGGTGCTCCCGACGGCGTGATGATTCCTGCGGAGGCGACCATCGTCTTTGACAAGAATGCACCGATAACGACCTCTCCCGCTTGGTTCAACTGGGTGAATGCGGACGAGACGCTTGCCGAAACGGGCGTGCTGACGTGGGACAGCGTGGAGGGCGCGAGCTACGAGGTGTCAATTTGGAGCGGCGACGCTGATGTGTCCAGCGATGACGCGGTGGCAACTGCGAACTCGGGGCTGCTGGCAGAGAGCCGCTGGCGCATACCCGATGGACTCACAGACGGGACAACCTACTTCTGGCGGGTGACGACGACGGACGCAGAGGGGAATGTGACGCAAAGCCCTGTGTGGAGTTTTGAGTTGGGCGGACGCTTCCGCTACGAGCTCCTGCCTGGCTGGAATCTGGTTTCCGTACCTTTTGAACCCGATGCCTATTCTGCCAGGCAGATGATGGTGTCACGAAAGCCCTTCACGCTTGATAACGACGGCTATGTGAAGGCGAATGCCTTGGAAGCAGGAAGGGCCTACTGGATTTTCCAGCGTAGCCTTGAAAACCGATATGGTGACCTGCTGTCATTGGGGACGCGTACTCAACAGTCCATGGAACTGCACAATGGCTGGAACCTGGTCGGAGCTACGGAGACGGATGCCATTCTAGACGACACCTGCACGGTCTGGAGGTTCACTGAAGGTGTATGGCAGCTTTTGGAACCTGACGATGACGGCCACTATCGCCTGGAAGCGGGCCAGGGGTACTTCATCTACCAGCCTGCAGAAGAAGAGCCGTAGGAGTGGCGACGGCGGCCACGCCGTCGGAAAACATGCACAACTGTATGGATGTGCAATGCCACAACGGGTGTGGCGACGGCGGCCACGCCGTCGGAAAACATGCACAACTGCGTGGATGTGCAATGCCACAACGGGTGTGGCGACGGCGGCCACGCCGTCGGAAAACATGCACAACTGCGTGGATGTGCAATGCCACAACGGGTGTGGCGACGGCGGCCACGCCGTTGGAAAACATGCACAACTGCGTGGATGTGCAACGACGCTGCAACGACGACACGGTGGCGCATGCACGAGCGACGGGGGGCTGACGCCCCCCCGAACCCCCTGCTTACGAACAACAGATGGGGAGGAGAAAAACGAGGGTGGCCTGTCGTTGTGCTGTGCACCCATTATTGCATAGAAAAAGCGCCGTTCCAGCAAGAACGGCGCTTTTTCAAGTTAGTGATTTACAAGCAGCAGCTTATTTCATGTAGGCGTCGGCGACCTTGATGAAGGCGTCGATGTCAGCCTGGATGTGTTTCTCTTCGTAGGTGGGGTGAGTCCAGAAGCTGATGGTGCGGTCAGTGAGCCAGTGCGCCATTTCGCAGTTGCACTTGGAGTAGTCGATGTTGCGTGAGCGCGGGTCGTTGAAGGGGTAGCCGACCAAGCCAAAGCCCTTGCGAGCTGTGTAGGCTTCTTCCTTGTACATTTCGGGCCAGAGCACGCTGTAGGCGGCTGCGCCTTCGGCTTGGACAGCGGCGACGAACTGCTGGCAGGAGCATGTCAGCTTGTCGGTGTCAAGCACGAAAGGTACCAGCCAGAAGCAGTTCTGGCGGTCCTTGGTGTCAACTGGCGGATACTTCACGAGCGGATGGTTCTTCAGGCCCTTGATGAGCATCTTGCCCAGTTTCTTGCGCTGCGGGAGGTTCCAGCTTTCGAAGCGCTCCAGTTCGCCCAGACCGATGGCGCTCTGGATTTCAGTCATGCGGAAGTTGAAGCCGACGCGGCGGTGGATGTAGAGCTGCTTTCCTTCCATGGTGAGAAGGTTGAGCTTGGCGCGCACATCGTAGCCGTGGTCGCGGAAGGAGCGGCACTCCCAGGCGAGGTCGTCGTCGTTCGTGCAGACCATGCCGCCTTCGCCGCCCGTGGTGAAATGCTTGCTCTGGCAGAAGCTGAAGCAACCGACGTTGCCGATGGTGCCCGCTTTCTTGCCCTTGTAGATACCGCCGAAGCACTGGGCGCAGTCTTCAATCACGTACAGGTTGTACTTCTTGGCGATGGCCATGATGGGATCCATGTCGGCAACCATGCCGTACAGGTGGACGACGACGATGGCTTTGGTGCGCTCGGTGATGGCGGCCTCAATCTTGCTGGGGTCGAGCAGGTGGTCGGTGCTCACATCGACGAAGACGGGCAGGGCGCCTGCCTGCAATGCGCAGAAGCTGGAGGCAATGAAGCTGTAGGAGGTGCAGATGACCTCGTCGCCAGGGCCGACGCCCAGACTTGCCAGCGCGACGTGGAGGGCGGCGGTTCCGTTGGTGACGCTGATGGCGTTCTTGACGCCCAGCCACTTCGCCCACTCCCTCTCGAACTTCATGCCGATTGAAAAGTGAGGATCCTCGCCTGCAGCCTGGCCAGTCCAGTAGTTGACCTTGCCGCTGTGCAGGATGTCCAGAACGGCCTTGTCGGTCTTGGGGTTGAACTGGGGCCATGCAGGGAAGGCGCCTTTAAACACGGGTTTGCCGCCGTTGATGGCGAGTTTTTTCTCTTTCGCGGTCATTTCAGATTCCTTGTTTTGTGAATGGTTAACTGTAGTATGTTAAGGAATAAACAGTAAACTTATTTATAAAATATACGGTGAATATGGGATTGTCAAATGAAATGTGGAAGAAAACTCGCTTTGAAAACAAAATCTGGTGGGGATATTTGAATTGGGGCTGAAACTAGTTATCTTATACGAAAGAATAGCAGGAATCCCAAACCAACAGGAGCGTTTTATGTTTTTGACTGGATTTGCCGATGAGGCAAGCGCAGATTTTGCCACGCAGATCAAGGCGACAAAGGAATTGGGCTGGAAATACATCGAGTGCCGAAACATCAACGGCAAGAATCTGGCCACGCTGACCGACGAGGAATTTGACGCGATGTGTGCGCAGCTCTCCCAGGCGGGCGTCTCCATCAACTGCTTCGGCAGTGGCGTCGCCAACTGGGGCAAGCACCCCCGCAGCGATGCGGATTTCCAGGCATCCCTTGATGAGTTAAATGGCGCACTGCCCCGCATGAAGAAGCTCGGCATCAAAATCATGCGCGGCATGAGCTTCAAAACCCCCTTCCAGGAGGAGGAACCCGACAACCCCGAGCTGGAGGCCATCATCTTCAAGAAGGTGCGCCAGCTCGTTGAAATCTGCGCGGACAACGGCATCATCTACGGCCACGAGAACTGCATGAACTACGGAGGCCTTTCCTTCAGGCATACCCTGAAGTTGCTGGAGAAGGTGAACCACGAGAACCTGAAGCTCATCTACGACACGGGCAACCCGACCTTCAACTACCGCTGGATTGGCGAAAAGCCCTATCCAACGCAGTCTTCCTGGGAGTTCTACCGCAATGTGCGTGACTACGTGGTCTATGTCCACATCAAGGATGCCATTTGCGTCGAAGAATCCCGCATGGACTGCGTACGCCCGAAATGCGAGTTCACCTATGCGGGCGATGGAGAGGGCGACGTGCGGGCCATTGTCACCGACTTGCGCAAGCGTGGCTATGATGGTGGCTTCTCCATGGAACCCCACTTGGGCGCGGTCTATCACGACGGCAATGCGCAGGCTAGCCCCGATGAAATCCGATATGCGAACTATGTGAACTATGGCCGTCGCTTCGAGCAGTTGCTCCGCGATTGCGGCTGGAGTTTATAATCAGGAGAAAATGGCATGAAGTTCAAGCGAATACTTCTTAAAATCAGTGGCGAGATGCTGAAAGGCAAGGATGGCTTTGGCATTGATCCCGATGCAACCGTGAACGTGGCGAAGCGTGTGGCGGAGGCGGTGGAGTGCGGATGCCAGACCGCCATCATTCTCGGCGCGGGCAACATCTTCCGCGGGCTCTCGGGTAGCCGTTCTGGCATGGACCGCAGTTGCGCGGACAACATGGGGATGCTTGCTACCTGCATGAACGCGCTGGCCATGCGGGATGCCTTGGAATCCATCGGCGTCAAGGCGGAAATCCAGAGCGCGTTTGCCATCAACGGCATTTTGCAGCCCTTCGACCAACGCAAGGCCGTGGAACTGCTGGAGGCGGGTACAGTGGTGCTCTTCGCTGCTGGTACAGGGCATCCTTATTTCACCACAGATACCTGCGCCGCGCTTCGTGCCTGCGAAATCAAGGCGGACGCGGTCTTCAAGGGCACCAAGGTCAACGGCATCTATTCCGCCGATCCAATGAAGGATCCGACGGCGACGCGTTACGAAGAACTCTCCTACGACAAGGCATTGGCTGACCACTTGAAGGTGATGGATCTGACTGCCTTTTCCATCTGCCAGGACAACAACCTTCCCATTCTTGTCTTCAAGTTCGGCGAAGAGGGTGTGCTGGCGAAAATCATCGGCGGCGACCTCAGTGCCGCCACACTTGTTCATTAGTGATTCAATTGTCTTGCAATTATCTCAATAACAATCATCAAAAAAAGGAAAACGATTATGGGAAAAAACAACAAAGGTGGAAATAACAACAAGGGCAATGCACCTGCTGCGTCAGGCGATTCCAGCAAGATTCTGGACAATGCGACCGCTGCGATGAAGCGCACGGTTGACATTATGGCGAAGGACTTCGGTGCCGTCCGCACAGGCAAAGCTTCGCCTGCCATGGTCGAGGGCATCATGGTCGAGTGCTACGGCAGCCAAACCAAGTTGAAAGACGTGGCGGCCATCACGGCTCCCGAACCGCTGCTGCTGGTCATCCAGCCATGGGACCAGAGCATCGTCAACAACGTGACCAAGGCGATTCTGGCCTCGAACATCGGCATCAGCCCCGTCAGCGATGGACGCGTCATCCGTCTCCCCGTCCCTGAACTGAGCACCGAACGCCGCGCCGAACTGACCAAGGTCATCAAGAAGCGCGCAGAGGATGCCAAGGTGGAAATCCGCAACATCCGCCGCGATTCCAATGAGGCCATCAAGAAGGCACAGAAGACCGACATCACAGAGGACGAGGCCAAGCAGATGACCGACAAGATTCAGAAGCTCACCGACAAGACCATCGAGGACATCCAGAAGGCCGCCGACGCCAAAATCAAGGAAGTGGAGCAGATCTGAAAAGGGATTATCATGCAGAACGAGAGCAATCTTGTCTGGATTGACATGGAGATGACGGGGCTTCGTCCCGAAAAAGACCGCATTTTGGAAATCGCCACTATCGTCACCGATAGTCAGTTGAACATTCTTGCGGAGGGTCCCGTCATTGCCGTCCGCCAGTCAGAGGAGATTCTGGCTGGTATGGACGAGTGGTGTACCACGCATCACACCGCCTCTGGTCTGTTGGAGCGTGTGCGCACCCAGGGTGTCAGCGAGGCGGAGGCGGAGGTACGGACGCTTGCCTTCATCCAGCAGTATGTCCCCGAGAAGGCAAGCCCGCTTTGCGGCAATTCCATCGGCCAGGACAGACGCTTCATGTATGCCTATATGCCAAAGCTGGAGGCCTATTTCCACTACCGCAATCTGGATGTCAGTTCCCTGAAAATCGTCGCCAACTTATGGAAGCCGCAGATTATGGCGGGCTTCACCAAGAAGGAGGCGCACTTGGCGCTTGATGACATCCGCGAATCCATCGCCGAACTGCGGTACTACAAGGAAAACCTTTTGGCGTTGTAGTGATTAGGCATTTACAATACGCTCTGTTCTCCAAGAGGGTTGGTAACGGCAATGCTTTTTTGTTGCGCCCTTGCGGGCGCTAAGTTCAGGGGGGCATCCCTCCCCCACGCTGCGCGCCCTACGGGCGCTTGCGTGGGGTTATGCATGGTTGCGCACTCTGTGCGCTGCCGCTTCGCGGCTTCCGTAAACAAACTTCTTAGGGAACATAGCACTACAATAAACAAACCGCTAACCCCTAACCCCTAACCCCTAAC
>JAFXUD010000084.1 GCA_017535315.1 Victivallales bacterium | reverse complement strand
GAATGAAATAGGCGACTTCGGACGACGGACACGGGACGGGCGACTTCGGACGACGGACACGGGACAGGGACTTGGGACGACGGACACGGGACGGGCGACTTCGGACGACGGACACGGGACGGGCGACTTCGGACGACGGACACGGGACAGGGACTTGGGACGACGGACACGGGACGGGCGACTTCGGACGACGGACACGGGACGGGCGACTTGGGACGACGGACACGGGACAGGGACTTGGGACGATGGACACGGGACGGGGGACGGGGACTTGGTTCGTTATGCCCTTTGCGTCGTTTAGGTCGTTTTCAGCTCTTCTTGGAGCCTACCCCTTCAGCTTCTTGATCTGGTCGCGGAGCATGGCAGCGCGCTCGAATTCGAGCGCCTCAGCGGCACTGTGCATCTCCTCCTCCAACTGGCGCACTGTTTCCAGGACATCATATTCAGCGGGATCCTCGGCGACGGTTGAGGCAATGGTTTTCTCCGCCTCCTCGTAGATGCGCAGGGAGGCCTGCACGCCGCGCTTTACGGTCTGCGGAGTGATGTTGTGCTCCTTGTTGTATTCCATCTGCTTGGCGCGGCGCTCGGCGGTCCGCGCCATCATATTCCTGATGGAATCGGTGATGTTGTCAGCGTAAAGGATAACCTTGCCGTGGGCGTTTCGCGCGGCACGGCCAGCCGTCTGGATAAGGGAGGTCTCAGAGCGAAGGAAACCCTCCTTGTCCGCATCCATGACAGCGACAAGGGCCACTTCGGGCAAATCCAACCCCTCGCGCAGAAGATTGATGCCTACAAGACAGTCGAATTCACCAGCGCGAAGACTGCGCAGCAGATCAACACGCTCCATGGCATCCAATTCCGAATGGAGATAGCGGGCGCGCACATCCAGTTTGCGCAGGTAGTCGGAGAGGTCCTCCGCCATGCGCTTCGTGAGGGTAGTGACCAATGTGCGCTCGCCGCGTTCTGCATACTGGCGAATCTCGTAGATGGCATCATCGACCTGGTCGGCCAGTGGGCGCACCTCCACTTCGGGGTCGAGAAGCCCTGTGGGCCGAACGACCTGCTCCACAGGCGTGGTCAGCTTGAGTTCGTATGGGCCTGGCGTGGCGGAGACAAAGATGACCTGGTTCTGGCGCTCCTCGAATTCATCGAATGTAAGGGGTCGGTTGTCCAGTGCGGAAGGAAGCCTGAAGCCGTTTTCAATGAGCGTCTTCTTGCGGTTTCGGTCGGCGGTCTGCATGGCGTGGAGCTGCGGAAGCGTCGCGTGCGATTCATCGATGATGGTAATAAAATCATCGGGAAAATAGTCGATGATAGTTGCGGGAGGTGCGCCAGCGGGACGCCCCGCCAGGTGGCGTGAGTAGTTTTCGATGCCCTGGCAGTAGCCGATTTCAGAGAGCATTTCCATGTCGTAGGTAGTGCGTTCGTAGATGCGCTGTGCCTCAATCAGCTTGCCCTTCTTCTCAAAGAAGGCGACGCGCTCCTCCATCTCCTCGCGGATGGCGGCCTGTGCGGACTTGATACGCTCCTCTGGCATGACGAAGTGCTTGGCGGGCAGAATGGTCACGTCGGAAAGCTCCTCGATAACGCTTCGGGTGACGGGGTCGCAGCAGACGATTCGGTCAACAGTGTCCCCCCAGAAGTCGATGCGGATGATCTCCTCGCGGTGGGATGGGCATATCTCCAGCGTGTCTCCCGCCACGCGGAACTGCCCGCGTTCAGGCGAAATGTCGTTTCGCACATATTGAATGGAGACCAGCTTTTGCAGCAGCTCCCGCCGTGGCACATCCTCGTTGAGGATGATTTTCGCCTTCATGGCATCGAAGTCCTCGGGGGAACCAAGACCATACAGGCAGGAAACGGAGCTGACGACGATGACATCGCGTCTGTCGAGCAGAGAGCCCGTCGCCGCCAGGCGTAGCCGCTCCAGGCCGTCGTTGATGGCGGAGTCCTTTGCAATGTAGGTGTCGGTCTGCGGAATGTAGGCTTCGGGCTGGTAGTAGTCGTAGTAGCTGACGAAGTACTCCACCGCATTTTCAGGGAAGAAGCCCTTCAGCTCGCTATAGAGCTGTGCAGCCAGCGTCTTGTTGTGCGAGATGACCAGAGTGGGACGCTGAATTTGCTCGATGACATTCGCCAGCGTAAAGGTCTTGCCAGAGCCAGTGACGCCCAGGAGCGTCTGCCTGGGCAGTCCATCCCGTATGCCTTTGACAAGGGCTTCGATGGCCTCGGGCTGGTCGCCGCTGGGCGCATATTCGGAATGGAGTCTAAAAGGGATGCGCATAAAGCGGAAGACTATCTGTTTCCAGAGGTATAGGAGAATTTCATCGGCGTGCCGTCGCCAACGATGGTTTTTCCTGCATTGACAAGGGATGCAACCTCATAGACGCGTCGGAAGGTCTGTTCGCCCTGCTCCAGCCCCCATTCATCGGTGAGAATCTGACCAGGAGCGCCAGCCCAGCCCATGGTTCCGAACTGGCAGGTCTGGTCGCCGTTGCCGACGATAAGGCAGCCATGCCTGATGAAGGGCAACCAGGTGGCGAGTATGGTGGTCTCTGCGCCGCCTGAACGGCGTCCCGCAGTCGCCATTACCGCGACAGGCTTGTTTGCCAGTTTGAAATCCTGATGGCGCAAAACACGCGTGCGCATGATGAACTTGGAGAACAAATCCGACGGCAATCCAAAATAGACAGGAGTCGCGACAACAATTCCATCGGCGGCAACCATCTTCTCCAGAATGGCAGCCATGTCATCCTTGTCCCTCTGTACGCAGGGAATGAAGGCCCCCGTGTCCTTGCGCTTGCCGCATGTTCCGCAGGCAAGGCAATGGTTGATGGCGCAATCACGCAGGTGAATTACCTCAAGTTCAATCGCCTCGCCACCTAACTTCTCATTGGCGGTGGCCGCCGAAACCTCCAGAAGGGCTCCGCTGTTACTCTTTTTGCGGGGACTGCAGTCGATTCCCAAGATCTTGATTGCCATGGTTATTGCTCCTTTTTTTTAATGCTCTGGAGTAGTTTCGTCTAGATTGTCTAGATTATGTTTTCAACCTAATCATCTGCATATTTTCGGAAGACGCGCTTTGGGGCGGGCTTCGGCTTGCGATCAATGTGTGCAACCACGTTTTCACGCCCCCCGACAGCAACCAGATTGTCCCAGAAGGCATTGGAATAGCGGACACCACTGTCGTGGTCACGCAGAATCGCCACATTCCCGTTCTTCAAGTGCAGGAAAAAGACCAAAGGAATCCCCCCTTCGTTTGCGACGCAGAGCTTGTGGATGCTCTCCATCTGCTCTGGGGTCGTACTCTCCTCATAGAGCTTCACCTGAATCTCCTGGGTAAACTTGGCTGGCATTGTCTCCGCCTTATAAATCATTCTGCCGTTGAGTTTCATGGGTTCTTCCGCGTCCCGTCTGCTGGTCTCGCCATCGATGAAAACCACGGTCTCAGGAGAGAAAATCTCCTTGCCATACGCGCTCACCGCCGCCTCATACGCATCTGCAAAGAAAAGACATTCTGTATGTACATCGCCGCTCTCCAGATTAAGGATGGCCCAGGGGCGGTTGTCTTTGTTCATTTTGACCGTCACACCACTGATATAGGCACCCACACGGACAGTGGTACGGACAGGCTTTGACGGCAATTCGCTCAAGTCCGCCGACTGGTACATATCCACCATCTCTTGATACTCGCCAATGGGGTGACCGCTGACGTAGAAGCCCAGCAACTCTTTCTCGAAAGTGAGAAGTTCACGCAGTGGCCACTCAGGAATATCAGGCACCTGAAGCGCCAATTCGGATTTATCCTCAAACATATCGAAGAGGGACATCTGACCGCTACTACGGTCTTTAGCACTGGAGGCGGCTCGTGAGATAGCTTCATCCGCCATTGCCATCAACTGGCTTCTGTGGAGGCTGAAGCAATCCATTGCGCCCGCCTTGATGAGGTTTTCCATCAACCGCTTGGAGTTGCCAGGCACACGCTCGCAGAAGTCGGTGATGTCCTTGAAGGGACCGTCTTTCTCACGGGCCTCGACGATGCCCGCGACCACCGAGGTGCCAACGCCTTTGATGGCTGCCAGGCCGAAGCGGATGTTGGGACCATCGACTGAGAAGGTAGCGTCGCAGATGTTCACGTCTGGCGGAAGAATCTTGATACCCATCTGGCGGCATTCGCGCAGGAAAAAGGACATTTTCTCGGCGTTGCCCAATTCACTGGTCAGCACCGCCGCCAGGAATTCGGCAGGGTAGTTCGCCTTCAGGTAGGCGGTGCGGTAGGAGAGCATCCCGTATGCGGCACTATGGGATTTATTGAAGCCGTATCCCGCAAATTTGTAGATTTTGTCCCAAATCTGCTTGGCTATTTGTTCGGTGTATCCGTGGTTCTTCACGCCATCGACGAATTTTACATACATCATCTCCATCTTGTGGACATCCTTCTTGCCCATGGCGCGGCGGAGGATGTCTGCCTGGCCAAGGGAGAAGCCCGCGACGGCCTGCGCGACCTGCATCACCTGCTCCTGGTAGAGCATGATGCCGTAGGTTTCCTTCAGGATCGGCTCCATCTCTGGCACATCGTACTCGACCTTGATTTTGCCCGATTTGCGTCCGATGAACTCGTCCAGGAACTGCAATGGTCCTGGGCGGAAGAGTGCGATGAGCGCGATGATATCTTCCAGACGAGAGACACCGAACTGCCTGCACAGATTCTGCATGCCCGTCGATTCAAGTTGGAAGACGGCGATGGTATTACCTTTGTTCAGCAGCTCGTAGGCCTTCTTGTCGTCGTTGGGTATCTCGCTGCTGGTCATGCGGATACCGCAGTTCTTGTAGATGAGATCAAGAGCGTCCTGGATAATGGTCAGATTGCGTAGCCCAAGGAAGTCCATTTTCAGCAGGCCAAGCGCCTCGGAGGGGATGGCGGGGAACTGCGTGGTCGGTTCGTCATTCGCGCCTTTGGCGATGGGGCAGACGTTCGAGACGCGCGTATCGCAGATGATGACACCAGCCGCATGCATGGACATGTTGCGGTTCAGTCCCTCCAAAATCTCCGAAAAGTGCCAGACCTCCTGCGCCCAGGGCTCCTTGTTCAGAAGTTCAACCAGCTCGGGCACCTCCTTCTTCGCCTTCTCCAACGTCATTTTGGGATCGGCTGGAATCAGCTTGCAAATCTGGCTACCCTCCGCGAAAGTGCGCCCCAAGGCGCGTGCAACGTCCTTGACAACCGCCTTCGCCTTCAAAGTGCCGAAAGTGCCTATCTGAACTACGTTGCCTTCGCCATAGCGGCGGTGGACGTACTCAATGACCCTGTGGCGGCGACGCTCGCACAGATCAATGTCAAAGTCAGGCGGGCTGACACGCTCGGGGTTCAAGAAGCGTTCGAAGAGGAGATTGTAACGGATGGGATCGATGTCCGTGATATGGATGAGATAGGCAACCAGCGAACCAGCACCTGACCCGCGTCCAGGTCCAAGTGGCACGCCATCGACGCGAGCAAAATGCAGGAAATCCCAAACCACCAAATAGTATGAGGTGAAGCCTGTCTGCTTGATGATGCCAAGTTCGTAGTACATTCTATCGACCTTGACCTGTTGCTCGGGGGTAAACTCCTTGGCGTCAATGTCGATGTCGTAGCGCTCCTTCATTCCTTCGCGGCAGAGGTCGAGGAGGTAGTCCTCGCGCGTGCCCTTGTAGTCGTCGGGCAGAGGGAACGCAGGGTAGTGGTTCGCCTTGTCTTCGGAGACTGTCGGAACGTGGACATTACAGCAGCGCTCTGCTATCTTCATCGTGTTTTCAAGGGCATCAGGGGTATCCTTGAAGAGGGCCTCCATCTCCTCGGGGCTCTTGAAGTAGTATTCAGGGCCGCCTGGGAATTTGAAGCGCTTCTCGTCCTGCATGGTGGTCTGCGTGCCGATGCAGAGGAAGACCTCGTGCGCCTCCGCGTGCTCGCGCTTTAAGTAGTGGGAGTCGTTGGTGGCGACCAGCGGGATGTTGTGCTTGCGCGCCAATGCGATGATCTTCGGGTTGACCTTCCTGTCCTCTTCGAGGCCGTGGTCCTGTATCTCCAGGAAGAAGTTTTCTTCGCCGAAGATGTCACGCAGTTCGAGGGCGGCCTTTTCGGCGGCCTCGTCCTGTTCCTCCAGAAAAAGGGAGGCAACCTCTCCGCCTAAGCAGGCGGAGAGACAAATCACGCCCTTGCTGTACTTGCGGAGCAAATCCTTATCAACTCGCGGGTGGTAGTAGTAGCCGTTGATCCATGCCTCCTCGTTGAGGTGGCACATGTTGATGTATCCCTCGTAGGTCTCGGCCAGGCAGACCAAATGGTAGCCCTGATAGTGGGGTATCTGGTTATTCTTCTCCGTGTATTTGCCTGGCGCAACATAGAACTCGCAGCCATAGACGGGCTTCAACCCCTCCTTCTGCATAACGGTATTGAACTCGAAGCAGGCGCTCATCGTGCCATGGTCGGTAACCGCGCAGTAGGGCATCCCGAACTCCTTGCACATCTTCGCGATGGCACCGCACTTTTCCGTGCCGTCAAGCAGGCTGTAGTCCGTATGAACGTGGAGGTGAATGAAGGGGATGGTCATAATCGTAGATGGAGGGGTGATGTGCGCATTTCATGCGCACCAGGGGGGAGCGGGCGCGCTTCGCGCACCCCAGGGAGGCTGGTGCGCGTGGAGCGCGCACCATGGGGCTTACAGCACCTGGCCCGAATTGTTATCGATGACCTTGTATTCCTCGATATGCATCAGGTTGTCGGCCTTGAAGGTGATATCGGCACGGTTTGCAATTTCGATATCAGTGAAGAGCTGCCTGTCCTCATTCTTGAGGCGTTCAATGATGCGCGGGTGGGCGCAGACGGTCAGATTGCGCAGTTTGCGCTTGGCGCATATTTCGTTGAGGCGGCGCTGAATCTCCACACTCATGCTCGTTGCAGACTTGATGAGGCCACGCCCCTTGCAGTATGGGCAGTCATCAAAAATCGCACTCTCAAAGCTCTCGTCCTCGCGCTGGCGCGTCATTTCGAGCAGACCCAACGGGGAGATGGGATAGACCTTCGTCTTGGCACGGTCTTCGCTCATTAGCTCCTTCAGGGTCTTATAGACGGTCATCTGGTCCTTCTTTGAGCGCATGTCAATCAGGTCCAGCACCACCAGACCGCCGACGTTGCGCAGGCGCAACTGGCGGGCAATCTCTTTCACCGCCTCCAAATTGGTGGCGAGAATTGTCTCGGGCTGGTCCTTTCCCGTACGGTTCTTACCAGTATTGACATCAATGGCAATAAGCGCCTCGGTCTGGTCGATGACAAGGTAACCGCCACTAGGCAGGTTCACCTTTCGGCTGAAGATTCCATCAATCTGCTTGGAAAGGCCATATTTGTTGAAAATCGGGGTCGGGTTGTCATACTGACGAATCTTCACCATCCCCTGCATATTGTAGCGCTGCATCAGTTCGTTGGCTCGCTCATAAACCTCCTTGGAATCCGTGATGATTTCATCCACGTCCTCCGTCAGGCAATCACGCAGGGTGCGTTCCGCGAGATCAGGCTCCTGATAGACGCAATAGGGGGCCCTGCGCCTCTGCGTCTGACCATTGTTCCAACTGTCCAGCAGGATGTCCAAATCCCGTTGGAACTGTTCGGGCTTCATGCCTGCGCCGACGGTGCGGCAGATGGCTCCCATGTTGCGGGGAATGTGAAGATTGCGCATCATCTGGCGGAGGCGGTCACGTTCGGGCTTCTCCTCCACGCGTTTGGAGACGCCGATATGGGTGGAGTTTGGGAGCAGCACCAAGTAGCGGCCTGGGATGCTGAGGTTCGTCGTCACGCGGGCTCCCTTCGTACTGATGGGGCCCTTCGTGACCTGCACCAGAATCTCTTGCTCCTCCTTGAAGATGTTGGGGATATCCTCCACCGTATAGGCGGGCTTTTTGGGCACATTGCCCTTCTTGCGCCTGCGCTGGTTGTTCTGCCTAGCCTGTGTTTTGGGTTGAGGTGTCTCGGAGGATGACTGCTCGGGTGCGCGTCTGAACAATCTGCACAGACGTGCAAAAAAGCCATTGCCTTCAGGTATCTTCACGGGAGCTGGAGCCACAGGTCTTCGAGGCATCGGCTCCTCTTCAGGTATTTCATTTTCCCCTTCGCCTTCCAGCATCTCCTGGGAGGCGGGCAGCATGTCCCAGTAATGGAGAAATGCATTCTTGCCACAACCAATATCCACAAATGCGGCCTGCAAAGAGGGTTCAAGATTTTTAATACGTCCTTTGAAAATGGACCCGACCAGGCGGTCGCTGTCCTTTCGTTCCATGAAGAAGTCGTGCAAAACGCCGTCGCAAACGACTGCGACGCGTGTCTGCATTTCTTCGCTATTAATCACTATTTGCTTCATTCTAATCTAGTACCAATTACCAAATCCAGCGGAAAGCGCATTCCCGTAAAATACGACAAGGCGGGAATATTTTTGCGCCCAGGAGGTGCAATTCTCCGCAGGAACAGCCTCCCTTTTCCGCATTTAATCACAATGCCAAAGAATTTTGCGTCATTGCCATTTTTGTCTTTTTCGATGAAAAACTTTGTTTCAAGAATTGTGCCAGGAATTGCGTCTTTGCCGTCATCAGGCAAAGGCTCGGCTTCCCTAATTCTCACCAATAATCCATTTCCATCCTGGGTCGGAAAGACGGTGTTAACACATGGCCACGGTTCGTAGGCGCGGAGCATATTGCAAATCTCCTCGGCGGATTTGCACCAGCTTACCCTGCCGTCCTCCTTGCCGATTTTCTTGGCGTAGGAAGCGCCTTCATTGCACTGAGGCACTGGTTTCAGCCCGTGGCGGGTGATGTCCAAAATCACCTCTTCGATGCTTTCGCCTGCCAGTTCCCCAAGGCGCATCTCCAACTTGTCCGCATTGTCGTCTGGCAGAATCTCCAATTCGCACATGCGATAGACGGGACCCGTATCCAGTCCCGCCTCCATCTGCATGAAGGAAACGCCTGTCACCCTGTCGCCATTCAGCAGGGAGGCCACAATCGGCGAAGCCCCTCGGTACTGCGGCAGCAGGGAAGCGTGGACGTTCAAGCAGCCGAACTTGGGAAGAGCCAGCAACTCTGGTTTCAGTATCTGGCCGTATGAGGCCACAACCAACAACTCTACCTCGTTTTTTCGCAACACATTGTGGAACTCTTCAGAGTTCACAGACTGATAGCGCTCGAATGGAATGCCTTCTTTCTCGCAGTGCTTTACAAGGGGGCTTTTTATGGTGCGCACAGGTCCCTCGCCCTTGGACTCTTTCTTCTGGGACGCTACACCCGTCAGTTCCAGCCCATGAGCATCCTTCAGCGCGTGCAGAATCGGTATGCTGATGTCTCCCGACGCCAAATAATAAATCTTGACCTTGTCTTCTGACATAAAAAACCTTTTCTCTTGTTACTTGAGGTAATTTCAAAACTATCATCGAAATGCGCGTTAGTTTTGAAATTACCTCATTATAATATAATCGTTTTGCCCTTTTTTTGTATCGTTCATTACCTTTTTTTTGGAAAACCCTGCATCAAAGACACAAAAAAAAGCAAAAGAACTTGTTTTTTTAAAATCTGCGAGTAATATTTTAAAATGAAGTAGTTTGCAATCATTCGTCTTAAAAAAACAGGAACAATAAGTTATGAAACGCATCGTCCAATTTACATTGATAGAGCTTCTGGTCGTCATCGCCATCATTGCAATCCTGGCGGCGATGCTGCTGCCCGCCCTGGCGAAGGCACGCATGAAGGCGCGGGACATCTCCTGCACCAACAACATGAAGCAGATGGGCCTCGCCTGCGCTCTCTATTCCGATGACTTTGACGATTATCTCGTCCCCTACCGCCTCAGGCAAGTCGGCAATGACACCTGGTACGGCGTCTTCTGGTTCGGACTCCTCTCTGGCTCAGGCGGCAAGACGGGCGGCTACGGCTGCCAGTTTGCTGAAACCAACTACGCCATCGCCAACAACAACTCCACCTTCATGTGCCCAAGCGCACAGGCCCCATTCGGAAGCTGGTCCGCCGGCAACTACCAGTACACCCACTACAACTACAACATTCACCTTTGCGGCAACCAGCAGGCAGCCAATAACAGCATGTGGATGAGGGCTGCCCGCAAGACCAATTGCGAGTACGCGCCAAGTGATGTCATGGTCGTCGCCGACTCCATGAACACGTCCGACTCCTACGCGCATTGGGCCTGCTGGTTCGCCTACCGCCACTGCGGCGGCATGGACCTCCGCACACCTGGTCAGCTCAGCACGCTGGACAGCTCTGCAACAGGAATGGGCAACCACAAGTCCAACTTCCTCATGGGCGATGGTCACGTCACCAACTACACCTATTTGGGGTTCAAGCAGCGCGCTGTCTGTCAATACAACGCGCCTTCGCGCGATGCCTCCCTCCACATTGGCTTCGATTACAAGATGTATGAGGAATTCCCGTAGGCCATTCGCTGCCTCCTTCTTAAGTTAGAATATATGAGGTACCAATATGAAGAAGTTTTTGGCATTCACGCTGATTGAGCTTCTTGTGGTCATCGCCATCATCGCGATACTGGCGGCCATGCTGCTGCCTGCGCTGGCCAAGGCACGTATGAAGGCGCGGGATATCTCCTGCACCAACAACATGAAGCAGATGGGCCTCGCCTGCGCCCTTTACACCGATGAGTTCGATGACTGGCTCGTCCCCTACCATGTCAGACAGGTCGGCGCCGACAGTTCGTATGGAACCTTCTGGTTCGGCCTGCTTTCCGGCTCCGGCGGCAAGACGGCTGGGTACGGTTGCCAGTTCACTGAGACCAACTATGCCACTTCCAACAACAACTCCACTTTCATGTGCCCGAGTGCGCAGGCCCCATTTGGAAACTGGTCCGCCGGCAACTACCAATACACCCACTACAACTACAACATCCACCTCTGCGGCAATCAGACGGCTCCCAACAACGACTATTGGTTCAAGTGTGCCCGCCAGAGTTCCTGCGAAATCACCCCCAGCGATGTCATGGTCGTTGCCGACTCCTTGACCACAGACAGTCCCTACGCGCACTGGTCTGTCTGGTTTGCCTACCGCCACGCCGGCGGCATGGACCTCCGCACACCAGATTTACTCTCAAAGCTGCCCAGCGGAGCCTTGAGCATGGGCAACCACAAATCCAACTTCCTCATGGGTGATGGTCATGTCACCAACTTCACCTACCAGGGCTTCAAGCAGCGCGCCGTCTGTCAATACAACGCACCGCAACGCGATGCCTCCCTCCACATCGGCTTCGACTACAGAAAATACGCACCCTTTGACTAGACAACACATTTGATAGGTAGTGCCATCTATATTATTTTAGAAGATAAACCATGAAACGAATCATACAGTTTACGTTGATAGAGCTTTTGGTCGTCATCGCCATCATTGCGATTCTGGCGGCGATGTTGCTACCCGCGTTGGCCAAGGCACGCGGCAAGGCACGGGACATCACCTGCACCAACAACATGAAGCAGATTGGCCTCGCCATCTTCCTCTATGCCGATGACTTCGATGACTATATCACTCCCGAAAAAGTCTCCCAGGTCGGCAGCGATGAATGGATGAGCGTCCATTGGGTTGGCCTTCTCTCGGGCTGGAAAGGAAAGACAGGTGGCTATGGAGTGGCATATAATGGCTACACTGATCAAAAAACCACCTATTTTTGCCCAAGCGCGCCAAGACCGCTGGGGTATTACGCGAACGGGGATTACCAATACACTCACTATAACTACAACATCCATCTTTCAGGTGATATTTCCATGGAAAGCACTGACACCTTTTGGCGTAATAAAGCACGGCAGATGAGCTGCCTGACAGACCCAGGCAACGCCGAAGTTCTGGCTGACTCTATGTTTCTGGCTGCTGGTTATGCCTTGTGGTCCTGCTGGTTTGCCTACAGGCATTGCGGAGGGATGGATCTTCGTGAGCCAGCATCAACCACCAGTGGAGTACCTTCCTCTGGTATGGGCAACAACAAGTCCAACTTCCTGATGATGGACGGACACGTCACCCCCTTGACCTATCAGGGCTTCCTGCAACGCGGCACGGCGCAATGGGTAGCTCCCTCCAGAGACCGCAGCCTCCACATTGGCTTTGACTACAGGAAGTACTCGGAATAAGAGCGATAAGAGCGATAAGAGCGATTGGATAAAAGAGAGGCAACTATGAAAAAGATAGTGCAATTCACGTTAATTGAGTTATTGGTCGTCATCGCCATCATCGCGATTCTGGCGGCGATGTTGTTACCAGCACTTAGCAAGGCGCGCATGAAGGCGCGGGACATCTCCTGCACCAACAACGAGAAGCAGATGGGGCTTGCCATCGCCCTCTATGCCGATGACTTTGATGATTTCATCGTGCCGGCGCGCATCATCGTTCCAAACTATTCAAACAACCATTGGGAAATGTGGTTCGCCTTGCTTTCTGGATATGGTGGCACAACGGGCGGATATGGATGCCAATACCCTGGATCCTACAACCCCAACACAACCTTCTTCTGCCCAAGCGCGCCTAATCCACTTGGTGGCTGGACAGCAGGCAATTTCCAGTACACCCATTACAACATCAACCCGCACCTCACGGGAAACCAGCGGTCCACTGCGACCTGGGAGAACAAATGCCGTCAACTGAGCTGTCTCACGGAGCCCAGCAATGCAATGATTGTGGCGGATTCCATGCTCACCTCAAACATCTCTGTCAACTGGGCCTGCTGGTATGCCTATCGCCACTGCGGAGGGATGGACTTGCGCACACCCAGTAATACAACCGCTGGCATCGGCGAAAGCGGCATGGGGAACCACAAATCCAACTTCCTAATGATGGACGGCCATGTGACACCCATGACTTTTCAAGGCTTCTCGCAGCGTGGCACGGCACAATGGGTCGCCCCCTCCAGAGATGCCCGTCTCCACATTGGCTTCGACTATCGCAAATACTCGGTATTCCCGTAGGATATACCTAAAATCAATAATTATAGCTATAAGGATTGCAACATGAAACGCCTGCTTCAATTCACACTGATAGAACTGCTCGTCGTCATCGCCATCATCGCCATTCTGGCGGCGATGTTGCTGCCCGCGCTGGCCAAGGCGCGCATGAAGGCGCGGGACATCACCTGCACCAACAACGAGAAGCAGATGGGACTTGCCATCGCCCTTTATGCCGACGACTTCGACGACTACATCGTGCCCGCGCGCATTCCGATGGCCGCCAATGAAAACTGGGATGCCCGCTTCTGGTTTGGAATCCTTGGCGGAACGGGCGGCAAGACACCTGGCTATGGCGTTACCTACACGGGTACTTCCAACACCAAGACCGCCTTCTTCTGCCCGAGCGCACCTGTCGGCTTCGGGGCCTGGCAGAGTGGCTTCTACAGCTACACCCACTACAACATCAACCCCCATCTGACGGGCAACGATCAGGGTTCCGAATGGGAGAAAAAATGCCGTCAATTGACTTGCCTCACGGAACCCAGTAATGCGATGATCGTGGCTGATTCCATGATCATGGGCAATGTCAGCGTCAACTGGGCTTGCTGGCATGCCTACAGGCACAGCGGCGGCATGGACTTGCGGCAGCCAGCACCCTATGCAAACGGAGTGTCAAGCAGCGGCATGGGCAACCACAAGTCCAACTTCCTGATGATGGACGGTCATGTCAGCCCCTTGACCTACCAAGGCTTCCTGCAACGCGGCAAGGCCCAGTGGGTCGCACCCTCCAGGGATTCCAGTCTCCATATCGGCTTCGACTACAGAAAATACTCCGAATTCTAATTTATTTCTAATTTAGGAAATTATATAGTTTAGTTGCCTAGAAAGCAACCTAGCAGACTTCCCCTAGCAGGCACGGCATAAAGGAACTGTGGTATCGTCTGCTCTGAGGTTTTGTTCGCGCCAGAGGTGCTTGCTACACCCACGGCTATGTTCTTGCCGTTGCTACGCGGATTACCTTCTGAATAGTTACATAGCCCCTGTAATGAATTCGACATAGTTCTTGCGGGAGACGCATTTCCATTCCGCATCTGGGTAAGCGGTTGAAAAGTGCAATGGACATTTGGCTTTAGCCGCTTTCAAGGGGTTCCACTTAAATTCATACGCAACAATTCCTTTATCAGACGATTCCTCAAGGTAGTCTATCTCCTTCGATTCATTTCCAGCGATACGCCAGAAAAAGGACTGGACATCCAATTCATGCAGGGAATTGTATTTCAACCGTTCGACAATCAGGTAGTTTTCAAAAAGGTGACCTACATCTTCCCGTAAATCAAATGAACGGAAATCAGCTATCAAAGCATTGCGAATGCCTGTATCACAGAAATATATTTTTCTTGATTTTTTAAGTTCATTGCGAAGATTTCGCGAAAATGCAGTCAGTCGAAAAATGACAAATGCCTTTTCAAGTCTTTCTATGTATGATTCAACGGTTTCATTGTCCATACCAATTAAGTCGCCTATCTTTTTATAAGAGACTTCACTGCCTATTTGAAGGGCCAATGCCTTCACCAACTTGCCTAGTTTTTCGGAGTTTTTTAAATTATTCCATTTCAGGACATCCTTGAAGAGATAGGCAGAACAAAGGTTCTTGAGTGTCCGTTTGCGCTTCAAATCCGTTTGCATTGCACAGACTTCAGGATAGGAACCATAGAGAAGTCTTGTTTCCAGAGCATTTCTTTCACTGACAGCATCGGTGTATTGCGATAATTCTGAAAAAGACAACGTCGGAAGAATGAATTCCTCCATTCTCCCCGTTAATGGTTCGCCAACCTTCTCGGACAATTCAAACGATGAGGAACCTGTTGCAATTATTCTCAAATGGCGCAAATGGTCATGGATTATTTTCAATGTCAAACCAATATCAAGTATTTTCTGGGCCTCATCAACAAAAAGTGTGCGGGCATTACCCATTATGCTTTTTGCCTTTTCAACTGTCATGGTATCATATTGAAGCAGTTCCTTTTCTTGCATAATATCTCCTGACAATCTAACCACTCCTTCACGCTTGATTGTCTCATCAGAAAGCAAGTGCTCTATGAGCGTCGTTTTCCCTGTTTGCCTGGAGCCATAAAGAACCACGACTTTTTTCCCGTAAATGGCTTCTGAAAGAATATGTTCCAAATCTCTATGTATATACATGCCACACCTCTTGTTATTTTGAAATTACCTCTCTCAAAAAATAATCCAAATATAATGCAACAAATTATATAATCAATCGCAAAATATCGTTATTTTTTGCGAAATCAATCGCAAAAAATAACGATATTTTGCGAAAAATTAAGAAAAAGTTAATCAATTGAGGTTATTTCAAGGGAAAAATCACCATTGAACTGGTATTTCTCCTTTGGAGACGAGGGCGTCGTTGACGGTGGTGAAAGGCCTTGAGCCGAAGAAGCCGTGGAATGCGGAAAGCGGCGACGGATGCGCAGCCTCAAAAATCACGTTTTTTCCATCATCGACCAGTTCGCGATAGGCACGTGCGTCGTTGCCAAGCAAGATGAATGCAGTGCTTCGTGGACGTTGTGCCGCTGCTTTTAGAATGGCCTGGACAAGCGGTTCCCATCCCAGTTTTCGATGGGAGCCAGCCGCATGGGCGCGAACTGTCAGGCAGGTATTGAGCAGAAGCACGCCGTTGTGCGCCCAGTCGAGAAGGGTGGAATCGGTTGGCATGAAAACCTTCTCCAAATCAGAGATATACTCCTTGAAGATGTTTTTCAGGGAAGGTGGCATCTTCGTTCCATTTGGTACGGCGAAGGCAAGCCCGATGGCCTGTCCTGGTTCATGGTAGGGGTCCTGCCCAAGCCAAACTGCCTTTGTCTCTGAAAAAGGCGTTTCCTTCAACGCACGGAAGATGTTTTCCCTGGCAGGATAGATGTTTTCTCCTGCATCAAATCGCGCCTGCAAGGCATAACCAAGAACATCGGCCTGTTCCTTTGTGTAGAAAGGTGCAATGGCTTCACGCCAATCCAAGGGTATTTCCGACAGTATATCCATGTTCACTTGAAGTAACTATTCATAAGGGGATCATATTGGCACAGGCTGCCAGCTTTTCTGCGCCTTGCTGCTCCGCTTCGCTATGCGGCACGGCGCAAATAAACTAGGGGTATCGTCTGCCCGTGGGTTTCGCTCGCGTCATGGCGCTCGCTTCACCCACGGCTATGTTCTTACTGCCACTACGCGGCTTACCCTTCTGAATAATTACCACTTAAAAGAGTATTCCAGTGGCTTTCCACTAAAAGGATTGGCTGGCAAAACAGGCAGCAAATCAGGAAATAGCTCGGAGATTTCCCTAGGATAGCGCCCACGACGGCATTTGAAGAGTTCTCCAGAAACCGCAATCAATACTTCGCGTTCCTCCTTAAACGTATAATTGCGTAATGTATCAAGAGAGTTGCTCTTGTTATCCTTCAGACTATCATTAAGGCTCTTGTAATATGAATAATACAACTGCGGAAACAGCCATTTTGAAAAACAGATGGAGATAAATGGAATGTACTTGCCTGAAGGTATTTCAATGAAACACTCTTCCGCACGTTTTTCTGCTAAAGACACATAGCAGAAATCATACCAAAAAGAAACCCTTTTCAGCAGAAGTGCAGCCTTTGCCTCTCGATTATAACATTCCTTGTGCATTCTTCCCAACTGCGCTTCATCCAGCAACCCTGATTTCAGCAAGGCCAGCGTTGCCTTGTCACCATAACTCATCCTCTGGACGGCAGCAACAGCATAGACATCGCCCAAAAGGGCATTGTCAAGCATGCAATCATACTTATAGTATTTCATTGCAGAATCCACATCTTTCTTCTGCAAGGCATCATCCATCCGTTTACTGTTGAAGACACGAAACACGGCAATGGCCTCCAAATCATCGGCAGTGCCTGAATAGCTTCTTTCAAAATCCCTATTGAACTTTGGCAACTCACTGATATTGTCAAGAAGTTGGTCATTTTTCGCCATGGAATCGGTATTATTGACATTCTCAATGAATGCTTTCCAGAATTGTTTATTTGGCTTTTCCAAATTCAGGTATTGCTTTTCGACATTGCCACTTGTGAAAGCAATCCCATGCGTACTTTCAAGTAAGGATAAGGAAGAGGCATTCTTTTTATCAATAATAAACGTCATGCTTAAAAGCACCACGTATGAGATTAATGAAACGGATAACAGCGTATATGTCAAGGGCAAAAACACCCTTGAAAACACCCTGTTCTCTAATTTTGCTATGAACAGGGCATGAAGGATATAACCCGCTACAGCACATATAAAAAATATCGTGCAAAAAATGGCAAATGTGCTTTCAGATGGAGCTGTTTCGGTGATGAACAAAGAGAAAGGCAAGGAAGCAAAAATCTCTGAACTATTCTCACCCAAAGACTGGAAAACAATCCCTCCAAATAGAATCCACGCAATTGAGGTTGCATAGAAAACACAAACAGAACATATCAGATGCATCCATGCGCTACTCATGCGAAAAGAAAGAAGCAAAGGAACAGCCATGACTGGCACAATAATGTTCGAAATGAATACGACATACATAAAGCCACAGGAATTGACGTATGCGTTATACAACCCGCCATTTCCTGAAATAAACACAATAAAAAAGATGTTTAAAATGGTCAGGATAGAATAACAGAGAATTGGCCAATCCGAGAGACGTCCACTAAAATGTTTTCTATAGAGACGTCCAAAATACAACAGTGAAATGTTGTCGTAAAAAAGCCGCAGTATAACGGAAAGTGAAGCCATGACGGTAAACACCGTGCCAATGCGGTCAGGTAGCATGTCACAGTACGATAAAACACCATATGTGATATACAACAACGTTGGCACAGAGGTGAACGCCAGAAAATAGAGCATCACGCCAGGCGTTTTTTGTGATAAACACCTATCTTTCATTTTTTCTGCAAATCACTGTTTTCCAGAGTTTTTTCCTTTATCAAGGTTAAACTCATGGCTAGGACGATAATGACTGTTCCAGTGATTGTCCAAGCATTCATTTTATTGTTTGGATAAAAATAGATGCTTGCGAAAATGCAGGCGAGAACTGGCTTCAAGAAAAAGGCGATGCTGGCCTTGGAGGCCGATACGCCTGAAAGACCATAGTAGTACAGAAAATAAGCCAGGGTCGTTCCAATCAGCACCATGTAGCACATCGGCCAAAAGGTTGCATGCATTCTCTCCATTACCCCTTCATTCATCGTAAGCAAAGCAATCGGCAATGTGATAATAGAGCCAATCAGCGAAGACATACCCATGAAAAGCATGGCCCCATATCTTTTCACGACTCTTCGGGTGATGCAGACACTGATTCCAAACAGAAATGCCGAGCAGCACATTACGCAAATAGACCCTAGCACCTGTAAGTCAGGATTTCCCTTCTCAAAGATGAATAGACTAATTCCAATGAGTCCTAAAAGAACGGCAATGCACTTCATAAGCGTCAGTTTTTCATGATTGATGAATCTGGCAATAACAACCGTAAAAAGCGCATTGGCACTGAAAACTACTGCTGCAGATGAGGCATTTTCAAACATGTCGATGCCTATATGGAAAAGGGTGATGGAAGCAGCGATGCCGATGAGGCCATTCAACAAAAAAACACACCAGTCAATACGGGTCAGCATGTTTTTCTTCAGATATCCTGGCAAACTGATTGCGACCAGTACAACACCTGTCACGAAGAAACGCATAAAGACCATCACAAAAGACTCAATTTTCGCTATGTTGTTGATTGCCTTTCCTGCTATTTCCACCGTGCTGAACAAGGCAATGCCCAAAAGCAATGCTGCAACACATAAAAAAGATTCCTTTTTTTCCATTTCAAACCCTCACCGTACCTGCATTGATATTAAATTTTTTTGCCTTTTCACTGAACCCCTGCGGAACCTCTGTACATGCAAACAACACCTGACCCACTTCTCCCATTACTGAGAAGAAGCAGCTTTTACGATGAACATCAAGTTCCCCTGTCACATCATCCACAAGCAACGTAATGTCATTGGAGCCTCTTGCCTCACGGATGATATCCAAGCAGGCAAGTTTAATGGAGAGTGAAGCAAGTCTGCCTTCACCTTGGGATGCATAACTACCCATATTCACATCACCTAAAATACAGGTAAAGTCCGAGCGATGCGGCCCAATGCTTGTACTTCCGTTCTGCAGATCGCGTTCATAATTTCTTTCTAACCCTTCCCGTATGGCACTTTCCAATTCTCCCTGTTCAAGATGATGTTCCTGGAGCAAATTGTTTCCAAGTCTGAACATATATTTCAAATGCAACAACCTGCCATCCTCCAGCAATCTCTCTGAAAGCTGTGCAAGACGCTCATTCAGCTTCTTTACAAACTCAAGTCTTGCAACTTCAATCGCAGCTCCATTTCGTGCCAAAAGCGTATCATATGCCGTGACCATTAGCTTATCGAATTTTTCAGGTTGCTTCAAAAGCGCGTTTCTGCTCTTCAATGCAGTGACATATCCTTGAAGATTATGCAGATAATCCTGAGAAATCTGACTAATTGCAATATCCAGAAACCTTCGCCTCTGCAATGGTGCACCTTGAACAAGTTCCAAGTCCTCTGGAATGAAGGTTACGCAAATAAACCTGAAGACAAAGTCACTTGCCCGATAGACAGGTACGCCATTCACCATCATCCGCCTTTCCGCATCATACGAAACAGTCAGTTCATCCGCAGGTCCAACACTAGAAGAAATCAGCCCCGAGACCGTGAAGAAATTGCTTTTCCACTGCCGCAATTCATTCACATTTGCCGTGCGGAATGAACGCAGCAAAGAAAGATAATAGACTGCTTCCAGAATATTTGTCTTTCCTTGCCCGTTTCTTCCCACAAGCAGATTCATCCCCGAATCAAAATCTATGACACAATCATCATAGTTGCGATAGCGTATGAGATGAATACGTGAAATCATTCCTGTTCTGTGTCCTACACTTTAATGCAGGAAAAAGAGACATTTTTCGACGGCATGATTGCCGTTGTCATATCCACTTATCCTTTCATAGGCATAAGCATATAGAGGAAGCCTTCGTCACCTGTTAGCTTGATTGGCGAATACTGCTTGCCAAACTCAATGTTGATGTTGTCAGCTTCCATAACCTTCAACGGATCAAGGAAGAAGACAGGATTGAAGGAGACTGTTACCTCGTCATTTGCGTCATACGCAATCTCTAGAGTTTCGCTAGATTCACCTGTCTCCGCACTGGCAGCAAAAATAGTCAATGTATTTTTGGTAAATGTCAGTTTGACGGATTCCGCGCTATCGGTCACAATCAACGACACACGCTTCAAAGCTTCTGAAAGAGCAACCCTAGAGACGGTAACCGTACATCCGCAGTTTTCTGGAATAACCTGACGGAAGTTAGGATAGTTCCCCTCAACCAACTTGGTTGTTAGAACAGTTGTGGAAGTCTGGAAGGAAATACCAGAACTATTGACGCTGACAATGACATCTTCATCCCCATCCAGGCAACTTGCTATTTCCGAAGAGGCACGACTTGGCAGAATGTAGTCGCCATCCTTTGCACCTTCGTCCTCAATCGTGTTTTCAACGGCGGCAAGGCGGCGGCCATCTGTCGCGGCGATGGTCATAATGCCGCCTCTGATGCTCATCACCACGCCGTTAAGCTGCTTGCGCGAATCGTCATTGCTCTTCGCATAGTTGACCTTCACGAAACCACGGATAATCTCCTTGATCTTCATCTTGAAACTCCAGTCATACTGGAGTTGTTCACCCACGGAGAATTGTTCAGCACTCATTCCGTTCATCTTATAATGGCTGCTTTTGCAGGAAATGGAGCTGACATCAGTATCATTGGTCTCAATAGTGATATCTGCAGACGGCAGTGCACTGATAATCTGCTGGAATTTCTTTGCAGGGAGGGTTGTCGCGCCAGCTTCTTCAACCAATGCAGGAATCCAGGTCTTGATAACTATTTCCGAATCGGTGGCAGTCAAAGTCAGCTTGTCCTGTTCGGCTTCCAGAAGGACGTTTGCCATAATTGGAACAGCAGTCCTCACACTGGCGGCGCGAGCTGTCTTATTTAAAGCTAAAGCAAGATTCTCTTTTGTGACGATGATTTTCATTGGTTCTCCTGATTTGTTTGGATATTTATTATTTTAATGATTATTCAAAAAACTATTATTATGCTTGTCAATGACTTGTTATTAATGATTCCAGTATTTTAATTTTCAACTAGTTATGTAAAATAATAACTTGTTGAAAATATGTTAATAAAATAGTTAATAGAAAATATTAACAAAATTATCAACAAAATCTTAACAGATTTTTTAATGGAGTTTTTAACAAGAACAAGACAATTTCCTCTATAAAATGAACTGTTTTTCCAGCCAAAAATCACCTTTTCGGCTAGACAATTGAAGAATGACTAATATAGTAGAAAAAAATGGATTTGGCAACTGAAAAGTGCTTTTTTTCTTTGTTTCATATATTTTAATGTACGGTGATATGAATACTGACACACAGATGGCTCTTGCAGAGCTTCTTGAAAGGTATCCTGTGTTGCGGGACTGCAGTGAGGATATTGTCAAGGCGTATGAGATTTTGTTTGAGTGCTTTAAAGGAGATGGATTTTTGTTTACCTGTGGAAATGGCGGAAGCGCAGCAGACGCCGATCATATTGTAGGAGAGTTGTTGAAAGGATTTGTCTTGAAACGGCCACTTTCTGAAGAGGATAAGAATAAGTTGAATTCGTTTGGTGAGCCCGAAGGTGCAGAACTAGCGCAAAAACTTCAGATGGGTTTTCGCGCCATGAGTCTAATGAGTCAGACAGCCATCTTCACGGCGGCGGGAAATGACCTTGGTGGCGACATGGGGCCTGCGCAACAATTGAATGCACTTGGAAGAAAAGGAGATGTGCTTTTTGGCATTTCAACTTCAGGCAATGCCAAGAATATAGCTTTGGCTTGTCAAGTGGCTAAGTTGCGTGGCATGAAAATCATTGGCTTGACAGGCTACAAAGGTGGTCGCTTGGCTTCACTAGCCGATGTTTGCATCAAGGTTCCTGCAGGAGAGACGTTTGTCGTTCAAGAGCTGCATCTCCCTGTCTATCATGCACTTTGTATTATGATTGAAAAGTCGTTTTTTAATAGATAATCGCTACGCTAATAACATGGTGTACAGAACATGAAAGTGCGTAGCGCACTCGATTGAAAAAAGGAGAAGAAAGATGTTCATTGACATTCACGGGCATTGTCTTAAGGCAAAGGATTTTCCGCTTCCTCCAGGAAATGAACCATTCGTATGGCCAGAGATATTGATTGAGATGCACAAGTCCGTTGGCATTGATCATGGTGTGCTTCTGCCCATTATTGGACCAGAGAATACGATGGTTGTGCAATCCAATGAAGAGGTTTTGGATATAGCCGCCGAGAGTAATGGTCATTTCATTCCATTCTGTAATATTGACCCGAGAATGCTCTACAATACGCCAACTGCCAATTTATCCTACATTATGGAGTACTACAAGGCAAAGGGCTGCAAGGGAATTGGCGAGATGACCTGCAATCTCTCCTTTACTGACCCGCGTTGCCTAAATCTTTTTAAGCACGCTGAAAAGAACGAACTTCCTGTCACTTTCCACATTGCCACGCGCGAAGGAAACATCTATGGTGTTGTAGATGATCTGGGTCTTCCAAGGCTTGAAATTGTCTTGCAGAAGTTCCCGAACCTGAAATTCTTGGCGCATTCACAGACTTTCTGGTCGCATATCAGTTCTGATGTCGATTTAAGCAACTGGGGCGGCTATCCAAAAGGGCCTGTTGTGAAGCCAGGACGTGTTTCAGAACTTATGCGCAAGTATCCAGGTCTGATGGGGGATCTTTCCGCTGGAAGCGGTTGCAATGCCCTGACCCGCGACCCCTCTTTCGCATATGAGTTTTTAGACGAATTCCAAGACAGGTTATTCTTTGGCACAGATGTTTGCCGTCCCTGCAACAGAGACAATGTTCTGGTTATGCTTCAAGATTTCTTGAATCAGGCTCTGGCAGAAAAGCACATTACCAAAGAAATCTACGAGAAGGTGACGCACCTCAACGCTCAGAAACTCTTGGGAATATAGCGACCTGTCCTGTGCGACGCGCTTTAGAGCAGCGAAAAATGGAGAAAAGAATGTTAAAAGATGTCATTGAAATACTGTCGGATATGATTCGCATCGACAGTCGCAATACAATGCCATTGGAAGCAGAGGGCGAACGCATCGCCACAGAGGAGGAAATGGGCCTCTACGTGGAAAAACTGATGCGTACGTTAGGCATGGAGGTGGAGAAGCAATACATCGCCCCTAAGCGTCCGAACGTCATTGGCTTCCATAATTGTGGTGTGAAAGGTGCGCCGACCTTTGGGCTGAATGCTCATCTGGATACAGTAGGCACAGACGGCATGGTCATTCCGCCTTTTGAGCCAACCATCAAGGACGGCTTCATTTATGGTCGTGGTTCCTGTGATACCAAAGGCAGTTTGGCTGCTATGCTGAAGGCGTGCGATGTGCTTATCGAACAGAAGGCTCCCGTCAATTTGCTGATGGTGGCAAGCGCCTCCGAGGAGACAGGATGCCAAGGCTCCTACTTTCTTGAGCTAAGTAAATGGCCCTGCAATGGTTTCATCGTTGGTGAACCAACCAGCAACAAGCCAGTGGTGTTTCACAAATGCCATGGCACGCTGGAGTTGATTGTGCGCGGCAAATCCGCCCATGGTTCCAGACCCGAGTTGGGGGACAACGCGGTACTCAAGGCAGGACGACTGCTCTGCTGGCTGAAGGATGTGGCCATACCGCAGGTTTCAAAGATGACCAGTCCGAATTTCACCAATGGTTGTACGCTTTCGCCGAACATGATAACAGGCGGTACCAAGGGGAACATCGTGCCTGACTACTGCAAGATCACCTGTGATATGCGTCTCATTCCAGAGGTTGGCGCAGCTCTGCCTCAATTCAAACGCCTGGCTGATGAAGCAACGAAGGCGCTTGGCTTCCCCGTGGAACTTGGCTGGACTCATGCAGGTCCTGCCATGCAGACGCCTGTGAATCATCCATTCGTGAAAACCGTCTGCGAAACAATCGCAAAATTTGGGCTTGATGCCACGCCGCAATCCGTCGCCTACTGTACGGACGGCGGTCAGCTTTCCCTTAAGGGCTTTCCCTGCGTGGTATGCGGCCCTGGCGACATCAGCGTCGCACATAGCGCACTTGAATATTCGCCCATCGCGGAAATCCGTCAGGCGGTGGAAATCTATACAGAAGTTGGAAAGGGTTTAGGGGCTAGGGATTAGGGTCAGAGATAAGTACTTTATGCTTAGGTATTGGATTGAACCACTACCGATTTTCCCTATCCTCTTCCCTCTACTCTTAATACTAATCCCTAACCCCTGTTCCCTACTAACCCCTAAACCCTAATTTCTAATCCCTCAAAAATGAACGGTGCAGAAATACTCATACAATGCCTGAAAAACGAAGGTGTTGAGACAGTATTTGCCTACCCTGGCGGCACAAGCCTGCTGATTCACCAGGCGCTGATTGGCTCGGGCATACGGGTTGTCTTGCCGCGTCATGAGCAGGGCGGTGCATTTGAGGCAAATGGCTTCGCGCGTAAATCGGGGCGGACAGGTGTCTGCATCGCCACCAGCGGCCCTGGTGCCACCAATCTTGTGACAGGGATCGCCGATGCATGGATGGATTCCATCCCGCTCATTGCCATCACTGCTCAGGTCAATCAGAGGCTAATTGGCAAAAACGCCTTCCAGGAAACGGATATCATCGGCATGACGCGCCCCATTGTCAAGCACTCCTATTTGGTGATGAACCTGGAGGAGTTGTCCGAAGTAATCAAGGATGCTTTTTCACTCGCCCATAGCGGTCGTCCTGGCCCTGTTGTTATCGACATCACCTGCGATGTGCTGGCGGCAACTGGCGAACCTGCATTTCCATCAACCCCGAATTTGCGAGCACTTTGCCTACCGCCGTCTGTATCAGAAAGCACGCTTGATACACTTCGCAAGGCTCTCATCGCCAGCAGAAAACCCTGCATTTTTGCAGGAGGCGGAATCATCCATTCCAATGCTTCCAAGGAGCTACTGGCGTTTGCGGAGGCGTGGAAGATGCCTGTGGTGACAAGTCTGATGGGGATTGGGGCCTTCCCAGAAAACCATCCGCTTAGTCTGCGGTGGATAGGGATGCATGGCCTCAATGGTGCGAACAAAACCGTCCACGAGTGCGATTTACTGCTTGCCATTGGCGTGCGCTTCAGCGACCGTGTCACGGGCAACATCAACGCCTTTGCACCGAAGGCGAAGATCATCCATATTGACATTGATGATTCCGAACTGGACAAGAACAAGCACGCGGATTTGGCAATAGTCTCCGATGCCCGCGCCATTCTTACCTCTCTTATGCAGAAACGTCCCTATTATAGGGGGCGCGAGACCTGGCTTGAGCAGGTTTCATGCTGGAAAAAACAGCATGAGTTTGTTGTGCGGAAGCATCCAGATGGAAAGCTGAGCGGCGAGGAGGTCATCAAGACTCTGTATGACGTTACCAAAGGCGAAGCGTCCATTGTGACGGGTGTCGGCCAGCACCAGATGTGGGCTGCACAGTTCTACAAGTACAGCCGCCCCAGGCAACTGCTCACCTCTGGCGGACTTGGTGCAATGGGCTTTGGCTTGCCTGTCGCCATCGGTGCGAAAATCGCCTGCCCCGACGAGCTGGTTGTCCTTATTGATGGCGACGGCTCCTTTCAGATGAACATCCAGGAACTTGCCACTCTCTTTGCCGAGTGCGTTCCTATAAAGATGCTTATCCTGAACAACCAGTGTCTTGGCATGGTGTCGCAGTGGGAGGACATCTTCTGCAACGGTCGCCACGGCAACACCGACTTGACCGTGCCAAAGGCAGATGGCCCCTACCCCGATTTCGTGGAGATAGCCAAAGGCTACAGGATACCTGGTATGACTGTCTCCAAACAATCGGAACTTTTGCCTGCGATGCGAAAGATGCTCTCAACTGAAGGTCCTTTCCTGCTGAACTGTCTCACCATCCAACACGAAAAGGTTCTGCCACTCATCCCCAACGGCAAAACCTACGACGACACCATCTTCCGATAGTGCAATGGGGAGGGACGGGAGCTATGAGAGGGACGGGAGAGACGGGAGGGACGGGAGCGACAGAATGGTGTTTTGCCGTCGCTCCCGTCCCTCATGTCCCTATATCCTTTGCAACATAGCACGTTAAACTCACCCAGCATTTTCAAACAACCATGCAGATTTTTTTCTACGAAGCATTTGAAGAGGAGCACAACGCCCTTGTGGCGAATGGCGCCTCCACCTTGGACAGTGGTTTTACCTGGAAGACGATTCAGGAGTATGGCTCTCCCGAACCGCCTGCCCCCATCATCTCCGTGCGCACGCAGTCGGTGATACCCCCTGAATGGGCGCCGAAGCTGAAGGCCATTCTGACACGCAGCACGGGCTATGACCACCTGACGCGCTACTGCCGCGCAACGGGGGCAAATGCCCCCGCCTGCGGCTACCTGCCACTCTACTGCAACCGCTCTGTGGCCGAACAAGCACTGACCCTCTGGATGGCACTATTGCGCCGCCTCCCCGAACAGATGGCGCACTTCAGCTCCTTTGCACGCGATGGTTTGACTGGCCGTGAGGCCGCCGCCAAGCGACTGTTGGTCATCGGTGTCGGCAAAATCGGCTCTGAGATAGTTTCTATTGGGCGCGGCCTTAAGATGGAGGTGCGTGGCATCGACCTAGTGAAAAGGCTGCCCGATTTGGAGTATGTCTCTTTTGAAGAAGGTGCGCCATGGGCGGACATCGTGGCAGTGGCCATGAACCTGACCGATGCCAACGCAGGCTACTTTTCTGCCGAAAAATTGGCTATGCTAAAGCCAGGCGCGCTGCTCATCAACATTGCGCGGGGCGAGTTCACCCCATTGAAGCCTCTTGCGGAGGCCATTGAATCGGGGCATCTCGGTGGCGCGGGACTCGATGTATTCGAGCAGGAGACCAAGGTTGGGCCCAACCTGCGTAGCAACGGCGAACTGGATAAAACCTCGCCGCTCTACAGGCTCAGCCAGGCAAAAAACGTCATTCTTACCCCGCATAATGCCTTCAATACAGCGGAGGCCGTCCAGCGCAAATCCCAGCAGTCCGTCGAACAACTCAAGCATTTCCTGGAAAACGGTACCTTCATCTGGCCGATTAACTAATTAGCAATTGAAATTGCTAGTTGCAAAATAACTATTTAAAGGGATATCAAATTGGCACAAGCCACTGGCTTTTTTGCGCCGTGCCGCTTCGCTTTGCTACGCGGCACGGCGCAAAGCGAACCAGAGGGATCGCCTGCCCGTGGGTTTCGCTCGCCGCTACGCGGCTTCGCTTCACCCACGGCTATGCTCTGTTGCCGCTACGCGGCTGACCCTTCTGAATAGTTAAATTGCTAATAACTAATTGCTAATAGCTAATTGTAACCCCCTAACCCCAAGCCACTACCCCTATGTCCAAACGCCCTTCATTTGCATCATTGCCGAAGCCGATTGTCACTTGCATTCTCTTCAACCCTACGCCCGAAGAAACCATAGCCATGGTACGAAATGCCGAGCTGGATGGCGCGGCAGCCTTCTGCATCGATGTGCGCAAACTGCGCCCTGAATACCGCAACGAAGAGTCCTTCAAGCGCATCATCGCAGCTTCGCAGAAGCCATTCATGTTCTACTACTATCGTGCTTCGGCGGAGACCGCCACGGCGGAGGACACCGATGATGCGCGCCAGCTGGTGCTGGAGCAGGCCATCAACGCAGGCGCTTCCATCATCGATGTGATGGGCGACCTCTACGATCCCTCTCCCTTTGAACTGACGCGGAACCCAAAGGCCATCGAAAAGCAGATGAAGCTTATCGAACACTTCCATTCACTTGGTGCGGAGGTGGTGATGTCCTCGCATATGCCGCAGCACCGCACGCCCGAAGAGATACTGGAGCACCTGCGCGAACAGGAGAGACGCGGGGCTGACATGGTCAAGATCGTCTCGGGCGTCAACAGCGAAGAGGAGCTATTGGATGCAATTCGCGCCTCCATGCTTCTGAAGCGGGAGATGCACACCCCCTACATCCACTTGAGTGGCGGGAGCTATGCACCGCTTCACCGCTATATTGGTCCGATATTAGGCGGCTGCCTCGCCTTCTGCCAGCCACGGTATGACATCTACCACCAGAACGCCACGCAGCCTCTTGTCAAGTCGCTCAAGGCCGTGCTAGACAACATTGTCTGGCGGCTGCCATAACAATGATGTGGTTTTAGCCTAATAAGGGACAGGAGAGACGGGAAAGACAGAGTATTGTCCCTCCTGTCCCTCTCGTCTCTCCCGTTCCTTTAGGTGTTATAACAAGCCATCATCGTCACACCCTGCAATGAACATCACCTGGCTGACCATCAACTCGTCCTACTCGCACTCCTCCCTGGCTCTGCCGCTCATCCACCAGGCGGCGAGTCAGGTGCGGAATTGCATCTGGACGCATGTATCGGCCACCATCAAGGACGATGTTTCGGAGATTTGCATACGAATCCTGCATGGCGCGCCAGATGTTATTTGTGCCCCAGCCTATCTTTTCAACAGGGAGGTACTGCTGGATGTGCTGTGCCGCGTGAAAGTATTGCTGCCTGACTGCAAGGTGGTTGTCGGCGGTCCTGAATGTCTGGGGCAAGGGGCTTCGGCAATCCTGCGAGACTGTGCTGCCATTGACTATGTCTGTCAGGGCGACGGTGAAAGTGGCATACCTCCCCTGCTGGATTGCCTTGCCAATGGTGTTGGTTCCGTGCAAGAAATGCCACAGGTTCTCTCCCGTGCAACGGGTGGCGTTAAGGCGAAAACCACCTGCTTTGACTTCCCCAAAGGTGTTTTCCCCTGCATGGACGAGTTCTTCGATGTCAGCAAACCATTTGTGCAGGTTGAAACTTCGCGTGGCTGCCCTAACAGTTGCATCTTCTGCACCAGCGCGAACTCGCATGTGCATTATAAGCCGCTGGAGGATGTACGTGCGGAATTAACGATGCTGCGTACAAAAGGTGTGCGTGAGATACGCCTTTTGGACCGCACCTTCAACATGCCGCCGCATAGAGCCACTGCCCTGCTCAAGATGTTCCGCGAAGAGTTTGCCGACATCCATTTTCACATTGAGATTCATCCCGCTTTCCTGACAGACGAAATTCGCGCTGAACTAGGTCTTGCAAATCCAGGGCAGCTTCATCTGGAGGCAGGCATCCAGACGCTTCAGCGCAACGTGCTTCAGGCTATTGGCCGCTGCGATTCCCCGCAGCGGGCCTTGGATGGACTTTCCATTCTCTGCTCCATACCGCAACTGGCTGTTCACGCGGACTTGCTCTCTGGCTGTCCGCAGCAAAGCTATGAAAGCCTGCTGGAGGATTTGCATTGCCTTATTCAAGTCGGTCCAGCGGAGATTCAGATGGAGGTGCTCAAGGTGCTCTATGGCACGCGCCTTCAGCAGGAGGCTGCTCAACTGAAGATACTCTACTCCCCTAATCCACCGTATGACGTGATGTGTACGCCGAGCATGTCTTTGGCGGAAGTGCAGCGTTCCAAGCTGCTGTCGCGCATGGTGGATGTTTACTACAACATTGATGCTCTGCAAAAGGCTTTTCGTCTGGCGGCAGTGGATTCTGCTTTCTTGGCGAGCTTTCTAGCGTACATTGAATCGCAAGGCTTCACCACAGGTGCTGCGCCCCAGCTCAAGCGGCGCTTCCTCTGGTTGGCGGATTATTGCAAAGAGAATGAAAATGTGCGGGATGAACTGGCAATCAGTTGGCTCAAGGAGGCCTTTACACCTGGCGAAGGGCCGTCAAAAGGCGCCAGCTTCGTCTCCGAATTGCCTTCTGACATCTCTCTTCTTGAAGGCGACACCTCTGTTGCCGCCCGCCCAGGCAGCCATATCGTCCGCTTCAAGTCGTTCTATTTTGTTTACAATCGTGCTTTAGCCCCTAACAAGGCCGTTGGTGTGGCAAGGATGTGACGGAGCGACGGGAGCGACAAAATAGAGTTCCAGATGCCATTTTTCTGTCCCTCCCGTCTCTCCTGTCCCTAAGATAGAAGCTGTCCTTGCAATTAAAAAATTTCACCTAGTCGTTTGCAAAGAACATGGATTAGTTTATATTATTTGGAGTTTTGAAAAAAGAATGCCTGATGGTGTAATGGTAGCACAACTGATTCTGGTTCAGTTTGTCTTGGTTCGAATCCAGGTCAGGCAGCCATATCCTTTGAGAAGCGTTTCAGTGATTGCTGGAGCGCCTTTTTTTTACCAGCCTGCGAATCTATGGGAAACACGACAGAGTTGACGCCCGCGATGCGGCAGTACATGGAGGCCAAGAAGGGACTCCCCGAGAAGACGATTCTGCTCTTCAGGATGGGGGACTTCTACGAGCTTTTCTTCGATGACGCCAAGACCGCCGCGCCTGTGATGGAGGTTATTCTCACGGCAAGAGCGGGCGTCCCCATGTGTGGTGTGCCATACCACGCCTTGAAGTCGTACGTCACCAAGCTGCTAGAGGGTGGCTACAAGGTCGCCATTGCCGAACAGTTGGAGGACCCCAAGCTGGCGAAGGGGCTCGTCAAACGTGATGTCACGCAGATTATCACCCCTGGCACCTGCATGGAGGACACCATGCTCCATTCTGGCCAGAGCAACTTCCTCATCTCCATGGCGCAGAACAAGGAACTCTACGGGCTTGCCGTCATGGACTTGAGCACGGGCGACTTCAGGGTCACGGAGTTCAAGGGAAAATCCGCTTTGGAGAACGAGTTCAACCGCCTCCAGCCATCGGAGTGCATCATCAGTAACGGCTGCCACGAGCAATATATTCAGGAGGGTTTCCCCGATGTACCAGCGCACTTGACGTGGACCACTGTCGATGACTGGACATTCGACTTGGAGATGGCGCGGGATTCCCTCTGCCGACACTTTAATGTTGCTTCGCTGGACGGCTTTGGTTGCCGTGGCATGACGCTGGCTGTCTCCGCTGCAGGCGCGTTGATTTCCTACGTGCAGAACAGCCTGCGGCGTGACCTGAACCACATCACCTCCATGCAGTGCTACAATACGGATGACTGCATGACCATCGACCGCATCTCCCAGCGCAACCTGGAGCTGGTGGAACCAATCTTTTCCGACGGCAAAGGCAACACCCTGCTCTCGGTGCTGGACAAGACCATCACGCCGATGGGTGCACGTCTTCTCCGCGAGTGGATTCTGCGTCCGCTTCGCTCTAAGCCGATGATTGAGGAGAGGCTGGATGCAGTGGGCGAGTTGGTTGCCAACCCGATGCTGCTCTCCGAGATACGCGAACTGCTGGCGCGCGTGCGTGACTTGGAACGCGTCATTGCACGACTGAACCTCGGCACTGCCAACGCAAGGGACTTGCAGGTGCTGGGGCGCGGACTGGAGGAGATACCTGGTATCCGCGCCGTTGTTGCCGCTATGTCCGCCAAGCTTTTTTCGGAGTTGAGTAGCACGATGACCGACGAGAAGGAGGTCACGGACCTCATTGCACGCGCCATCGTCGATGAGCCGCCGCTAGCCATTAAAGAGGGCGGCATCATCCGTGAAGGTTACAATAGCGAACTGGACATCCTGCGGCGTGCCTCCACCGACGGCAAGCAGTGGATTGCCGAATACCAGGCGCGAGAGATTGAACGCACGGGGATCAAGAGCCTCAAGGTCCGATACACCAAAGTCTTTGGTTACTTCATCGAAGTCACCAAGGCCTTCCAGGACAGAGTGCCAGACGACTATATGCGCAAACAGACGCTCGTCGGCGCGGAACGCTACATTACCCCCGAACTCAAGGAAATCGAGGACAAGGTCATCGGATCCGATGAGAAGAGCATGGCACTCGAATACGAGATTTTCCAGCAACTCCGCACGGAGATTTGCGGCAAGACGGTCGATATCCAGAACAACGCCCGTGCCATTGCACAGCTGGACGCGCTTTGCTCCCTGGCGGAAACTGCCATTCGCCAACAGTACATCCGCCCCGAAATCAGCGAGGAGCCCGTGCTGCGGATACTGGACGGGCGTCACCCTGTCCTGGAGGTCCGCATGACCAACGAGACTTTTGTGCCAAACGATGTGGACCTTGATACGCGGAACGCGCAGATTGCCATCATCACAGGACCCAATATGGCAGGCAAATCGACTTACATCCGCCAGGTGGCCCTCATTACGCTTATGGCGCAGATGGGCAGCTTCATCCCCGCCTCGTATGCGGTCATCGGCCTCGCCGACCGCATCTTCACGCGCGTTGGCGCGGCGGACGACCTGAGCCGCGGTCAGAGCACCTTTATGGTCGAGATGGTGGAGACGGCGAACATCCTGAACAACGCCACGCCCTCCAGTCTTATTATCCTTGATGAAATCGGACGCGGCACTAGCACATTTGACGGGTTGAGCCTCGCCTGGTCCGTGGCAGAATACCTGCACGACAACAAGAAGGTCAAGGCGCGCACCCTTTTCGCCACCCACTACCACGAGCTGACCGATCTCGCCATTACCAAGAACGGTGTTCGCAACTTCAATGTCCATGTGACGGAACAAGGCGAGAAAATCACCTTCACGCGCAAAATCCTGGCGGGCTGTGCGGACAAAAGCTACGGCATCCATGTGGCGCAGTTGGCGGGCCTGCCGAAGGCGGTCATCTCCCGCGCGAAAGAGGTGCTGACCAACCTGGAGAATGACGACTTGAACACGGAGGGTACCCCCCATTTTGCTCGCCCGAAGCACAAGAAGCAGAAGGAAAATCCCGACCAGCTCATGCTGTTCTAAACTTCGCGGAGTCGATATGATGGGGGACAGTCCTGTTGCGCTTAAAATCGAATACACGGCCACCCAGGAGACGCTGGATGATATGGCCTGCGCCGAGTTCGACACGCGCCCGTATGGACGGTTGCGTCGATGCAGCGGCATGGCGGCAGGCTTTGTTTTAATGCTGGTGGCGTGCATCTCGTTGTGGCGTCTTTCTCACGCCAGTTTCGATGGTGCTCCAGAGATGGCGCGCCTTCTGCTCTGCCTATTTCTTATTCAACTGCTGGTGGGAACCGTGCTGCTTTTCCACAGACCCCTTTCGCTCTTCTGGCGTCGCCGCGAACAGCGCAGCCTTCTCGGTAAGAAATATTCCTTCACGCTGACCGACGAGGGTATTGGTGGCGAATCCCTCGGCACCTCCCTTGTGCTTCCCTGGTCTTTCTTCAGGATTTCTGTCGTGAAAGGCAAAGGTATTCTGCTGCGCTACAACAAGTTGTGCTACTGGTTCCCACAGGCTGTATTATCGCAGGAAGCAGCTGAGCTACTACGATTTGTAACTGATTAAATTTCAACTACTTGTCGGGATGATTCCTCCAGAGCCCATTTCCACATAGGGACGATGCGCACGCCATCTTGAACGCGCTCTTTTTCATCCCAGGTTACGATGGTTGCATCCTGAATGCCTGTTTCTTGCATGGCATTTTTCAATGTTAAGATTTCCCGTTTGCAGGTTGCCTCGTCTTCCAATTCCCAGGCAACTTGGACAAGCCGTTTGTCATGCGTCAATTTGTCTGTGACAAAAAAGTCGATTTCACCGCCTTCCTTGCAGTTATAGTATTCGATTTTCTGGAAGCCTCGTCGCAGTGCCAGAAACACGAGGTTTTCTAGTAGCCATCCGCGCTCTGCATCGTTTCGTGGCTGCATGGCACGGAGCAATCCCGTATCGACGAGATAGTACTTGTCGGGATTTGCGTTGCGGATAGTCTGTGAATCCGTGCGAAGTGAAACAGGATAGGTCAAGTAGGCTTCTCGAAAATAACGCAAATAGTCTCCAATGGCTTCACGGTTGCTTGAAACGCCGTTGAACTTGAGCGCACCAGAAATGGCGCGGGTGGAGATTTTCCGTGCAAAATTGTGCAGTAGGTAGTCCAAAGTATATTGCAACGCCTGTATGCTGGGAACCTCATGGCGTTCTAGTACATCCCTGTAGAGGACGCTTTGAACATAACCCTGAAGCATCTGAATGCGAAGCCTCGGGGGAGTGCCCTGCACATCAGGGAAGCCCCCTTCCTCCAGATAACGGCTCATCGCATTGCGCAACTGCCCCATCGTGCGGGTGGAATAGGGCGGCGATGGCAGCTTGGCGAAGATGCCGTTGTAAGTCAACATCTCGGAAAATGACAGTGGGAAGACTTCCGTTTCCAGTGAACGCCCGCGCAATTGAGTGGCTATCTCACTTGAAAGCAACCGCGAGGAAGAACCTGTCAGGCATAATTGAATCTGGGGAGTGTCCAGCAACCGCCGCGCATATAGTTCCCAGCCTTCGACATTCTGAAGCTCATCCAGAAAAAACCAGCATTTCTGACGTGCCGCCTCTGGAAAAAACGTTGCGTGCAGTTCATTGATAAGGTGCAGGTCATCAACCGAAAAATGGTTCAGGCGCTCGTCGTCAAAACTTACATGGACAATGCGTTCCAGAGCAATGCCTGATTTCAGAAGCTCCTGCATGCGCAGGTAGGTTAAATAGGTTTTGCCTGTACGACGCATTCCCGTGACCACTGAAATCGAATGTGGTTTCTCTAACAAATGGATGCTTCGAGGTCGAACATCGTCCTGGATGCCACTCTCATAAAACTCTCCTAGTATCTCTTCCAATGCTTTTTTCATTGTTTGTTCGATAGTTTCATGGCTTCAATTCTATTTGTCCAAATACTATATCCTCTTTTGATAAAATGGCAAGTTTTTACGACCACTTTTCTTAAAAAGTGGCAAGAAAAAATGACCATATTTGGTAGGGTGTGGCGACGGGCGAGACACTAATAATCCTAACTAAAAGGGGACGGGAGGGACGGGAGAGACGGGAGCGACAGCGAAATGGCATCAGGCATTTTGTTATGTCGCTCCCGTCTCTCCCGTCCCTCCCGTCCCATTAGGCGTTAACTTAGGAGAATTAGCGAGAAGCCGTCGCCACTCCCTCCTACTGCGTGATGTTTTCCGCACGGCGGATATACATATTCTGCTCGGACTTGGCCATTTCCGTGAAGCGGACGTTCCAGCCGCAGACGCGTATTTGGAGCCCCTTGTACTTTTCAGGGTTCTTCTGGGCTGCTTTTAGTTCCTCGGCATCAAAGATGTTGAAGTGGATGGCTGCACCGTTGCCCGCGAAATAGACGCGGATGAGCTTCCGCCAGGCAGCCAAACCGTCGGCTCCCTTGACTGAGCTGGGATGCATCATTACGTCCAGCGGGAAATCGCCAGGGAAGGAGGCCGCGTCAATTGCAAGAGCGGAGCGGATGAGGGCGGTGACGCCGTTGATGTCGGCACCCATGGCGGGCGAGGCGTTTTTGGAGGTTTCTTCGCCTGCGAAGCGTCCGTCTGGCGTGGCACCTGTCTTGGCGCCCTCGTGGATGAACTGCTTGGCGCAGTGGACTGAGGCTTTCCACTCGCCGCCACGGGCGTTGGGGCGTCCGTTGACGTGGCTGCCGATACTCCTGGATAGCATCTGCGCGAAGCGGTCAACATGTGCGATGCCGTTGCCGTAACGGTTCTTGAAGGAGACGATTCTGCGGTGGAGCGTTTCGTGTCCTTCCCAGTTGGCGTTCAGGGCAGCGGCCATCTTCTCAAGTGAGAGCTCATTTTTCGTGTAAACCAGCTCTTCGATGACGGAGAGCGCGTCGATGGCCGAGCCGAAGCCTGTGGTGAGAATACTTGTGACATTGAGGTCGCTGCCAGTGGCGAAGGCATCGCGTCCCGTCCGCAGGCTGTTCGGGATGGTGGGCGAAAAGACATTAGTGGGATTGATCCAGTCAAGATACTGCTCGAAGTCATCCACCACCTTGATATTGGCGTCGATAATCCAGAAAAGCTCGCGGATGTAGAGGCGGTAGAAATCATCGAAGCTCTTCAAAGAAGTCAGCGGCGGGATGGCCACGCCGACAGGCTTGCCAGTCTGCTTGTCGATGCCGTTGTTGAAGATCAGCTCGAAGGGCTTGAGCATATTGAGATGGCCAACGCCTGTTCCAGTCGAATGGATCTTGCCACGGCAGCCGAACTCATAGCAGCCAGAAATAAAGCAAGTGCGCGCGTCCTCTTCGGTCAGGCCATGGGAGGTCATGATGTGGCGGATGCCCTCTTCGCCGACGAGCACGATGCTTTGGTGCTGGTCGCGGATAAGCGCGGTGACCTTGTCAATGAATTCGTCAGGCGTGTTCTTCGCGATTTTAATCTGGATTTTCGGAGTGGGAAGATGCAGCTTTGCCGCCTCTTCCAGCAACCAGTAGGTCAGATGGTTGATTTGCGTGGAGCCGTCCGCCTTGGTTCCGCCGAAATAGACGGGCTGCCCCCAGTAGTTGTCGATGGAGCCCCACTGCATGAAGAAGTGGTCGAACATCTCCCGCATCTGCTCGTCGGTGAAGGTGCCGTTTTTCAGGTCACGGTCGTAGAAGGGGGTGAGCATCCAGTCCAGGTTACCGAGCGACCGCACCTGCAGGTGGTCGATATGCTCGCTGAAGATGAAATAGAGATAGATAAGCTGGAGCATGTCGAAGAAGTTCTGCGGCGGACCGTCGTGGAGGCGCAGCAGGGAGGCTGCAACGAAATCGCAGCGGTCGTTCTTGTGCATTTGGGCGCGTTCGATGAGGCGTTCCAACATGCGCAGGATGGCTTCGTAGGTGATGCGGATGCCCTCGAAATAAGCATCTATCTTTTCATCCAGTGTGCCGTTTTCGCGGTGTTTCTCGCGCCAGTCCATTGCGTTTTTGAGCAGGCCAGGGAAGCCGAGGCGGATGATTTCATCCCATTCGGGCACGGAGTGGTCGAAGTCTATCCAGATGTTGGATGCGCCCGACTGGTTGAGCAGCCCCCATAGTTCTATTTGCCTAAGGGGAACTCTCTTTTGCAACTCTCTCAGCAACGGCGACATGGGGCATGGGCGACGCCTCCAGCAAGCAAACGCAGGGAAAAAGTCGTGCGGGTCAACCTCAATCTGCAGCTTCTCCGTGAGGAACTCGAAGGCGCGTGCCTTGATGATGGGCGGCGGCGCGTCCAGTTCTGCGAATTTTATAATCTCCTTTGCTGCGGTATCTTGGTCGATGCCAGTCGAAGGGTCAAATTCGGGCGCCTGGAATTTCTTCCAGAGATAGGCTTCATCCTCTGCGTAGGTACCGAAAATCATTGTTCTACTCCTGTATTATTCTTCATTTCTGCATTTAACGGCCAAAAGCTTATCCACATAAACGGCATTCTCTAGTGTGGAGCCCTCCACGTAGGCAGGGCCAGTGAGTTTGCATGAGATGTAGATGTCGTACTCCCTCTTGTCATCCATGGGGTCCCAGAGTTTGGCATAGAGTTCATGGATGCGCAGGGCCCACGAGCGGTGTCCATAGAGGCGTTCCTTGTGGAAGCCATTGGGGGCGATGCGTCCTATGTAGTAAAGGCGGTACGTTTTTTCGTCCTGTGGAATCTCCTCCTTTGGAATAGTGCGTTCGAGAAGAGAGGTATTGGTGGTGTAATCGTAGATGCCGAACAACATGGGGTATTTCGTGTGGTCGTATTTGGGGTCAGCCACCTTGCCCAGTTTCATGGCTGTGCCCAAGGTGGCGTCGGGGTCATTCACCAGAACCCGTTTCTCGTGGCAAGTTCCGTAAACAGGTACCTGAATGATGTCCTTATCCTCGAAGCCAGGTGGAACAGGAAGAGGATGCCGCATGACATTCAGTATGTCGAAGGTCTCTTTCTCCCACTCCTCCAAGGACTTGTTCCCAAACTTTCTCTGTTTTTCAGGATGATAGCGGTCGAAAAAGAGTTTCACGTTTTTCTCTAGGCGGTCAACCAATGCGTCTTTTGTAACGCCGCATGCGGAGCCGCCCTGTTTCCACATTTCAAATGCCGCGAAATCAACAGGGATTCTCTCCATGGCAATGCGGGTCAGCAGACCGCTGTCGTTTCCTGCTTTTTCCTCCGCTTTTGCGAACAGTCCGTTGACAGTTACGAAAAACTCGTCATCCATAATGCCACGCGTTTTGAGAGGCTTGTCGGAAACCTTGCCTTGAACAGCGTCGATTCGTTTCTTCAGATAAGCTGCGTATGCCTTCATTTCATCGACGGCAGGGCCATACTGGTATTGGAAAAACTCCTCGATAAGAAGCTTGTCATCTTGGAATGGGTCATCCATCAACTTGCACTCCAAATAATTGTGCAAATCATTGAAGGCACGGCTGACGAAACCGCCCCTGCCTTCCCGATATTCGGACTCTATATACAACTTGACCGCACCGTAATCGTGGTAGTAGCGGAGGTTTTCTGCGATGTTCCAGAAACAACACTGCGGCCACGGGAAGGCTTCAGTCATGTGGTAGAGCCGATGGTAGGCCCAGACAGCCTTCTTTTTTGCGATGTTGCGCCAACCATCATATTGTCGGCGGATTTCCGCATTGTTCAGATGAGAGATTGGACGAAGTAGATCGCTGGAACTGAGGAAGGCTGTTTGAATCATCACATTGTCCCTCGCCTGGATGTTTTGAGGAGGCTGCTGCGTAAACTGATAGGCGAAGGTCTGGATGATAGTGTCTGGAAACGCCGAGGCGATGTCGTTGATAAACTCAAGCATGCCGCCAGAAACGGTTCCATATTTTTGTGTAAGCTTTTTGCAGCCTTCGCATTGGCAGTAGTCCCATACATCGTTCTGCGAGACATCAATCCAGCCGAAAATGCCGTTTTGGGACTTCATAGGAGCGAGCCACTTTTCAATTTCCTGCTTGGCGAACGCGCGAAACTCTGGATTGGCGAAGCAGAGCTGGTTGGGACCATAGTTGTTGATTCCACGCTGAGGCTCACCCTTGCCGTTTACAGGAAGCATTCTTTCCATTCCCTCGGGAACCGCATTGGTCAGTTTCCAGAAGTTGTGGACACCCCCCACGCCTCGTACAGAGAAAAGGGTCGGCCACTCCTCGTAAGGCACAACATGGTTTAGCTTCAGATAGGCTCTGGATTTGGAATAGGCACGGTGCTCCAAGGTGCTGCTGATGTGGCGTTGAACAGGAAAGGCAGGTTTTCGGCGAAAAGAAACGTTGTCGGGAACCGTCACGACCTTTTGCTGCGGAATCTTGACCTCGTGTTCTGTGAACCAGCGCACCCCGCCGAACTTTTCCAGAAACTCGCAGACACCGTAGAAAAGCCCCCTTGGCCAGCCGCCAGAGATGGTCAGGACCTTGCCATCGCTTTCAATGTTCCACTCTTCCTGGTCCAGGTTGTCATCTGGCCGCAGAAGGATGGCAGGGGTCCCCTTCTCCCATTTCTCCTCGGGAATGACAACGGTTTTGTGGTTGAAGATTATCTCCAGATGCTCCTGCAGCACCTCTGGAGCCTTCTGTTCGGGTGTCCCTTTGGCCGTGGTAGTGACTATGGGGAAATCCGCCGTGATGTCCAGAGCGTAAAGAGCCGCAGATATGGCAAATACAAATAACAGCAATGATGATTTCATGGACAGCTCCTTTTCAGAAGGGGCGGTTATTTCAACGAATTGATGACCTTCACGCCGTATGTGCGGAGGATGTCCGCACAGTGTTCCAGGGTATCGGCGTCTGGTGAAGGCACGTCTGGCATGGTGTCGGGGTGTCCTACCGCTTGGAACTTGGAGCGTGCCAGCGAATGGTAAGCCAGCAGGCGGACAGCGGAGATGCTTTTGAGCGGCGCAAGAAACTCACCCGCCGCCTTCAGGTTGCCTTCCGCCATGTTGTGCTCGGGCACCATGATCATGCGGATTTCAATCTCCTTGCCAGTTGCATTCAGCTTTTTCAGGTTCTCCAGAATCAGCTCGTTGCCGCAGCCCGTCAGCTGCTTATGCTTCTCTGAATCGGCGCATTTGAAGTCGTAGAGAAAGATGTCCGTATAGGGCAGCACTGCTTCAAAGGCCGACCATGGGACGTTGCCGCAGGTGTCGATTGCGCAGTGGATGCCCTCGGAGTGCATCCTTTTCAGCAGATCCGCGCAGAAGCCACTGTGCAGCAGCGGTTCGCCGCCAGAGATTGTAATGCCGCCGCCGTCGGCGTAGAAAATCCTGTCCTCCAGCAGTTTTTCAGCCGCTTCATCCACCGTGATGGTTTTGCCGAAAAGCTCCAGCACGCCAGAGGGACATGCGTCAACACATTTGCCGCATGCCTTGCAGTTGGCGCGCTTGAACTCATGCACGCCGTTGACGATAGCGTGGCAGGAGCAAACTTTGGCACATTCGCCGCAGCAGGTGCATTTCGGGTAGTGGATGGCCAGCTCGGGCTGGGGAAAGCGACTTTCAGGGTTGTGGCACCAGATACAGCGCAACGGGCAGCCTTTCAAGAACAGCGTGGTGCGGATACCTGGACCGTCATGCACGGCAAAGCGCTTGATGTCGATATAGCGGGCTTCGTTCATGGTTACAATGCCTCCGCTTGGCGGATGAATGTCTCCTGCGCCTCTGGCGTCAAGTCGTTGAAGCGGACGTTCCAGCCGCAGACGCGCACCTGCAGGTTTTCGTATTTTTCAGGATGCACCTGCGCATCGCGCAGCACTGCGGCGTCGAAGATGTTGAACTGGATGCCGCTGCCGCCATGTGCGATGAAGGTGCGGATGATGGAGGTCAGGATTTTTATGCCTTCATCGCCTCGGACGGAGGTTGGGTGGAGCATGATGTCCAGGCAGGTGCCGCAGGGGAATTGCCGCATATCAACCTTCAGGACGGAATCCATCAGGGCGGTGATGCCGTTCTTGTCCATGCCGATGACCGCGTCCATGTTCTTGGACATTGGTTCGCCCGCCAGGCGTCCCGATGGGAAGGCGCCGACGACCTTCCCCGTCTCAACGACATGCTGTCCGTAGATGGAGGGGAAGAAGGTGCCGCCGCGGCCATTGGGGAGCTTGAAGAGGAGCTTGGAGATGAAGGAGGTGATTTCGACTGCCAGCTCATCAGCCTGTGGATTGTTGTTTCCCCATTTGGCAGTCTTGCGCATGGCTACTGTACGAAGTTTATCATGTCCCTGCCAGTTGTCCTTCAGAATTTGGCGCAGTTCGGCAAGCGTGCATAGCTTGTGTTCATAGACCATGTAGCGGATGGCCTCAAGGGAATCGACGGCATCGGCCAGATAGAAGATGGCGGTACCCGAGGAATTGTAGAGTGCTCCTGCGTTGGAAATGTCCCGTTCATTTTCCATGCAGGAATCGAATGTGCCTGAAAGCAGCGGCACGGGGTTGACATATTTCCAGGCTATGTCGCAGAGAATCTGCTTTTCCTGCATAATCGTGCAGATGGTGCGGAGCTGCTCCAGGTAGGCGTTTTTGAACTCCTCAAAGGTGCTGTAATCGTTGCCTGAATTGAGCACGCTTAGCACGGGGATGGGCAGATAGACGTGCGTCGTGCCAGAGCAGGAAATCTCCTTGCCCGCCACGGCAGGCTCGTAGCAGCCGATGGGGACGAACTCGGCTGCGTCCTCGGGTGTGCGCCCATGGCGAATCAGTCCATCCACTACCACCTGGTAGTTGAGCGAGACGATGGCGGTGCGTCCGTCGCGGATGCAGCGTGCGTAGAGCTCGGCAAAATCCTGCGGCATGTCATCCCGCACTAGTACGGAGAGTTTCGGGTCAACGATGTTCATCTCGTAGTACGCTTCCATCCCCAGGTACGACAGCTCGTTGATGTCGGGGCCGAAGCAGAAGTTCTTGCCGAAGCGCTTACCCTGGTAGCGTGCGTAGAAGGCTATCCAGAAGAACTTGATGAGCTCCTTGGCGGAATCGCGTGTCAGACGGCCCGCCGCCAAATCGGCGAGGTAAAAGTGGTTGTAGAGCGTATCGAAGCGTCCCATGGTGCGGACCTCCTCGCCAGCGAACTCGATGGCATCATGTAGCACGTAGGCCAGCGCAAACGCCTCGTGGAGAGTGCTTGGCGCGTGGTTTGTAATCGCCTCATAGACGGGGTTCTGGTTGATGGCGGCAACCCTGTGGCAAAACTCCGCCAGCGCCTCATAGACCATCACGACTGCCTTGTGGAATGGGGAGCTTCCCTTTTTCGCACGTTCAATCAGCCCAGGCAGTCCCAGTTTGGAAAGCAGTTTCCAGTCTGGCGCCACGTGGCTGCGATCGACCTGCCAGTGGATGCCCAGCTCTATGTCTCTTCCGCTTGTGTATCCAGGCACCTTTTCGGCGGCGAGCTTATAGCCATCGTTCAAATCCTCCTGAAGCAGGTTGAATGTCTGAAATTTGCCAGGGAAGGGATTGAAGGGTTCGAGTCCCACAGGGGCATGTTTCAGAATCAAGGCGGTGAGATACGCCCGTGAAAGAAGCCTCTCCTCATTGGGATTTTGCTGCTTGTGCGCTTCCCATGTCTGGCGAAGCTGTTCTTCACTCCAGCAGTTTTCCGTGGAATAGACTGCATTTTCGTACTGTTTTTCCAGCTTAGGGCGAAGTTCATCAAAAGGTGCGTAGTTCATATCAAATTCTCCTTTTCAAGGAAACGGATGATTTCATCAGCCAGGACACTGCAGCCTTCATCGTTGTAATGAACCCAGTCGCGATGGAGATGGTGGCAGTTTTTGCGTGCAAAGTCGCCTAGTTCGTTGATGCGGACACCGCGCGGCACCAGCACCTCCCTTGCAATTTGGTTGTAGGCATCGATTTCCGCATTGGAACGGTATGCCCAGTTGGACTGCTCTTCTATTACAGGCGTCGTGGTGGCGAAAACCACCTCCGCCTTTGGGAAAAACTGGTGGATTCTCGTCAGGATTCTCCCCAGCATATAGCGGTACATCTCAGGCGGTGTCAACGGCTCCTTGTCAAAGCGGCATTCGTTTGGCACGTTTTCAGGGGAGATGGTCTCGCCTTCGGCTTCGCCGTCGCAGCCAGTTGGATTGGCGTTCATGTGAACGACATCCCATAGACCATTGTTCCAATGGACCAGATGGATTTCAGGCAGGGAAAGCTCGCCTACCCAATTGCTGAGCGTGCGCAACGTGTATTGCGCAAAGCGTCCATTGTCCTCTGAAAAATAAACGTTCATGCGTCCCACCAGTTTTTCCTGTACGAAGGAGTCATACCCTCTGCGGATGGAATCGCCAAGCAATAGCAGATTTTTCATTCTTCAGCTCCAGTTAATTTCTTCAACTTCTCTATCTTCTCTTCAAGCATTTTTGCATCAAACATATAGACCTGTGCCTCGCTATGGAAGCCCTGGCGTTTGTCCGCCTTGACGATATTCACCACAGCAAGCACATTTTTCAGCTCCTGCCTCTGCAGCTCCAGATACTCATGTCCAGTGCCGCCATTTTTCTTCATCAAATAGAAGCGCAACATATTGCAGGTGCTTATGAAACATGCATTCACGACTTTGGCCGTGTTCAGCTCTTCCTCTGCATGATGGGTTGCCGAGGAAGCAAGTCCTTCTTCGAACAATTTCAACGCCTGGGTCCATTTTTGGGATATGCGCTGCATCCTCTCCAGTACCTCCACATCGGTGAAACTGCTTCTGGGAGTATTGGGGTCAGCGTGATCGAGGCTTTTGGCAAATGCAGCGGACAAATCATCCCCCCGTACATCATACTGCCAGGAACGCCCGCCTTTGCCATTCATTTTTCCAGGCGGGCAGAAATACCCCAATGCCCAGTTCACGCATCCCATATACAGCCAGGGCGAGCAATGGGGGTAGCCCTCCAGGGCATCGCCAAAGGCTTTCCAGCCGTCAGCCACCTTGTTTGCATCGCATCCAGGGAAGTAGCGTGCTGCAAAGGTCACCAGCGCCTCCGTCATATCATTCGGGCACTCCTGGCTGGTAAAGTAGTGGAAGGCCGCCGTGTTGGCTGTAATGGCATTCCCAAAATTCCAGCACCCCATGAAACCAGCGCATGAGCTGGTATGCTTCACCCATTGCGCACGGGCGAACAACTGGCCTGGCACTGGCAAATTCGGCACAGAAGCCAACTCGTGCGTTACATTCAGTTGCAATTTGGCCGCTGTGCCAAAATTATGCGCCTCGGCTGCTGCCATGTCCTCCAGGAAAATCGGCGAAGGTCCTTCATAGCACATTGCATATTCGTCGATGAGGGTGCCTGCCTTGTCACGGCCACCTCTTTCTGCATCGCCCATTATCACCAAGTTTCCCTTCAACTGGCGTATTATTATGGAGGGGGATGCGTTCATAGTGGTGCGCCAGGACCAGTTCCACGCAATGACAGTCTGCTGCGGTGCAACGGAATGCACTCCCCTTTCAACGCAATTGATGACCTCGGCAATCACATCCTCGGGAGGACGTTTCCCACAGCGAGGGCACTGCCAGCCGTTCACATGCGGAAATGTGCGGCAGTGCGCAGGAAACTCCGAGGCCGTAATCAAGATGTATCCGCCCAAATCTGGTAATGCCCTGCTCAAGTCGGCAAATGCCTCCTCCAGATACTTCTGCACCTTGGGCAGCGACGTGCAAATCGAGATGAAGTTGGAGTATTCGTGTCCGTCCTTTGTGCCCCAAAGCGCAGACAGTCTCTCCGCGGCACCTGCCACATCGCCATGCTTTTCCCAGAATGCCTTGTCCCATTCATTCACGGCTCTTGGAGGCTGGCAGCACAGATAGACCTTGATGCCATAGTTCGCGGCGCGCTTTATCAAGGAACGCAGCTTTTCCTGCTGCTCCTTTGCATACAGGCCAAACTCTGGAAAAGCCTCGTTATACACCACATTGTGCAGCAGCATGTTCAGCCAGATGCCATTGAAGCCGCCGTCAGAGATGTATTTCAGTTCAGCGTCGGTATAAGTCGCATCGGCTGTGTATGTTTCTGCAAAAAGCTCATTTTCCGCCTCAGGACTATGTCCGTATTTGCTGTATTGACTACGCCAAATCTTGAACATTGTCATCTCCGTTATTCAGATTCTCTCATCGATTATACTGCAGAGGTAATTTCAAAACTAGCGCATTTCGCGCTAGTTTTGAAATTACCTCTGTACATACGCCTCGAAATATCGTTTTCCAAGCTCATGCTGCGAGGCGGTGTCGTAGTGCAGGTTGTCGCCGCGGTGCGTCAAGTCCTTGGTATGGACGTAGCGGAAGGTGGGGTCTTCGGTGGCAAGAACCTCCAGCGCATGATCGACGATGTCGATGTGTGCGCTAAGCCTTTCGGGGTAGAAGGAGGCCATGTCACCTGCGATGAACGGCACGTCGTCGCCAAGCTGCAAATCCCGTCTGAAGTTCTGGATGACCGTGCGCAACTTTTCAAGGTAGTTTTCCGTCTGTTTACCAGCGTCATTTTCCCCCTGATGCCACAGCACCGCCACGATTTTGCCGCTTTTCTGCGCCTCGCGCGCCTTTTTGATGGCAAAATCATACGGGTAGTTATTGGGGTTCCAGTCATCGACGCCGCCAGGCATCCACGCAGCGATGGAGGTGCCGCCGACTGCGCAGGGAATCAGCCCGACCACTCTGTCGGGATTCGCTTCTGCCAGAAGCCGCCCGAATGTGCGCCCAGGTCCGACGCCGCACACCTTCTGGTCGCCTTCGGGTAACACTGTCTCAAAGGGGTCTTTGCCGACCACCTTCTCGCCCGAGGCCGAAAAGGTCCCGACAAAATTCCTGTCCTTCGTAATCGGCTCGATGGCGGGCTGCCACTTGCCGTCGGGACGTATCATCAGCAGGTTCGGTATGATGGTCAGATCCTCTGGCTCCGCGTAGCCGCGTCCTGCCATGTTGGACTGTCCAGCCAGCAGCACCAGCAGTTTGTTTGGTGAATTATCAAATTCGTATTTGTTCATTTTTGAACCTCAATATAGAACTCGATTTTAAATTTATAATAATATAGCATATATAATAGAATCATAGAATAGCATAATAAATCAAAAACATGGCATTTTGTGATTGAAATGAGAGAATATTGAAGTATTTTGGTTTACTCAGCCAACTTGGGGTAGTTATATTAGGGATGCAATGATGAAAATAAGCAATCGTTTGGATCTGATATCAGTGTTCAATGCCTCGCGTTTTATGCTCAGGCATTATGCGAAGGGGTATTACCCCGTGAGTCAGTCATTGATGAAGCCAATGTCGGTAAACCGCATGTTCTTTCCGCTGGAGAATCCAAACGGATCTGAAAACTTCATATCGGATTCTTTCAGGCGATATACATTATGCCCAGGGAAAATGTACTTTGTTCCCGCCTTTTTGCCAGCTCGTTTTCAACTTGACAACCAGTTGTTTTTTCTTTCCATCCAGACCAATCTGGAGATTTTTCCAGGCGTAGAGCTTTTTTCGGGATGTCCGCGTATGCTGGAAATACCCGCCCCACGTGAATACACCACTCTGCTGGAGCTTTTTGATTCGCACAGCTCCGATCAACTCTACCAGAACGCGGTGAAGGCTGGCAGTCTGGTTTTATCAATAATAGTGCAGTTATTGGATTATTACGCTCCCGAGGATTTCTGGAAGCCGCTGGCTTTGCGTAAATATGCCGATTTAACCGAATATCTGAATCGGTATGGCACCGCATTGACGTCGGTTGCCGATTTGGCTAGAGAAAAACGGTTCTCACGCGAGAATTTCACCCGCCATTTTACTGCCGATACAGGAATCACCCCCAAGCAGCTCATTGACCGTTTTGTCATCGGTCGCTGCCTGGCCCTCATAGGACAAGGCTACTCCTTCAAGGAGATATCATACTTGATGAAGTTTAGGGACGAGTTCGCTTTTTCCCGCTATTTCAAGCGGAATATGGGGGAATCTCCGCGCGACTGGCGAAGCCGTTCAATCGGTGGTTTCACCCGTCGTTGATTCACTGTGCTGGGTGCTAAAAAAGTGCCCTATTCGATTGCAAGAAGCCTATTGAGGTATCATATTATTGGGTGACAGTTTTTCTTCCATCAAAACACTCACTTCAACCTAAAGGAAAGCAGAAAATGTTCAAAATCGGTTATGCGCAGGAAATCATTACTCCGCCCGTTGGCGTTGGTCTGGCAGGCTACTTCAACAAGCGCCCCAACGAGGGGATGTATGACGACCTGTATGTGAAAGTCATCATCATTGAAAGCAAAGGCACCCGCTTTGGTTTTATCGCCTTCGACCTTTGCAGCATCAGCAAGGAGCTGTTTGCTTCACTGGAAGAACGTATTGTCGCCAAGTACGGCAAGGCGCTTCACGACAACCTGATCATCTCCGCCACACACACCCACACGGGAAGCGAATTCCGCAAAGATATCGACGATGTGACGCGCTATGCATTCAATCAAACCTTGGAGGCCGCCCTGCGCGCCTTGGACCGCGCCATTATGAATCTGCTGCCTGGCGAAATCGAGGTTGGAAGCGTCTATAACAACCCATACGGCTTCGTTCGCCGCTATTGGATGAAGAACGGCACCATCGTCACCAATCCAGGCTGGGGCAACAAGGAGATTGACAAGCCCGAATGCGACTTCGACCGCACCATCGGCATCATCAAAATCATTCAAGGCGGACGCATCGCCGCCATCATCGCCAATATCGCCAACCACGGCGACACCATCGGTGGAAACCTGGTTTCCGCTGACTGGTATGGGCGTTTTGCGCAGGAAATCCAGCACAGCCTCAAGTGCAGCCTGCCTGTTCTGGTCATCGACGATGCCTCTGGCAACATCAACCACTTCGACTTTCATCAGAAGATCAACCAGACCTCATACAACGAAGCGACGCGCATCGGGCGCGGCTATGCCAGAATTGTCTTGGATGCGTTGGACAAGCTGGAGCCGCTGACCGCCGAAGATGTGGTCGTCAAGAACGGTACCGTGACTGTTCCGCACCGCAAGCCCACCGAGGCAGAGATCGCCGAGGCCAAGCACATCCTCGCGACCGTGCCAGACATCAAGAAAGAAGGCGACTTCGAGAGCCAGGATCTGGCGAACAAGGTGCCTGCCGCCCTCCGCTACTTTGCGCAGAAGATGCTGGATTGCGCAGAAAAGAGCACGCCGTCTCATGATGCACGCATTACCGCCATCGAGCTGGGTGACCAGGTGGCATTCGTCACGCTGCCAGGCGAGCCCTTCAACGGCATTGCACAGGCCATTCGCGAGGCCAGCAAGTTCAAATACACCTTTATCATCGAGTTGTCGCAGTCCGTCTCGGGCTATGTTCCCATGCCCGAATGCTTTGAGCGCGGCGGCTATGAGGTACAGGCGGGCGTGAACTCCTCTGCACAGAACGCCGCCACGGAAATCATCAAGGCCGTTGTGGCTAACATGTAACTGGAAGTGGTTAGTGGTTAGAATTGCGGTTTAATCTATAATTTGGTCTGGCCCTATAATTCAGAACAGAACAACATTAACCACTACTGACCACTAACCACTAATCACTAACCACTAACCACTTAAATCATGCGGCATGTCATCCTACGTACAGGGGCACTAGGTGATTTCATTTTGACCTTGCCCCTGCTCAAGGTGCTTTCTGAAACGGCGGCAGTCACGCTTGTCTGCCGCCGTGATTATTTGGCCTTGCTGCCTGATTTGCGCCATCCTGTCGAGTGGATATCGCCAGACGAGTGCTGGTCGTTGTATGCCGACAAGGTGGAGAGTACGCTTGCTTTACGTCTGCAAGGCAAATGCTTCCATATATTCGGCCATCTGGATGCCGCGTTTGAGCGGCGTGTTTTGTTGGCTGGCGCTGATTCTGTCGTCTTTCACGAACCTAGGCCGACGGAGCCGCCATCGGCGGCGAGGCGAATGTTTTTGGAAGCGGGGCTGGAGCCTCCACTGGATTTGGAGACAACACCTGTCATGCCAAGGCGTTGTCCTGTAGGGAATAGCCTCTGGATTCATGCTGGAAGCGGTTCGCCGTCAAAGAACCTCTCGCCTGACTTTTGGGCGCAGCGGGTGCGGACAGTGTTTCCTGAAAAATTACCTCCCGTCATCGTCTCGTTTGGAGAGTGCGATTTGGGACGGCGTGAAGGTTTTCGCAAGGCTTTTGAAGGAATCCCCTATCAGGAGGCAACCGACATGAGCCTGGAACAGCTGCGCCTGCACCTTGAACAGGAGGCGACTGAGTATTGGGGGGCGGATACAGGCGTCACTCATCTGGCTGCCGCTCTGGGAATCTCTGTCACAGCTTTTTTCACAACCACCTCGCCTGAAATCTGGCGTCCTTGCGGGATGTGCAGGATAGAGCGGCTTAGGGATTAGGGGTTAAGAAGTCAACCAATGGGGGCTTTCGCACTTAACCACTTAACCCCTAACCCCTAATCACTAATCACTAATCACTATAATGGACTTGGTGTCTAGAAACTCTGAAAAGTTGGACTATATTATATTGCAGGTGGGGAAATCAGGTTCCAATAAACAGTTTTTAAAGGAGTAATATGTTGAGCGGTGACATTATTGTTGTCGGCACTACATCCGATGACCCATTGGCCAGTGATGTTGCATATTTCATGGGGCAGAAGTCCGATATATCGGATAACATCGCCTTGAAGAATTTTGCAAATACCGAGTTCTGCCCTCGGTTCCTGTGCGATGAAAACGATTTCAGCCATATAGGCGACAGTTTGCGCGGCAAGCATGTGGTGATTGTCTCTACCTGCAGTGGCGAACTTACCCGAAACGCTCGCGCCATGCGTACATTCTTGGTGGCGCGTGCCGCCAAGGACAACGGAGCGGAGAAGGTGATTTTGGTGGAGCCAGACCTTTTCTATAGCGCGCAGGACCGTGGTCCACGGCGCAGCCATGGCAATGTGGCCTTTGTTCGCACCAAGGAAGACTACAAGAAATTCGACGGCCAGCCCTTCTCGGCCAAACTTTATTCCGAGCTGCTTTACACAAGTGGAGTTGATGCGGTGATGACCGTCCACAACCACTCTGTTTCGGTGCAGGACATCTTTAACAATCGTTTCAACGGCTACTTCTACAATCTCTCGCCTGCCCAGCTTTACGCTGACTACCTGGTGAAGCACGAGCAGATGCTGAATCCCTCCAACGGCTTTGTGGTCTGCGCACCTGACAAAGGTGCGGCGCCTTTTGTCACCGAGGTTTATAACAGGATGTGTGAGGTCACCAAAGAGTATCTCATTCAGCCGCAACCCCAGCTTTTGCTTATGGACAAGCACAGGAGTGGCGAACGTAAGGTTACCATCTGCGCTGCCGAAAGCAGCCCGACCTCCCTGGAGGCGATCAAGGGGCGCGAAATCGTCGTTATTGATGACATGGTTCGCACGGGCAATACGATGGTGGAGTGCTGCCGCCAGCTGAAAGAAGCGGGAGCCACTCGCATCATCTTTGTGGTAACCCACTTCTATTCCAGTGCAGAAGTCAAAGAAAACCTGAATGACGCCTCTGTGGATGACATCATCACGACCAATACATTGCCCAACATCCTCAACAGGGACATGCAGGGGCGTCTGCGCCGCAAGATGCTTATCCTGAAGATTGAGCGCTGGATTGCACACACTTTGAAGAAAGAGGTCTTCAATATTCCCGTAAGCGAAAACGAACGCCTTTATGCCTTGGACATTTCCAGGAAGAATCCACGCTGGATGTCAACCATCGGTCTCCAAGATGATGGCAACGACGAAAACAAAAACTGATTTTTACGCCCGCTAGCGGCGGGGATCTTATGCGCCTTCTGCGGAAGGCGCTTATTTTTTATCTAGAGGAGATTTTTAACAATGTTTATTGACATGCATGTTCATGCCTATTTGTTTCCAGGTCCAAGACAGGATGGCACCACGCAGTTTGCCAATCCTGCGCAGATTCTCAGTATGTACGATGCACATAATATTGAATGTGGCGTGCTGATGCCGCTCATCGGGCCTGAATTCTACCTGCCACAGTCCAATGAGGAGATTTTGGAGACCTGTCGCCTGAATCCAGGGCGCTTCATTCCCTTCTGCAATCTGGATCCGCGCGGCATCCGCAACAGCCCCAAGACGGATTTCACCCCGTGGCTCTCCTGGTACAAGGAGCATGGATTCAAGGGCGTCGGTGAGTTCATGCCGAACCTGCCATTCACCCATCCCCTAGTTATGAACTTCTTCAGGCAGGTGGAGGCTTTCGAGTTTCCCCTAACCTTTGATATCTCCTCCCGTATCGGCGAACGCTATGGACTTTATGACGACGAAGGCCTGCCGCAGCTTCAGACCTGCCTCAAAACCTTTCCTAAGCTGACGATTATCGGCCATGGCCCTGCCTTTTGGGATGAAATCGGCGCCTTGGAGCCTGGCGATGTGCGCGGTACGTACATCAAGCATCCTGTGCATGGCGAGGGTGCGCTTTATCGTATCTTCCGCGAATACCCCAATATGTGGGCTGACCTCTCCGCTGGTAGCGGATACTATGCCCTTTCGCGCGACCCCGAAAACGCTGCCAAATTCATCAATGAATTCCAGGACAGGCTCATGTATGCCACGGACATCTGCAGCTTTGGCAAAATGTGCCCGATGGATGAGTTCCTTCTCAAATTACGTGCCGACGGCTCCATCTCAGAAGAGGTCTTCCAGAAGGTGGCGAAGCTCAATGCCAAGCGGCTACTGAAGCTTTAAGGAAAGCTGGCCTTGAAGGGACGGGAGCGACGGGAGGGACGGGAGCGACGAGGAGGGCGCGAGGGGGCAGGCTGGCCTTGAAGGGACGGGAGCGACGGGAGGGACAGGAGCGACGCAAGGGGCGTGGGAAGGCTGGCCTTGAAGGGACGGGAGCGACGGGAGGGACAGGAGCGACGCAAGGGGCGCGGCAAAAAAGCAGATTTCCAAAGGGACTTGAGGGACAGGAGGGACGGGAGCGACGCAAGGGGCGTGAAAAAGCTTGCCTTGGAAATGAGCCCCTTGCGTCGCTCCTGTCCTTCCCGTCCCTCAAGTCCCTTGGAAAATTTGCCGATTTCCCGAAAAAAACGGCCAACCGATTTGCAAAAGGGAAAATCGGGTGTAAAGTATAACCCTGTCGCCCCGAAAAGGGGAAAGCTCCTTGGAAATTGAACAGCGCAATGCAAATGCGAAATATAGTGTAAGGTTTCCCGAGAGGATCGGGAAGCCCCCTGATGCTGAGTTAAGTAGAACCAAAAGAGAAGCGCCCCTTCGGGGGCGGTCAGACTTTTTAGCAATGGAGAGTTTGATCCTGGATCAGAATGAACGCTGGCGGCATGGATTAGGCATGCAAGTCGAACGAGAAAGCGGCTTCGGCCGCGAGTAAAGTGGCGAAAGGGTGAGTAACACGTGAGGAACCTGCCCCCTGGCCCGGAACAAGCCTGTGAAAACGGGTCTGAAACCGGATGAGGCCCCCCCCCGCATGGGGTGGCGGCCAAATATTCATAGCCAAGGGATGGCCTCGCGCCCCATTAGCTTGTTGGCGGGGTAGCGGCCCACCAAGGCGACGACGGGTAGGTGGTCTGAGAGGATGGTCACCCACACTGGGACTGAGACACTCCCTAGACTCCTACGGGAGGCTGCAGTCGAGAATCTTCCGCAATGGGCGCAAGCCTGACGGAGCGATGCCGCGTGAGGGACGAAGGCCTTCGGGTCGTAAACCTCTGTCGAGGGGAACGAACGCAATGACGGTACCCCTCAAGAAAGCCACGGCTAACCACGTGCCAGCAGCCGCGGTAATACGTGGGTGGCGAGCGTTATTCGGATTCACTGGGCGTAAAGGGTCCGCAGGGGGCATGCCGCGCCCGCCGTGAAACACCGGGGCTCAACCCCGGTCCTGCGGCGGGTACGGGCGTGCTGGAGTGCGGGATGGGCAGACGGAATTCCGGGTGTAACGGTGGAATGTGCAGATATCCGGAAGAACACCGATGGCGAAGGCGGTCTGCTGGCCCGCGACTGACCCTCATGGACGAGAGTGTGGGTAGCGAACAGGATTAGATACCCTGGTAGTCCACACCGTAAACTTTGTGCGCCAGGCGTGGTGGGGTTCGGCCCCCTCCGCGCCCAAGCCAACGCGGTAAGCGCACCGCCTGGGGACTACGGCCGCAAGGCTAAAACTCAAAGGAATATGTCCATATTCGACAGGTCGGCGATGTTATACTTGCCGAGCCGATAACTGAGCGACTCTTTGCTCAGCCGCAAACCGTGACATTCGGGACACTCT
>JAFXUD010000083.1 GCA_017535315.1 Victivallales bacterium | reverse complement strand
CCCCTGCGCCCCCTGCGCCGCTAAAGTGCCGAGCGTAGAAAAGGCCCCAAAGGACAGGGCTACGCCCCCCGCGCCCCCTGCGCCGCTAAAGTGCCGAGCGTAGAAAAGGCACCAAAGGACAGGGCTGTCGCCCCCCGCGCCCCCTGCGCCGCTAAAGTGCCGAGCGTAGAAAAGGCACCAAAGGACAGGGCTGTCGCCCCCCGCGCCCCCTGCGCCGCTAAAATGCCGTGCGCAGAAAAAGCACCAAAGGACAGGGCTGCCACTCCCCGCGCCCCCTGCGCCGCTAAAGTGCCGTGCGCAGAAAAAGCACCCAAGGACGGGGCTGACGCCCCCCGCGCCCCCTGCGCCGCGCACAGGACAGGGACATGCCACGCTAAAGTGCCGCGCACAGGGGAAGCGGTTGCGCCACCATCAGGCACGGATGGAGTTCACAATGGCGACGGCTTCGCGGGCGATCTGCTCGATTTTTGCCCAGTCCTTCGCCTTGATGGCGTCTTTGGCAGCAATCCAGGTCCCGCCCGCAAAGGCGACCTGCGGCAGAGCGAGGTAGTCGGCCAGGTTCTGGGTGGTGACACCTCCTGTGGGGCAGAACTGGACACCTGTATGGCCATACGGGCCAATGAGAGCCTTGAGCATCTTGACACCGCCCGACGCCTCGGCAGGGAAGAACTTCAGTAGTTTGCAGCCCAGTTCGAGGGCACGCTCGATGTCGCTGGGCGTGCAAATGCCTGGCGCGAAGAAAAGCCCCGCCTTTTGAGCCGCCTCAATGATGCGTGGGTTGCAGCCAGGAGCGACGGCGAACTTGGCGCCAGCGTCAACGGCCTGCTTGAGCTGGTCTGTCGTGAGGACAGTACCCGCTCCAAGTATCAGCTCTGGGAAGTGCGTGGAGGCAGCCTTGATGGTCTCGGCTGCTGCTGCGGTTCTGAAAGTGATTTCAGCAACAGGCAGACCGCCTTTCAGCAGGGCCTCACACAGCTTAAGGCCATCTTCGGGAGTGTCAACGGCGATGACGGGGACGACGCCGTGCTTGCGTAGTTTTTCTAACATCGTGGGTGGTTCCTTTGTTGTGTTTCCCGCTGTTGGTGCAGCAGGTGCAAAAAAGCCATCCAGTGGGGAATCCGCTGGATGGCCTTGGATTGTACATGACTAGAGGTTATGCTTTGGCAACGGCCTCTTTCTTGCTGTTGGCTTTAGCCTTGGCCTCTGCCTTTTCGCTTGCGATGGAGCGCTTATGCCAGGTGTTGATGATGGCGTTGGAGAGGAAGATGGAGGAGTAGGTACCAGAGATGACACCAAAGAACATGACCAGAGCAAAGTCGCGGACGGCGCCGCCGCCGAAGACCAGCAGGGAGATGACGACAAGCATCGTGGTCAAGGAGGTCATGATGGTACGGGACATGCAGTCGCCGATGGCCTTGTTGATGATCTGCGTATAGGTCAGATCCTTCCTCGTGTTTTTGGTCTCGCGGACACGGTCGAAGATAACGATAGTGTCGTTCAGCGAGTAACCCATGATGGTCATGATGGCGGCGACAACAGTCAACGAGACTGTCCCACCAAGCAGGACGTAGAGGCCGCAGGAAACGATGGCATCGTGGATGATGGCGATGGTGGCTGCGACACCGTACATGAACTCAAAGCGGAAGGCCAGATAGACGATGATACCGACCACAGCCCAGAAGGCGGCCCAGAAGGCGGCGCTCTTGAACTGGGCACCGACATTCGCGCCGACGGTGTTGGTCTGCTTCAGACTGATTTTCACTTCGGGGAACTTCTCATCCAACTGGCGGTTGAAGTCGGTGTAGTCAATGGCCTTCTCCATGCCATCCTCCTTCACGATGGGGAGGACGATTTCCAGAAGACGCTCGCCAGACTGTCCGCGCTTGTAGCCGACACGCACGTTGTCCGAATAGTTTTTGGTCTTCAGGAATTCGCGGATTTGCTCCACATTGGGGGCTTGTCCATGGCACTCGTAGGAGAGTTCCGTACCGCCCGTGAAGTCGATGCCCATCATGCCGCGCCCTTTGACGGCAAAGGTGAGGAGGCAGAAGACCACCAGTGCTATTGCAATGCCGAGGGCCGCTTTTTTGGCACCCATGAAGTCGAACTTGATGTCGTAAAGTTTCTTGATGGTGACCATGTGGAGGGACTTGATGATGTCCTTGAAGATGAAGATGTCGAAGATGGCGCGCGTCATGAAGATGGCTGTGAACATACTGGCAAGGATACCGAAGCCCAACGTGACGGCGAATCCCTTGATGGAGCCAGAGCCGCAGACGTAGAGTGCGAACGCGGTGAGCAGCGTGGTCAGGTTGGAGTCGAAGATACTGGAGAAGGCTCTTGCATAGCCTGCCTTGATGGCGTTGGTGATGGAGGCCTTCGCGATAATCTCTTCGCGGATGCGCTCGAAGATGATGACGTTGGCGTCAACCGCCATACCGATGGTCAGGATCATACCAGAGATGCCAGGCATCGTGATGGTTGCGTGGGTGATGGCCATGGTGCCGAAGACCAGGATGGTGTTGACGGTGAGGGCACAGACGGCCACGAAACCAGCGAAGCGGTAGTACCACAGCATAAACAGCACGACCACGATGAGACCCAGGATGCCAGCGTAGGTACCAGTCTGGATGGAGTCACGGCCCAGGGTCGGGTCGGTGCCGAATTCACTTCCGATGTTGATGGTGACGGGGACGTTACCAGAGGCAATGACAGAGGCAAGGCGCTTGGCCTCCTCCAGCGTGAAGGTGCCTTCGATAATGGCGGCGCCATTGTCAATAGCGGTCTTCAGGCGGGGAGCGCTATAGACCTTGTTGTCGAGAACGATGGCAAGGAGACGCCCGACGTTCTTGGAGGTAACATCGCGGAAGGCAATGGTGCCCTCTGAATTGAACTTCAAGCTGATGACCCAGCGGCCCAGCTCGTCGGAGGTGGCGAAGGCGCGTTCGATGTCCTCGCCCTTGACGGGGGTGGGCTGCGCCTCCAGGAAGATGGTCTGATAGTCGATTTGCCCATTGGAGCGTTCGTTCTCGATTTCCGTGCGGATAACCCCTGCAGGGGTCACGAAGCCCTGGCGGTCGTTCTCGTAGGCCTGGACCAGTTCGTTATTGTTCTCTGCAACCAGATAGAACTCCAGTTTGGCGGCCTTCTTGATGGTGTTGCGGATTTCGTTCTTGTCGGCTTCATCCACGCTCGGCATGCGGACGGAGATGGTGTTTTCACCAGATGCCTTGATTTCAGGTTCGGTGACACCCATGGAGTTCAGGCGGTTGTCCATGATGGAGAGGATGCGGTCACGAATGTCTTTCACATCGCCGTATCCCGTCATGTCATGCTTGGGGATGAACTTGCTGTTCTTGGCGAGGAATTCGCGGATGCTGCCCGCCAGTTCTGCGTTCTTCAGCATGGCGCGTGCAGTGTCCTGTGCGTCCAGGTTCTTGTTGGCTTCCTTGAAGGCGACGATGGAATCGTTCAGCTCCTTGGGAAGTTCCTGGCTATATTTCTGGCTGTCCGAGAGGACATTGACGATGAATGCCTGCATCGTCTTTTCGGTAACGATGAGGCCGTTCGCTTCGTCCATGTTGAAGTCCAGCACGAACTCCGTACCGCCGCGGAGGTCAAGGCCCAGGCGGAGCTTGCCAGCAGCATTGTGGCGGATGTAGCGGAGGACGACCTTGTTCGAGCAATTCGGGTGGAACGGAACCTTCACGAAGTCGTTCAGGTAGATTCTGTAGAGGCTGGAGTTGCCGTTGGCCGCCTTTTCAATTTTCTTGAACGCAGAGATGCTTCTATCAACGTCATAGATGAGGGAAAGGTGCTTGACAATCTCCTCATATGCGGCTTTCTTCTCAGGCGTGTCGAAGTCGGGGAGCTTGTCAAGTGCTTCGGCCTGCTTGTTGTAGTCGGCGAGTTTTGTGCGGTACGCCTCGCTGGTCTTGTCCTGTATCAGCTCGATTTCCTGTTTGAGTTTTTCGACGGGGAGCCTGCGGAGCAGTTCCTTGTATTCGTCGGTCTCGGTCCATTTCTTGTATTCGGCATTGGAGACGATGGCGTTGTAGGCGGCCTCGTAATCCTTGTATTCAGGAAGCTCCTTGTTCTGGATGGCATCCATCTCTGCCTTGATGGCGACGGCGCTCTCGTAGGTGCTCTTCTTATCGATGAGGTCAAGGCGCTTCTCCAGTTCCTTGAAGTCCTCGGCCTTGCGCCATGCATCGAAGTTCTCCGCCTTGCGAAGGGTTTCCAGTTTTTCCGCGAGATCCTTGTATTCCTGCGAGTTCTTGTCCGTGGCCTGACCCAGCTTTTTGATGATGTCGGCGGGGTTGCCATTTGCCTTTTCAAACTCGGTTCCCTTTGCCTGAAGCTCTGCAACTGTCTTGGCGGAGAGCTTGCGGAACACGGACATGTAGTCCTTGTCCTTGATGGGGAACATGGCCAGTGTCCAGACCAGGATGACGATTGCGATAATCACCCAGCGGATAATCAGCGACTTTTTCATACGGTTTTAATCTCCAAGCGAATGTTATATTTTATTTTGTTGTTTTTGGGGAGTGAAGCCGCAGCTTACTTGTCAGCTTTCTTGGCTTCTTTCTTGTCAGCGTCGTCCTTGTCATCGGTAATGATGTCTGCGATGGCGGCCAGGACAAATTCCGCATTGACCTTGTCGGCGATGGTCAGCGTGACATATTTGTCGCTGACTTTGACGACGGTCCCGAGCATACCGCTGGTGGTCATGACCTTGTCGCCTGCTTTCACACGGGTCAGCATCTCATCGTGCTCTTTTTGCTTTTTCTGCTGCGGGCGTATCATCAGGAAATACATGATGGCAAACAAGGGAATCATGATGAGCAAACTGCTCCACATGCTGCCCTGCGGTGAGGCATTGCCAGCACCTGCGGCCGCCAGCATTCCATTAAGTTGTGAGAAAAATGTCACGTCTATTCTCCTATGGTTATATTATTTTTTTATTACACAATAAAACGCAAATAATGAATATAATGCATATTTGTAAAGACGCAACTTCGCAGGAGCAAAATAGTTTTTTTCAGCCAGATCGTAAATGTCAATGCTGATGAAGCTGTTGTTATAGATAAATAACTCTGCGATGGTTAATGCCTGACCCATCAGCTCCTTCAGGCTGGCGGAAGGGGGGCGGTTTTTATCGAATTTTGCATAGTTAATGATGAGGGTGGTTTGTCCGACGACGCATGTCGTCGTTTACTCCCTAAGACGTTTCATGACGAGTTGGAGGTCGTGCCAGGCATCGCGTTTGGCGGCTTCCTGTCGGAGGAGGAAGGCGGGGTGGTAGGTTGGCATGACGGGGATGCCTTGGTAGTCGAGCCAGTTGCCGCGCAGACGCATGATGCCGCGCTGGTCGTTGAGAAGGTAGTGCGCAGCAGTGGCCCCCAAAAGGACAATGACCTTCGGACGGATAAGGTAAATCTGCCAGAGCAGGTAGTTGCCGCAGGCAGCGGCCTCGTCGGGCAGAGGCGTGCGGTTGCCTGGTGGGCGGCATTTGACCACATTGGCGATATAGACCTGGTCGCGGCGGAAGCCCATGGCGGCAATCATCTTGTCGAGGAGTTGGCCAGCGCGTCCGACGAAAGGGCGTCCCTGTAGGTCTTCATCGCGCCCAGGGCCTTCGCCGATGAACATCAATTCTGCCTTTGGATTTCCCTCGCCAAAGACGGCGTTGGTGCGTCCTGCCCCCAGAGGGCATGCGCGGCAGAGGGCGACGTCCTGGGCAAGGGATTCAAGCGTTGGTTGTGTGTTGGATTCAGTCATGCGAATGATTTGCCGTCGGAGGATTGGAGGACGTTGTCAATCACGAGCTGTGAAGCGTGGTTCCAGCGGAGGAGCGCAGGGGGCTCAATGGTTTTCAAGTCGTCAGTTTCGCCTTCACGCGAGAGCTGTAGCGACGAGAGCCTGCAATTTGCGACATTATGGAGGCGAAGTACATCGGGCATTCGACCTGCACCCCAGACGTTCGGGTAGTCAATGGGCTGTGCTCTCCTAAAATAGGGATGCTCCTTCAGGTGGATGCGCACGTTGGACAAGAGGAGATTCTGGACGGGGGCACCGTCCTTGGAGCCGATGAAACTGCCGCCACAGGCCTCCGCCACGATGTCGCAGAACACCAGGTCGCGTATGTACGAGGAGTTGGGGCAGGTATCGTTCTCTGTGCCGCTCCACACGAAAAATGGGCGTGCGACGTTCCGCATGACGATGTTGGTGAAGGCGATGCGCTCTATGGGGGTGCCGTGGAGGAAGTGCGGGCGCTTGATTGGCGTGATGGAGAGGATGTCCAGCCCGTTCTTCGAATCGTGGATGACGATGTTGGAGAAGGAGCAGTCGCGTATGGGAGCGTCGCCCTCGTAGCCGATGCGGATGCCGCAGGCGGTAGAGGCGAAGATGCAATTGGCGACGACTACATGTTCGCAGGGCTTCTCCTCGCCCATGCGAGCGGAATCGGACTTCAGGGCGATGCAGTCGTCGCCTGCGGCGATATCGCAACCTGTGATGATGACATTGCTGGAACAGTCGATGTCCAATGCGTCGGTGTTGGGGCCGAGGAAGCTGTTGCGGATGGTGATGTCCTGGATGCGCACATTGTCGCACCCCTGCGGCCAGACAGTGTAGGCAGAGGCGTTGTTGATGCGCACTCCACGCACAATGATGTTTTGGCACTTCCAGAAGCTGACAACGACAGGGCGCGACAGCTTGGGTTTAAGCACCCTGTAGCTGGCGGGGAAGGTTGGGTCATTCTCAATGGGGGGCATACCGTCGAAGCAGACCTCCTCCCAGAAGGCTTCGCCAGTGCCGTCGATGACACCGTCGCCGTCGATGATGACCTCCTCCTGGTTGTGCGAGCCGATGAAGTAGTAGGGGAGGAAGTCATAGTATGGGCTGTCCGACGGGAGGTTGAGGGTCTGGAAGATATAGGGATTTCGCTGGAAGTCGCGGATCTCCGTGGAGGCCTTGATGGTGGCTCCCGCCTCCAGGTGGAGGGTGGTGCGGGAGGGGAGCTCGATGGTGCCGCAGATGTAGCAGCCAGGCGGTACGACAATGACAGTATGCTCGGCGGCCGCCTTTGCGACGTCGGTCGCGCGTTGGAAGGCCTGCGTTTCGAGAGTCTTGCCGTCGCCGACAGCCCCCAGGTCACGGACATTGATGCGCATCACTATTTCTCCAAGAGGAATTTCAGGGCGACCTGAATCCACTGATCCCAGAAAGACCAGGTGTGGACTCCTGGACCTTCGCGGTATTCATAGCCAGGGTAGCCAATTTTCAGGAAGTGGTTGCGGAGGTTTTGGTTGTTCTGGTAGAGGAAGTCTTCCGTGCCGCAGATGGTCATGATTTTGGGCGGATTTGCGGTCTCTTTCGCGGACTCCGCCAATGCGAAAAGGTCGTTGCCCTCGCGGTCGATGATTTCGTTGGAGCCGAAGATATTGGTCATTTCAGGGGTGGCGCGGACGTTGGTGAACCAGTCCTTGATGTCGGCGACGGTAGAGATGCCGACGGCTCCTGCAAACTTGTCGGGTTGCTTGAGGGCCAGCTTCAAGGCGCCGTATCCGCCCATGGAGAGGCCCGCTGCGAAGGTGTCTTCGCGTTTGCGGCTGATGGGGAAGATGTTGGCAACGATTTCAGGCAGTTCCTGGCTGAGCATTGTCCAGTATTTGAAGCCGACCTGCGCGTCGGTGTAGAAGCCGCGTTCGCCGTCTGGCATCACGATGGCCACCTCGTAGTCCCAGGCGTAGCGTTCGATGGAGGTGAGGCGCGACCAGATGGAGTAGTCGTCGCTCAAGCCATGGAGCAGGTAGAGGACAGGATAGGGGGGACAATCCTTTCTACTGGGTTTCTGCGGGATGATGACGTTCATCGCGCATGCCTTGCCGAGAACGTCGGATTTGAAATGACAAGTGAGAAAAGCCATGGTTTATTTCCTGATGTAGAAAAAACTGTTTCAAATGTTGTATGCCTTTCGGTTGCGGAGGATATTGGAGACCTGGTCGCGTGGCATCATGGAGAGGTATGTCTCCTTGCTGATGACGCCAGCCTCGTAGAGGTTCTTCACGGCGCGCTCCATGGTGATCATGCCCTCTGCAGAGAAGTTTTCCATCATGCCCGCGAGCTGGTGTGTCTTCTTGTCGCGAATCATTGCCTTGATGGCGGTGTTGGCCATGAGGATTTCGTAGGCGGCGACGCGTCCAGGTGAGATGGCGTTGTCAGCGTTGGCGGCGGGCGCAACGCGCGGGAGGAGCCGCTGAGAGATGATGCATTCCAGGCAGGCTGCGAGTTGCGCGCGCACCTGGTTCTGCCTGTCTGCGGGGAATACATCGATGATGCGGTCAACGGACTGGGTCACGTCGTTCGTGTGAAGCGTGGCGAAGACGAGGTGTCCTGTTTCGGCGGCAGTCAGGGCGGTCGCGATAGTTTCCATGTCGCGCATTTCACCGACGAGGATGACGTCAGGGTCTTGCCTTAGCACATATTTCAGGGCGTTGGCGAAGGAGTGCGTGTCCGAGTTGAGCTCTCGTTGGTCGATGACGGCGACTTGGTTGGTATGGACGAATTCGATGGGGTCTTCAATCGTGATGATATGGCAGGGTCTGGTCTTGTTGATGAGTTGGATGATGGTGGCGAGGGTGGTGGATTTGCCAGAGCCCGTCGGCCCCGTTACAAGTACCAGTCCCTGCTGCCGTTTGGCCAGTTCCAGTATCTGCGGCGGGATGCCAAGGGTGACGGGGTCTGGGATAACGCTGGGGATGGCTCGGAAGGCTGCCGCGATGCTTCCCTTCTGGTAGTAGCCGTTGACGCGGAAGCGGTACTCCTTTTCCGCATTGTCCCTGGGGTCAAGCCCCTGTATGGCGAGCGCGAAGTCGATTTCGCGTTGTTCCTCGAAGTCGGCTCGCTGGGTGGCATTCAGCACGCTGAAAAGAAGTTTTTGCGTGTCGCCTGGGGCGAGGAGGGGCATCTCTATGTACTGCATGGAGCCGTCAGGCATTCTATAGGGCATTTCAAAGGTTCGAAGGATGCCGTCGATACGCAGGGTAGGTGATGCACCTGCCGTGAGCAGCATGTCAGAGGCCTTGAACATCACGGCGGCCAGGAGAAGTTTCTTGAGGCTCAGGCCCTCGTCCATGTTTGCGGAATAGTGGCGGAGCGTGTCGATGCCTGTTTTCATTCCCTGGACAAGCAGGAGCAATTCGTCCTTGTTGGGCGAGAAGGCGCAGGCTGTTTCCAAAGTGACGGTTCCCGCATGGTAGAGTTTCAGGATGGACTGGTTGAAGGTCAGCATTCCGTCGTTCGGGCTGGTCTTGATGAGTTCGGGCAGGGAGACGAGGTCGTGCTTGGCGATGAGGCGTTGGGCAAGCGGGGTGCTGGTGAGAACCTCGAAGGCGGGGATGCGTCCTTTGCCTTCCGCCATTGGCAGGAGACGTTGCGAGATAATGCCGACCAACACGTAGGAAAGATCCAGGGAGACCTGCTCGCGCATCCCCTCTGGATAGTAGCTCAGAATGCGCTCGATGGTCTGTGGCACATCCATCGTATGCATGGTCGCGGCGACGAGATGTCCCGTCATGGCGGCGGAGAGAGCGGTCTGGATGGTTTCCTGGTCGCGCATTTCGCCGATGAAGATGGCATCGGGATTCTGTCGGACGACGTGGCGCAGGGCGCTGGCGAAGTCCTTGGTGTCGTTGCCGATTTCGCGCTGTGAGATGACGGATTTGTCATCGCTGTGCAGGTATTCGATGGGGTCTTCGATGGTGACAATATGCCTTCGGGAGGTTTCGTTGATGTGGTTGAGGAGACAGGCGAGGGTGGTGGTTTTGCCACTGCCCGTGGAGCCAGTTACCAAAATTAGGCCACGCGGGGCATCGGCCAGCTTGATGACTGATTCTGGAATGTTCAGCAATGCGGGTGAGATTTTACCCGATGGGATACGCCGAATCGCCAGGGAGAGAAGCCCGCGCTGAAAAGACAGATTACACCTGAAGCGGGCTTGCGTCGCCTGGTCCATCTCAAGGGATGCGCTCAAATCCAGGTCTTTTTCTGCCTCAAGGCGCTGAAGCGTTCCTGCTGGCAGATGCTTCTGGATGAAATCAACAAAATCCTGGTGGACAAGTGGCTGTGTATCGGGCATGGGAAGGACGCTTCCGTGCTGCCGCATGGCAGGAATGCGCCCGACGCTGAGAAACAGGTCGGACGCATTCAGCTCGCCCATCCGTATGCAAATGTCACGTATGGTCATGGGAGAGTGTTTTTACTCGGTTAGTACGAAGATTTGAATGACCTTTTCAGGTGCTTCGCCATTGTCCCAGGCCATCCTGTTGGCGTAGATGAGTTCGACCAAGGAGGCTCCAGGGCGTTTGCCCTTGATTTCAATCTCCGCATAGCGGTCTCTGTGGCCGAAGATGTTTCGGTGTCCCTTCTCATGGTCAACATCGACATCCACATAATAGGCGTCATAGCGGGCAAACCAGGTGTAGCCTTCCTTCCGTTCCTCTTCCAGTTTGATTTCAAACTCCTGGCCTGGCCAGAGGCGGAGCTGCATGGTGTCAGGCATGGAGATGAATGTGAAGTACTGCTTGTGGGTGGGACGTATCCACTCCCTGTAGTACTCAACCGCAAACGGTTTGGGCAGGGAGTGTGTCTTGAAGCCAGGGCGGTAGATTGGTGCAGGCGGCATGGGTGCTGGGTGCGGGTGTGGCGCGGGTGGCACTGGGTGCGGGTGTGGCGCGGGTGGCACTGGGTGCGGGTGTGGCGCAGGTGGCACTGGGTGCGGGTGTGGCGCAGGTGGCACTGGTTGCGGTGCTGGTGGCTTTGGTGCAGGGTTGTGGTGTGGAACAGCTGGGCCAGGTGCGGGATGATGCGGTGCTGGTTTGGGGTCATGGTGCGGTGCGGCAGGGCCTGGATGGGGCTGCGCTGGGCGATGGTCACCTGGTTTAAAGCCAGGCTGCACTGGACCTTGCTGCTGGAAGCCAGGCTTGTCGTCTGGGCGTCTGCCAGGCTGTGCGAAGGTGTTGGCGGCAAGCGCGAAAACGCCTGCGGTTGCGAGGGTGTAGAGTAGTTTCTTCATAGTCGTTCTCCTTTTGGTTTGGGGTGGTTATTTAGTTGTCTTGCTGAAGGAAGATCATGGTTTTGGGCTGAATGGTGAAGGTGGTGCTGGAGAGCTGCGTCACCCTGTCCGTCCAGTTTTCGCGAAGTTGAAGATCGTATGGGGCTTCCGAGAGATTGGAGAGCACTAGGTATTTCTTCTCGTTCACGAACATGGACGTGTAGATGTTTTCGGGGAGCGGTGAGAGGATGTTGGCACATTCTCTCAGTTCGATGTAGGCGATGCTGTTTTCCGTCACCATCGGTCTGTACAATTTCAGATAGCGTCTCCACCGTGAAAATTCTCCAGGGTCGTCTGGGATTGATGACCAGAGACTGTAGGTGTAGGGGCCGTTCGGATGTGTCTTGCGGTGTTCGCCGATGCGCTCGCGGAAATTGTATTCACCTGTTTTGGAGTAGTAGATGAGGTCTTTTTCATGAAGCCCGCCGCCGCCCATGGGTCGCCCGCAGGCGGTCAGAAGCGGGAATTGCAGGAAAGGGATGACGGTCGCAAAATAGTAATCGGGGTCTTTGAAGGTGAGGCGCTCTTTGTGCTGGCAGGGGACCACGTAGTAGTCGTAGTCCTTGCCAACGCCGATTTCCGATGTATCGACGCCCTCGCCAATCCAAAGGTAGTCATAGACCTTATCGACGGCGGGGACGGGCATGTTATGTCCGCAATGCACCTTGTAGATGCCGCCGCGTTTCTTGACTTCGGAGTAGATGATGCTGAGCAGGTCCTCGATTTCTGGGTCGTAGCTGCCGATGACAGGACGCTTGAGCAGTCCCTGGTCTTTGTAGGGGCCGTATGGCGGGAAGTCATTGTAGATGCCGTCGAAGCCGTATGTCTCCATCGCCTGGAAGGTGCGCGGGAGGACATAGTCGCGCCATTCAGGGCTGCCTGCCGAGCAGACACGGTACTTGAAGTGGCATCCAGTGCAGTACTTCTTCGTATTGTAGTGGTTTGTGACGGCGAAAGATTCACGGAAGTCGGGGTCGGGCTCGTGGAAATAGGCCGAGGAGACGTAGGGGATGACCTTGATGCCGAAATAGTGGCAGAGGTTGACGAAGTTCGTCATGCCTTTTGGGTCGAAGCAGGAGAATTTGTCGGCGCCGAGATGGCGAACGGCGTCGTTCCATTCCTCGTGGACTTGGATGAGCTGGACGCCGTTTTCGGCGAGCTGCTTCAGGTGGTTGAAGTCGTATTCGGTTGGCTCGACGGAGTAGCGTTCAGGGTAGTCGCCGAGGTAGTAGATGCCTTGACCTGGCAGATAGTCACGGATGCGGTGCCGCCGAAAGTATTTCAGGTTGTCCAGTTCGGCGGCATCGATGTTGGCGATGCGCGCGCGATGCTCTTCAAGGGTGGGGAGCGTCATGGGGTCTCCTTCTTGGCTAGCAGTTTGTCTAAAAACTTCAGTCCTCCCTCCAAGTCGTTGAACTCCCCGTTCAACTGTGCGTCGAAGCACTGGTTGAGGATAGGCTTCAACTTCGGGCCTGGCTGGAAACCCCGTTCCAGCAGGTACCGTCCCAGCACGATGGGCTTGGGAGCGGAACTGCTGACATTGAGGGAGCGTGAACGTTCGCGGAAGGCGGTGATGGGCTGCAGACGGCTTTCACGCTCCTCTCCTGGAAGGGAGGCCCCAAGGATGTCGGCCTCGGCGAGGTCTGCGAGGAGCTCCAAGCTTTTGACCTCCAGGGCGAGGCGCCTGTATGTCCTGTCTGGCACATTATTTGTCACAAACATGATTGGGCGCATGTGCTTATCGACGAGAGGCAGGACTGCATTCAGCTCCAGCCTGTTCCAGATGCGTGCCATGAAACTTTGAGTGGGTGCGAGACCCGCAGACTCGTGCCCATGGCTGATGATGCGTCCACGGTAGTCCACTTCGCTGACGGCTGGTTTGCCGAAGTCGTGGCACAAGGCGGCGAGCATCAGAATCAGGTTGTCCAACTCGTCATAATTCCGCAGGGTTGCGGCGGCATCGAGGACTCGCAGGGTGTGCTCCCAGACATCGCCCTCTGGATGCCAGATGGGGTCCTGTTTGCAGCCGATGAGGGGAACCAGCTCTGGATAGTAGCGAATCCAATTGCAATCACGCAGGAAACGGAGGCCTGTTGAAGGCGTGCGTCCTTTGAGCAGGAGTTTCTCCCATTCAGTGGCCAGACGCTCGCGAGGGAGCTCGTCCTGCGAGAGGGTGGAGCAGAGCTGGATGGTTTCGGGAGCCACCTCAAAGTTGAAGCGAGCAGCAAACTGCATCGCACGAAGCACGCGCAGGGGGTCTTCTGTGAAGTGGCTGGAGACATGTCGTAGAATGCCTTTGTGCAGGTCATCCTGTCCGTGCCACGGGTCGATGATTTCATCTGTCAGCGGGTCGCGCATAATGGCGTTGATGGTGAAGTCTCGTCTGCTGGCGGCATCGGCGTAGCTGAGGTGGGGGACGAAGGCGACATCGAAGCCTTTGTGGCCTGAATTGGTTTTGTTTTCCACGCGCGGAAGCGAGATGTCGATGTCGAAGTGATGGACTTTCAACACACCGAAGGCCATTCCCACGAAATCAAGGGCGAACTCAGACGCAAGGGCGTCGCGGATGTCGTCGATGGAGAGGCCATAGACCTCCATGTCGAAATCCTTGCTTTCAATGCCCAGGATTGCGTCCCGCACGCAACCACCCACGAGAAGCGGATGACCGCCTCGTGCCGTCAGTAGCTCCGCGATGCGCGTGACCGCTGAATGTATATCGTTGGGTGTTGGTTGCATGGGATGGAATGGGATATAGTGTTTTTTATGGGAATTATATACTTTAGTTGTCGATTGGACTTTACCCACAGAGAAGAGCCGCGTAAGCGGCAGCAGGAGCATAGCCGTGGGTAGAGCGAAGCCGCGACAGCGGCGAAGCAAAACCCACGGTCAGATGCCTACCCCAGTCCCCGTGCGCCTTGCCGCGTAGCGCAGCGAAGCGGCAAGGCGCATCCAGGCCATCGACCAATGAGGGATAATGTCGTCAGGAAACTCAAGTATATAATTCACTTTTTTATTTACCTCATAAAATAAACCTTTTTTTTGCTCCTGCAATTCCCTTTTGAAGTTTTTTGTCGGAAATCTGCCTTTTCCAGATTTGCAGAATGGAGAATGTGAGGGTAAAGTAATATTCTTTAGGTGTAACTATTCAGAAGGGGAGCATATTGGCACAAGCTGCCAGCTTTTCTGCGCCATGCCGCTCCGCTGTGCTATGCTGCATGGCGCAAAGGAACTGGGGGATCGCCAGCCCGTGGGTTTTGCTCGCGCCGATGGCGCTCGCTTCACCCACGGCTATGCTCTTGCCGCCGCTACGCGGCTTACTCTTCTGAATAGTTACCTTTAGGTTACTATACATCCCTTCCCCATAAACGAAACATGAATACTCTATACAGTTTTGTCTGCTCTGTCAACAGCTATCTTTCCGACTACGTTCTCATCACGCTTCTGGTTTTCACTGGGCTGTTCTTTACAATACGGACGCACTTTGTGCAGGTGCGCTGCCTAGGAAAGGGCTTCAAGGATGCGTTCAGTCATTTCAGTCTTCATGGAGCCATTGGAAGCTCGGGTGTGAGCTCTCTCCAGGCGCTCTTTACCGCAATTGCCGCACAGGTGGGGACAGGCAACATCGTAGGCGCCTCGGGAGCCATTCTTACAGGTGGCCCAGGAGCCATCTTCTGGATGTGGCTCATCGCCTTCCTGGGCATGGCAACCATTTATGCGGAGGCGATTCTGGCGCAGGAGACCCGTGTCAAGCTGGACGAGCATACCATTCACGGCGGGCCGACCTACTACATGAAGAAGGCCTTCCCGAACCTCTTCGGCAAATACATCGCGGTCTTCTTCGCGGTGGCGGCCATTCTTTCGCTGGGACTCATTGGCTGCATGGTTCAGGCGAATTCCATCGGGGAAGTTTGCCATAATGCCTTTGGCGTTCCCACTTGGAGCATTGGTCTTGTCATCGCCATCATCTCCATGCTGATCTTCATCGGTGGCCTGAGCAGAATCGCGCATGTGACGGAGAAGTTGGTGCCCCTGATGGCCGTCCTCTATCTGGTAGGCGGCCTCATTCTCCTGGCAATCCGCATCCGCTTCATACCAGAGACATTCGCCATGATATTCAAGTATGCCTTCAACCCCGAGGCGCTCATTGGCGGCAGCATCGGCTATGCGCTGAAAACTGCCATCAGCCAGGGGGTGAAGCGAGGACTCTTCTCCAATGAGGCGGGTATGGGCTCCACACCCCACGCGCACGCGATGGCCAATGTGGATTTGCCGCACACGCAGGGAATAGCCGCCATGGTCGGGGTGTTCATCGATACCTTCGTGGTGCTGACGATGACCGCCCTCATCGTCATCTCAACCATCTATGCGGGCGATGGCCCGCTGGCTGGCGCGACAGGTTCCACCTACACGCAGCTGCTGGAAAGCGCGGGGCTGCAGAAGACCAATCTCGTCCAGATTGCCTTCGCGTCCGTCTCCAATGCGACAGTGGGGAATCTCTTTGTTGCCGTCTGCCTGGTCTTCTTTGCGCTGTCCACCATCCTGAGCTGGAATTTCTTTGGCAAAATCAACTTCGAGTATCTCTTCGGGCGGAAATATGTCGTCATCTATTCCGCCTGTTCCATTGCTTTCATCTTTCTTGGCACGGTTGTGAAGAATGACCTGGTCTGGGAGCTGCAGGACATGTTCAACCAACTGATGGTTCTGCCCAACGTTCTGGCGCTCATCGCGCTTTCCGCCATTGTCGCAAAAGCGGCGAGATAGATGGCAAATTTTCAAGGGACTTGAGGGACGGGAGGGACGGGAGGGACGCAAGGGGCACGGACAGGAGGGCAAATTCTCAAGGGACTTGAGGGACAGGAGGGACTGGAGCGACGCAAGGGGCACGGACAGGAGGGCCATTTTTCAAGGGACTTGAGGGACGGGAGGGACTGGAGCGACGCAAGTGGCACGGACAGGAGGGCAAATTCTCAAGGGACTGGAGCGACGGGAGAGACTGGAGCGACGGGAGAGACGGGAGCGACGCAAGTGGCATCGACAAGAGGGCATGTCCCAAGTAATCTTGCCCCTTGCGTCGCTCCAGTCCCTCCCGTCGCTCCAGTCCCTTGAGAATTTGCCCTCCTGTCGATGCCCCTTGCGTCCCTCCCGTCTCTCCTGTCCCTCCTGTCCCTTGAAATCAAGCCCTCCTGAACCATACAGCCATGTTGGAGGGGCCGCGGTTCTGCCAAAGGCAATAGGGGATAGCCGTGATGGTGCATGCCTTGCGTTTAGGTGGCTTGCTGGAATAAAGGATTCCTGGTTCCGCTGCCGTTTCGATGAAGCCACTGCCCTTGATGCCGATTAGGCCTGGCAGACCCTTTACCAATGAGGGCCAGAAGGTGCTGGCCGTGTTGATGAGGATTGTGCTCATGTCGGCGGTTTCATTGTCTATGCTTTCCAGCGCCATGATGAACGGCCCGTAGGAGAGTGCGACTTTGCCCGCAGCGTCGGAGACGCGCGGGTCCGCATAATTGAAATGGACATTCAAGTCATAGTGGACTTCAATCTCGTCGCCCTTTTTGAAGGGCCCTTTTGCTTTGTAGAACTCTTTGGGATTCCTGGAAACCAGTTTTCCGTTCATATAGACGGCTGTGTTGTCCGCCCATGCGGGGATGCGCAGGGAAATCTCAAGTTTCTTGCAGGTTTCCTCAATGCGCAGGGTGTAATAGTTTCGCTGAGGGTAGTCGCCTGTGATGGTCGCTTTCAGTCGTCCGTCCGCCATGGGAAGGTCGATTTCGGCGTTGATAGGCATGTTCACGCGGAAGGCCTTGTCGGTATATGAGAAAGCAAGCTGGGGAATCTGCGCCAGGAATCGGCAGAAGTTTGTCGGGCAGCAAGAGCAGTTGAACCAGGGCTGGCGAATGCCCTCGTGGTGGCCAACGGCGTCCGCAATTGCCTGGTTGACCTCAAGCTTGTTCTCATAGAAGAATTCAGTTCCGTTCAAGGCCAATCCGCTGAGGATGCCGTTGAAGATAGCGCGTTCCATCGTCTCGAAGTACTTGGCTTCTCCTGTAATGTTTCCCATGCGCATGGCAAAGAGTGCCAGTCCGATGGAGGCGCAAGATTCCGCGTAGGCGTAGGCGTTCGGCAGGTGATAGTCGGCGGTGAAGCGCTCGCCCTTTTCGCTTGAGCCGATGCCGCCCGTGATGTACATCCTGCGCTTCGTCACGCTGTCGTAGATGTTTTCGCAGACCTTCAGGAGCTCCTTGTCGTCGAAGCGTGCGGCGACTTCAGCCATGCCGCAGCAAAGGTACATGTCGCGCACGGCGTGTCCAACGGCGTCCTTCTGTTCACGGACGGGGATGTGCGCCTGCACGTTGTCAAAGCTGGCGGGCACTGGGAGGTTCAGCCTCTTGCACTCTTCCACGAAATAGTTTGGCTTCTGACCACGCTGGTCGATGAAGTACTTTGCCAGTTCCGCGTATTTTTTATTGCCGCTTGCATCCGCCAGCTTGCAGAGCGCCAGCTCGATCTCCTCGTGACCAGGGTAGCCTTTCTTCTGCCCCTTTTTCTTGCCGAAGACTTTGGCGATATAATCGGCATAGCGGCAAAGGCAGTCGAGGAATTTTCGATTGCCAGTTGCCTGGAAATGGGCGACTGCCGCCTCCATTAGGTGACCTGCGCAGTAGAGTTCATGGGCGCGCCCCAGGTGCGACCAGCGTTTTTCAGGCTCCACGACGGTGAAATGGGTGTTCAGGTAGCCGTCTGGCTGCTGTGCGGAGATGATGAGATCGACATATTTGTCCAGTTCCTTTTCGCGTTTTTTGTCGGGATGGGAGATGAGGTCGAGGCACATCCCCTCGATGACCTTGGCGAAGTCCGAATCCCAAAATACATGCGGCATGTTGGGCATTCCTTCTTTCCATTTGAGTTTGAAGGCGTCGATCCGCCCTGTCTCCTTGCAGCGTTGGATATTGTATGGAATGACGCTTTTGCTGTTCAGGTTCACCCATTTTGCAAGGAACGAATCGGACAACTTGACATTTTGAAGAGAAATGGGATTGAACCTAAGCATGTGTGTGCTCCTTGGTAAGCGTGTTTTCTAAAAATGCACCCGTGGTTTCGAAGGCCTCTGCCTCTTTCTCACATAACATAATTCCACATCTTTCATTTTGCCAGAAGAGGAGGGTGCATTTTTCACCCTCTGCAATGCTTTTTCATAGCAATTTTTTCATTGGAGACAGTTTTTTTCATAATCGCAGGTAGTATTTTTCATAAAGTAGTTGTATAATTATATGCATATTCTTTTCTTCTCCAAACACAGAGGAACAAACACATGAAATCTCAGGATTACAGTTACGAAGTATTTCCGAAAGTGCTGAAAGTCGGCAAGAAGGTGACAGTCACCATTCGCCCCAAATATGACCATGCGGCCATAATGGAGGGGCATAACTATACACTTCTGCTTTCAGAGCGTGAAACATACATCAAGAACGAGATTCCGCTGGTCATCAAAAACGGGGCCATCAAGGTGACCTTCACGCCAGACAAGGAGCAGGAGTACACCATCGTCCTGACCGATTCCTGGGAGAACAACGGTCCGCGTTCCGTCAAGACGGAGTTCTGCCTGTATGCAGTGGAGAAGGACCTCTTTTCCTGCAGACCCTGGAAGGGGGATTTTCATCTTCACTCCTGTCGCTCCGACGGGAAGGAGAGCCCCGTCTTTGTCGCCTCCAACTACAGGCGGGCAGGGTTCGACTTTTTCGCGCTCACGGACCATCATCAGTATGGCCCCTCCCTGGAGGTCGTCGAGGCGTTCAAGAAGCTGGACACGGATTTCAGGGTTTTCCCTGGCGAGGAGGTTCATCCGCCCCGCAATTGCGTGCATCATATCAACTTCGGAGGCTCCTTCAGCGTGAATGACCTTCACAGGCAGACCGAGCAATATGAGAAGGAAGTCGCCGCCATCCAGAAGAAGATCAGGATACCCTACCTGAAGGGCGATGACCTCTACCGTTTTGCCTCGTCCAGATGGGTCTTTCAAAAGATACGCGAGGCAGGCGGCATCTCCATCCTTTGCCATCCCTACTGGATTTACGGCGACCATTTCAATGTCAGCGATGCGCTGTTGCGCGCCTTCTTCGAGACGGGGGAGTTTGACGCGTTCGAACTCATCGGCGGTTTTTGGAAGCACCAGGCCGAGGCGAACTCGCTCCAGGTCTCCCTCTGGAGCGAGATGCGTGAGCAGGGGAAGCGTATTCCCGTGGTGGGCATCTCCGATTCGCACGGCACTGTGAACAAGGGGCTTTTCAACTGGTACTACACCATTATCTTTGCTCCGTCATGCGAGTTTGCGGACTTGAGCGAAGCGATTCGCGCAGAGCGAAGCGTGGCAGTCCATGCGATAGAAGAGGAGGCTCCCCAATTGCACGGACGCTTCCGCTATGTGAAGTTCGCCTATTTCTGCCTGCGGGAGATTCTTCCGCTTCATCATGACGAATGCGCCGAGGAGGGGAGGCTGATGATGAAGTACTTTGCAGGAGACCGTTCCGCCGCGAAGATGATTTCCCTCTGCAGAAATCGTGTTGCCGACCTCTACAAGAAGCTTTGGGCTTGACGCCATCCGTCTAAATCCGCACGATAAGTTGCCTTCCCATTTCAGACATAGTTTATGAATCTAAGAAAAACCATGAGAGTTTTTGCGGCGATAATCGCCTGGGCGCTACTGATGCCATTGGACGTGGTGTATGCTGCCAGAATAGCTGGCAAGGCAGTCGTATGGAGGCTACCTGTGGCGCAGCTTCAAGACGGTGTTGTTGATAATGAAGACAAGGCTGCAGAAAAGGAACAGGATACGGATGAAGAGAAACTCCTCCGCGTTGATGTTTCAGTTCTGGCTCCGCCGTTGAAGGACTATGATGAGGCGAAGGGAGAGGTCTTCGGATTTACCAAAAACCTGTTGGATATCATCTCGCGTGAGAGTGGATTGACATTCCACTATCTGGAACCGAAGAGTTCTGTTGGAGCAAGATATCGTTTGGCAAAGGGGGAGTCGGACATCTGGGTGTGCTACGGGGGAAACTGCGAACCCATGGAGGCCGCCGAGTGGAGCAATGAGTGCGTCATGATTCCCATGGTGCGGGTTTGCCGCAAGAACGAGGTCTTCACTAGCCTTACGCGCCAGTCTCTTGCTGTCGTGGCGGATGACTACAGCAACAGGAGCATCTATGACAACGGTAAGGGGAGGGCGAAAAAATACGAGAATATGGACCAGTGCTATAAGGCGGTCAACATGGGGGAGGCCGACTACCTGGTGGATTATCTTTATGCCGCCCAGAACAGGCTTTGGCGCAGTTCAAAATATAAGCACCTGGTCATTCAGCAGATGCCTGCCAGTCGCGCCAAAGCTCCATTCCGTTTCATGTTTAGTAAACATGTTGACCCCTCTTTGAAGGCTCTTTTCGAGAAGACGCTTTCCATCATACCGCAGGATGAGCTGAGCAACTGCCTTGTCACCACCTCTATTCCAAGGGCACGGCAACTCATCTCCACGGAGAAGGTGATTGCCATTCTGGTTTGCCTCGTCGTGCTGGCCCTCCTGCTGACGATTCTCATCCTGAATCACCAGCGCCTCCGTTCGCGTGATGTGGTCAATGAACTTGAGGATGCCAACCGCATGGCGGAGCAGAGCCTGCGTACGAGCCGCCAGTCCCAGAGTTGCCTGGAATTCCTTCTGAGCAACCATGACAAGCGACAGGCATTCGAGTATATCTGCAAGCTCATCTGCCTGGAGACGGGTATGGAGCAGTGCTGGATTGTCCTCTTTGGCGAACGCGCGAACAACACGGAGGAGGACGATGAGGACAACCTCTTCTTCTATGTCGATGACGGGGCCGATGGGGGGCACCTTCATGCCGTCCAGGGACAGGAGGAATACGACTTGCAGCGGAGTACCCTGGCCGAACTCGTGGATGAAAAGATGTCGCTGGACAGAATCTCCGCCAGAGTGCTTCCCAGCGGGAAGATTCTGGTGGAGGTCAACGATGCAAAGCGCACGGAGATGGCGGCAGAGTTAGCGAATGTCTTCTTTGCGAAGACGAACGCGGGGATATTGGCCATCTGCTCCATTCGCGCCGCCAATGGCAAGCTGAACGGCTATGTGGCCTTGACAGGCAGCATCTCCTATTATGCGCCTGACGAGGAAAGGGAGGATGCGGGTGGCATGAAGCAGATGCTGGACGTCTATGTTCATACCCTCAACATTTACATGAACGCGGAGGACACCAGACATCAGTTGAACATGGCAACCGAGCAGCGGGAGCGCATCTTCAACGCCTCCCCCGTTGCCATGGTCATGTTTGACACCAAGCACCAGGCGGTCATGTCCAATGACAAGGCGAAGGAGATTAGTTTTGGAATGGAGCGCAGGCTGGCTTCAGGCAAATGCATGCATGAGTTCTGCGCAAAGGACAAAAAGGATGAATGCCCCGTCAACAAGGCTTTTGTCACAGGGAAGACCATTGTGACTTCGGAGTCATTTGGTAGCCGCGTGTACAGCGTCTCCACCGTTCCGATCTACGACAATGGTGTCGTCGTGAACGTGGTGCAGGCCTTCACCGACCAGACGGCGCTTCTCAACAGCGAGCGCCACTTCAGGAAAATCTCCGAGTTGCTTTCAGGCATCCTCTCCACGATGCCGTGCGCGGCGTTCATCAAGGAGTGCGGCGATGAAATTCGCTACCTGCTTGCCAGCGATTACCTAGAGAACGCGATGGGCTGGGAAAAGGGCTATGTCAAGGGCAAGACTAGCCGCGAGCTTTTTGGCGAAAGGGCGGACGCCTTTGAGGACAGCGACCGCCTCGCCAGGGAGAATGGCTCCTGGTCTGGAATGATTGCGATGAAGACGCCCCATCGCCTTATGAATCTTTTCTGCGTGAAGCGGCACATCAAGGATCCAGATGGCCACGATATGATCATCGGCGTCGAGCTGGATATGACCGAGTCCATCAAGCAGCGTCGCTCCCTTGAAATCACCCATGAGGCACTTCAGGCGCTGCCGCTTCAGGACGACGCCCTTGCCTGCCTGCCACCGATGCTGGCCTCCTTGAGCCAGCTTCTTGATGCATCTAGTAACGTGGTTGTGAGCTTCGACGGGGAGAAGCCCCAATGCTCCAACTATTGGAACGTAGAGGTGGGAGCCAAGCTTTCCGATACTCTGCTAGACGCTATCTGCAGCCTCAAGGAAAGCATTGGCCGTGAGCTGAAGATGCGGAGGCGCGGGGATGAGGCGGATACCAGCGGCGATGCCCGTCTGCTGGATTCTGTCATGGATGCGGACGGCGCGCAATCCGTCATCTGCATGCCCATTTACCATGACGAGAAGCTATGGGGTATCTTGTGCTTCCTGAAGAAGAGCGGCGAGGCCTTCAGCAAGATGGACGGCTTCATTGTGCAGGATGTGGGGAAGATTATCGAGTTGGCGCTCCACCGCAGCAGCATGCTGAAGGAGATTGCCGCCAAGGAGAAGCGGTTGCATCTCGCCCTGGTGGATGCCAAGGAGTCGGCCAGCGCTCACGGCGAATTCCTGACGGCCATGAGCCACGAGATACGCACTCCGCTCAACTCCATCATCGGTTTTGCCAAGTGCATGGACACGCAGGATTTGACCCTCGCGCAAGCTCATGAGTATGCTGGTGAAATCAGGCAGCCCGCAAATGCCCTGCTGAATCTCCTGGATGACATCATGCTTTTGAATAATGTCGTATCAGGACGGGTGGATGTGAAGAATGGTGACTGCGACATGGTGGCTCTCCTTGATGAATTGAAGCAAGAATACGAGCCGAAGGCGGCCTCCGAAGTGAAGCTGGTGTGCTCCATCGAACGCGATGATTTTCCGATTGTCAAGCTGAACGACTTTTGCGTGCGCCAGGTGCTGGATAATCTTGTCGGCAATGCGATGAAATTCACGATTGAGGGTACGGTTTCGTGCGAGGTACGTTTCAAGCCGACCACCCGTGATGTCGGCGTCCTGGAGCTGGAGGTGAAGGACACGGGCAATGGAATCGACGAGGTTATTAAGAAGATTATGTTTGACCCCTTTGTCCACCATGAAATCCGCGGGCAGCGCACGCAGAACGGCACTGGTCTCGGGTTGCCCATTGTCAAGGCGATTCTCGAACAGGTTGGCGGCTCCATAGATGTTGATTCCTCAATAGGCAAGGGGAGTCTTTTCCGTATTTCCATCCCGAATGTGGGCTTTGTCAGCAGGGCGGCGGCAAAGCAGGCGCCGCAGAAGGTGGCTGAAGCGCTGGAGGTGCCCAAGGGACTGCGGATCCTCGTGGTGGACGATGTGCCCCTGAACCTGAAGATCACCTCCAAATTCCTGGAGCGTTTCGGCGCCGAATGCCATATCTGCACAGACCCGACCGAGGCTCTTTCTCTCCTGAAAAAATACAAAGTCGATTTGGTTCTCACGGACCTTTGGATGCCTGGCATGAATGGTATGGAGATGGTGAAGGCCATCCATGCGATGCCAGGCCTTGCCAAGCTGCCCGTGGCTGCCATCACTGCGGACGTCGAGGTGAAAAACAATGCAGGTGAGAACGAACTGGTCGATATTCTGATTAAGCCCATTACGCCTGACAGCCTGAAAAAACTGCTGATAAAGTGCGTGCATGGGTAAGAGGCCACTCTCCCAAAAAGTGGAGGTAAACACGATGAAGATTGTATTGAATCCCGACGCCGAGGTGGTCAAGACCATCAAGGAGGGGCTTGAGCGCACGGGCGGCTACTGTCCCTGTCGTCTTCAGCGGACCCCTGAGACAAAGTGCATGTGCAAGGAGTTCCGCGACCAGATAAAGGACCCCGATTTCGAGGGTTTCTGCCATTGTATGTTGTACAAAAAGGAGAAATGATGAGCAAACTAGTTTTGACCGCCTGGGACCATCACGCCAGATATGCCAAGGATGGAAAAATCGACATGGAGCTAGTGAGACGCCGACTCGGCATGGCCGCCGACGCAGGCATTTCCACACTCTTCACTCTGCCTGATAAACCCAATGGACTTCCGCTCGACCCCTATCTGGATGTCGCGCTGGAGCTGGGGCTGAAGGTGCACATCTGGATTATCCCCTTCCGCAGTCCCGAACTGCATGACAAGCTGATGAAACGCCTTACGGACGCCGAGCACTGGGATGGCTGCAAGGAAAGTTTCTACCCCTGCGTGAACGATGTCGCCGTCCGCGAGCGGATTCTGCCTGACGTCGAGGCGCTCATCCGTGCCCAGGGCAAGCGCATCGACGGCATCCACCTGGACTACATTCGCGACGACAATGCCGTCGGCTCGGTGGCATGCCCCTGCCAGTGTCCTGCTTGCCGCGCACTTCGCCTGAAGTACTTCGGCAAAGAGCAACTGACCGAGGAGGAGCGCAAGGCCCCCGCCGTCATCTACAAAGAGTTCGCCTGGAAGAACGCCTTCATCACCGACCTGGTTCGGAAATACCGTGCGTTGACCGCCAAATACGGTCTGCAGTTGTCCATGGCGGCGCGCGCCAACTACGCCATGCAGGCCGATTTGCCAAAACCGCCCGTCTATGGCCTCGGGCCTGCGGTCCTCGAAGGGCAGGACTGGGCTGCCTGGGGCGAGGAGGGACTCCTGGACATCATCTCCAGCATGAACTACCACATTGTGCCTGAAACCTTCAGCGAGGTGCTTAAAGGGCATGTTCGTCTGGCGAAGGACATGAAATCGACCTTCTATACGGGCATCGGCCTGAAGAGCTCTCTGGGCGTGAATCCTCCCGACCGTGTGGAACGCTATATAAACGAGTGCGTCGATGCAGGCATGAAGGGCTGCACCTTCTTCGCGCTGGACGGCGCAGTGGACGAGCACTATACCGTGATCAAGAAATTTGCCTAACGGACAAGGTATTATGAAGCAAAACGGTCAGGTCATGGAACTGTTGGCGCAGTTTGAAAAGATGGGGATTCCCTCGATTGACTGCGTCATCTACCACAAGGGCAAATGCGTCTTTCGGCATCAGGCGGGTTTTTCCGACGAGGCACGGACGAAGCCAATCGATGGCAGCGAGCGGTATAACATCTACTCCTGTTCCAAACCGATAACTTGCGCGGCGGCGCTTCAGCTTGTTGAACAGGGGCGTTTGGGGCTGGATGACGCCGTGTATGAGTATCTCCCTGAATTCCGCCATCTTCAAAAGCGGTGCGACGACCAGTTGCAGCCCGTCGCGACCACCATGACCGTGCGGCATCTATTCACGATGACGGCTGGCCTGACCTACAATTGCTCCTCGCCAAATCTTCTTCGCGGCAAGGAGGAGACAAATGGCACCCTCTCGACACGGCAGGCGATGAACTACTTGGCCCTTGACCCGCTGATTTTCGAGCCAGGCGAAAGCTGGAACTACAGCCTTTGCCACGATGTCCTGGCCGCCATTGTGGAGGTCGTTTCTGGCGAGCGGTTCGGTAGTTATGTGAAGGCCAACATCTTTGAACGCATCGGGATGAGCCAATCGACCTTCCTGCTGCCAGATGAGGAACTGGGGAGCATCGCCGCACAGTACCGCTATAATGCGGAGACAAAGAGCTTCGACCCCTGCGGCCCAAGAATCCAGACCTATAAGCTTGGAACAAAGTATGAGAGCGGCGGGGCAGGGTGTGTCTCGACCGTCGATGACTATATCCGTTTTCTGGAGGCTTTACGCGTTGGTGAGCAAATACTCCGCCACGATACGATTGCGGAAATGATTCACCCGCAGATTGCGGGCAAGGTCCAGCAGGTCTTTGAACGGCCTGGATACTCCTATGGTCTTGGAGTGCGCTGCCCGAAGCCTGGATGCGACACGCACGATTACGGCTGGGGCGGCGCGGCGGGCGCCTTCCTTGCCGTCATCCCTGACGCCGAGGCGACCCTCTTCCACGCGCAGCATGTCCTGGCCTCTCCAAATCAGACCATGCGCCCCTCCCTTGTCACCGCCCTCCTTCAGGATTTGCAGGGGTGAGGGGGAAGGGACAATTCTAAAGGGACGGGAGCGACGGGATAGAGCGGCTAACACCATTTTGCTGTCCCTCCCGTCTCTCCCGTCCCTCCTGTCCTTTTTTAGTTCATTAGACCCAAAAGATTTAAAACGAGCTTGACTGTCTAGACTGCTACCATATATTATTTCGTTTTGTGTTTGTGTGTCTTGACAATATAAAAACAAGAGAAAAACATGAAGAAAAATTACCTGACAAGTTTTAAGCTGATGGGAATGCTTGTGGCTTGCTTAGCTGTGAGTGCATTTGCAGCTCCCCAGGGAATTAAGGTTGAGCAGATTTACTCCAATGTTGACAGCCAAAACAATAAGGATGACGACCATCCGCAGACTGCTCCGACATTCATCAAATACGTACCCGCTTCACCGACCACCAATGATGACATCACCGTTGTTTACGCCGAAGCCACCGACGAGGACGGCGACACGATTACCTACAGGATCGAATGGGCTAGCGGCTCTGGTGATGCATATGTTGGCGAAAAACTTCTTGCATCCGAGACCAAGAAGGGTGATACCTGGCATGCCGTCATCACTGCGACCACCCAGCCGTATGGCCCCGCCATCATAGATGTCGTGACCCAGGCTGTGTGCCCCACAATTACCATCATCGGCAACACCGCGCCTGTGCTTGCAGCCGACACAGAGAGCGTTTTCATACCCAAAGGCGAGGCGACCTCTGCCACTGTCAATTTCACGATAACCGACGCGGACGAGGCCGACACCTTCACCATTGATGCGCTCGGCGCAAAGGTTTCAGTAGAACCAAATCAGGGCGCTGTTGATGGTCGCGAGTTTGCGGTTACAATCACTGTGCTGAACGCCGAAGAAGAGTTCACCGACGGAAGCATCACCGTCAAGGTCAATGACGGTACTGTGGACAGCAACGAAGTCACCATTCCCGTCAGTTACTCCTCGTTCTGGCCGCCTCTGGTCAAGACAATCATGGACGAGGAGGTTATGGACGAGGTCGTGACCGAGGACGCGGCAGCCGCCCAAGCAGGTACCGCCGCCGCCACGACATTTGAGATTGGCGTTTCCGCCAACGACCCTAACGATGAGGGCGAGATCGGCATCAAGCCCATCGAATGGACGGTTCCCGAAGGGTGGAGCTATAAAGTAGTCGATGAATACACTGGCGATGAAAGAGGGCGCGATGTCAGAATCGCCGTCACCACCGCTGGCTATGACACCATTGCGGGAGCCGACCGCCCCGAAAGCGCTGACTTTGTCATCAAGGCGACCGTGACCAATGCCGCGGGCCTTTCCACTGAAGCGATCTTCAACGTCACCATCAACGACGTGGATCGCGTCGCGACAGCCCCGACCTCTCTAGGTCTGCCTGAGACGCTTCAAACGGGCTCCACCGTTTCCGCCACGCCGAGCGGTGCGGAGGATGCGGACGGCGATGCCATCTTCTACAAGGTGACCCTCTCCGTTGACGGTGTTGCCCTGGAGAGCGACGTCGCTGTCGCGGATGGCGAGCAATATGTTTCCACCGCAACGGTCAAGAAGGGAGAGGTTCCCAATGTCAAGGCTGTTGCTGTCAGCAAGGCCCCGTATGCCACAGTTGACGTTGATGGCGGTGAGCTGGCCGCTGATTTGGCCGCTGTCGCCAACACCGCGCCCGAGCTCGTTGCCTTGGAGATCGTCACCTGGGAAGGCGCTGTCGAAGGCTACAATCAAGAGCCCCTCGTCTTCAACATCGAAAAAGCCCAATCGGACCTCTGGTCCCGCATCAAGCGCTTGCTTGGCGACAACGCGGTGCGCAATGTCGGCAGGGCTTTTTTCCAGTACGCATTATCCTACGATGATTGGTACCCGACAAATCAGATCAGAGGTGAACAAGTTGACGCTGAAAATACCATCGCCGCCTACTATGACCTCGACGAGGCCGCTGGCGTCGATACCGTCACCATCACGGTTGACGGCACCAACATCGCCGACTACGCCACTCTCGAATATGCGGACGGCAAGCTGACCGTCACCCGCATCGCCAACAAGAGCACCGTTGGCCTTGAGACGCTTCCCAGCTTTGTGATTAGCGTCACTGACGCGTCGGGCACGTCCATGGAGACGGCAATTCCCGTCGAGATCACTCCTGTCAACACCAAGCCCGTCGTCGCAGCCGTGAATGTTGCTATCTTGCCCACCGACCTTGACGGCACCGAGAAGAGCGTTGTCTTTGAGATGGAGAGCATGGGTGCCTGCGCCTACGAGGATGAGAAGCAGAAGATTCTCGCAGTTAATTTGGTTAGCTGCGAATGGGAGGGCTTCTTTGCCGATGAACCCACTTTTGAAATCGCCGAGGATGGAAAGAGCTTCAGCGTCAAGTTCACGATGGATGAGGAGGTGGCGATCGGCTCCGAACTTGAAATGGTCATCACCATCCAGGACGATGGCGGAATGCCATTTGAGGACACCAGCGACGAAGTCACCATCAAGTTCATCATGCAGGGGATGCCCTTGGAGGACCTGGTGGAGGCCATGGCCATTGTCACCGGGGACGGCGTGACGATGTACACCTCGGGCACGCCCTGGTTCCTGCAGACGGAGACCTACAACAGCGCACCCTCCGCCATGCAGTCGGGGGACATCGACGACGATGAATCCACCTCCTTGATTGCGAAGGTCACGGGGTGTGGAACAGTCACCTTCAGCTGGAAAGCCTCTTCGGAGTGGTACGATAAGCTCTCATTCTATATCGACGGCGTATTCCAGAAGAGCATTTCAGGAAATACAGAGTGGACTCGGGTATCGTTCCCTGTCCTTGGGGAGGGCGAGCATGTTCTGAGTTGGGTTTACGCCAAGGACGAAAGCGATTCTGATTATGATGACTGCGCCTGGGTCGATGACATTGTGTGGGAAAGCGGAATAGTCCGCAAGGATGGAATCCTCTATGCCATTGATGGAGATAAGGCCACGGTGATAGGGATAGCGGACGCCTCCCTCGCCGAGGTCGTCATTCCCTTTGAACTAAGTTTCGAGTATGGTGAAGGGCAACAACGTGGGAGGAACGCCATCACCGTGGTGGCCATTGGTGAGAAAGCGTTTGAAAACGACAATGACTTGACCAGTGTCGTCATTCCCGATTCCATCACCTCAATTGCTTCACGGGCTTTTGGAGATTGCAAGAATCTTGCAGTCGTTTCCCTCAGAGGCGTGGAATATTTTATGCCTGTTTATGCGGAGCCCATTGAGATTGCCGAGGATGCGTTTGAGGGATGCGACAGCCTGAAGATCGTCTATACCATCAATTCCTATGTGGGTGAGTGGTTTGAGGAGAACATGCCTGGAGTAGAGGTTGTGATGCTGGGGTATTACACCCTTTTGGATGGCATTGGATATTACATGATACCTGGAGGCAAACTGGCGTGCACGGCGTCGGAAGAACTCTACGATTCAGAGATAACTGAACTGGCCATCCCATCCAAAGTTGACGGCTTCCCAGTCACGGCAATTGCTTCGGGCGGTTTTTGGGGGGTGCCTATCGTGAAGTTGACCATTCCTGACAGTGTCGTGGAAATTGGTTCCTGGGGGCTTGAAGAATGCGCCAGCCTTGAAGAGATACAATTGGGTTCTGGGGTTCAAATCATTGGAAAGGAGGCTTTCAGTGGTTGCCAGAGCCTGGCAAGCGTCACGATACCCAACAGTGTCATGACGATTGGCGATGGTGCATTTGCGTTTTGCTCCAGCATGACAGAGGCGACCATTGGCTCTGGTGTGAAGTCCATTGGCAATTATGCATTTGATGAATGCGACAATCTGAGGGTGGTTTATACAGCGAATAATTATGTACTGGCTTGGTTTAGGAATCATTTGCCTGATGTCGAGCTAGTGAGGAGCCGCTATTACAAGACAGTGGATGGCATTGAATACGACTATGTTTTCGATGGCAGTCTGGTGGTCTCTGGCTGTGAGAATTCTTTTAGGAGGACAGTCAAGAACCTTGTCATTCCCACCGAGGTGGACGGCCTCCCCGTCAGGAAAATCTGTGAGTCTGCATTTGAGGAATGTCCGCTTCTGGAAAGCGTCACCATATCCGAAGGCGTGTTGGAGATTGAAGACTACGCCTTTGCGTCCTGCCCGAAACTGACCAGCGTCTTCCTGCCAGCCAGCCTTGATGACCTCTGGGAGCATGCTTTCAGGGGGGCTGACAGTCTGGCCTCCATTGAAGTGGCCGAGGGGAATGATGTGTATGCCTCCAGGGACGGCGTGCTTTACATGGCAAGCGATGAGGATGACTATTACGACGGTTACTATCGTGATGCAATCCGTGGAGAGGCAGTCATTTCGCCCTTCTATTATTTGGTTATCTATCCCAAGGGAAAGAGAGACGAGACCTTTACCTTGCCGTCTGGAACACGCGAGATTTGGGGTGACGAGCTTGCCACAAATCCATACCTGAAGAGCATCCAGGTCGAGGAGGGAAATCTGATCTATGTCGATGATGGGAATGGCGTGCTTTATTATGCGTTTGATTCACATTATGACGAAGACAATGAGGAAAATGTCTTTTGTTGGATGTTGTTCGTTTATCCTGCAGGGAAGAGCGACGAGAGTTTTACCCTGCCTGCTTGGGTGGAGGTTGTTCAAGATGATGAATATTATGAATATTCAAATTTGTCCTCGAACACATACCTGAAGAGCATCCAGGTCGAGGAGGGCAGTGAATACTTTGTCGCAATGGACGGCGTGCTGTATATGGCAAATGAGGATGGCGAACCAGATTACCTGGAAGTCTATCCCGCTGGAAAGAGGGACGAAGACTTTACCATCCCAGCCACTGTAACGGGTGTTGACGCAAGCCTCGCAAAGAACCAATACCTGAAGAACATCCTGGTCGAGGAGGAAAGTGAGGATTTCGTTGATAACGACGGTGTGCTTTACCGAGTGCTATATGCGCCAGTGCCTCCCCAAGACGAACCTGAATACCGTGGTGAAGACGACTTATTCTATGAATCCCAGTTGGCGGTCTATCCAGCGGGTCGAAAAGACACAGTCGTCACGATTCCTGACGGGGTTCACAGCATTGCCCCCTATGCCTTTGCAGGATGCACGGAGACGATTGTCGGATTCGTGAACGGAAAGGACTTGAGCGAAGACTATTTCCCATTTGGAAGGGTATTCGGTGTTGATAAAAACTACTCCTTCTGTGGTGGTGATTATGCCGAGTATCCTCTTACTCGCCTCTATTTCTTCCAGACGGATAACGAGGAGCTGATTTCCTGGTTCCAGTACTACCGTCCCGAGGTTCAGATTCTTGGGATGGAGGATGAACTGCCCGACGTGCGCTACGTCTCCGATGGCGTCTTCACCTATTTCATCCAGGATGGAGAGGCGACCGTAATGGAGGTTGTGGACAAGGCTATCGTGGAGGCGGTCATACCCGCCGAAATCGACGGGGCCACAGTGGTGGCGATGGATGAACGTCTTGACTTTAGTGAGCTGGTGAGCCTTGAGCGCATTGTCATCCCTGCAACCTTGGGGAATGGTTATTTCTATAGCCCCAACCTCCAGGCCATTGAGGTCGCGGAGGGGAATCCCTTCTACTACTCTGTTGACGGTGTTTTGTATGATGAGGACAAATGGCTGATCCTTTACCCGCCTGCCAAGGCTGGCAAGGTTTTTGCCGTTCCCGCTGGGTGTGCCGCCATTGGCGGGTGGGCCTTTGAGGATGCAATCTATCTTCAAAGCGTGACCATCCCCGACAGCGTGAAGAAGATTCAAAAAGGTGCTTTCACCTATGCCTCCAGTCTTGTCGAGATGACCATCGGAGCAGGAGTCGAGTTTATAGGCATCTCTTATCAGAGTGTTTCTTACTATGACCCCGAAATGCTTGACTATGTTTATATTGAAGATGACACTAATCCAGTATATCCCTTCCCCGAGTCCCTTGCCACCGTCTATACGGACAACGAGTATGTGGCTGGCTGGTTCGCGGAATACATGCCGAATGTCGTCGTGAAGCCGATGGCTGAGAAGCCCGCGCCGCAGGATGTCATCTATGAGAGCGACGGTGAGGAGGCGACCATTACGGGCCTCTCGGAAGCGGGTGAGGACAACGACACCCTGGAGATACCTGGAGAGGTGGACGGCGTGCCAGTCACCTCCATCGCCGAGGGCGCCTTCGAGGGAAGCAACTTGAAGGAAGTGATCATCTCCTCCACCATCACGATGATGGGCGAGAGGACTTTTGCTGGATGCACAATGCTCATGTATGTGAGATTGTCGGATAGGTTGGAGACTCTGGCCGATGCCGTCTTTGCCAGGTGTCTTTCCTTGACCTTCCTTCTCATCCCCGACAGCGTCACCTCCATCGGCGGCGACACGCGCGGTGAGACGGAAGGTGTGTTTGCGGGATGCGAAAACCTGGCCACCATCGTCATCGGAAACGGCGTCACCTCCATCGCCGACAATGCCTTCGATGGCTGCGACGCCCTCACTACCATCTACACGAACAACGAGTCCATCAAGGTGAGGCTGCGTGAATTGCTGGGACACAATGTGACCATCCTGCCTGTGCCCACGCCCTTCCGCGTGGCTCTCCAGACGGAGTACAGCATCGGCACGCGTGCCGTCGAGCCGAATGACGAGCTCATCTTTGGCCTGGAGTCAGAGGCGGTCACCGAGGTGGCTCTCCCGCATGATGGCCCCACCTATTCGCTGGCCTTCACCGATGGCGAGACGAATCTCTCCACCGATATCCGCACCTTTGCCGAACAGGCGACTTGGACAATTTCCGCTAAGCTCCCCGCAGGAATGAAACTCACGCTCGACTGGGAGAAGTCCGCCTCTGGCAAAGACGATATCTACTCCATGCCTGAGGAGTTCCTGTTTACTCTTGCTGTGGATGACGCTGAACCCTTCGACATGCGCGAGACGACCTCCGTCGTATTGGAGAACACTGAAGACACCGCCATCAAGAGCTTTACCCTGACGGTGACTGTCGGACGACCAAACGCCCGCTCTGTCACATTGGAGTTCTTCCCTGGCTGGAACCTCATCGGCATACCATTTAACCTGGATGCCGCGAGCATCAAGAGTCTGCAGCCATTCCGCCCCATGGGGTATGATCCAGTCGCGCAGTGCTACATCTACACCGACCTGAACTATGCAGCGGGCAGCGCACTTTGGGTCTTTACCTCCACGGCAACCTCCCTCACGGTCTATGACAGTGGCGAACCTGTGGAAGCGGGAATCACATTGCGCAAGGGCTGGAACATGGTTTCGCCCCTCTACGGAGAAGAGGGCGCGGCCGTCCCGCATCCTGGTCTTGACCAGACATGGTATTGGGATCAGACTGGAAACAAGCGTCTCCTGCCTGGAAAGAATGCCTTCCCAGGCGTTGGCTACTGGATCTATTCTGACATCGAACAGGTGATCTGGAATCAATAGCGCCCTGGCGATACCCCCTGACAAAAAAGGGACGGGAGAGACGGGAGAGACAGGAGGGACAGGAGCGACAGGATAGAGCGGCTAATACCATTTTGCTGTCCCTCCCGTCCCTTTTTAGTAGAAATTTAGCTAGATAATGCTCGCTGTTTTTTTGCTCCGTGCCGCGAAGCTAGCTTCGCGGCACGGAGCAAAGGAGTTTTTGGGGGGCTTATCCCGTGGGTTTCGCTTCGCCGCTGTCGCGGCTTCGCTCTACCCACGGCTATACTCTAGCCGCCGCTAACGCGGCGCCACCCACGGTCAGATGCCCACCCCAGTCCCTGTGCTCCGTGCCGCGAAGCTGATGCTTCGCGGCACGGAGCACAGGAGTTTTGGGGGGCTTATCCCGTGGGTTTCGCTTCGCCGCTGTCGCGGCTTCGCTCTACCCACGGCTATACTCTAGCCGCCGCTAACGCGGCTCTTCTCTGTGGGTAAAGTCCAATCGGCAACTAAAGTATATAATTCCCAAAATATAGCTAGATAATGCTCGCTGGTTTTTCTGCGCCGTGCCGCGAAGCATCAGCTTCGCGGCACGGCGCAAAGGAGTTGTGGGGGGCTTATCCCGTGGATTTCGCTCGCGCCAAAGGCGCTCGCTCCACCCACGGCTATACTCTAGCCGCCGCTAACGCGGCTACGCGGTTCATATGGCTCGCTCCACCCACGGCTATACTCTAGCCGCCGCTACGCGGCGCCACCCATGGCTATGCTCTTGCCGCCGCTACGCGGCTCATATCAATCGTTGAGGGATTACGACTTTTTTAGCCTTAAGAATAAAAAAAAAAGAAAAAGACTTGACGGCCTTGATTAACGTCATATATTATATTAATTTTGTAGTTTTATGTTTTGATAATTATATAATGTAAATAGAGATAACCTTTTTTAGGAGTTAGCAAAATGAAGAAGAGACTGCTGATTGTGCTGGCTGGTGCAATGTTGATGGCGTGTGTCGTGGCTGGGGATGCCTTCAAATACAAAATTGTATTTGATAGTGGCAAGATTGAGGAGGCGGCGAATGCATTTGGCCGTTTGAGCGGTGCTGATGATGGTTTGGACGAGTTGGATTTCCCGATTCCGCAAAGAAACCCAGGGGACAATGCCATGAACTACATCTCGTTCCGTGGGCAACCAGGCTTGAATGACGCCTGGGGGGCAGATGTTGCCATGCTGAAGCTCTCGGAGGATTATCGCTCAACCGATAACAACGCCACAACCTGGACGATGGATGTGGAGATTTTTTCAGCAAGTGAAATGATTTGGGAGGCGGAAACTGCCCTGACCAATAAAGATGCCATCCTGGAACTGGTTCTGCCGAATGGGACAACGGTGGACATGCAGAAAGAAGCCAGTCTCTCCAATCCAGTCAGCGGAACCTACCTTATTAGATATAAGGCAACGGAAGCGACGATCGAGGCTCCCGAGGTTCCTGCACTGATTGAAAAGGAGATAGCCGTCTATAAAGGTGGGAGCATATCCATCAAGCTATTTGATCCCAACGATTTCAAGATTGCGGATATAGACAACCAGTATGAAATCTCCTTCTTTAAAGGCGTAGGGAGTGACCGCAAAATAGTTGATCTGGATCCTTCCCCCGATAAAGTTGTATTGTCCACTTCCGAAGGTCTTGACTACGATCCCGAAACTGGTTCTCTCATCTATACCTTTAATACAGAGATAGATTATGACGAGGCGATTATCATCTATCGTTTCAAAAAGAGTGGCACCAGAGGCGCCGATGACAATAGCGGCATCACCGTTGGCTCGATCCGCGCCGTCGTGGTGGAAAAGCCTGTCCTGGAGATGGAATCCGCACCAGAACTTTCGGTTGACATCAAATCCACTGAGCCAGGCGCCAACAGCTGTACGCTGAAATACAAGCTTGATTTCCCTGGCGCAGACTATCAAGGTGTTGATATCACTGCCGAGAGCCCCTTAGCCATCACGGGCAAGTTGGTACTTCCTGCCTGGACTTACAAGTCTGGCAAATTCGAAACCTGCCCTTGGACGGTCACGGCTAGCGACTACAAGGGGAGCGAAATCCCAGTGAAGATAAATTATCCAGCAGAAGCCCCCGTGGATGGCACCTTAATTTCCAACAACGCCACTTTCACCTACAACGCCACTTCCAATGGCCTTGGCTTCAATTTCGTACTTACCGCCGCCGCTGGCGCCAAGAAGGGTAACGCCTCCCTCTCCGTGTCCTGCAATTTCCCCGACGACGCCACCGCCGTCGCACTTCCCGAGGATGCTTCCACGACTACCGCAACCATCAGCGTCAAGGGAAGTGCCAACCTCGATATCGACGAGTCAGGAGCGTTTGACCTGATTGACGTCCGTCTCCTTCGCAACTATGCATTCGGCGGCTCGGCAGCGACCGCGCGTGGCGACACGACGATGCTTTCCGGACTTAGTACGGAGACGTACGAGAGTCTGCCTGGTAATGACAAGAGCGAGAAGGCGGCAGGAGTTCGCGCTGCAATCACCGACATGGTCGATTCCCTGGACATTGATGGTTCTGGTGCCTACGACTTGATAGATGTCCGTCTTTTCAGAAACTATGCGTTTGGCGGTTCGGCGGCGACCGCGCGTGGCGACACGACAATGCTTTCCGGACTCAGTACGGAGACATACAATAACCTGCCAGGCGCTGACAAGAGCGAGAAGGCGGCAGGGGTCCGCAACGCGATTGCCGATATGATAGAATAATCAGGAACATATCAATAACAACAAACAAGAGGTGGTTTGAAATGAAGAAATTCAAATTGTATGCAAATCTGCTTGCGCTGATCATGCTGGTGGCGGGAGTGGCGGCATTTGCTGATGTCACAATCAGCCTTGATCCTTCCAGCATTGACAATCAAGCGGGAGCACAGTTCGAAGTGGTGGCGAAAGTGGAGAGCCCAACGACGGGTCTGACGAGTGTGTTTGCAGTTATGAACTGGAATCCTGCGGTGCTGGAGCTGGTCAGTTGCGTGCCAGCCGAAGGATATGAGGATCCTAACAAGTACTATTCCAGCTTCGGCTCTGAGGTTGCTGACGGAATCGCCTATGTTGGTCTCGGCAGTGGTGATGGAAGCGTCTGCATTCCCGCAGGCTTTGATGCCCCAGTCGCGACATTCACTTTCAAGGTCAAGGAGGGTGTCGAAAAGGGCACTGAAATAGCCCTCAACCTTTTTGATGATGCAAGCAAAGGTGCGGCAGGCGACGGCATGGATTCTGTCATCGGTGCTTTTGACGCCAATACCACAAAAATAGGTATGGTGTTTGTGGACGCGACAGGCGAGGTCGTGAAGCTCTTCAATGTTTCTTCCGCAACAAGTACCATTACGGAATGGACACTCGGAACTTCAGCGGAAAGCTCGCTGGGCAGCAAGCTTCAATACACGAATGAAAAGGGCGAAGCCTATTCGACGGAGGGCGGTAGTGTGACGGCCATTGACAACGCGAACATCACCGTCAAGGTCGGTGGCGAGGCAAAAGACTACACAGCCGCAAAATTCGGGTCGTTCAAGCTGCTTAACAAAGATAAAGGGACGATTGAATGGAATGGCAATGTGACAGAGGTCATTGGACACAACAACCTTGAGTTCGTGATTCCTTTCACCGCCACTTCAAGCGACGAAAAATACACGGACACGAATACGCTGACACTGACTGTGGAGCCCGCGAACAGCGCTCCAGTGGTTTCGAACTTCACGATAGTCAAAGATGACGATTACGCCATGATGGAGACCATGAAGGTCAAGTTCACCTTCACCATCACAGACGCTGATGACGACGAGACAGACGAGACGAAGGTACACCCCGTTGCCAACTCCGTCAAGCTGAACGGGGAGACCTTGGCGGGTGGATTCACCAAGGAAGATGGCGTCTGGACATTTACGGGCACAGAGGCTCTCTCGCAGGACCTTGTCTCGCATACGGGCACCTCAGTCAACGGTCTTTATTACCTCCCGTGGACGATTACCTTCCAGGTCACGGATAGCATAGAGGAAGTTGATGTCAATAAGACTTCCGATCCTGAAATCCTTTCCACAGGAATCCAGGACGTTGACCGCGAGGTGACCTTCCCGACGTTTACAAAATATGAACCTGCTGCTCCGACCACCAATGATGACATCACCGTTGTTTATGGTGAAGCCACCGATGCTGACGGCGATGAAATAACTTATACAGTTGAGTGGACCTGCGGAAGCGTATCAAAGATAGGCGAGACACTTAAAGCCGATTTCACAGCTAAGGGCGAGAAATGGAAGGCCACCATTTGGGCAATCGCCCAGGTTGGCACTACAACCAAAGATTCACGGAAATATGTCGATGGCCCTGAAATCGAAATCGGCAACACCGCACCCGCACTAGCGGCAGCATCTGAGAGCATCTTCATCCGCAAGGGCACGGCGACCACTGGAACAGTCGAATTCACGATTACCGATGCAGACCCAGCCGACGAGTTCACTGTCACAGCGAACGGCGTCAAGGGCACAGTTGAAAAATCGGCTGTGGCTGACGGCAAGTTCACCGTAACGTACACCGTCACCGACACCGACACCGAGTTCACCGACGGTAGCATCACCGTCAAGGTCAACGACGGCACTGACGACAGCGACGAAGTTACGGTGGCAGTCTCCTACAGGGACAATCCTCCTCCTGTGATTGAGGATGGCACGACCGAATTCACAATTGACGAGGTTGACGCCGACAAACAGGCAAACGCTCTTACGCTCACCGTCAAGGCATCCGACTCGAAGGAGGTTGCTCCTTACGGCATTCAGTCCATCGCCTGGACAATCACCGACGGTGAAGGCAGCATCATCTTCGGAACAGAGACGAACAAGAACAACCCAGCTGACGCCAACGGCAACTTCCCCGAAAAGGACGAGATGGAAATCATCGTCAAGACCAAGGGCTACGAGACTCTTAACGGCAAGGACCGTGCGGCCTCAGCCGACTACAAGGTCAAGGTTGTGGTCACAGACGCAATGGGCGTTTCCACGGAGAAGGAGTTCACAGTGACAGTCAATGACACTGATCGTCCAGCGAGCGCGCCAAACAATTGCGATGTCGTCTATGTCGGCGGCAACAAGACAGGCGCGACAATCCAGGCTCATGCTCAGGGAGCCGCTGATCCTGACGGCGATGAAGTCAGCTATGTCTATGAACTCTACGTCGATGACGAACTTGTTGAGACGAGCGAGGCCACTGCTCCTGGCACCGACTTGACATTCACAACCGCACTGAAGAAAGGCCAAGTTCCCGAAGTCGTTGTTACCGCAGTCAGCAAGCCCGATTACCAAGGCGGCGTGCAAGTCGAAAGCGATGAGTACAAGAGTGGAAAACTCACCGCGATTGAGAATAGCGCTCCTTTCATCACGGTTCCCGAAGGCGATGGCGAGGTCGCGATTGACGAGTTCGTCGAAGGCTACAACGAGGCAGATGCCACATTGACAATCGGCGCAGACGCCGACGTCAAGTTTGCCTACGAGGACATAGACGAGAACGCTGAGGTTGACGTGGTTGCAGTGACCGTTGACGAAACTGGTCTTGAGGGTTTCGCGACAGCCGCCATCGTTGACGGCAAGCTGGTGATTACCAGAGAACCCAATGTGAACACCGTTGGAATGGACGCGCTTCCGTACTTCGAGCTGGTCGCAACCGACCAGGACGGCGCGTCTGCCAAGGCCAAGTTCTACCTCACCATCGAACCGATCAACACGAAGCCTGTCGTGGAAGTCAGTGACATCTATGTCAATCCTGACGATGAAGAGTTCGAGCAGACGTTCGCTGTGACCAGCTTCGGTGCCAGCGCGGACGAGGCTGAACAGACAATTGTTTTGTGTTTGGACTTTGTGATCGAAAACGAGGCTGGGTTGCTGGATGGCTATGAAGTGAACAAGTCAGAGGACGGCAAGAGCGTCATCGTCAAAGGCAGAATCAATCAGAATGCACAGGCTGGAGCCGAGGCGACCATCAAGTTCAAGGTCCAGGATAATGGCGGAACGCCCTATCAGGACACCAGCGATGAAATCAGCGTCAAGGTCTCCCTTGGTGCCACGCCTTGGTATCCGCCTTACAAGAAGGATTGCGAAGAGGGTCATGATGCCCACCAGCTGGTCATCACACCTGTTGCTGGCGGCGCAAGCACCACGCTGATTGTCAAAGGCGGTGAGCTGAAGCCTGCCGACTACTACGAACAGGGTTGCAAGGGGCTGATGCCTGGCGATTACACGGTCACCGCCTATGCATGGACTGTTTCTAGCGGTGCTTCCACGGAAGTCTGCCCAGAAGACACACTACTCACTGTTCCTGATTACGATACTCCTGGGAATGCCACGGTCTCTTATGAGGATGGCACCATCACGGTGAAAGCACCTCTCGCCTCCGAATACACCTTGATTATCTATAGGGACGGCGTGGAATACAAGAGAATCACCAAAAAGTTCACCCCAGGTGAGGATGGCAACATCCTGCCCACTGATGAATTCGAATATGACTTTGGTGAAGTTGGCGATTACACCGTGACTATTCAGGGGACCAACCCGAAGGGAGAGGGCCCAGTCTCCGCAGAGACCGCCCTTACCAACGTCGCGGAGCAGACCGAGGTTGAGTTGGTTTGGCCTGACGGGGAATTCTCCCCCGATGGCAAGGTTATCTATATCGACAAGAATGCCACATCCGCTGCCGTCCAGTTCAGCTGGCCTGTGGTGAATGCCGCCAAGAGTTACATTCTCTGCATTGAGAATGAGACGATGAGTTTTGAATCAGAGAATCTCCAGGCGTGCAGTTATGAAAAGAATCTCTCGTTCTCTGATAAAGCCAGTTATAACTGGTATGTGATAGCGATTGGCGAAGACGAGGCTGAGGTCTATTCCAAGGTGATGGATTTCTCCTTGGTCAAGAAGACCGACAAGCCAGTCATTGCCAGTGTTTTCAAGGATGAGAATACGGCCGACAATGTCTTGTCGTTTATGATGACAGGAATTGATAAAGTCGATATGGTTGATGTTCAGCTTGCTCACCGTGATGATGACAGTGTTACATGGTATTATGCCATCAAAACCAAAGACTCTGCCGTTAATCTGGAAGACGCAGGGGATGGAACAGCAACCCTTACAATCAATGGTGCCACCATTGACAAGGGTGATGTTGCGGTTATTCGCTTCTATTATACAGATGGAACATCTGAGCCTTACACGGTCTATATCGTGAAATAAAGAAAACAAGCAAGAATCACCGTAAAGCGGTCGCGGCTGAAATCAGCCGCGACTGAAAAAAACAGAACAACAATCATTTGAGGGCATAAAAATGAATAAATCGATGAAAAGCACCTTGTTGACATTGGCAATGATCTGCGGCGCTGCCATTGCCCAGGAGACCGTTACTGCTCCAGAAATCTCCACACAGGGCTCTGGAAATGACTGGAACCTGAAACTCGGCATAAGCTACAGAAAATTCAAGGATCCCAAATTCTCGGATAAGAGGGCTGTGCAGTTCAGTGCAAATGCAGCTCGTATTTCTGGAAGTTACGCGAAATTCGATGATTTGGAAAAAGTCAAAAATGATATTTTGAATGACAAGAGTAATCCATATCCATACGCGAAAGTCGATATCATCAAAGCTAGTGTGTCGGACGCTAGTGCAAGTGGTAAAGGTGACTATGGCTTGTGGGAGAGTTGCGGTCTTGTCCTTGGTGGCAGCTTTACTCTTTCTGAAAGCAATAGTCTGCGCCTTTCCTTGGTTGCCGATTTCCAGTATTTCCAGAATGATTCTGGGAAGAATCTAAGTTACACAGGTGGAACAGGTGAATATGAAACATACCTGGCTGTAAAATCAAAGAATAACACCGCAGTGGAATTGAATCTGGATGGCGATTCCCTGGGCGGCGGTTCAATCAGTGGTTTGGGTGGTGGCACTGCAAAGATGACGATGGAGATGGATCTGTATGTCTTTGATCTGGGTCTCTCCGTCGGCTATGAGTTCGAGAACAGTCTCTCTCTCTTCCTTTCCGCTGGACCCACAATCAGCATCGCTGATATCGACTCAACCTGCCGTACTGCTGGCGAACGCAAGCGTAGCGATAACGACACAGAAGTTGAGTACGGCCTTTTTGTCTCTGCAGGCGCTGCCTTCTGGTTTAACGAGAGGTTTGGTCTTTCCGCCGAAGTCCGCTATGACAAGAGCTTTGGCGAAGTCGGTACCCACTTTGTTACCCAGGACCTTGATGCCTGGGGTGGCAACCTCGCTTTCCTTGTCCGCTTCTAAACTAAACGACGACTGAATAAACGATCATTGGCGCTGGCACTTCGCCAGCGCCTTTTTCTTGCTATCCTATGTGCATTTTTGCAAATGTGATGTACATTATAATCGTAACCTGGCGTGCTTAAGCCCCAGGCATAGAACAGGTGTGCCACGCTTAGCGTGGTGAAGCCCTCCCTGGCGCTAATGTGCCGTGCTCCGAACAGGCGCGCCGCACTTTAGCACGGCGAAATCCCATCCAATAACTCAAGGATTGAAATTAAAGATGATTAAAAAGATGACGGCTGCCGAATTGCGCAGAAAATTTCTTGATTTCTTCAAGGCGCATGGCCACGCTGAAATAAAAAGTGCGTCGCTGATCCCTGAAAACGACCCGACCTGCCTTTTTACCACAGCTGGAATGCATCCGCTGGTGCCATATCTGCTTGGCGAGAAGCACCCTGCGGGCAAGCGGCTTACCGATGTCCAGAAATGTTTGCGCACAGGTGATATCGACGAAGTTGGCGACCCCTTCCACCTGACCTTCTTTGAGATGCTTGGCAACTGGTCGCTGGGCGATTATTTCAAGAAAGAGGCCATTTCCATGAGCTTCGAGTTCCTGACGACCCAGCTTGGTTTCGCCCCTGACCAAATCAAGGTAACCTGTTTTGCGGGCGATGAGAACGCTCCGCGTGACACTGAGGCCGCATCCATCTGGATGAGCCTTGGCATACCCGAAAAGAACATCTATTATCTTGGCAAGGAGGACAACTGGTGGGGACCCGCTGGACAGACTGGGCCCTGCGGCCCCGACACCGAAATGTTCGTCCCCCTCGACAGGCCTGACTGCGGCCCCAACTGCGGACCTGCCTGCGGATGCGGCAAATGGGTCGAGATCTGGAACGACGTCTTTATGCAGTACAACAAGACCGCAGATGGCAAATATGTGCCGCTTGAGCACCCCAATGTCGATACAGGCATGGGCGTGGAGCGCGTGACCGCCTTCATGCAGGGCGTCCGCAGCGCGTACGACACGGAGCTGTTTGCTGGCATCTTCAAGTGCATCCAGGAGATTTCTGGCAATCCAGAAGCCAACAGCGACAACCGCAGCGCACGCATCGTGGCGGAGCACATGCGTGCCTCCACGTTCCTTATCTCCGACGGCGTGAAGCCCAGCAATGTTGATCAGGGCTACATCCTGCGCCGCCTCATCCGCCGCGCCATCCGCGAAGCCCGCAAGCTCGGCATCACCGAGCCCTTCACGACCAAGGTAGCCGATGTCATTATCGCTGAATACTCGGAGTTCTACCCCGAACTTAGTGAAAAGGCCGACTTCATTCGCTCCGAACTTCACCTGGAGGAAGAGCAGTTCCAGAAGGCTCTCGAAAACGGAACTCGCGAGTTCAACAAGCTCATCGAGAAATTCCCGCCCAACATCGAACACAAGGTCATCAGCGGACGCAAGGCGTTCAACCTCTATGAAACATACGGCTTCCCCTTGGAACTGACCCAGGAGATGGCCGCTGAAAAGGGTTTCACCGTCGATGAAAAGGGCTTCCAGGAAGCCTACGAGAAACACCAGGAACAATCGCGCGCTGGCGCAGAACAGAAGTTCAAAGGTGGTCTGGCCGACCATTCCGAGGCAACCGCCGCCCTTCATAGCGCGACACACCTGCTCCACAAGGCTCTGCGTATCGTCCTGAAGCAAGAGGTTGCTCAGGCTGGCTCCAATATCACCGCCGAACGCCTCCGCTTCGACTTCACCTACGGCGAAAAGATGACCCCCGAGCAACTCAAGGCCGTCGAGGACCTGGTCAACGAACAGATCAAACGCGACCTGCCTATCGTCTGCGAGGAGGTCCCCCTCGAAGAGGCAAAGCGCCGCGGTGCCATCGGCCTCTTTGAATCCAAATACGGCGATGTCGTGAAACTCTATACGATGGGCGATTTCTCCATGGAAATCTGTGGCGGTCCCCACGCCACCCATACAGGTGCCCTTGGACACTTCCGCATCCTTAAGGAGGAGTCCAGCAGTCGCGGCGTCCGCCGTATCAAAGCCGTTTTGGAATAGGTGAACCAAAGGACGGGGAGCTGATGCCCCCCGCGCCACCTTTTGTCCTGTGCGCCGCGCTTGAGCGCGGCGAGTCTATAAAAAACAAATCAAGGAGAAAAAGATGTCAGTACCATTTATGATTGATTTGAAAGGCAAAGTTGCAGTCGTCACTGGCGGTGGCGGTATTCTTTGCAGCGTGATGGCGCAGGCCATTGCTGAATGCGGCGCAAAGGTCGCTATCCTGGATTTGCGCAAAGAGGCAGCTGACAAAGTGGCTGCGCAGATTAACGCCAATGGCGGCACCGCCATGGGCATCTCCTGCAATGTGCTGGAGAAGGCCAGCATCGAAGAGGCCGCCAAAACCGTTGAAGCCGCCTATGGCAAGGTCAACATCCTCATCAATGGCGCTGGTGGAAACAACCCCAAGGGCACCACGGATAACGAAACCATGACCAAGGCCGACGTGCTGAACGCCGACCCGAACGTCAAGACCTTCTTCAACCTGGACCCCAATGGCATCCAGTTTGTCTTCAACCTGAACTTCCTCGGTTCCCTCCTGCCCACGCAGGTCTTCGCCAAGTCCATGGCAGAGGATGGTAAGGGCACCATCATCAACATCTCCTCGATGAACGCATTCCGTCCGCTCACCAAGATTCCCGCCTACAGCGCTGCCAAGGCCGCCGTCAGCAACTTCACGCAGTGGCTGGCTGTTCACCTGGCTCCGATGGGCATCCGCGTGAATGCCATCGCCCCAGGGTTCTTCCTGACCGATCAGAACCGCGCCCTCTTGACGAATCCCGATGGCTCCCTGACCCCACGTTCCCACAAGATTCTCAGCCATACCCCGATGAACAAGTTCGGCGTGCCGCAAGACCTCATCGGCGCACTGCTCTGGCTCCTCAGCGATGCAGGTGCAGGTTTCGTGACGGGCACCGTTATCCCGATTGACGGCGGTTTTGCTGCCTATTCAGGAGTCTAGTTAAGTGTTTAGTGATTAGTGTTTAGTGGTTAGTGGTATTATTTTATTGCTAATAGCTAATCACTAATCACTAACCACTAACCACTAACCACTAATCACTAATCACTAATCACTCTTGCCTCCCCTAGTATCCATAGACGACATCAAGGTGTGGTTTCCCATCCGCAAGGGCGTATTCAACCGCGTGGTGGGGAATGTCCGCGCCGTGGATGGTGTCAGCCTTGACATAATGCCAGGTGAGACAATGGGACTAGTGGGGGAGTCGGGTTGTGGAAAGACCACGATTGGCCGTGCTATCATCGGTCTGCAGCCTGTAACTTCTGGAAAGATTCTTTTTGAAGGGGAGGATATTTCGCAATTTGGGCATAATGAGCGCCAGCGCTTTTGTCGTTCCTGCCAAATGGTCTTTCAGGACCCCTATTCATCGCTGAATCCACGCATGACCGTGCTCGACATCATCACGGAGGCAATGGTCTATCATGGCCTGATCTCCAGTCGTGAACGCGAGACAAAGGCCCTGGAGTTGCTGGCGGAGGTCGGCATGGGACGTGATGCGCTGAACCGCTACCCCCATGAGTTTTCGGGTGGACAGCGCCAGCGGATAAGCATTGCACGCGCCTTGTCGTTGAACCCACGATTCATTGTATGCGATGAACCTGTTAGCGCGTTGGATGTCTCCGTTCAGGCGCAAGTCATCAACCTGCTGATGGATTTGAGGGAGAAACACTCCCTGTCGTATCTTTTCATCTCCCATGATCTGAGCGTAGTGCGGTTGATTTCGCAGCGCGTGGCTGTGATGTATTTGGGGCATATTGTCGAGATTGGCAAGGCTGAGGAGGTGCTTGAGAAGCCTTTGCACCCCTATACGCAGGCTCTTCTTTCGGCGGTGCCGCGTCCAGGCAAAAATGTGGAGGAGCGCATTATTCTTAAAGGCGAGTTGCCTTCTCCTGCGAATCCTCCGACAGGCTGCCCTTTCCATCCGCGTTGCCCGTATGCCACCGACGAGTGCAGAACAGCATTGCCAGCGTTTGTCGGCACAGAGCACAAGTGTGCTTGCTATCATTTTTCAAAACTAGCCTAGAAAGGGACTTGAGGGACGGGAGCGACGCAAGGGGCACAATTTCAAGGGACTTGAGGGACGGGAGGGACGGGAGCGACGGTCTTTTTTTCATCTTATATTTGCAACCATACGCCGTGTATATATATTATGCTTGTGATTGAATAGAAAACCGCTTTTGAATGGAATAAACTGCGTATGCGTGATAGAGACGAAAAAAAGGAAATGTACTTGAAGGGGCATCTGGAAGAGAGCGAGGAACTGTGCGATGATGGTACCCAGGCGCTTGTCATCGTTACTGACGATGGCGATGAGTATTACATCAAGAACAAAAAGAAAATCCGTAAACTTCAAAAGTATGCCTTCTATGACGATATTGAGCTTGAGTTTCATGGTATCCTGAAATATGACCTGGAGGGACTTCCCGTCTTTTCCATTATCAGCTATACGCCTCCCAAGAACAATGCAGCCGAACAGGACGAAGCCAGCTATTCATCTGTAGCACCCAAAAAAACGAAGCGCAGGCGGAAGGAGGAGGACGATGACGAGGAGACGGAGGGGCTGGATGAAGTCATCGAACTGCCTGACGATGACGAGGAGTTTGATGAGGATAATGATGATTTCGATGATGATTCGGAGTTTGAGGAAGATGAGGTAGAGGAAGACAATGGCGATGATGACAGCAACAAATGAGCGTCTCTGAATCATCAAAGCTCCTGGATGTGAGGGGGCTTACCGTTGACATTGAAACGGAGGATGGTCTCTTTCGTGCCGTTGACCATGTCTCCTTTTCGATAGCGGCAGGCGAGACATTCGGCCTGGTGGGGGAATCGGGTTGTGGAAAGAGTGTCACCTCCATGAGCTTGGCAAGGCTGATACCATGCCCTCCCTGTAGCATTACCTCTGGTGAGGTGTTGTTTTGCGGACGCGACCTGTTGAAACTGCCCATTGAGGAGCTGCGTAGAATACGGGGCAAGGAAATAGGTGTCATTTTTCAGGAACCCATGACCGCGCTCTCGCCGCTTATCCGCGTTGGCGAGCAGCTTGCGGAGGTGGTGCATCTGCATGAGAAGATCGATCACAAAGAGGCATTGGAGCGTGCCCGCTTGTGGCTGGACAAAGTTGGGATTCCCGATACAAGACGTTGCATTTCAGCCTATCCCTTCGAGCTTTCAGGCGGGATGCGTCAGCGTGTGATGATTGCGATGGCGCTTATCCTTCAGCCGAAGCTTATTATCGCGGATGAACCTACCACGGCCTTGGATGTCACCATCCAGGCGCAGATACTTGACTTGATGCGCGAGGTGAAGGGGCCCGATGCCGCTTTGCTGATTATCACGCATGACATGGGGGTCATCTGGGAGATGTGCCAGAAGATGGCGGTGATGTATGCTTCCCGCATTGTGGAGACAGGGAGCGTGAAAGAGCTGTTTGCAAATCCGCTGCACCCTTACACGCAGGGGCTGTTGCGCTCTATCCCCAGCATGAACATCGGAGTTGAGCGGCTACCGCACATTTCAGGGCAGGTGCCCTCCCTCTTGAAACTGCCGCCAGGCTGCGCCTTTGCCGAGCGCTGTGGCATCGCTACAGAGGCGTGCAAGGCGAGTGTACCGCAGCTTGCTGATAACAAAGGACATGCGGTGGCTTGTTTTAAGACGCCACGCTGAAGCGCAGCGCACAGGTCAGGTGGCCTATTTTGTGCGCGGGGCTTCAGCCCCGCGAAAAATGGAGATGGAAAATGCTAAAGAGAATCACTGGGACATTTATTGACGGCGTTGCAGCAGACATTCCAAGCAACAACTGGGGAGCGGAGGAATGGGCGCTTCAGTTCGACGAGTTCAAGCGCATGGGGATTGACACCGCCATCATTATACGTGTCGGCTTCCAGGACAGCGCCATGTACAAAAGCGATGTGATGAAAACCACGCTCTATGCAGAACCCGACCTGGTGGATGTGATGCTGCGTGAAGGCGAACGTACGGGCATTGACATCTACATTGGCCTTTTCGACACCCTGAACTACTGGCTGAAGAATGACTGGGACAACGAAGTCGGCATCAACACGGAGCTGATTCACGAAATCAACGAGCGTTATGGCAAACGCAAGGCCTTCAAGGGGTGGTATATGTGCCACGAAGGCAGCCTCCAGACCCATCCGCACCGTATCTGGAAACCGCTCTGCCAAACAATCCATTCCTTTGACAGCGTGCGTCCCATCATCGTTTCCCCGCGCTACCACGGCCCAAAATACAGCCAGCATCCCGTGCCACCCGATGTCCACGCCAAGCACTTTGATTTCCTGCTTGGAGAGATGGAAGGGCTGATTTCCGCGTATGCGTTCATGGATGGGCACGTCCATTTCAAGGACCTGCCCGCCTACGTGAAGGCGACGGCAGAGGTGTTTAAAAAGCACGGCATCGCCTATTGGTCCAATCTGGAGACCTTTGACCGCGACATGCCCTGGCGCTTCCCGCCAATCGAATGGACGAAGTTGCGCTTCAAGCTGGAGACCGTGCAGGATTATGTAGAGAAGATCATCTCCTTTGAGGTCCCTCACTTCCTGAGCCCCTATTCGATGTATCCTTCTGCGCATACGCTATACAAGCGGTACATGGAATACGTGGAGGCGAGGGAGTAACGACGACTGGGACGACGGCGTCCTCGCCGTCGTGTGGCGCAACCGCCGAGTTATGCAACGCCAAACACCCTTGCAAAGTGGTTAGGAAATACCGTGTCTGGTGCGTTGCAAAAGCCTTGTTGTGGGGCAGGTCCGACGGCGAGACGCCGTCGCTGCACCCTACATTACCTTGAACTTTGGCAGGTCCTGAATATCGACGAGACCTGCGAAGTGTCCTTCGCCATCGACGGCGAGGATGTCGTCGATTTTGCGCTTTTCAAGCAGTTTCATGATTTCGACGGCGAGGGCATCCTGATTGATGGAGATGGGGTGCGGAGTCATTACTTTCGCTATGTCTGCCTCAAGGACGGAGGAGTCGCGTGTGATTTGGCGGCGGAAGTCGCCATCCGTGAAAATGCCCAGGAGCATGTTGTCGGCATCGACGATGGCGACGGCACCAGCGCGTGCATTGGTCATTGCCAGGAGGGCGTCGCGTACGACAGTGCCTGGCTGCACCCGCGGGGCATGTTCGCCTGTGCGCATGAAGTCCTTGACGGTCAGTGTGATGGAACGTCCAATGGCTCCTGCAGGATGTAGTTTGGCGTAGTCGCTCAACGCAAAGTTCTGGCAGTGGAGAAGGGTCATGGCCAGGGCATCGCCAAGGGCGGCCAGAGCAGTGGTCGTGGCGGTCGGAGCCAGGTTGAAGGGGCAGGCCTCGCGCGGGACAGGCATTGGCACCACCAGGTCGGAAACCTCTGCCAGGCGCGAATCCGCCTTGCCTGTGATGGCGACAATTTCAACACCCAGGCGGTGGACGGCTGGCAGCACCGCCAGCAATTCATCTGTTTCGCCACTGTAGCTGACGGCCAGCAGGATGTCCTTCGGGGAGATGATGCCCAAATCTCCATGCATCGCCTCGACGGGGTGCATGAAGACGGAACGCGCCCCCGTGCTGGAGAGCGTGGCGGCGATTTTCTTGCTGATGTGTCCGCTTTTGCCGACGCCGCAGAGAACCAGCTTTCCCCCGTTCTGGAGGATGTTTAGGCAGCGATGGACGAGGTCAACAAAGGCGTCACCTAGGTCAGTTTTCAGTGCCTGCAACGCCTCGATTTCAATGTCGATGACATCTGTGGCTTTCTTCAGTATTTCGTTTTTTTCGGTTTTCATTTTTCTCCCTTTTATAGCGAGGTAATTATCTCGCGATTACCATTGAATGGCGAGTCCAGTTGAGTTTAGGCCAGAGCCGATGCCCAGAACTGCCAGTTTATTACCATGTATGAGCCGTCCCGCCTCCTCTGCCAGAGCGCAAGTGACGGGCCAGGAGGCGGAGCCGCAGTTGCCGAGGGTGGGGTAGGTGGGGAAGTCTTTGCGTAAATCCAGCCCCAATGTCTGGTAAAGCAACGCAGTGTGGGCCTTGCCCACCTGGTGGGTGCAAATCACGTCAGGGGTGGTTTCACCCCAGCCTGTGGTCTGCTTGAACAGCGACCACATCTGCGTGGCGACGGCAACGCCTGCCTTGAGCAGCTCCTGCGAATCGGTTGCCATGAGGGGGGCGCTTCCGTCGGTCATGCCGCCATTGGCGTCGCCTTGGCAGAGCTTGTTCGCGGAGGTATCCGTGTAGCTTGCCGCAGCCAGCAGACGATGGCCCGTCTTGCTGATCTTGCGCGACGTGAGCAGGATGGCGGCAGCGCAAGAGCCAATGGTGAGGGAGGCAAACTGGCTCTTCATGCCATTGCGGGTCATGGTGAGGTCTGCGTTCAGGCGGGCGATGGTATTGCGCACGAGGGGACCTGAACTTTCGCCACAGACTGCCAGCCCGCAGTCAATCTGCCCCAGTTCAATCATATTGGCCAACATCAGAACACCTGAGGCCATGCCCAGGCAGGCGTTGGAGATGTCAAAGTTCAGCGTGTGATGCCCAAGTCCCAGCAGGCTGTGGACGGCTGTCGAGGTGGCTGGTTCCACGAAATCACGCGAGACAGAGCAGTGCAGGAGGCATTGTACCTGGGCGGGGGAGAGGCCAGCCTTCTGCAAGGCGTCTAAACCTGCTTTTGCAGAGACCTGGCTAGGCAGTGTGCCAGGCTTCCAGAAACGGCGTTCACGAATGCCGCTCATCAGCTCCAGACGCCCCTCGCACAGGCCGATGCGTTCATAGAGTGGACGCAGGCGTTCTTCCAGCTCCAGCGAGGTTACAATCTCCTCGGGGAGGCAGTAGCCGAATGATTCAATGCAGACATTGCTATACAGCATTCTTTCAGCAATTCAGGCCCGACAGAGAAGTCTGTCGAGCCTGTTCTATAGCGTTTATAAATGGTTATTTTGCGACAGCATCCGCTGTTGCCCTGTAGAAGGCGGCATCGTTGGCCAAGGTGGTGGCCTTGGAGAAGGTGCTTCTCGCTTCGCCTGGATTGAGCGAGGAGACGTGGTAGTCAAGCCAAAGGATGTTGGCTTTGCCGCCATGCAGGAAATGCATGCCGCACGCTTCTGAACCGCTGCTGGGGCAGAAGGTATAGAGCGGGGTGCCGCGGTAATTGGCAGTGCCGTAGATGATACTGTCGCCCAGGTGGAGGGTGTCCGACGGGGACTTGACGCTCCAGGAGTTCAGGGCCTTCGCGGTGCGTCCGTCAAAATGTTCTACGGTTTTGGTCTGGTAGGTAAGGCCCTTTTCGGCATCGTAAGTAGAGCCGAAGTTATAGACGCCATAGACAGCGTAGGTGAAGCCGAGACTGTCCGATGAGACCGTCTTGAGGCTGCTGGGGCAGCGAATTTCCTTGTGTTCGCTGAGCATTTGAGACCAGGTTTTTGTGTTGCCTTCGCTCCAGAGCTGTACCGTCCACTGCCTCTCTTTGCTGACACAACTGCAGATTCCGATCGCGCCTGCATGGTCGTCAGCATAAATGCCAAGTTGAAGGCCGATCTGCTTGAGGTTGTTGGTGCAGGAGATGGCACGTGCCTTCTCGCGCGCTTTGGCTAAAGCGGGCAGCAGCATGGCGGCCAGGATGGCGATGATGGCGATGACCACCAGCAACTCAATCAGGGTGAATGTCTTTTTCATAACTGTTTACTCCAAAAAAGTTATGGTATGTTTATTAATTTGTTGCAAATTAATTAGCAAGTTCCGTGACGGTGCGGCGGTAGAATCTTGCATCATTGGCAATGGCGGTGGCCTTCGATAGGTGCGTTCTCATTTCTCCTGGGTTATGCGAGGAGACGTGCATGTCGTCCCAAAGGATATTGGTTTTTCCTCCATGCACGAAATGGAGGCCATTCGCCTCTGTGCTAGAGTGCGTTGTGAAGGTGTAGAGCGGAGAACCCTGTTTGGAATCGGTTCCATAGATGATATTGTCGCCAATGAGAAGGGTGTCAGAAGGGGATTTGAGATTGTAATAGTTCAGAGCCTTTGCCTTGCGGTTGTCGAATGCAGGAATGGCTTCCGAGATGCTCCAGGTGATCCCCTTGTCCTCTTCATATGCGTTGCCAAAGGTCTGGACGCCATAGATGGCGTATGAGATGCTGATGCCCCGTTTGGCGGCGTTGCTTGGGCAGATGATGTAGGGAAGCGAGGCAACGTATGAACTGGATTTAGTGCCACTCTCGCTGTAAACAGTCCAGGCCCATTGCATCCCCTTGCTGATGCAGCAGTGGATGGGAATCAACCCATCATGGCTGTCTGCATAAATGGCGAGGTCTATCCCAATCTGTTTCAGATTGTTGGTGCAGGAGATGGCACGCGCCTTCTCGCGTGCTTTGGCTAACGCGGGCAATAGCATGGCTGCTAGGATAGCGATGATGGCGATGACAACCAGAAGCTCAATTAGGGTGAAGTGCTTTTTCATGGTGGATTAATATTTTAGATGAGGAGTAGTTTGTTGTTATTACTGTACTTAATTATACTCTCAATCTATGGCTTTTCAAGCGGGTAATTCTTTTTTTCAAAGGACGTGGGACGTGGGACGTGGGACGTGGGACGTGGGACGTGGGACGTGGGACGTGGGACGTGGGACGTGGGACGTGGGACGTGGGACGTGGGAGGTGTGACGGGGGGGGGGGGTGGTGGGAGGGGGGGGG
>JAFXUD010000082.1 GCA_017535315.1 Victivallales bacterium | reverse complement strand
GTCCGTTTGTCAGTCGCACGAGCTACGGCGCGGAATGCAGCAAATAACGTCCGTTTATTTGTCGAGTTCGTAATTGCCCTAAACACACTCTTGAACTGCTGTCCTCCGAGTCTTAATGCAACATTCTCCCCCATCAGATAATTGGGATGAACATACTTTGCTTCTGAAGATACGTCTCCCCAGACAGCTTTATTACTCGCTCCTGATATCCAAATTTTATGACTATGGTTAAATTGCGCCACCATCCGTCCTTGGTAAAGCGGAATTGCGATCGCCTTGCCAACGATTTCATGGACGTGGGCTTTTTTACCCGTGCCGACTTTGTAGGTAATGACCTTGCCATTGGCCTCGGTGAATGTGACATCGGGGATTTCATCGTAGCGGAGCCACTTGGTGCAGTCACGCGAGAGGATGACGCCAACAGGCAAATCACAACGCTTGACGCGCAGAGTGTTATAAGGCGGCTGAGCCACAACCGCAAGTGCGTGGACGTGAGGGCGTACATCTGGTAATTCATAGAGTTCCTCTACGGGCCTCCACGGTCCCTTGATCCATCGGCTGTACTCGTCTGGCTCATATCCCCATTCTCGCCAAGTGTCTTGAGGTGGGAATAGATGGGAGTCGTTGGTCATGTCAAACTCTCGACTGAAATTAATCCCCCAACCAGAAGTGGAGTTATCCCCCATCACCACAGAATGGTCATAAATTTTGGAAAGAATAGCCAAATCCTGTTGTTTCTGAATTTCCAGTACAGAAAGAGATTCTGGGCTAAAGCGTTTGATTTCTTTTACGGGATAGTCGATGGCAAACTGCTCGGCGTTTTCCCAGTCGTTGATGTCCTGACGCATGAAGGCAGCACGGAATGATTCCGTGTGACCGCCTTTTTGTATCACCAGCGGGTTGAATTTGAATCGTGAATCAATATCAAAGATCTTCTTGCGGTTCTCGAAGGAGAAAAGCCATTCCAGCGAACACTTGTTGAAGAACAACTCGCGCAGTTCTTTGGTCCCATTGTCGCTGTAGATTCCAGATGGAACGATGAAGCCAATGCGGCCCGTTGGACATCCCAAAGCGTATGCCTGCTCTAGGAAGAGTTTATATAGATTGATGTCGCCTCCGCCTTGATGGGAAAAAGGATGACTCTGGCTGCTTCCACGTTTTTGCTTCCAGCGAGGATGACATTGCTCCTTGGGTTTGCCAATGGCGATTTCATATTTCCCGTTGTCCAGGCGGTCTCCGCATGGAGCGGCGCAATGCTGAATCCAGTTGCTCATTCCCTTGAAGCCCGCGCAATAGTGCAGCCAGCCTTCTTCAACAGACTTGGTGTCTGTGTAATAATCCATCTGCTTTCCTTTCGCCACCTGCTTGCCGTAGGTGCGGAACAGAGGATCGACATTGGAGAAGAACTCCTGCGATTTGGGCTTTGAGATGTCCCATGGTGGATTGCCAAGGATGGCGTCAAAACCGAAGCGGTCTTTTCCGAAGACTTCGGGAAACTCCAGTTCCCAGTGGAAGAAATGATAGTCCTCTGCGATGGTGAGGAGAGTTCCCATCTGTTCGGGAGAGAGGCGGTCCAGAGCAAAGTCGTTGGGCATCGGAGCCAAATCCAGCTGTTCGCCTGGCCAGAACCAAAGAGCACACCACAGATCGAAGGATTGCTTCAGAACCTGATACTCCTCTGAGGAGCGCATGGCATCATACAGTTTCGCCTGCTCTGAAACATCCACTGACTTGATGGCATGAAGGTGTTCTACAGTTTGTCGCAGGGCCTGCATTTTGGTGGTGGCTTCATCAAAGGATAGCGTCCGCATAAACGGTAGGGTGTTGTCCAACTGGTCCTGGATTTGAGCCTTCGCATCCTTGAGGCAATCTGCAATCGCCTTTGTCCAAGTGCCATTTTCAAAATGCACTCCATTATGTCCCTTGTCGCCGCCTTCACGTAGCCAGGCGGCCAGCGGATAGTGGAGGAACTGGTCGCTCCACGTGCCGACCAAGGAGTTGCCGCATTTGACCTTGTGGTCCAGGAAAGTCATCGGCAAGGTGCGGTCCAGCGTCTCAATCCAGAGCGCCAGACGGCACAGCTCCACCGCCACCGCATCCAGATCGACGCCATAGATGCAGTTCTCCACCACATGGCGGCGCAATATGGCCTTGAAGCGAGGCTCGAAATCGTCGTCATCCGGACGGCATGGAAGCTGCTCGGTCGAAAGGACATCTCCTGAAGGTACGCCAGAGATGATGTCCTGGATGTTCCGCAAATCCCGATTCTCCAGACGCTGGTGGGCGAGGATGGAATCATAGAGCGCATTGGTCAGATAGCGCAGTGACGCCAGAAGGAAGGAGCCCGACCCGCAGGCGGGATCGCAGACTTTCAACGCGAGAATCTCCTGTGGCGAGCGCCAGTTGCCATTAGCGTCCTTGACCAGCGGAGACAGGGTGCGCTCCACCGTAGGAATGGCCAACTGTGGCTTAGTGTAGAATGTCCCCGAGCCTTTTCGCGTGCCGCCCCAGCGCACCAGATACCACTGTCCCGGCTCCACGATGATGGGGACCAAACGCTTTGCCTCACGTGTCAGCGCCTCGTCGTACTTTGCCAGCGTGGCTTGGTTACGGGTGCGTGGAGCGCGGACGATGCCTGTCACACGGCATGCCCGTGCCGCCCAATCCAGAGTGCGGCGGCGGGTTGCACCCACATCATCCGTTTCTTCTTCTTCTTCTTCGGAAGCGCTATCGTTGTCAGACGCTTCCTCGATTGTCTCTACTTCTTCCTCCGTGCCCTCGTTTTCTTCCGCAGTTTCAGCCTCTTCGTCACCGGCAGCTTCACCCGCGGCAGCTTTTTTCGCGGCATCCTTCAAGGCCTTGAACATGTCGGAGAGTTCCTTGTCAGTCATCTGCTCCAGTTTGTTCAACGGCAAGGCGGGCTGGTCGCCGACATTGACGAAGACGATGGGGTTGTCCGCCTCGGCTCGCTTCAGCTCGAAGTTCAGCAGGCTTTCAAAGAGAATGCCGATATATTCATTGCCCAGGGAGGAAAAGTCGATAGGCATGGGAACAGTGATGAACTGTCGTTGCTGGCGGATGCGCACGCGGTTCTCGGCCAGCATCACCAGCATCTCCAGAACCGCCGCATCGGACATCACAGGGCGCGACTGGTTCCGCCATTCGCTCTCAAACAAGGCAATCACCTTGTCAACGGCATTACGGCCTGCCGGGTTACCAGGCGCAAAGAGTTTTCCACCGTATGGCGCGACGGGCATTGCCTCGTGGGAACTGCCCGTGTAGATCAGCTTCATCAAGGCGAGCAGCCACGGCCAGGCATGATAGGAGGCCGCCAGCGCCTCCCGATTGCCACGATGGCGCTTCAACTGCTGGATCAGCCCGCCAAGAGAATAGTTCTGGCTATAGACGGCATTCGACTTGGGCAAGAGTCCTTCGCGGCTCTCCGCAAAGAAGACAACCACCAGTCGCATGACCATTCGAACGCCCGCCATGTAGATGGATTTCGCATCGACTTCGTCGCCAAGTTCCCCCAGTGCCTCGCCATGTTCCCGAATCAGCAACTCAACGGCCTGGCGCACCCGTTCCCCCATCTGGCTCGACAAGTCGTTCTGCCCCTTGCGGCTGTCCTGGACTGCTGCATGAAGGCGCGATGGCTTCCCGTCCTTGGCCTTCCAGATTTCAGGCAGGAAAATCTGGAGAAAGCCGCGGAACTCGGGCGTGGCCTCTCCATTGGCAAACCAGGTCTCGCTGTCCCATTCACAATATGCCTCGTGGTCAAGGCTGGCGTAGATGAGCCGCCATTGGCGGCCATTAGTCAAAAGCCCCAGCGGCGTATGAAATGCGCGTAGCCAGCGCAGCACCTTGGAATAGTAGCCTCTGCCGCGTCCCTGCCCAAGACGATGCTTCGTATCCTTGTCTATGAACACAGGCAAGGCAGAACGTTCTATTTCCAGATAGAGCCAGTTCGGTTTGATGTTCTCCTTCAGGTCAGGAAGTGTACAGGACCATTTGGACGCAACCTCACTGCCTTTCAGAAGGGTGAAGTTCTGGTCAAAATGGCAGGTTGTGTTCAACACCAGACTGATTTTTTCGCCCTGATTGCCTTCCTGCTCATTGGATTGCGACAATTTCAGGCGCAGTTTTTCACATAGCCAGGAGGAAGGCATGGCGTTGTCATTGCCCTCGAATATCGCCTGAAGTTCCCCCAGACGGGTCTGGTCCAGCAGCAGTCCTTCATGCCGCAGGGAATTCCACCAAAAATCAGTTGCTTCCATCATGGTCAATTCCCTCCTTTTGAGCTAAGATTCGACGGCGAGGACCCCGTCGCTACAGGCAAAATGACTTCGACGGCGACAGGATAGAGCTTCACCTCGCCATCCATGGAGAATCGCCTGGGAAGAAGTTCATCGATGATGCGATGGCGTTCCTTCTGCAACTGCCGCCGCAGTTCGTCGTAGTGTTCCTGGTCGTCCTGGATGGCGCGGTTGGCATTGTCAATCTTCTCCTGGACTTCCCGCATGGCTTCGTCCTGCAGGTTCTTGAAAAGCAACGGGCAGCTTTTCAGCTCCTCCAGGCTTTCCTTCAATTTCCTGAGTTCCTCCAGCTTGGAAGCCATTGTGCGGTTTCGGATCAGGGCACTCAATTCACCTTCGCGGCTCTGGAAATTGCGGTTCTCCTCGGCCAACCGCTCTTTTCCCTCCAATTCCAGCTTCTGGAGGATTTTCTGGTTGCGGTTCTTCTCCTCCTGAAGAATCACCTTCCGAAGCTCGCTGCTGTTGTCATCGAAGAGTTCACGCGCCTCTTCGATGCGCTCTGCTGGAGGTGGAGTCTTGTCCGCCTGCCGTTTCCTGTAGGCGGAAACATGGGGAAGCGCAGGTTGGATGACACCATCCACGATGGGATAGTCAATGGTTCTGACCCAATTATGGAAGGCTTCACGCAATTGATTGACCGCCATCTCCTCCACATGCACACGAAGGATGGCCTCCGTTCCGGCGGGAAGGATGGCTTCACGCACGCTCCAGCGGGACACGGCATCCAGGCCTGGATAGCGCCGCCGCCCCAATACAGTGACAGCTCGCTTCATCAATGGATGGCCAAGATGCAGCATGCGGATATCGGCACGGCTACGGAAGACTTTGCGCCCGTTCTTTTCCTGAATGAACGGCGAAACCGAGAAGGTGAGCTGCGGAAGCGTTTTTCTTCCGCTATTCCCCGCATACCGCACGGTCTCGTCTATTGTTTCACGCCAGCCAGGCGAATTGGGCTGGGTCAGTTTGAAACAGCCACGTTCATCCATGTCCGAGCATTGGCCATTCATGGCAATCTTCAATAGTTCGTGGCGTGAAGCGTCGTCGATGTCCAGTTCCTCCGCCAACACTTTCAACTGACTGGAAATGCTGGACAAGTCCTCGGTCGAAACGGTGTTGTCAATGTTGCCTGGAATTGCGGAGCCCTTCTGCCCCAAAGCGATGGCCTGGTTCATCTCCGCCAGGAGATTCTCCTGATTGTCGGAACCGCTGACGACCTGCGCCTGAATTCCCATGCCGAAGATTTTCCCGCAGGAACCGAGGTCTTCGCGCACCTGGTGGATTTTCTCGACCATCCTTGCCATGAAGCGCAGGTTTTCGTCGTCCGTGCTGGTGAAATGGAAGATGGTGACATCCCGCGCCTGCCCATGCCGGTCAAGCCGTCCATTGCGCTGTTCCAGCCGCGATGGGTTCCATGGACAGTCGAAATGGAGCAGATAGCGGGCTGTCTCCTGCAGATTCAGGCCTTCGGAGGCCGCATCGGTCGCAATCAGGATGCGGACATCATCGCCTTCATCGTTGAACCTGCGCTTGATGACCTCCCGCTCCGCATCATCCATTCCTCCATACAGGACGGTGATGCGCTGGTTTTCCTTGTCGTGGAATTCTTCCGTCAATCGACGGAGCAGATAATCCTGCGTGGTCTTGTATTCCGTGAAAACAACCAGCCGCTCATCGCTTTTCCAGTTCTTTCCATCCATAAGGCGCGAACGAATCAACTCGCATAGCAGTTCAAAACGGGCGTCGCTGTTGGGAATCTGGCTGGTTATGTCCTTCTTTAAATCGACACCAAGTTCCTCGACCGCCTTGTCGATGGCGGAGATTTCAGGGGCAAGCGCATCCGCAAAGTTGACGAGCCAGGCTCCGACGCGCGAAGCCGCCGTAACCCCAGTAACCTGCGCCTCTTTGTCATCGGTCACCTCCGCATTCAGACTTGAAGAGAGGCCCGCCAGCTCCTGCTCGGCTTCGGCAGCCGCCTCGGCGTCCGCGCGGCCCAGGCTTTCCTTGCAGCGTTGCCAGGATTCCAGGAATGTCATGGGACAGCTCAAGAGACGCTTGCCAAGCACTTCAATCGCAAAGAAGCCCGCCGTCTTGCGGCGATTGTCCTGGGCGACAATGGAGCGAAGTTTTTTCTTGAACTTCTCCACCGCAAAAATTAAGTCGAGCTCATGGTTGTCCGATGAGCAGAAATGATTGTCCAGTTCCAGCGGTTGAGGGTCATTGCGATGGCTGAACTTCGGGGGATTGGTCCGCTGGTTGATTTCACTCTTCATGCGCCTGACCCCAACCTGGCGCACACGTGTCTTCTCTGCTTCAGTCAGTTCGTCCGTCATACGGAAGCGCGCAGGGTCGAGAATCTCCAGCAGCCCAGAGAAGCATCTGGTATTGCCATTGTGTGGCGTCGCAGTCAGGAATATCTTATGCTCGAACATCGGGGACATCCGCCGTAGCATCTGGCAAAGGTCGCTGTCCTTTCCGAATGGCGACGGCATCAGATTATGCGCCTCGTCGACAATCAGCAGGTCCCAGGGAAGCTGGACTGTTCCGTCGTTGGAGGCAAGCGCATTCTGGAATTGCTCGAAAATCAGTTCTTGCTTGAGATAATGATAGGAGGCGATAATGCGGTTGTGGAAACGCCAGGGATTGGCGTCAATCCCGACCTCCCGCTTCAATTTCAGGGTGCTGTCGCTATCGACTACCTCGAACGGAAGCGAGAACTTGTCCATCATTTCATCGCGCCATTGGATGCGCAGCGATGCGGGGCAGAGTATCAGGATTCGGTTGACCCTGCGGCGAATGAGCAGTTCATTGATGACCAGCCCGGCCTCAATCGTCTTGCCCAGGCCGACGTCATCCGCAATCATCATGTTCACCCGTGGCATCCGCAATGCCTTGAGAAGGGGCACGAGCTGATAGTCGTCAGGCTGGATTGTTCCATAGAAGGGGGCTGAAACAGGGTAGCTTCCGATGGCCTGCATGCCCTCGTCCAGGATATAAGGATGGGAGGCATTCCAGCGGCAGGCGCGGACTAGCGCAGTCAGTTCCTTGGTTGGCATGGGATTCGATGAGGCGTCTGGCAGCGCAGCGGGTTCCAAGATACGAACTCCAGGTTCAATGTTCCAAAGCAGTTCCTCACTTTCCGGGTAGCCGCTGTCCTTGTAGCTGACGGTCACCAGATATTGCTTCTCAACAGCTCCACTGAATTCCCTGATGTCAAGAATCACGCCCAGTCGGTTGCGAACGATGCACGATATTCCCACTTTGGGGATTGTCATTTCCGCATTGTTCTTCATGCCTTTTGTTCTCCCTGGTCTGATGGAACTCCACTGGCTTTCCCGTCCACGGCCTTGTCCCTGACAATCTCCATGATGTCCGAGAAGTCGCAGTCCAGGACTTTGCAGATACGCAGCAACACCGAAGTGTTGACATTTCCTCCGCGGTTCAGTTTGGCAATGGATGCCCAACTGAGCCCAGCCGCCTTCTGGAGTTCAGTCTTGGTCATACTCTTGTCAAGAAGACGATGCCATAGTTTCATGTATGAGATGGTCATTTTGTATCCCCGCTGGTTGATAGACAAAAACAACTTCCATAATATAATGGCAAGTCTTGCAAAAACATCTAGAAATCTACATTTTTGCAAAGAACAATCGTCTTCAAGTTGCAATTGCAGCGGCTTTCTGGACAGACCTTTTAGTCCCATCCCGAAAGCCGATTATTTTGCATTGTCCCCTCATCCACCATCTTTCGACTCCATCATTGAGTATTCTAGTTCACATTGGTCGGGGTCTCTGTGCCAGTTAACCCAGAACTTTCAACCATCTTCCTGCAATTGCACATCAGCGAGCGAACAGGTCGGGGTCTTCCCAAAATCACAACGCTTATGACAGGGGAATCTATGAGTTTGGAGAGAACACTATTTCCGTTATCCTCCCCTATAACCGACTTGAAGTCGAGGCACAAGCACCCCAAGTCAAAGGCCAACCCCCCCAAGTCGAAGGCACTACCCCCCAAGTCGAAGGCACTACCCCCCAAGTCGAAGGCACTACCCCCCAAGTCGAAGGCACTACCCCCCAAGTCGAAGGCACTACCCC
>JAFXUD010000081.1 GCA_017535315.1 Victivallales bacterium | reverse complement strand
TCCCACGTTCGGAAGGTTATATTTCATGGCTATTTCCTTCCGTGATTTACCACTTTGCATGTACTCGATGCAAATGCTGCGCTTCAATGAGCGACTGAATTTTTGTCTACCCATAATTCTTAAATGACTTTGAAAATTTAACATTTAAGGCTCTATGGGAGTCAACCTATTTCAGTACAAGACAAAATGTCCTTGGTCTTTCCCTAGAAAAAGTTGAATGGTTTTTACCTTAACCCTGCCATTGGTTGAATGTCTTTTAGAGTATGTTTTTCCCTATTCCCCTTCCACTATCCCAAAGGCTGGGACATCCTTTTGGTATGTCTTCCCTGCTATCTGCAGGGTTACTTGGGTTTTCTTCCCTTCACGTTCGTTCATGCGGAACTGGAGACCTGCTGAGGTGTAGTCCATCGTGGTGATTTCCACATTGGGAGCTGAGATGCTGGCGAGGGAGGCTTTCGTGGGGAGGGTCTCTCCTGTGGCTTGGATGGAACCTGACGAGAGGTGCGTATATACGGGTTCCCTGAATTCTGCGATTCGCTGGGGCAGATGGGCTTCTTGCCACGTTCCTTGGTAAGGATACAGGATGATTTCATGATGGTAGGTTCCATGAAAAGGCTCTGCATACCATGCCAACTCGTGCTGCACATCCGTTGGAGTACGGAAGGTGAGACCCACGTCGCGGATGGGGCCTGAGGTGGTGGAGGAACCCATATAGAGGCGGATGGTTCCTGCTTCGCTATCCGCGCAGAATGCCTGTTCGCCTGTCTGGGGGGAAACGAGCAATCCGCCTTGCTCCTGCTGCAGCCAAAGGGAACTGAGTGGGCAGAAGTACCCCACGCCTGGCGTCTTGTATTCGTTGATGCCAAAGGGGATGTCGAAGGCTGTGTATCCTGTCTTTCCTGTCTGGATGATGAGGTCGAGTCCCTCAGGGTTGAAACTGAAGCCTTCCTTGCTTTCCTGGCCTCGCACCAACGTGGGATGGGGGAAGACGAACTGCAGATGAGCGCGGACTTTGTCGTTCTCGATGGTGAAAATCTCCTGCAGATGGATGAGCCAGTCCAACTGTGTCTCGATTCTCAGCTGGGGCCATAAGCCGTTGGTGCAGATCTGGATACGTCGCTCTCCATAAGGAGTGGCAGGGCGCCAGGCGTCATCGCCTTTCCCATCGTTCATTTCTGCCAGCACCTTCAATTTCATGGGCGCCAGGCGGATTTCGCTGGTTTGCCCATTGGCTTTCATCTGGACGTGATCCCCCAGGGCTGTCAGGGTGATTCCGTTTTGGCTGATGGAGGTTCCTGGAGTCCATTCCAATCGCTGGGCACGTTCCTTCTGTTTGGCTCCCACTACCATGTAACCATACGAGGGAAGGGTTGCCAGCGCCTGGATTCTGTATCTGCCCTCCTCGAGGGTGCACTGGCTGGGCAGTTTCTCTCCACTCGTGTAGTCGAAGAGGTCGCAGGGTGCGTCAGTCTCCAGCTGGATTTCTTTGGTGCGCTCTGGCTCGAGGTTCAGCAGCAGGTAGAACTGGTCGTAGCCGTTGAGCTTCATCTGGTTGCAGAGCAGGTTCATCCCTTTCTGGATGATGGCTTTGCTCAGGGTGCTGCTTCCTTGGAACGAGTTTAGACGCTCGCAACGTTTCTCGTAGAGGGGATACCATCCCTTTGAATCGCTGTTGACAGCCCACAGCAACAGGTGCTCTGCCTTACTCAGCAGGGTCACTTCTCCATCGCGAGCCAGATAGCGCGTCTCGATGTCAGGGTAGAGGTCAGCGCGTTCGATGTTCCACGTCAAGGCGGAGTGGGGCAGGGTGACATCGCTGGAGAGGAAGGGCTCATCGAGTCTCACTCCAAACTGCTCTCGCGCCAGGGCGTTCACAATCTTGGCGGCACGAAAGTCCTTCATGGATTGGTTGGTCTGGTTCTGCAGGATGATGTCCAGCGGGTCTGCTGTCCAGCGGGAATAGGTTCCGTTTTCCTTGCTCAGGGCCTTAGCGCTGTGGTCCACGTATTTCTCTTCCTTCACTCCAAACCGCTTGATGTATTCCTTGACGGTAATCCAGATGATCTCTACGTCCTTGCTCTCCTTGTTGAAATCCGCAACAAGTTGATAGGTGGAGGTGAAGCTTTGGGGAATCTCATAGTCTTCCTCGATGCAGATGAGCGCATTCTTGGGCGCTCTGGTGGCTTGCTCGCCAATCTTGCTGCGCTCTCGCGTGATGGGGACACATACGCTGAGGGTGCCGTCCTGGCCTCGCAAGCGGAAGGGGAACCAGGAATCGTCGTTGGTGATGATGGGAGTCCAGCTGACGCCAGCATTCTTCAGGATCCAGGGCAACTGGGAATGATAGGCACGCTCCTGCAGATAGAATCCATCCGTCTTCTCTCCCAAGTTGTCCTCGATGATTCTGGTGCCAAGCCAGGCGCAACGATAGTTTGTCTCGCCATCCATGTTCACGTTCACAGGCTCGCTGTAGAAGGTGCCTGTCAGATTGAGCTGTCCTCGCTGGTGAATCCTCAAGGCATGCTGGATGACCTCTGGAGCCGCCTGCTGGAGCGATCCAAACGTTTGGCCGCTGAATTGCAACTGTCCCTTGAAGTCAGGATGCTCGTCCATGAAGTCCAACAGATTGTTGTAGATGATGGGGAATTCCCTCCAGATGGTGGGACGCACATAGCGGTCATAGTTCATGTTGCCATGCAGGACATAGGTGATGTAAACCTTCTTCTTTCCCCCTTCTGCGCTGGTGATTGCCATCAATGCGATGAGGCAGGCCATCAGATATCTCTGTATGCTGTATACCTTATGAGATTTCATAAGTGAAGATGTTTGATTGTTCCACTGGTGGGGTGGCGATGCAGGTCGCCTTACTTTCTTATCCTGACGGGTCCCAACAACCCTGCGTGAGGCCTTCCCTTGTAGGGCGAGGGAATGGTCAGGTAGTGGTTTGCCAGCGAACTGTACACGAGGACTTCCACTTCATTGTCTCCTGCCTTGACGAAATCTGTGATGTCGACCACATAGGGAGCATTGATGAGGACATCCACGTGGCGTCCGTTCACAGCCACTTCACAGGTGGCATCCACAGAACCAAGGTCCAAGCGGATGGGGCTCTTCGTGTCGTCCAGCCGGAAGGCGTGCCTGTAGCTTACTCCACCTGAGTAGAACTTCAGGGCACCCTGCTGCGTCCAGTCACCCACAGGCATCCTGCCACCTTGACAGGTCATGCTGACAGGCCCGCGGAAGAAATCAGCTCCTGATACGCCCAGGTCTGCTTGCCCCAATACGTACACGTCTACAGGGTGAGGACTCACTTCCTTCAGCTTCAGGTTGCCCTCGCGATCTGGCAGCGCTGTCTTCTTCCTGTTCACCCAAATGCCCAGTATCTTGCCTTTCACATCGAAGTGCATGAGAGAGGTTCCTGGTGCTGTGGGGAAACGGTAGAGCCAGCGTCCTCTCTGCCCTCCATGGATGTCGAAGGGGAGGAAGCTGGTGCCAAACCATTTCGATGCCACGATGGGCTCGTATTCGCCTACCGTCTGGGGTTCTGGCGCATCAACTGGATAGAACATCACCATCGAGCGGTCGCGCTGGTCCACGCTGCTGCTTCGCATTCCCTCCAGGCTGTATCCTGTGCTTCTGGTGTTGGCGTAGACAGCCAGCAGACGATGCCATCCCTTCTTCAATGTGACGGTACTTTCCTTGCGCATTAGCCCATCCAGGATGATGCAGAAAGGCTGTACGCCCTCGACCACCTTGCGATAAACGCCATCAGCTGGCGCATAGACGTAGGTCCTGAAGAGCTGATGTTCTCCTTGGTCGAGAATGAGGAACTTGCTCTCCACTTTCGCTTTCAGTCCATGATATCCTTGTCCGCCAGGACTATCGAAGACACCATATTGCCAGGAGAAGACGTAGGGCCGCCAAGCGATTCTCGCATTCGTGCTGAGAGCTTCCTGGATGACCTCGTCGATGGGACGGTGCCTGGAGACGTTGGCGGTTTCCATATAAGGTCCGTATCCATAGATGTAGTCTGTAGCATTCGTGGCGCCCATCAGTTCCTCCACGCGTAGATTTCCTGTTCCTGGCAGGAAGAAAGTCTTCATCTCGCGAGCCTCCACGCCTATCTTGCCAGGAGAGGGGGGAAGGCGGAAATCGCCCCATTTGTTGTCCATCGTGGGCACGATGGTGATGTTCCAGTCGCCCACCAGAGGGATGATCTTTTCAGGGGTGTTCTCCTCAGCTGCTTGCCTCTCATACGTGGGAGTGCCAGGAGAGAAGACATAGATGCGCGAGGCTTCCTTCTCGCCATCGAAATGTACCCAGGTGCCATGCTCGTCTGTCCTCAGGATAGAAGTCTCTCTGATGGTTCCATGCTGTGCATCCCATATTTCAACCTTTCCCTTGGAACGGAAGAACAGGTCGTCTCCATGCGGAATATCCATCACCATATAGACATCCTGGTTTCCCACGTGGCGATGCAACACGCGACCTTCTGCTGAAGAAGAGCTGAAGTCCCTCGTCGTCTTGTCGAGCACCAGTTGGCGCACCTCTTGGGGGGATTCCACTTTGATGATGCGGTCGTCGTTCTGCACCTCTTTCATCAGGCTGCCCAAAGCGATCACAATGCCTCCCTTGGAGGCGAACTCCTGGATTTTCTGCAGTGTCTCAGCATGGGCGGCTTTGGTGTCTGCCAGGACAAGCACACGATAGTTCTCGTCAGAGATGGTCAGATGCTGGTCCTTGATCTGGGCTTTCTGGAGTGAGGCGTAGTCGATGAAGTCGTAGTCGATGCCATGAGGGCTCAGCTCGTTGCCCACATTGAAGGAGAGGTTGGGCGATGAGCCAGGGAAGGCTTGGAGGGTTTCTGTGGGGTAGAGGATGGCAATGTCTGCCACATGGATGCCCTGGCTGAGCAGGAAACAGAGACGTTCTGCGTACTTCAGCCACACTTTCATGTGGGGCCAGTAAGGCATGCGGAAGTGGAAACAGGGAGGTGCCCATTCCCACCATCCTCCATGGGTGGAGTAGTAGAGACCATGCATGCAGAGCAGGTTGCCGCCTGCGATGAGGTGATGGTCCAGCTGGTGGGTAAGCAAGGCTCCATTCGCATCCCATCCCATGCTGTGGAAAGCTTCCAGCCACACGCGAGGACGCTGATAGAGGTGTGCTGCGCTGCTCGACACCTTCGTCTGGACGAAACTGCTTCCTCGAGCTGGAGCGTCGTTTCCTGGGGCTGTAAACCATTTCTCCACACGGAAGTAATCCAGATATTGGGTGGGATTCATGCCTCGCCCTTCGTTGTCGCTGCCATAGATGAGGCCCTTCTCAGCATGCCAGTTGTAGATGGGCTGGAAGTAGCGCTCTTCTGCCAGCTGGGTGACTACTTCCGCATAGTCCAGTCGTGTGCGGGTAATCCTGTCCCTCTGCGCTTCGTTCAGGTCCACGTCAAAGAGGTCTGGCAGGAGCGGCACGATGTCGTATCCCTTGCGTTTGAGGAACTCTTGGGGCAGGTCGTCTGTCCAGGAGTGCAGGTTCAGGTGATACTGAAGCTCGTCCTGGAAGAAGTAGTTCATTCCTTCCCTCCCATGCGCGTCCATGTGGTCCACGAAGGGTTGGAAGTAGTGATTTATCATCTCTTGCCCAAAGGTTGGACTGAGTTCTGGCGCAGGCTCTGTGTAGACGACAACAAGGCTGTCTGTCCCCTCCTTCTTCCTGGCTGTCAGCGTGTGGGCAGGCCGTTTCTCGTCAGGTCCCATGAGGCGCACTTTCAGCCTTCCCTGGTGGTTCTTTATCTCAGGCAGATTCAACACGTCGTCGATGAACTCCTTATTCTGCGGCCACGCCACGACATAGTCATCCATTCCCAGTCCGATTCCTTTGTCAGCACACTGGCCAGAGAAAGTGTTCCAAATCTGCCACCATGCGTCATCCTTCATCACGTAGGGCGCTCCGCTCTGCACGCGTCCGCAAGGGCCGTGTCCTGCCGCATTCAGGGCAGTATCGACAGCTGCATGGGTATGGTTGTAGCTCACGCAGAGTCCGTCTGTCGAGGCATCAGACAGGATTTCGAGCTGTTCCTGCAGGCGTTCCAACTTCAGGGTGTCTCCTGTCCACCAGTAGAAAGGCACATTGCCATATCCCTTGGGCGGATTCTGGAAACCAGTACGGATGTCTATTTCTCCACTGCGTGAGGGATAGCCCTTATAAGATTGAAAATGCTCCTGAGCTTGCAGAGTACTGCAGCAGAACAACAGAATCAATAGCTTTCTCATGATACATCATTATTTTTTTTTCGTGCTACAAAGGTACAATTAAGCGAGCAATAATGCAAATAAAACTTAGTTTAATTTGCAAAGTCCATTGGAAGTGATTGTTCTTCCTCTATCACTCTCTCACCAACTACATAGGATAATGCCAAGTCTGGAGGTCTGTGCTCCAGGCTATACCAAGGGAGGCATTGCGGTCGAAATCGCCTTCTGGCTCAGTCAATGGGCCAGAACCGTGAAAGAACATCAGATAACATCCGATTCGCCGCACACTTCGCAAATCGATGGCGGTGGCGGCTGTGATACGGCCACGCGCCCATTCCCATTGCTGCTGTCCCAGGATGATAAGGGGACCGTCGTCGCGCCAATGCAAGAGGTCAGTCGAACGCTTCACGCCAATGCCATTCTGGGGAGAGTGAAAGAGAACATACTCGCCATTGTCGACCAGAACACTAACGTTTTCGCCGCAGTCTGTCCTTCCGTAGGGAGTCCAGTGCGTAAGGTCATGGGAGTAAGACATACTGACGCCATTCTGCTTGTAGAAGCACCACCATTTCCCTGGCTCATCCTTATCCTGAATCAGATAAGGGTCTATCATCCGCCCCATGGAAGAGACGGGAACATCTCCCTTAACCCGTAACAATTCAGGCTGCGACCAGTGCTTCATATCGTGGCTTCGAATAATGAAGAGGCGCGCTTGGTCGTTGTCGTAGCGCACTCCTTGCCCAGGAAGGTAATTGGGTCTAGGATAGGACTGCAGACACAGCACATACTGCCCTCGATAACGGATGACATTGCCAGGACTGGAGAAGCCCATGAGCTGGGAGGCAGGCGTTATGGGTTGAGGCATTGTCCAGTGAACGAGGTCGTTGCTTTGGCTCTGTGCCACGAAGCTGTAGATGCTGTCTGGTGTAGTCTTAGTGACGGTATAGAAAAGGAAAAAAGTGCCATGGTGGTAGGCTACGGCAGGGTCGCGATAGGCTATGGAATCATTACCACGCAGCAGGATGGGGGACTTGAGCGATGACAAGAGATTGGACCTGCGGCCTTGGCAGGGAGGAGTGAGAAAAAGAGGGAGAATAAACAGGAGAAGGAAACGAGGTAGTGTCATTCTAAATTTATGATATTGTCAGACTCCAGACTGACGTTGGAACACAAAACCAGAGTGAGTAGGATGAAATGTCCCATGATGGTTGGTATGTGAGGATTGTTCATTCTGGATAGATGAGGTATTTCTTGCGTTGCTGCCTGAAGCGCTCCACATCGTCTTTCCACGAGGCTTCTATCTCAGCGGCAGAGGCTCCTGAAGCGATCATCTCGCGGATGCGAGTCTGACCAGTCAACAGGTCGAAAAACCTGCCTTCCCGCTGGAAGAAATCTTCCTTTTGGGGATAGCGCATGTAGGCGTCCACGACATAGCTCAGGTCGATGCGCTTGAGTTGCTGCAGCTCTCCCATGTCCAAAGCCCTCAGGTCCACTCCATGACACTCCTCCCCCAGCTGGGTGGGATTCTTGGCACCAGGACGGCTCTCAGGGGTGAAGGAGAACTGATAGCCAGTGAAACTGGGATGCCCATAGAGTTGGAAGGGAGCTTCCGTCCCACGCCCCAGCGAGACAGGCGTTCCCTCGAAGTAGCAGAGGCTGGGATAGAGGTAGACTGACCGCATGTTGGGCAGGTTGGGACTGGGCGCGATGGGGAGGGCATAGAGGCTCTGATGGGTGTAGCCTGAGCAGGGAATCACCTCCAGACGGCAGGCAGGAACCCAGCCTTCTCCCTGTGCCATGAAGGCCAGTTCGCCCAGCGTCATGCCATGCACGATGGGGATGGGGAGCGCTCCCACTCCGCTCTTTAGCTTCATGTCGAGGATGGGGCCGTCCACAAAATGTCCGTTGGGGTTGGGGCGGTCCAGGATGATGACTCTCCTGTCGCATTCGCTGCAGCGTCGCATCAGTTGCAGCATGGTCACGTAATAGGTGTAGAAGCGCAATCCCACGTCTTGGATGTCGACCACCATCACGTCGAATCCCTGCATGGCTTCGTCGCTGGGTCCCATCTTCTTTCCGTCGTAGAGCGAGAGGATGGGGATGCCAGTCTTCTCGTCCACGCTGCTGTTCACCCGCTCTCCAGCGTCTGCTGTGCCACGAAATCCATGTTCAGGCGAGAAAAGGGTAGTCACGTTCACTCCCTTCTCGATCAACACGTCGAGCACGTGCTTGCCTGATTTCTGGCATCCTGTCTGGTTGCTGAAGATTGCCACCCGCTGTCCTTCCAGCAGGGGCAGATAGAGCTCCTCCTTCTCGTCGCCCAGGGTGATTCCCTCGTTGTCCCATCGCGGCTCAGCAGCGAAGGCGAGGGAGCAGGAGAGGGAAAGGAGCAGCGTCGACAGTTTCAGTAGCTTAGGCATGGCGGTAGACTTTATTTTGAGGGTTCTTAGACTTCCTGGAAGGTCTCCTCGTCTGACTCAGGCAGATCGGCTGGGACGGGTGCGTAGACAGGTTCCTGGACGTTCTTCCAGAACTTCTGAAGCAGGATGATGCAGAGGGCAATGCCTACGATGATGGCGACTCCTGCCACAAATTTTCCTCCCATTCCTTCCGTGTAGGAGAAGGTCTTAGCCTCTTCGCCCAGCAGGTTCATCTCTACCACTGCCAGGGAATTGTTGAAGATGTGGATGAGGCTGGTAATGACGATATTGCCCGTCTTGTAGTAGATGATGGCGAGCAGGAGTCCCATGATGGCTGCGAAAGGAATCTGGGCAGGGTTCATGTGGATGGCTCCAAAGAGGATGGCAGAGACGATCATGGCAGTCCAGGGTTCTACCCCCTTGCGCAACATGTGGCCCAGGATGCCTTCGCGGAAGACAAGTTCCTCGACAACAGGTCCCACGACAGCTACGCCCAGGATACCCCAGAAATTGTGTGCCAGATTCAAGAACTGCTCTTCCATCAGGTTGGGCAGGTTCAACTGCTCGCTTATCAGGTCTGTTGCGAAGATTCCTGCGATGGCAGCCAGGAAGGCTACGCAGGCCATGCTCCAATTGATGCGGCTGGCGTCAAAGGTTTGTCGCATCCTGATCATTTTCAGGACGAGCCAACAGGTCAAAGCGGTAAGCAATCCAGTTACAATCAGGATGATGCCCAGCTGGGTTGGGTTGATTGTCATTCCTGTGGTGAGTGAATCAGGGTTTTTGAATCCCTGAATGGCTAACATCACACCACCTCCCACCATCTGGAAGAACAGGAATACAACTACAGCTAAAATTGGTTTCAAGAACTGTTTCATCTTTCTTTTTTCTTTGTTTATGTGGTTAATAATCGATTACATCTCACATTTACCATTTACCATTTACCATTTCTTGCGCTCCAGTAGGTGCTCAGGCGCAGGCGGAGTCCCATTTACCATTTACCATTTTTCGTCATCGTCATCGTCCTCGT
>JAFXUD010000080.1 GCA_017535315.1 Victivallales bacterium | reverse complement strand
AGCCATGATAATTCATGCTGTGGCGCAGAAATGGGAAATCCCGAACACACTATATGTAATGGTGGCTCTCAAGCCTGCAAATACAATAACAGGGTGGCTCTCAAGCGTGAAAACGGTGGCTCTCAAGCGTGAAAATACTCAATTAGCCAAAGAAATACTGTAGCATGGATTGTTTGACATTCTGACATTTTGAAAGTTCTGACTGAAACATATTAATTGTATGTTCTACACAATCAATAGCAGATACAATTTTATGTTGTTCAGATAGTTTTGGATAAAATACGGGAAACTTTTTGAAGGCAGGCAAGCGAAGTGAATCAACTGATGCCTTATCGTTTTGCTGTTCCATATAGGATGGAAATTGAGAAGATAAGACATAGTATATGTACCTCCCATATATTTCCGATGAGAAATCACGTAAACGATATACCCGTTGATGGCAGTCGTGTTTACCATTTACATAGTAAAACACCTTTCCTGCCCCAACCCCATCTCCTGCAACAAGAACGGCTTCACCATCATACGAATATGAATTAATCCTTTCCACTTTTGGTGAGCGCACAAAGAAGGGATATTTTCCAGAAGGTATGGCATCTTGTGTATTTTTTGAACCTGTTTTTATAAACGCCAAGTCTCCTAATGGCTTGACAGTCCAATCATATTTCGGCTTCAATAGCAAATTAACGCTCGTTTTTATGTCGTAGTTGTCTCTTGCTGTCTTTGTATATGGCGATTAACGCTGAAAGGCAAAGACAAACCAAGGAGAAGACAAATGAACTACGGCTACATTCGAGTGAGTACGGACAAGCAGACGGTGGAGAACCAGCGGTTCGAGTTGAACCGCTTCTGCAAGGAGAACCATTGTTCCATCGATGTCTGGGTGGAGGAGACGATTTCAGGCACGAAACTGCCTGAAAAACGCAAACTGGGCAAGGTGATTGACGACATGCAGAAAGGCGATGTTCTTATCTGTGCAGAGTTGTCCCGGTTGGGGCGCAACCTCCTGATGATTATGGGAATCCTCAACCAATGCATGAATAAGGAGGTGCAGGTCTGGACAATCAAGGACAACTATCGCCTTGGGAACGACATCAGCTCCAAGGTGCTGGCTTTTGCGTTTGGTCTTTCTGCTGAAATTGAACGCAATCTCATCTCACAGAGGATAAAGGAGGCTCTTGCCCGCAAGCGTGCCGAAGGCGTTCACCTTGGGCATCGCAAGGGGCAGAAGAACTCACATACAAAGTTGTCTGGGCACGAAGACGAAATCATCAGCCTTCGTCAAAAACGTCATACCCTTTCCTTCATTGCACGGAAATACCATGTTCATGCAATCACAATCCATAGATTCTTGCGAGAACACAATCAGTTGCGGGAAAACGATCAGAAATAACGTCATGAACGTGAAAAATGACCGTTCCACATAGAAAGCAGAAATAGCCATGCTACATTAAGCTGATGCACAATCTTTACCAGGACAGAACATAAATAGGATGCCTTCTATTTGCCAGACACTGTCTAGCAAAATGGAAAGGATGCCTTCCTGCGAGGAGACTGTGCGGCTAAAAATGGATACTCTGGCAATTTGCCAGCCAGTGGATAGCGAATTGGACGCATAGAAAACTTCTGGACTAGAACACGTTTAATGAAAAATGAGACGGTCATATATGCCTTGCAAGGGGGCAGCAAATACACGAAGGACGGACGATTTGTCAATGTTCCCGAAGGATGGGAGTTCTTGCCGTCGGGAGACCCTGCTTTGACGCGAAGGCTCAAGGTGGCTGTGTCCGACTATTGGGTTGTGAAGCACATGGTTAGGCAAAAGGAATTTGGAATCGATCTCTGCGTCCCCAAAGATCTGGCTGAGAACATTGCGGAACAGCTCAAGGCCAAGCGGGAGACGCCTGAGTACCAGCGGAAACTGGAGGCTGGGAGGAAACACCGCAAAAAACATCTTCATGGTCATCATCCCACTGCTTACCAGGATAACCATCCCTTGACCAGCAAACGGCAGGATGAGACTGTAAATCCGACTGTAAATCCGACTGTAAATCCGACTGTAAATGAGACTGTAAATGAGACTGTAAACGCAGTGCTCTCCGTCATACGCGAAAGGCCGGGCATCAAAATGCCTGCCATTGTTTCTTTCATTGGCAAAAGCCGCGCCTCTACAGCACGTGCTATTGCCGAACTGAAGACACGGGGAAAAATCGAGTTTCGTGGCGCTCCCAAAACGGGAGGCTATTATTGCAAGGGAGTGTGACTTGGTTGACCTTGCCTTCACAACTCGGATTCCCATGGCGGTGATGATTGCGATGGGCATCAAGCAGTGGGAGAACCGCAGCGCGACACCAATTCCTGTCAAGGGGAGATGCGCGATGACCTGCTCGAAGTCCTCGGACGCAAGGGAGTACGCCAACTTCCTCGCCTGGGCAGAACGCGTGTTCAAGCCGGAGGCGTTTGCCGCGCTTCCCGCATGGGAGGCTGTAGAAGGCTGGCGCGGCAAACTGGTCGCGGTCTGCGACTACGAGGCTTCGTACACCGCACCGAATCCTCCCGTCTGGAACGAGGGCTACCCCGTCTGGTGGCACTTGACCAACGTCCGTCTGCTGGACGAGCCGATTCCCTGCCGGGGCAATGTGGGGATGTGGCGTCTGCCGGAGGATGTTTGCAAACATGTTTTCCTGAAGGAATGATTATTATGGACAACTCCATGAAAATACAACTCAAGCCATTGACGCCCGATGACAGAGAACAGTTCATCCGCGACAACCAGGACGCCTTCAACTACGGGGCGCTTGAGGAGTTCGGACGCAGGGACGACCACTTCGAAGAGCCAGGGGAAATCATCTCCCGCAAGACCATAGAGCGGTGCATTGACGGAGGCGAGGCCTACCGCATCTGGCTCAATGGGGAAAAGGTCGGAGGCCTGATTGTCAAGGTGGACGGCAGCCATGGCGAACTGGAGATACTCTTCGTAAATCCGAAGGCGCACAGCAAGGGAATCGGCCAGGCCGCCTGGCGCAAAGTGGAGGAGCTGCATCCAGCGGTCGATGTCTGGGGGACAAGCACGCCGTATTTCGAGAAGCGGAACATCCATTTCTACGTGAACCGCTGCGGCTTCCACATCGTGGAGTTCTTCAACAGCCACCATCCCGATCCCCATGACGACCACCAGGATGACAGTCCTGACGGCGGGATGTTCCGCTTCGAGAAAAGAAAGCATCACTGAAAGGAGAACCACAACATGATATTCCAGCAAATCAGAAGCGCGACTGCAATAGTGACTTTCGGAGGCAGCCGCTTCCTCATCGACCCGTGGCTTGCGCCAAAGGACTCTTGCCCGCCCATTCCAGGTTCGGCAAATTCCACCCTCCGATGCCCAATCCACGAGCTTCCAATGCCAGTGGAGGACATTCTCAAGGTGGACGCCGTCATCGCCACCCACCTGCATTTCGACCATTTCGACGAGACGGCCATGCAGGCCATCCCGAAGGAAATGCCAATCTTCGCGCAGGACGAGACCGACGCGGAGACGCTGCGCGGGAACGGCTTCGCCGACGTGCGCGTGCTCAAGTACGGCGGCGTGGACTTCAACGGAACGACGCTGTTCAAGACCGACTGCATCCACGGGCAGTCAGGCGAAATCGGACGCCTCTACGAGAACCTGCCCATCCGCAGGGAGGCCTGCGGCGTGGTGATGCGTTCGCCGAAGGAGGCGAAGACGCTCTATCTGGCTGGCGACACGGTATGGTGCGACTACGTGGCCGCCGCCATCCGCGACTATTGTCCCGACGTCATTGTCGTCAATGCGGCGCGGGCGCGGGTCGCGCCCTTCGGCCCCATCATCATGGGGCTGGAGGACATCGGCAGGGTCCTGGAGACCGCGCCGAAGGCGACCGTCGTCGCCAGTCACATGGACAATGTCGGGCACGCCACCCTTTGGCGCAGGGACATCCGTGCTTTCGCAACGCAACGCGGCGTGGAGGCGCGCCTTCTCATCCCTGAAGACGGCGAGGCATTCGAGTTCTAAACCACGGCATACAGGAGGAAATCACGATGAGGATTGCAGTGACATGTGAGAACAATGAGGTTTTCCAGCATTTCGGCCACACGCCGTCATTCGCCGTGTTCACGGTCGAGGACGGCAAGGTCGTCGCCAAGGAGATTCTGGACTGCGGCGAAACGGGGCACGGCGCGCTGGCGGGGCTGCTGAAGGAAGGCGGCATCAAGCTGCTCATCTGCGGCGGCATCGGCGGCGGCGCGCAGATGGCGCTGGCCGAGGCGGGCGTCGAGCTGATTGGCGGAGCGGCGGGCAATGTGGATGATGTAGTGAAGGCCTGTCTGGACGGGACGCTCACGCCCAATCCTGATTTCCAGTGCCACCACCACGACGGGGAGGCGGCGCACTCGTGCGGAAGCCACGGATGCCATGACGACGCAGCCGGGCACAAATGCGGCGGTCACTGCCATTGACTTTCATTGAGGAGCATGCATGCCGGACCTGCCGAGGATACATCCCCGGGTAAACCATGCCAGACCGCACATACATAGCCATAGACCTCAAGTCCTTCTACGCCTCGGTGGAGTGCGCGGACAGGCGGCTTGACCCTCTGGCGACCAACCTTGTGGTGGCGGACGAATCACGGACGGAGAAGACCATCTGCCTGGCGGTCTCGCCGTCGCTGAAGGCCTGCGGCATCCCCTGGTGGTGCTATGTGGTGCTATGTGGGGCATGTTGGCGGTTGCCGAAGATTGTTAAACAAAGAGTCATTGCACGAAGGATATTATGGTTTATAAGAAAAATTATAAAAAAACATTGATTGCCTGCTATCTTGGATTTGTAACCCAGGCAATATCAGCCAATTTCACACCTTTGCTCTTTTTGACTTTCAAGAGAACTTATGGCATAAGTCTTGAAAAAATCGCCTTTATTCCGCTTGTTTTTTATTTTACTCAATTTCTCGTGGATTTTGTCGCGGCAAGGTATGCGGATAAAATCGGATACAGACTGTGTGTCATTGCCTCGCAGGTTCTCTCATCCGTCGGCTTGCTGCTGTTGACGTTTCTACCTGAATCAATGCCGAACGCATTTATTGGATTATTGATTGCGGTGGGACTTTACGCTGTCGGGAGCGGATTGATCGAGGTACTGTTAAGCCCGATTGTCGAAGCATGCCCCTTTGAAAACAAAGCTGGCGTAATGAGTTTATTGCATTCCTTTTATTGCTGGGGGGCTGTTAGTGTAATTCTTGGCTCAACTTTGTTTTTTGCCGTATGCGGAATAGAGCATTGGAAAATTCTGACAGTTCTCTGGGCATTGATTCCATTGTATAACGCCTTTATTTTCATCACTTGTCCAATTGAAAAACTTGGCGAAGAGGGCAAGAACATGAGCATCCGCCAGCTGCTGAGTGTTCCAATGTTCTGGATGATGATATTTTTGATGATTTGCGCAGGCTCATCTGAAGCGACGATGTGTCAATGGGCTTCCGCCTTTACTGAATCTGCCCTGAAAGTTTCCAAGTCTGTAGGCGATTTGGCTGGACCATGCCTTTTTGCCGCGTTCATGGGAATCGCCAGAATGATGTATGGAAAATACAGCGAGAAACTCAACCTGGTCAAAACCATGCTTCTATGCAGTTTTTTTGCTGCCGCATGCTATTTATTATCATCTCTGTCATCCTGGGCAATACTCGGCTTGTGCGGGTGCGCTCTTTGCGGCCTTGCCGTGGGAATCATGTGGCCTGGAACTATCAGTCTTTCTTCAAGGAAGTGCCCTGCTGGAGGAACTGCCATGTTTGCCTTTATTGCATTGGCAGGAGATCTTGGTGCGACTGCGGGGCCTGTCCTAGTCGGAAAAGTAGCAGAGGCCACTGGCGAAAACTTGAAAAACGGCTTGCTTGCGGCTACATTATTCCCTGCTTGCATGACTTTGGGACTGTTCTTTCTTTATAATCGCTCCCAAAAGTGTCAATAACTGCAAAATACAATTCAAGAGGAACATGTCATGAATTCATTATTGTTTTTCCTGGTCTCCATCATTGGCTTTGCCGCGCTTTTCGCCGCCATTTGGCTCATGCACCGTCCGCTGGCCGTCCACGCAAGTCCCATTCGATGCGCACGGCTAGTCCACCGCATCCTTGAATGGACGCTGACCGCCTGGGTGCTTCTGCTTGTTTTCCAAATCTATGGCCTTGTTTCTTCTAGACCACATACTGGCTCAATTTCCAACGGCATGAACAAACACCACGCTGAAGCAATCGAGCGCAACCGCGATGCCATGCGCAGATTCGAGAAATGCATCAACACCAACGACCTGGCTCTTGGCGAGGAACTCATAGCAGCATCCGCCGCGTTCGAGACGCCAGTTTCGCCGACTCCCCTCTATGGCGCAAAAGGCTACCTGAGCGTCGTGGAGTTCATGCGGCGGAGCTTCCCCGATGTGCAGTGGAAACTTGTGAACATGGTGGCTGACGAAAACACCGTCGCTGTGCAGTGGCAATGCTCAGGCACATTCTGCGGGGAAACGCCTTTTGCAGGCCTTCAGCCAAACGGCAGAAAGTTCTCAACGACTGTCATGAACTTCTACACGTTCGATGAGGAGGGCAGGATTGTCGGTGATGTGGCCGCGACTGGAATCGCGGGAATACTGCAAGGCATTGGCGCATTGCCATCCAACTGACGCTGTTCCAGTTTTCTCGCAACCATGTTTTGCATTCTGGAGGAATAAAGATGAAGAAGCCCCGTTGTTTTCTTAGGAATCATTGGAAGCTGCTGATGGGCCTTGCATTCCTGCTGGTCTGTTCAGGCTGCATCACCACTGCGCTTGTCTTCCACAAGAAACTGAGAAACGCCGACTATATTGAGGAGTGGCAGGACGGCAACGGCACCGTCCTCACCAATATCGTGTATGATTCGGAGAGAAATCTAAAATACGATTTGTTCCTGCCACCCCCCTCTGCTGAAAACGAAACGCCTACTGGTGCAATGCTTTTCATACACGGTGGAGCATGGAAAAGCGGGAAAAAAGAGGATATGACGTTCGCCTGTAGACGCTTTGTCAAACAAGGCTATGTGACGGCGACCATGGACTATACATTGTTCAAGGAGGGCGAGAAAATGTCCTTCTTCACCATATTGGACGACATCGGCAGATGCCTTGAGCATTTGCGTGACACGGCAAAGGCCAATCATCATCCAATCAAGGCGGTTGCACTGTCTGGCATCTCGGCTGGAGGACATCTTGCAACGCTGTACGCCTATTCGCGCGCGAATACCTCTCCAGTGCCAATCGCCTTCGTGTTCCAGCAGGTCGGTCCGTCATTCTTCTTAAAAGACGCCTGGCCTGACCACCCCGACTTGTCGTTCGGTCTGACCAAGGCGGGGGCGGGGATTGAAATGTCGAGGGAGGAATATGACAGCGGGATAAAGTTCGAAGCCGTCAAATCCATCTCGCCTGCGCTGCTTGTCAACGAACACACGGTCCCGACCATTGCCGCATACGGTGGAAAAGATCCTCTGGTCCCCACGCCCCATGCGGAAAAACTGTGCAAAGCCCTTGAAGAGTACAATGTCCCGCATGTCTTCATCATCTATCCGCATTCTGGCCACTTTCTCTGTGAAGATCCTGACTGCGCCAAAAAGTACCGCGAGGCCATATTGGAATACTGTCGGAAACACTTTGCCCCATCTAAATAGATGGATGATTTTAACTCAAGAGCAGGCCTGCATCTGGGACGTATAGGGAATGAGGTACGAAAACACGACAACTGGCAGGTTCATCGACCGTCCAAACCGCTTCATCGCCCATGTGGAGACTGGAGGGAGCATCGAGACCGTTCATGTCAAGAACACGGGACGTTGCAAGGAGCTGCTTCTGCCTGGGGCGAAGGTTACGCTCGCCAATTCGGACAATCCCTCTCGCAAGACAAAATACGATTTGGTTTCGGTCTATAAGAAAAGCCTTGGCTGGGTCAACATCGACAGCCAGGCCCCGAATGTGGTCGTAAGGGAATGGCTGGAATCAGGACAGCAGGTGTTCCCGAACATTACGATGCTGAAGCCGGAATACACATACGGCGATTCCAGAGTGGATTTCTATCTGGAATGCGGCAGACGGAGGATATTCATGGAGGTCAAAGGGTGTACGCTCGAAATCGACGGCATCGGATATTTCCCCGACGCGCCGACGGAACGCGGCGTCAAGCACCTGAATGAACTGATGAAGGCGGTGAAAGACGGCTACGAATGCTTCATCGCCTTTGTCATCGCCATGCCAGGCGTGGCGAAAGTGCTTCCCAACAGGACAACGCATCCAGAGTTTGGCGAAGCCCTGGATGCGGCGGTCAAGGCAGGCGTGAGGATTCTACACCTGCCTTGCGATGTCAAGCCGGATGAACTGGCAATTTCTCCATTTCAGTCAATCAAATGCTGGCAATAATGAATATTTTCACGCTTGAGAGCCACCCTTTTCACGCTTGAGAGCCACCTTGAAATTTTCAGGCTTCAGAGCCAATGGCACACTATATGTGGATTCAAATAAAGTTGCCTAAGCCGTGAAATTGGAAAGGGATTTTCCTTT
>JAFXUD010000079.1 GCA_017535315.1 Victivallales bacterium | reverse complement strand
CGTCCGTCGTCCCACGTCCGTCGTCCCAAGTCCGTCGTCCCACGTCCGTCGTCCCACGTCCGTCGTCCCAAGTCCGTCGTCCCACGTCCGTCGTCCCACGTCCGTCGTCCCACGTCCGTCGTCCCAAGTCCGTCGTCCAGAGTCCGTCGTCCAGAGTCCTATGTCCAACGTCTGCTAGAAGCCGAGACTAGAACAAAAAAGTTCTTGTAAAACAGGGGGGACTTGACAGGATTCTGGAGTTAGGCTAAATTATTCTTTGCTTTTGGCTTCTTGAGAATCTAGGGTAAGTTTGCTAGTTTTTGTCAAGTAGGATTATGAATAGAATTTTAAAACGCGGATATCTTTTTTTATTACTCGGTTGTTTGCTTATTGCGGATGATGCCATATATAATAAGGCAAAGGCGTTTTGGTCCTGGTGGCCGAAGGCGCCTACTGTCCATGCGGAATTATCAGAAGGGGGGGACAGGGTGTTTTTTAAGGCTGATGCTCCAGGAGACAATCCAGCCGTTTATACATATATAAATATATGTCCTGGCAAAGGCTATCGAGTAAGTTTCCAGGTGGAGACAAAGAGCATCGTGCGTCAGCCAGGCGGGGAAGCCAAAGTTCGTCTTGATTTTCAGGATGAGGCGGGGAAGGCTTGTGGCGCGCCATCTCAAGAATGGAGGATACAGCTGGCCGAGGAAGGGGGAACGCTCTTCTTTCACAGGGAGTTTACAGTTCCCGCTGGTGCACCGCGTGCACGCGCTCACCTTTTGGCATTGAAGGGCATTGGCGGACAGTTTGCCATAACCGATGTTTTGTTTGAACAGGTGCCCGACGAGGTTTTTGTACCAAAGGCAGAGGGTCCAATGGTAGTGGATGGCCTCTTGGACGAGCCAGTCTGGCAGACATGTGGGATTCTGGAAGGATTCTATATCTACGGTTCAGCCGAACCGTTGGCTTATGGGACACAGGCACGACTGGCATTCGATGACAAGAATCTCTATCTAGCTATGCGCTGCGAAGAACCAGAGATAAAACAGCTTGTGAAGAATGTCACAAAACGCGACGGCGATGTCTGGTGCGATGACGGCATCGAGTTCTTTCTTGCCTCCCCGAACAATAGGGCTGCGCAATTCATCTTCAACACGATCGGGACGCAGTTTGATTCGGAAGTCGCGCAGCGGGTGCCTGGTGACCCTTGGAGAAACAACAGGGCTTGGGACGGGAAATGGAACTGTGCGGTGACGACCGATGACAACGGATGGACGGCAGAGGCCGCCATCCCCTTTGAAAACTTCAGCGCAAGACCGCTTCCTGGCTCCGTGTGGCGCGTCAATCTTGTTCGCGACAGGCGTGCGGGAACGGGACGTGGAGCATCCGCACAATGGAATCTGCATTTCAGCACGTTGAATAATGTGGGAATGTTTGCAGAACTGGCTTTCGATGAAACGGGGGCGCGTTTGACACGCCATCGGGAACTCTTTGAACTTGATCCGCTGAAAATTGAACGGAAGACGGCACGCTTCGAGGAGCTTCCGCGGCGAGATGGACGCTACTACATCGGAGGTGGTGGAGGCAGTTTTCTGCTCAACTTCTATGGCGATGCCTTCCGCAAGGAGCATGAGGTAACGTGGCCTGATGAACAGGCGAAGATGCTGGAGGAATTTGGCGAAGCGCTGGACGGGCCTCCGATTGGATACCCCTGGGGAGTGAAAATCTATGGCGGACGCGAGAAAACCGAGGCACTTTTACAAAAATACAACTGGAAAATCTCAAGTATCACCCACCATACGGGGCAGGACAGGGATGCCATTGCTCTTGGCGCCTCCTTTGTGCGTGACCGCTTCGTCGATCCTGCCGATCCCCTGCGTCATGCCATGACAATGAAGTGGACCGAGGAGGCCTTCCAGAAAGATGCCTGGATTATTCCCTACCTGGGGGTGATTCGCGGAAGCGACGAGCCGACCAACACGACGTATGACACTTTTAGCCGCATCAAGAACAACACCCATTTGGAGGCCCTTCAGAAGGTGGAGGATGAGATTAGGATGCATTATGGATATGGAAAGGTGGGGTTGTTCGACCATTTTGCATCCAATGACGATCCAGATGCCCCCTTTAGGCGAATCGCCTTCATGCGCTGGTGGAATGACAGGGTGGTTTCATATCTCGTGGAAGAACAGGCTCTCGTGCGGAAATATGCGCCGAATGCGCTTTTCATGTCGGTCACTTTCAACACAGTCTCCACCTTCCGAGGCATTGAGGTCTTCCCAAATTTTGCCCGTGTCAGCGACATAAACTCCGTTGATCCCTATCCGACGGCGACGCTTTCTTCCTGCGGGCGTGAGCGTGCGCTCTATCATACGGGCTTCTCGACGAAGATGCTGCATGACCTGACCCCTGGCACGAAGAACCACATCTATATTCAGGCCTTCAACTATTGGGGACGCTCGCCCACGCGGGAGAACATGCGGGAGTGGACCTCTCAGGCCTTGAAGAACGGTGCGGACTACATCAGTTGGTATGCCGACGGCAACCGTGGAAATGCTCCTGGTTGCTACGAGGAGATGATAAGGCTTTCCCGAATTATCCGTAGTATGAAGCCCTTGGTCTTGCCTGAAAAAAGCAGCGTTGCTGTCCTCTACTGCTATCTGTCCCATTGGGGCAATTTCGATGCAACGCAGAATGCGGAGTATTCCCTCTATGCAATCCTCGGTGAGGAGTTGAAAGGCAACTTCCGCTATGTTTCCGATATTGAACTGGACGATGAGCGAGTCAACGCCTCCGATTATCGCCTGCTCATTGTGCCGCACTTGAAGTACACGACAACCGCGACACAGCAAAAACTTCTTGAGTTTGTGCAGAACGGCGGGACGCTGCTTGTCCTCGATCCAGAGGCTTTTGCCTTTTCCGACAATGGCATATCGGCAGTGGCTGCACGCCAAGCCCTTTTCAACGTCCCTCTGCCGACAGAAAAGCTTTCTTGTGATAGAATTTCCCTTGGAAAATGGAACTTGAAGGTAGAAGATGCCTATAGAGTTACGTTGCCTGACGATGCAACTAAATTGGCTTCTTTTCCAGATGGCTCTGCCGCCGCTTTCACGCGTTCTGTTGGAAAAGGCAAGCTCATCGCCTTTGCCGCACAACCATTTGCCACCGCCAAACAGGTTGTTGCCCCAGGCGACTGGCTCCATTTCTTCGGCGAACTTCTCGAAACGCATGGCGAGACATTAGGTAAGCCCCATTGGGATTTCCTGTTGCCAGAATGAGATGAATGTTAAAAGACTCCAGTTTTTCTGTTGCTTGAAAAAAACGTGCAGTGGAGTTGTAGTTTTGGAGTATGAGCATTACATTAAACTAACATTTTTACGTTTATATTTACCCAATGGGGATGTGGCCATTGTCCATATCTCCAAAAAGAAAACCATTCCCAAGGAGTAAAATCATGGCAATTGAGTTCAAATGCGGCACCAAGTATTCTCTTCTCGTTCCCAGCAGCATGGGCATTCGGCTCACCCCCGTTGACAGCCAGCCTTTCCATTGCAGCGACATGTTCAAGATGCAAGTGACCAGCGCGGAGACCAACGTCGCCTCCATTTCCTCCTACCTCGGACTGCCTGTCAAGGTCCTGACCGCCTTTGTGAAGGACAGCCCCATTGCGCGCATGATCAAGGACAATCTCGCCAGCCGCCACATGGACTACGAAGGTCCCGAAATAGAGCAAGGCGGCCCCTGGGGCTATCGCCATCAGTTCAACCTGGCCGACAGCGGCTTCGGCAGCCGCGGCCCCAGGGTGCAGAACGACCGCGCGGGTGAAGTCGGGCGTCTGCTGGATGTCAAATACTTCGATTTGGACAAGATTTTCAGTCATGAAGGCGTAAAGATTATGCACCTCTCTGGTCTCATTGGCGCCCTTTCGCCCGAGACGAGCAAGTTCTGTCTGGAATTGGCACGCGCCGCCAAGAAATACGGCACGAAAGTCTCCTTTGACCTGAACTACCGTGCCTCCTTCTGGAAGGGCCGTGAGCAGGAACTGCACGACATCTTCTCCGAAATCGCCAGCATCGCCGACGTCCTCATCGGCAACGAAGAGGACTTCCAGCTCTGCCTTGGCATCAAGGGGCCCGAGGCGGGCGGCAAGGACATCTCCAGCAAGATCGAGAACTTCAAGGAGATGGTGCTCCGCGTCAAGGCCGCTTATCCGAATGCCACTGCATTCGCCACAACGCTGCGCCAGGTCGTCAATGCCAACACCCATCTGTGGGGGGCCATCTCCTACATCGACGGCGTCTGGCAGGTGGTCGAACCCCGTGAAATCGGCGTGATGGACCGCATTGGCGGCGGCGACGGCTTCGTCGGCGGCTTCCTCTATGCCATGCTGAAGGGTTGGGAGCCCGAAAAGTGGACGCAGTTCGGCTGGGCGACTGGCGCACTCGCTACGACCCACCTCACCGACTATGCACAGCCTGCTGACGAAGAGCAGGTCTGGAGCATCTGGTCTGGCAACGCCCGCGTCAAGAGATAGTTCAACGCCATGCGCGTTTATGTAGTGCTGTAGGCCAAGAGAAGGTTTTTCCCTAGATAGTCTAGATTGTCTAGATAGTCTAGAACAAAAAACAACCTGCTTTCATGTCGAACAGAGTGTTTGGCTGGCACAGCACTGAACACCGCACGCTATTTGTGGCGTGCGGTGTTGTCCTCTTTTTTGAGGGGTTGAAGAATCATCGGAGTACCTGGATGCGATTTGTTGGGATAGATATTGGCACGACCGCCGTGAAGGCGTGCATGTTTGATGGCGAAGGTGCTCTGCTGGGCACGGGAAGCGCGGAATACACCCTGGAGACCCCGAGGCCCGACATTGTGGAACTGGAGCCAGAGGAATACTGGCGGGCAGTCCAGAAGGCACTGTCACAACTTCCTTCAGGACACTTCGATGCTGTCGCCATCACGGGGCAGGCGGAGACGCTGATTACGGTTGACGCAGACGGGAAGCCGCTTGGCAAGGCGATTGTCTGGCTGGACAACCGCGCGAAGGACGAGGCCGCAGAACTGGTGGCGCACTTCGGCCTGGAGCCTCTGTTCCGCCTTTCGGGGCAGACGGAGATACTGCCCTGTTTCCCCGCTCCCAAGATATTATGGCTGAAACGCCATGAACCAGAACGCTTCGCCAAGACGGCGAAGTACCTGATGGTGGAAGACTATATTGGCTGGAGGCTTTCAGGTGCCTATGGAACCTGCCGTGGCTTGCTGCCGTCCAGCATCTATTATGACATCCGCAGTGGTGAATATGACGGGGCCATTCTGAGGTTCATTGGAATCTCTTCTGAGCAGTTGCCGCGTCTCTGTTCTCCTGGAGAGACCATCGCGGAATTCAAATCTGCAGGCGGAAGCACGCGTCTTGCGGCGGCCCCAATTGACCATGTCTGCGGAAATCTCGGGGCAGGGGGCGGCATCACGGAAACGACGGGGTGCGCCTTGGCACTTTGCGCCATATCGGACCACCTTCTGTACGATGAACAAATGCGCATCTCCACCTATTGCGGGGCAAAGGAGGGCGACTATGCGCTTCTTCCATGGGCTCCCACGGGCGGTATGCTACTGCGCCACTTCCGCGACCATTTCACAGGCGGCATGGACTATGTGGAACTAGATAGGCTTGCTGAGCAGGTTGCACCTGGTTCCGATGGCCTTGTCCTATTGCCCCATTGCGCAGGGGCAGTATCGCCTGTGACGAATCCCAATGCACGAGGTGTCGCATGGGGGATAACGCTGGTCCATACGAAGGCGCACTGGGCACGTGCCATCATGGAATCCATCGCCTATTTGCTGCGGGACAATGTGGAGACGCTGCGCAGTATCGGCTGCAAGGTTGACAGAATCTCCAGTCTGGGGGGCGGTGCGTCCAGTCCGCTATGGCTCCAGATGAAGGCGGACCTCCTTCAACTTCCCATTCAAGTGCCTTCCTGCCGTGAGGTCACCTCGCTTGGCGCCGCGATGCTGGCTCATGGTGGGGATTGCTCTGGAATGTGCCATGTGGCCCGTGTCATCGAGCCAGGAAAAGCCCTCTACGAAGAGAGTTACGCTCGGTACAAGTCCCTGAACGAATTGCTTTTGCCGACTTTTTAAGGGGCATCGTTGAAAGATGCTGCCTATTAATGTTTTATTCTGAGGATAGAGTTTACGGAGATTGACAATACATGATTGATTCAGAGAATGTGACAGTGGAGAGTGTGCAGGAGGCCATGCAGGAGCTCCGCACTGAACTGGCGAAGCAGATCATCGGCCAGAAAGAGGTGATTGAGCAGTTGGTCATCGCCATTCTGGCAGGAGGCCATGCGCTCCTGACGGGCGTGCCTGGCTTGGGCAAGACCAAACTGGTGAAAAGCATCGCGCAACTCTTTTCGCTAGCCTTCAAGCGCATCCAGTTCACACCTGACCTGATGCCTGCCGATGTCTTCGGCACAGAGGTGATGGACGAGGTGGATGGCGCACGCTCATTCCGCTTCATCCAGGGGCCTGTGTTCACCAATCTGCTTCTGGCGGATGAGATCAACAGGACGCCGCCGAAGACGCAGGCCGCGCTTTTGGAGGCAATGGGCGAGGGGTGCGTCACCGCTGGTGGCCACACCTATAAACTGGACGAGCCCTTCTTCGTGCTGGCCACGCAGAATCCCATTGAACTGGAGGGAACCTACCCGTTGCCAGAGGCGCAGTTGGACCGCTTCCTGCTCAATATCGTCATGGACTATCTTCCTGTCGAGGAGGAGATTCGGATGGTCAGGGAGACCACATCCCCTGATGTGCCCGAATTGCAACCGATTCTGGACGGAGCGTGCATCGTCGCTATCCAGAAGCTGGTGCGCCAGGTGCCTGTCTCCGATAACGTGGTTGAATATGCCGTGAAGTTGTGCTCGGCGACGCGTCCAGGTTCGGAGATGGCCTCGGAGAAGGTGAAGAAGATGGTGCAATGGGGGGCTGGTTCCCGCGCATCGCAGGCGATGGTGCTTGCTGCGAAGGCAAAGGCCCTGCTGGATGGAAGACGCAATGCGGCCATTGAGGATGTCAAGGCATTGGCACTTCCAATCCTGCGCCACCGTGTCATCACCAACTTCTATGCGAACGCGGAAAAGGTGACGGCGACGGACATCATCCGTGAAATAGTGGCTAGTGATTAGTGATTAGTGATTAGTGATTAGTGATTTAGTGATTTAGTGATTGAGTGATTGAGTGATTGAGTGATTGAGTGATTGAGTGATTGAGTGATTGAGTGATTGAGTGATTGAGTGATTGAGTGATTGAGTGATCGAGTGATTGAGTGATTGAGTGATTGAGTGATTGAGTGAATGAGTGATTGAGTGATTGAGTGATTGAGTGGCTAGGGTAAACTGCGTAGTGACGAGCGCAATCACGCGAGGCGTTGATTGCGCAATGGGTTTAAAACAAGGAAATTGCATGAGAAAACTGATTATGGCGGCATTACTGGCAGGAGCGGCGATGGTACAGGCGGACAAGAGAGGCGGAGTGGCTTTCCGATATGATGACAACCAGCCTCTGGCGAAGTGGCGTGCGATGGCAGAGGTTTTCGACAAGTATGGTTACCCCATGAGCCTAGCGCTCATCGCCACAGGAGACAATGCATTCAATGCGGAGACGCTGGCGTTTCTGAAGGAAGAAGCGGCGAAGGGGCATGAGCTGATGGACCACACCCCTGCTCATAGCGCCTTTTTCTTCTCGTGTCCCGATGCTCAAAAGTACACCAATGAGCCATGGGTCGATCATATTCGCGGCAACAAAGTTTACTGCAAATATAAGATGCGGGAGGATGCTCCGCCAAGCATTCGCCATATCACCTTCAAGGCGAAGGTTCAGGGCAATCACATCGATCTGCCCGATGAGGTGAAGAAGTTTTATTGGCCTGGCAGCAACCACGTCATCATCAACGGCAAGGCCTATATCCTGATGGGGCGCAGTGAAAATGAGTTCATTCTGGAGGATTTTTGGTCTGAACCGATTGACATGGGCGACCTTGGCGAGGTGGAGTGCCAGACGGCCAATAAAAGCTTTGACTTCTATGCAGAGTTAGGCGCTTTGAAGGAGATGGCGCGCCTGGTGCAGGAGCACCGCAAGAAACTGGGTCTTCCACCAGCCACTGCATGGATTCAGCCAGGCAGCCGAGTGGCCATTGTCCAGGCGGACAACGTGCGGGACGCATACGCTGAGTTCGGCTATGTCAGCGCCGCAACCTATCAGAACAGCGCGGCCCTGACTTTCTGCGAGCCGAACCCCGAGCGCTGCGCCTACGCCATGATGTGGGGACAGATCAATTTGGAGCGCACGCCAAGCCTGGAGGAACTGAAGAAGGCCGTGGCGGATGCGGTGGCGACGCATCGGGTTCTGATTGCCTCCAGCCATATTCGCACCAATGCCTTCCCCAATGGCTTAGATGGTTATGTGCGTCTGCACGACGAGCTGCTGAAGTGGTGCAAGGAGAAAGGCGTCATGGTCAAGACGCAGTCCGAATGGGCGCGCCTCCTCTACTTCACCAAGACGGATCCCCAGGAGAATGTCTTCCCCTTATTGACAGTTGACTTGAATGAAGACGGGAACCCCGATGGCTTCGAAAGAATCGAGGGCGTTACCTGCGCAAACGGGACTTTTTCGCGCCAGGGGCGTGGCAAGCTTTTCCAGACGCTTCCCCTGGGCGGTGTCGAGCATGGTAAAAACACGCTCAAGCTTGACATCGAGGGTGGCAAGCCATGCGTCAATATCTACTTCTGGAATCGCGGGCGCAAACTTGGCATGGAAACCATCAAGGGGACGGAAGGCTTCTTCGAGGTGCCGCAGGAAACGGTCACTGTCGTGATAGAACTCATCAACGAGCAGGAGGCCCCGATGACCTTCAGGGGTGGGAGTTTGCACCAGTAATACTTGCAGGAGTCCACAATGGAAGAACGCTCGATAGGATTGCTTGCCTTTTGCAACGGGCATCAGGTTGTTTTGGATTCGTTGGATGGCGAGGCGAAGGGGCTTTTCAGCCTCAAGACCACGAAAAAGGCTGACAATGGTATTACCTTGTACTCGCCCGTAATAAAGAACATTTCGGGTGACGAACTTGTCTTCAACAAGGCGTTTGTGAGCGTGATTCTGCCCCCTGGCCCCTATGAGGCCTTCACGCAGTACAGCAAGTGGAGCAACGAGAATCAGGGGAGCTGGCTGCCGTTGGGAGGGCGCGGCATCATCTTGAATACGGCAAATGGTAGGACCACCGAGGGGAACTCACCCCATCTTGCCATGAGGATGCTTGGTATGCGGAACGGCATTGCGTTCCACGTGCTTCCCGTCGGCGACTGGCGCATCCGCGTAATGCCGCTGCCGTTTAGTAACAGCGAGCCGCCCATTCGCGTGGATTTGGGCATCTCCGACGAGACGCTCGCCTTCAGGCTGGCCCCAGGCGAAAGCTGGGCGTTGCCTGAGGTGATTGTCCACCGCTTTGAAAACTTTGACGAGGCTCCTGAAGAACTGCATAGGTTCTTGGCAGATGCACTCAATCTGAAATACAAGAAACTGCCAGTTGAGTACAACACCTGGCTGGATGTCTATTCCAATCTGGATGTGGCGCGGTTGGACCGTCAACTCGCCGCCGCCAAGTCCATCGGCTGTGAAGTGTTTGTGGTGGATGCGGGTTGGTTCGGCCCTGGCGATGCCAGTTGGGGATGCGTTGGTGACTGGCGTGAAAAGACGGACTCTGCTTTCTTTGGCAAGATGAGCGAGTTTGCCGACAAGGTGCGCAAGAAGGGACTTGAATTCGGCTTCTGGATGGAACCCGAACGGTTCAACCCCAATGCCCCTGTGGTAAAAGAACATCCCGAGTGGTTTACGAAGACAGGTTCTTGCTATCGCATCGAGCTGGAGATTCCAGAGGCCTACCAGTACCAGAAGAAGACCATCTTCTCGCTGATAGACAAATACAAGGCGAAGTATGTCAAGACCGACATGAACGCACAGTTGGGCATAGACGATTCTGGTGCCGCGCATTACCGCTACGCCAGGCTCTTCTATCAGCTGATGGACGAGGTTCGTGCCGCCTATCCAGACTTGGTGCTGGAGTGTTGCGCCAGCGGCGCCTTGCGCACAGATTTGGAGGCGCTCAAGCACTTTGACGTCTTTTTCCCGAGCGACAGCTCCAACCCCTTCACACAGACCGATATGTTTATTGGTTTCTGGCAGCGTTTCCTCCCGTCGAAACTGATGCGCTGGATAACCTTGCGTGAACTGAAGGACGCTCCGCCACTCTATGGCGGCAAGACAAACAGTGTGGTGGTGGTACCCTACGAAGGGACCTGGGAGGAGTTTTTCGCCGTGGATTTGGAATCAGTGCTGGTCGCGAGCTTTGCGTGCGGCCAGTATGGTTTCACAGGCGACCTCGATAGTCTCTCGGCAGATAACAGGAAGCTGGTGAAGAAGTATGTTTCACTGTTCAAGAAGTTCCGCAGACATCATCAGATGGATTGCTTCTGTCTCATCGATACGCCGACGTTCAAGGCCTTGGAAATCCTGTTTGGCACAACGCCCGTGCTGATTGTCCAGTATCTTGCCTCCGAGAAGATTGGGACACGCAAGATTTATCCACGTGGTTTGGATTGGTCGAAGCTTTATTCTGTGAATGGGGAGAATATGGAAGGCTCCGATTTGGAGCTAGACGGCCTTGAGTTCACTTCGAAATACACTAGCCAGCACGCCAAGTGGCGCGCAGAGATGCTGTTGCTCAAAACACCTTGATATCTTATTATCATATAACATCATAACAACAAGAGGAAAGACAAAATGGTGACCTTCATTTCCCATCGCGGCGAATCGTATGATGCGCCTGAAAACACGGTTTCCGCCTTCAAGCTGGCCGCCGAGCGGCTGACCGACGGCATTGAGTGTGACATCTATTTCACCTCGGACGGCGTGGTGGTTTGCTGCCACGACGAAAACGCGAAGCGCACATCAGGGCACGATGCCCTCGTGACCGCCACACCCTTTGACGAACTGCGCACCTGGGACTTTTGCAACGGCAAGGAGCAGTACAAAGGCGAGAAGATTCCCACCTTGCAGGAGACGCTTGCCTGCCTGAAGGGAAATATGCAAATCTATATCGAAATCAAGCGCGGCAACGTGGAAATGGTGCCCGCCATGCTGAAAATAATCGATGAATCGGGCGTGCCGCAAGACCGTATCACGATGATTTGCTTCGGCAAGGAGGTCTGCGCCCGCTCCAAGGAGCTGCGTCCCGAACTGAAGACCCTGTGGCTTACCTCCTACAAGGAAGAGAATCCCATCACTGCCGAAGCCCTCATCGCGGAACTGAAATCCTGCAACGCGGACGGCGTCGATATTTACGGGATGCCTACCTTCATCAACGCTGAGTTCATCGCCAAGGTCAAGGCCGCTGGCTTCTACTTTGCCGTTTGGACCATCGATGACGAAAACCGCGCCAAGGAATTGGCGGATGCAGGCGTCGATTCCATCACCAGCAACCGCGCCGCTGCCGTGATGAAGGCGTTGAGGCACTAGACAAACCAGCTAGCATAATAAAGGAACAAGAGGGACAGGAGGGATGGGAGTGACGGGAGCGACAGCATGGTATATTCTGCGCTGTCCCTCCCGTCTCTTCCGTCGCTCCCGTCCCATAAAAAGTTAAACCTCTAGGGAATTCAATCATGAGAAAAAACCTGTTTTCTTTACTTTTTTGTCTTGGACTGTGCCTGGTTGCGCAGAATATCGTCCAGAACAGCGATTTTTCCTTCTCCGTCGGAGACGGGGCTCTGCTTTGGAAAAGTGCAGGTGGTGAGGAAAATGCGCTTCACTATCTCAGTACAGAGAAGGGTGCCTGCTTTGAATTCTCCTCGGAGACGCCCCAGACGGTTAACATTCGCCAGTACAGCCTGTTGTTGGTGCCAGGCGAGAAGTACCGCATCGCCTGTGATGTCAGTGCGGAAAACCTCGCCTACGAGAAAATGTGGTGCGTGATTGCAAATTACGGATGGAAAAGGGATGCCGGCATCAAGTTCGAGAATGGCACGCTGACCACCGATGGCGTGCGCCATTTCGAACAGGTCTGCACAGCTCCCGAGTCCGTTAATAATTCCTTCAGTATTTGCTTCTATCTCAACAAGGCCACGGGACATTGCAGGGTATTCAATGTCACCCTGGAGCCCATGACGGAAAAGGGCCGTTTGGAGTCGCGCAGCAGCCTGAAGCTAGCCAAGCCCTTTATGGGCATCCTTTCCGTCAACAGGATGGCGATTCCATTGGAGCAGAACACTCTAGACATCGCTGTCTCCCCTGTGCCTGGCGCACCGATCTCTCTTAAGACGGAGATTGACGGGAAACCGCTGCCAGAGCAGCCCTTCAAGAACGACAAGGCGACGCTGGACATCTCGCCCTACAAGACGGGCAAACACCACCTTTCCATCAAGGCTGTCCAGGACGGCAAGACGCTGGCGCAGCGCGAGGAGGAGTTTGCCTTCGCAGAGCCGCTGCCTGCCTTTCATCACACACGCAAGGGCTTCACCGAAGAGCTGCTTAATGTCAAGACCGACGGCAAGCGCCAGTTTGAGTTTGTGCTTCCCACAAATGGCTGGTGCTTCATCCGCGTTGAGACAACGGCTGGCAAAATCGTCTCTGCCCTCCTGGATGATACGATTGAGCTTTACCCCAAGGGGGCTTACCGAAACGAGACGATGCGCGACTTGAAGCGTGGTGTTCATCGAATTGTCCTACAGGAGGATGTGGAGGGCACGCTCCAGGTGCGCGCGGTGCCGTTGGTGCTGAAGTACGCTGGCGTGTCGAGGCAGGTTTCCTTCCCCACCTTGCCGCCGTATGACTGGGAGTGGCATAAGAAGCATGTGGTCGGACGTTCCGCAAACTTCGGACCCGACGGCATCAAGGCTGACTGCCTCGCGGAGAGCAAGCTCTTCGGCGTGACATTCGGCAGGCGCTACCATGTCAACCGAGCGCAAGAATACTCTCCTGTACAAGCAGAAAAGACGCTTCAGGAGTTCAATACGTGTCCTGCAATGCTTGACAAGGATTCCTACTACGTCGGTATGGACGAATATTCATGGGATGACTATGGGGCCCTGCTGAACTTCGCTGACATTTCCAGCCGCATAGAGAATGTCCACAACAAGTACATCATGCACTGGATTGCAGACCCGTATGGCCCCAGACATCCAGGTGTACATCATTATATTATCGAGCAGTTCCTGAACATGGGCGGTGCCAAGGGGCTCCTTGCCTTTGAGTGCTATTACAGGACTAGCAGGACAGAGGAACAGGCCAGGAAGATGATTACTGATTCCATCCACAGCATTGTGGATGGCTGCGAGAATTTCTTCCCTGGAACCGCCGCCAAGACGCTTCTTTGCTTCTCGAACATGAACCACCCGACCTACATCACCAGCGCGCAGAACACCAATGTCAACTTCAAGTATTTCATGGACTTGGAAATGTACCTCCTGGCAAACTCCCCCGCTGGCAGCCGCATTGGCGGCGTCGGCTATTGGGGATGTCACTATGCGGATGCAGACATCAACCTCTGGACGCAGGAGCTCTACCGCCACTATTGCTGCGACGGCAACACTGAGATGCTTTCCAAGCAGTATGGATTCACCTACGAGCTGCCATATCTGCAGAACGGCGACTTCAACGACGGCTTGAACGGCTACCGCGTCAAGGGCGAGGCAACCGTCGAGACGCTGTCTGGTTTCAGCAAGAGTTCCATGGCCTTCTTCCGCGGCGACGGCCATGCCGACGCTGTTGCGGTGCTCTCGCCTGGGACTACATTGGAGACCACCGCTGTCAAGCTTGACCCCAATTGTTCCTACAAGCTGGAGTTTGTCACAGCGGACTATGAGGATGTCAAGAAGAAGCTGTATGCTCCCAAGCCCATCCCCGTGGCACTTCAACTTTCGGATGTTGAGATCCTTTCACAGCACGACATGGTGGACAACCTCAAGAAGAAGCGCAACGACTATCCGCGCATCCACTATCATGTCACCCACTTTCGTCCAAAGACGGCCACCATGCCGCTGGTCTTCACCTGCGACGGCAATCAGGACCGCAAGTGCATCCTTACCTTTGTCAAGATTGAGCCGCTTTTTGTCAAGAAGTGATTGTTTTTAGAAGGGACGGGAGCGACGGGAGGGACGGGAGCGACAGCGAAATGGTGTTAGCCTTGTCGCTCCCGTCCCTCCTGTCCCTCCTGTCCCATAAAAAGCTACCCCCTTGGAAACTCAGCCATGAGAAAAAGCCTGCTTTCTTTGATTATCTGTCTGGGATTGTGCCTTACTGCGCAGAATGTGGTCCAGAACAGCGACTTCGCCTATCCTGCGGGAGACGGAGCGCTGTTCTGGAAAAGCAGTGGAGAGGAGGCTGGGTTGCGCTATCTCCGTACGGAGACGGGGGCCTGCTTTGATTTTTCATCTGAGACCCCGAAGACTCTTTTCATTCGGCAGTTCAGCCTAGTTCTTGTGCCTGGTGAGCAGTACCGCATTGCCTGTGATGTCAGTGCTGAAAACCTTGAATACGAGAAGCTGTGGTGCGTGATTGCAACAAACGGATGGGAAAAGGATGCAGGCATCAGGTTCGAGAAAGGTACGCTGTCCACCGATGGCATGCGTCATTTCGAGCAGGTCTTCGTAGCTCCAGAGTCCATTGGGAACGTCTATAACGTCAATTTTTATCTCAATAAGGCCATGGGGCATTGCAGACTTTACAATCTCATCCTGGAGCCCATGACGGAAAAGGGACGCTTGGGTACGTACAGCAACCTGAAGCTGGACAAGCCCTTCATGGGTATCCTCGCTGTCAACAGGATGGCTATTCCATTGACACAGAACACCCTTTACATTGTCGTTTCCCCTGTGTCAGGAGCATCGCTTTCCCTTCAGGCGGAAATCGACGGAAAGCCGCTGCCTGAACAGACCTTCAAGGAGAACAAGGCGACGCTGGACATCTCCCCCTATAAGACGGGCAAGCATCATCTTGCCATCAGAGCCGTCCAGGACGGCAAGACGCTGGCTCAGCGCGAGGAGGAGTTTGCCTTCGCAGAACCGCTTCCTGCCTTCCATCATACACGCAAGGGGTTCACCGAGGAGCTTTTGAATGTCAAGGTTGACGGCAAGCGCCAGTTCGAGTTCGTGCTTCCAACCGATGGTTGGTGCTTCATCCGCATTGAGACGACGGCTGGCAAAATCGTCTCCGCCCTCTTGGATGACACGATTGAGCTTTATCCCAAAGGCTCCTACCGAAACGAGACGATGCGCGAACTGAAGCGCGGCATTCATCGAATCGTCTTGGAGGAGGATGTGCAGGGCTCGCTCCAGGTGCGTGCGGTGCCGATGGTTCTAAAAGAAGCTGGCGTTTCAATTCAGGTATCCTTCCCGACAATGCCCCCGTATGACTGGGAGTGGCACAAGAAGCATGCAATTGGGCGCACCGCACACTTTGGAGCCAACGGCATCAAGGCCGATTGCCTTGCGGAGAGCAAGCTTTTCGGCGTGGTATTCGCCAGTACTTACCATGTCAACCGCACGCAGGAATACTCCTTCGAACAAGCGGAAAAGACGCTTCACGAATTCAATACGTGTCGTGCTCTGCTTGACAAGGATTCCTACAACGTCGATATGGACGAGTTCGAGTGGAATGACTATGGCGCCCTCCTGAACTTCGCCGACATTTCCAGCCGCATAAAGAATGTTCACAACAAGAACATTACGCACTGGATTGCAAGCATGCATGGGCCCAGGCATCCAGGTGTGCATCACTATGTCTTGGAGCAGCTTCTGAACATGGATGGCGGCAAGGGGGGGCTTGCCTTTGAATGCTATTTTAGTACACGCAGGACGGAAGCGGAGGCCCGTAAGATGATCACAGATTCCATCCACAGTATCGTGGATGGCTGCGAGAACTTCTTCCCTGGTACTGCCGCCAAGACGCTTATCTGCTTCTCGAACATGAACCACCCGACCTACATCACCAGCGCACATCACACCAACGTCAACTTCAAGTACTTCATGGACTTGGAGATGTACCTCCTGGCTAATTCCCCCGCAGGCAGCCGCATCGGCGGCGTCGGCTACTGGGGGTGCCACTATGCGGACGAGGATGTCAACCTCTGGACGCAGGAACTCTACCGCCACTACTGCTGCGACGGTAATACCAAGATGCTATCCAAACAGTATGGCTTTACATACGAGCTGCCGTATCTGCCGAATGGCGACTTTAGCGATGGACTGAAGAGTTACCGTGTCAAGGGCGAGGCAACCGTGGAGAAACTGCCTGGCTTCAGCAAGACCTCCATGGCCTTCTTTAGTGGCAACGGCAATGCCGACACTGTTGCCGTGCTCTCGCCTGGAACTACTTTGGAAACTACCGCCGTCCAGCTAGACCCCAATTGCTCCTATAAACTGGAGTTTGTCACGGCGGACTATGAGGATGTCAAGAAGAATGTGTATGCTCCCAGGCCCATCCCCGTGGCACTTCAGCTCTCCGATGTCGAGATCCTTTCACAGTATGACATGGTGGATAACATCAAGAAGAGGCGCAACAGCTACCCGCGCATCCACTACCATGTTACCCACTTCCGCCCAAAGACGGATACCATGCCGCTTGTTTTCACCTGCGACGGCAACCAGGACCGCAAGTGCATCCTTACGTTTGTCAAGATTGAACCGCTTTTCATTAAGAAGTGATTGCTTGGAGAAGGGACAGGAGGGACAGGAGCGACGGCGAAATGGTGTGTAGCCTTGTCGCTCCCGTCGCTCCCGTCTCAAAAAAAGCTAACCTCTAGGAAACTCAACCATGAGAAAAGGCCTGCTTTCTTTGATTATCTGTCTGGGAATGTGCCTTACTGCACAGAATGTGGTTCAGAACAGCGATTTCGCCTATCCTGCGGGAGGCGGGGCGCTGCTCTGGAGTAATCGTGGAGAGGAGACTGATCTGCGCTATCTTCACACGGAAACAGGAGCCTATTTTGACTTTTCGTCGGAGATGCCGAAGACGATTTCCATCCGCCAGCATGGCCTGATACTGGTGCCTGGTGAAACGTATCGCATCGCCTGTGATGTCAGTGCAGAAAACCTTGCCTACGAAAATTTGTGGTGCGTGATTGCAAATTACGGATGGAAAAAGGAGGACGGCATCAAGTTCGAGAATGGCACGCTGACCACTGATGGCATACGCCATTTCGAGCAGGTCTGCACGGCACCCGAGACAGTTGAGAATGCATACAGCGTCTGCTTTTATCTCAAAAAGGCCACGGGGCATTGCAGGGTATTCAATGTCACCTTGGAACCCATGACGGAAAAAGGGCGACTTGGATCATTCAGCACTCTGAAACAGGACAAGCCCTTCATGGGGATTCTTGCCGTCAACAGATTGGCGATACCATTGCACCAGGACACATTGGACATTGCAGTTTCCCCCGTGCCAGGCGCGTTGCTCTCCCTACAAGCGGAGATTGACGGGAAACCGCTGCCAGAACAGCCTTTCAGGGACGGAAGGGCGACGCTGGACATCTCACCCTACAAGACGGGCAGGCACCATCTCGTCATCAAGGCTGTCCAGAACGGGAGAACACTGGTGCAGCGCGAGGAGGATTTTGCCTTTGCAGAGCCGCTTCCATCCTTTCACCATACTCGCAAGGGCTTCACGGAGGAGCTGCTGAACGTCAAGGTTGACGGCAAGCACCAGTTCGAGTTTGTGCTTCCCACCGATGGGTGGTGCTTTATCCGTGTGGAGACGACGGAAGGCAAAATCGTCTCCGCGCTTCTCGATGACAAGATTGTGCTTTATCCGAAAGGCTCCTATCGAAATGAGACGATGCGCAACCTGACGCGCGGTATGCATAAAGTCGTTTTTCAGGAGGATGTGCAAGGGGCGCTCCAGGTGCGCGCGGTACCTTTCGTCATAAAATATGCTGGCGTTTCAAAGCAGGTTTCCTTTCCCACTATGCCCCCGTATGACTGGGAGTGGCACAAGAAGCATGTGGTTGGACGCGCCGCCAGCTTCACCCCTGGCGGCGTCAAGTCTGAATGCAGGGTGGAGGGCAAGCTTTTCGGGGTGACGCATTCCGCTCGCTACAACGTCAACCGTGCGCAGGCGCATTCCCCCGAACAGGCGGAAAAGACCCTTGAGGAGTTCAACTCCTCCAATGGCATTCTTGACAAGGATTCCTCGTACGTTGGCATGAACGAGTTCTCTTGGGATGACTATGGTGCTCTCCTGAACTTTGCGGACATCTCATCGCGCGTGAAGAATGTGAACAACAAGTATATCAATAACTGGATTGCAGACCCGCATGGACCTACGCATCCTGGCGTGCATCATTACATCTTGGAGCAGCTTCTGAATATGGGCGGTGCCAAGGGCCGCCTTGCCTTCGAGTGCTATTTCAGTACACGAAGGACGGAAGCGGAGGCCCGTAAGATGATCACCGCAACCATCCACAGCATTGTGGATGGCTGCGAGGAGTTCTTCCCTGGAACCGCCGACAGGACGCTCCTCTGCTTCTCGAATATGAACCACCCGACCTACATCACCAGCGCACAGCATACCAATGTCAACTTCAAGTACTTTATGGACTTGGAGATGTACCTTCTGGTAAACTCCCCCGCAGGCAGCCGCATCGGCGGCGTCGGCTACTGGGGATGCCACTATGCGGATGAGGACATCAACCTCTGGACGCAGGAGCTCTTCCGCCACTACTGCTGTGACGGCAATACGGAGATGCTCTCCAAACAATATGGATTCACATACGAGCTGCCATATCTGCAAAACGGTGACTTCAACGACGGTCTGAAGGGCTTTAACGTCAAAGGTGAGGCAACCGTCGAGGAACTGCCTGGCTTCAGCAAGTCCTCCATGGCATATTTCAGAGGCGATGGCCATGCCGACACCGTTGCGGTGCTCTCGCCTGGAACCATTTTGGAGACCACCGCTGTCCAGCTGGATCCCAACTGCTCCTACAAACTGGAGTTTGTTGCCGCCGACTATCAGGATGTCAAGGAGAAGGTCTATGCTCCGAAGCCCATTCCCGTGTCGCTTCAGTTGTCAGATGTCGAGATTCTTGCACAGCATGACATGGTGGACAACCTCAAGAGGAGGCGCAACAACTACCCGCGCATCCACTACCATGTCATCCACTTCCGCCCAAAGACGGCTTCCATGTCGCTGGTTTTCACCTGCGACGGCAACCAGGAGCGCAAGTGCATCCTTACCTTTGTCAAGATTGAGCCGCTTTTCATCAAGAAGTGATTGATTTTAGAAGGGACGGGAGCGACGGGAGGGACGGGAGCGACGGCGAAATGGCGTTAGCCTTGTCGCTCCCGTCGCTCCCGTCCCACCCGTCCCACCTGTCCCTCTTGTCCCTCTTGTCCCTCTTGTCCCTCTTGTCCCTCTTGTCCCATAAAAGTTAACCCTCTAGGAAACTCAACCATGAGAAAAAGCCTGTTTTCTTTGATTATCTGCCTGGGATTGTGTCTTACTGCGCAGAATTTAGTTCAGAACAGCGATTTTGCCTATCCTGCTGGAGATGGGGCGCTGTTTTGGAAAAGCGTTGTCGGAGAAGAGACTGGGCTGCGCTATCTTCGCACGGAGAAGGGTGCCTGCTTTGATTTTTCATCAGAGGTGCCGAAGACGGCTTCCATACGTCAGTTCAGCCTGGTTCTCGTGCCTGGCGAGCAGTATCGCATTACCTGCGACATCAGTGCGGAAAACCTCGCATACGAGAAGTTGTGGTGCGTGATCGCAACACACGGCTGGAAAAAGGACGGTGGCATCAAGTTCGAGAAAGGCCTGCTGAATACCGATGGCGTTCGCCATTTCGAGCAGGTCTTTGTGGCTCCAGAGTCCATTGAGAACGCCTATAGCGTCTGCTTTTATCTCTACAAGGGCACGGGGCATTGCAGAGTTTACAATGTCACCCTGGAGCCTATGACAGAAAAGGGACGCCTGGGCTCGCGTAGCAACCTGAAGCTGGACAAGCCCTTCATGGGCATCCTTGCTGTCAACAGGATGGCGATTCCTTTGACACAGGATACCCTTGACATTGCAGTTTCCTCCGTGCCAGGAGCATCGCTTTCCCTTCAGGCAGAAATCGACGGAAAGCCGCTGCCTGAACAGCCCTTCAAGGAGAACAAGGCGACGCTGGATATCTCCCCCTACAAGACAGGCAAGCATCATCTTGTCATCAGAGCCGTCCAGAACGGGAAGACGCTGGTGGAACGCAAGGAGGATTTTGCCTTCGCAGAGCCGCTGCCAGCTTTCCATCATACGCGCAAGGGGTTTACCGAGGAGCTTTTGAATGTCAAGACCGACGGCAAACGCCAGTTCGAGTTCGTGCTTCCAACCGATGGGTGGTGCTTTATCCGCGTTGAGACAAAGCCTGGCAAAATCGTCTCTGCCCTGCTGGATGACTCGATTGAGCTTTATCCAAAGAGCTCCTATCGAAATGAGACAATGCGCGACTTGAAGCGTGGTGTGCATACAATTGCCCTTCAGGAAGATGTGCAGGGCACGCTCCAGGTACGTTCGGTGCCCATGGTGTTTAAATACGCGGGGGTTTCACCGCAGGTATCTTTTCCCTCCTTGCCTCCGTATGATTGGGAGTGGCACAAGAAGCATGTGGTTGGACGCTCCGCCAATTTTGGTCCTAATGGTATCAATGCCAACTGTCTTGCGGAGAGCAAGCTCTTTGGAGTGACGTTTGGCCACCGCTACCATGTCAACCGTGTGCAAGAGTATTCCCTTGAACAGGCGGAAAAGACGCTTCAGGAGTTCAACTCCTGCAAGGGTATTCTTGACAAGGATTCCTACTACGTCGGCATGGACGAGTTCGAGTGGGAGGACTACGGCGCCCTGCTGAACTTCGCGGACATCTCATCGCGCGTAAACAATCTCCACAACAAGTATATCATCCACTGGATTGCATCTTGTAACGGCCCAAAGATCCCTGGCGTGCATCATTACATCTTGGAGCAGCTTCTGAACATGGGCGGTGCCAAGGGAATCCTGGCCTTTGAACTCTATTTCTGCACACGCAGGACAGAGGAGGAGGCACGGAAGATGATCACCAATGCTTTCCATAGCGTTGTGGATGGCTGCGAGCAGTTCTTCCCTGGAACTGCCGCCAAGACGCTCCTCTGCTTTGCGAATATGAATCACCCGACGCGCATTACCAGCGCGCATCACACCAATGTCAATTTCAAGTATTTCATGGACTTGGAGATGAACCTCCTGGCTAACTCCCCTGCGGGTAGCCGCATCGGCGGCGTTGGCTACTGGGGATGCCACTATGCGGACGAGGATGTCAACCTCTGGACGCAGGAACTTTTCCGCCACTACTGCTGCGATGGCAATACGGAGATGCTATCCAAGCAGTATGGCTTCACCTATGAGCTGCCATATCTGCAGAACGGCGACTTCAACGACGGACTGAATGGCTACCGTGTCAAAGGCGAAGCGACAGTCGAGGAACTGCGTGGCTTCAGCGATGGCTGCATGTCCTTTTTCCAAGGCGACCACCACGCCGATGCAGCGGCGGTGCTTTCACCAGGAACTACCTTGGAGACCACCGCCGTCCAACTGGATCCCAACTGCTCCTACAAGTTGGAGTATGTTACCGCCGACTATAAGGATGTCAAACAGAGGGTCTATGCTCCCAAGAACATCCCCGTGTCACTGGAACTGTCTGACGTTGAGATACTTGCGCAGCATGATCTGGTTAACGTCGTCAAGGAAAGCAGCAATCCGCGCATCCACTACCATTTCGTCCACTTCCGCCCGAAGAAGACCACCATGCCGCTGGTGTTCACTTGCGATGGAAATCAGGATCGCAAGTGCGTCCTCACCTTCGTCAAGATCGAGCCGCTTTTCGTCAAGCACAATTGATTGCATGGGATGGAGCCGTCACAGTGCCCAGATGGAATCTGGCTTTGGCTCGCGGTTGATCCATCGGCCGTTGGTGAAGTCAGGGAAGGGTACAGGCATTCCCCCCAGGGCGACTGACTGCTCGGAGAGGCAGGTGACGCTCATCCATGCGGCGCAGTCATAGACGTCGATCGGCGTCGCGGTCTTTTTTCGCACGGAGTCCAGAAAGGCTCGGATGGTCAGAGCGTCAACGCCGCCATGACCGCCAAGTATATTGTTGCGGTACTCCTGCCAGATTGGATGGTCGTACTTCTCGTAGAAGGAATCGACTGGGTCCCATTCATACGATAGATATGGATTCCCTGCGATGTCAATTACTTCCTTGCAGACGCTTATGCCGTCGATATAGATGCCTTTGGCATTATGTAGCCAGATGCCCTTTGTTCCTTGGATGCGCTGGTTGCGCGAGTATGGTCGCGGGAGCGAGACGCCGTGGGTCAAAGTGATGTTCTCGCCATTCGCGCAGTGGATAATCGTCGTGACGACATCGCCCTCCAGGAAAGGCACGCCTTCTTTTCCAATGTATTTCTTCATCGCCAGCGCCATGCCGCGTGACTTTGTCGCATGGGAGGAAAGCGTCAGGAAACGGTTGCCGCGGTTGATGTCGAGGATTTTCGCGATCGGCCCAATGGCGTGCGTCGGGTAAAGATCGCCATTGCGGTGCATATTATGGAAGGTGCGCTCAAGTTTTGAATTGTAGCCGTAAGCGAGTTCGTCACCGATTCCATGCTCATAGCCGCCTTCACAGTAGATTAGTTCACCGAAGAGCCCTTGACGCACCATGTTCAGCACCATCAGTTCGTCGCGGCAGTAGCAGGTGTTTTCAAGCATCATGCAGGAGACACCCGTTGATTCTGAGGCGTGGACGAGCTGCCATAGTTCATCAATCGAAGCGGCACCGCCGACTTCGATTCCGACATTCTTGCCTGCGTTCATGCAGTCGATGGCGATTCGCAAGTGCGAGTTCCATGATGTCGGCACAAAGAGCGCTTCAAGTTCCTTGTCTTCAAGCATCTGATGGTAATCGGAATATGCTGTCGGGCGGGGGCGGCCATGCTTGTCGAAGATTCCGAGAATCTTGTCGATTCTCTCCTGTGAAAAATCGCAGACGGAAGTGATTTGCACTTCATCCATTTCAAGTATGGTGGCAAGGAGGGTCTCAGCCCGTGCGCCCAGTCCGATAATACCTGCTTTGACAATTCGTTCAACCATAAGAATGATGTCCCAATTTTTGAAATTACCTTTGCAGACAGTGTTATAATGGGTCGCTGACGTTTAATTCATCAAGCCGTTTCTGAAGGTTTTCCAGGAAAATAGGCCAATCCTCTGGATGAAGGAATGCCTCGGTGTCGCCTGCTTCCATACGCTCCTGCTTGCCAAAGGTGTCATTCTGCCCTACATGGTTGCCGACAAAGATATCCACATGCTCCTGTCGGCAGCGCTGGATGCTTTTCTGGTACAGGCCTCTCCTGTCTTCGGCTTCCAGCTGGTGTTCGTGGATATATTGGGAAGAAAGTGTGTTGAATCCAGCACCGCCCATCATGCCAGCGCGAAGGGTGCGTCCATCCTGGGTTATGTTCCAGAAGAATGAGATTGTACCTAGTGTATGTCCAGGAGTTTCGACGCATTCCATATCAAGGTTGCCCAGGCGTATATGGTCGCCGTCATGGATGTGTTGGTCTGGCTCAAAGTGGTTATAGTGCTTGTTGCCAATGCAGGTAAGCGTAGGATGTTTTCCATTGGCGATTGAGCAGTCGTTTTCACCCATGAAGGTTTTTGCTCCAATGAGTTGCTTTAGTGCATAGGTGGCTCCTGCATGGTCCAAATGAGCATGTGAATGCACTATGTAGCGGATGTCCTTGGGATCAAAGCCTAGGATGCGGATGTTTTCAAGTACCATGTAGAGGAACTCCTGATAGCCTGGGTCAATGATTACAAGCCCCTCCCCAGTGTCAATGATGTGGGTGGAGGCAGGCTTAAACCCAACAAAGTACAAGTTGCCGTAGATGCGAAATGGACGCCTGTAGTAGGTCCAGGGTGCAAGAAGATCTGCTGCCATGATTGTTTTGCCTTGTTTTGATAATTGTAACTAGGTTATTATGGCAAATTTAGCATTGTGTGTGAAATAATCAACCTAAAAGGCGTCTAATTGCTTCACGGCCAAATATTCCTGCCTGACCCCAAAAAACGAAAGGCCTCCTTTTCAAACGGAGAAATCGGTGGAAATCCGCGAACGCCTTGAACTGTGCCCCGTCCACCGAACGATTCAGGTTGCTCGCCTTGGCCTTTTTCCTTTGTCAAAATAGTCTCCGAGATTTCTATGCGTCGATACCGAATTCCATCTCGAATTCCGCAACCCTGTCAAGGGCGTCGAACAATGACTTCGCCCTCGATGCAACGCCGTTCAAGTCTTCGAAGTCAAGCGTCCTGACGTCTTCGCGTTCGAAGAAGGCCTGTATCTTGTCCATGAGTCCTGGTACGGCGTCCGTGGCGAGAATCTGCATGGGGATGCCATAGCTTGCGTAATCGTCTGGACCGACATCGTCGAACTGCCCCTTCTTGTGCAATAAGTCGTTAATTTTCCCTTGCAGGCCTGAAAGACGTCGCCAATTGCGTTGCAGATGTCGTCCACGGAAGCTCCAGAATCGATGAGCTGGGCTACCTTCTCCGTCAGGGGCTTCATCTTCGCGGACTCGGCCTTGAACTTGTCGAAATCGAATTTGTTTGTTTTGCCGAGGGCCAGGATATGTCGCTTCAGCGTCTTGACCGCGAGAGGCGACTGGCAGAACATGTTCGCATTCCCGATAAGCCCAGCGCGCTCGCGGGCGTGGTCTGCGGCCAACTTCTTGAACGCGTCGCCGATCTCCGCGTCCGTCTTCAGGTCGAGTTCACCGCGGCATATCTTGTCAGTGAGTGACGAGGCGGCAAGCCCGAGATGTACCGTCTCGGCGTGCTGCACCATCTCGGAATCTACGCTCACGCCGAGTTCCTTGGCGAGCGCTTCGCGGTAGAGATCGACGACCTTGTCCTCGTTGTTTCTGCAGGGGGCCATGCGCTCCGCGATGCGAAGCAACGTTTCCGAATGGCGCACGATGGCGGCGGAAGCCTCTTCGGGGCTTTGCGCCGTGCGCAGTTCGGCGACTAGGTCAGGGCACACTTTCCTTGCAAAAGTGGTAAATTGGGTGGGGTTGCCCCCGCCAAACTTTTCAAGGAATTGCGGAGCGGCTTTGTAGATGCAGTTGGTCACGGATTCGTCCAGGACCTTGTCGGCAAGTGCTTCGCGGAGGTTGTCGGCGGTCGCCAGCTTGCCTTCTGCCTTGAGCGCGTTGCAAACGTTCGCGACATCCGTGGAGTTCGCAAGTAAAGACAGATCCTTGTCCGCTGGAACGGCGTCGCCGAAACGCGTGTGCATGTCGGCGCGCAGCTGCTCGAGAAGGCATCTGACGCCAGGCGGCAGTTTGTCGTTGAAGGTCTTGATGGCCCTGGAAATGTTGTCGTTGTATTCCTCCGACGGGAACGCGGGGATGAACGCCTTCTCGGCAAATGGGGCAACGTATGGCGAATTGCCCACAAAGCTGGCAAGTTCGCGCATGAACTGTGAAGAGCGCAAAGCGTCGCCAGAAGCGTTCTTCAGCTTCGTCAAAAGCATTTCGGCCAAATCCTTGAGATTGGAAATTTGAATCTTGTTGACGATCGAGAGCGTCGCGTAGTCGTCGATTCCACGCTCCTGGAGGAGCGCTACGATGGCGGTTCGCGCCTTGAAACGACTCTCGGCGTCATTCGATAGGGCGCGGAAGTAATCCTGGCGTTCACTGCTAGGCAGGTCTAGGAAATCCCTGCGCGCGTTTCTCGTCTCCTTTTCAGGAATGCCGGTAAAACTGAGGCGCATGCACGTGTTCTCGATCGTTTCTAGGAACTTCTTCTCCGTGAGGCCAGTGGGCATCTCGATGTTCGCCCCAGATTCGGTCTTGAAGAAAAGCACGCACTCCCGCGTGTCGCTGGGATTGCCTTTGCACGCCTTCATAACGTTTTCTGCCTGCTGGTACGCCATACCCAGAAGCCTTGTGCGGTTCTTCTCGGTCTGGAAGTCCGCCGTGCCGCCGATCAGCGTCTGGAAGAGGGTGATTGCCCTGTTCTCATCAAAGTCGCTGTTTTCCAACCTTGCCGTGGCTGCCTCTTCGCGCTTTCCAGCGCGGCGGGCCTTCTCCTTGTCGGAGAGACTCGCGTACAGCTGGTCGGACGTGCGGATCGTGCCATCCTGCACGGCTGCCCCCAGGGAGGCGGCATTGCGGTCAATGATGTCGCGTATCTGCTGGCGGGAGAGCGGCTTGATGCTGTGCTTGCTCAGCTGCGTGTCGATGACGGTGTCAGGAGCGAGCCCGAGTTCACGGCGAATCCTGTTGAGCTCGTTCTTGTCAACGACGCCGCCAGAGGAAAGCGCCTTGACGAAGGCCTCCTTGATCACCAAAACCTCCTCGTGGGGTATCTCCACTGTGTTTGCGCTTAGGCGGTGGATGTGGTTGTTGAACTTCTAAAATTTTGTTTCGCTGGAAATCTTCACCTCGCTGGCGTTGTACTTGCCGTCGGACATTTTCTGGACCTCCGCGAGGGAAATGTTCACACGGGAGAAATCAGTGTTGCCTGTTGCCATGTTTATCGTTCCTCTCAGTTGGTTGATTAAGGCCAGATGATGGAAAAGTGCTCCTGGACATCGCCGAGTGCTGCTTCAAGGCGTTTGACGAGCGGTGCCCAGTCAGTGCCTGAATCCTCAAGCTCCCCGTCGGCGGAATAGACCGCATACGCAGTGCCGTGGTCGTTGCATGAGACCTCTAGCCGCGACGACTGCTCCATGCGCCCCGCCGTCGTTAGCAGGAGCATGGCCATCCGTATGGCCGCGCCAATCTCCCCGTTGTCCTCCTTCTGCGACGACTCGCCCTGAAGGATACGCCCATACGGCAGGCGGAACGATATTTCAAGCGATGCATCGCGCTACTCGAACTCGAACACGCGGCTCTGGATGCCGTGCCCGCCGACAAGGTGCGTCAGTTCCTCGCCTGATTCAAGTTCGGAGAAAGCGGCCTTCAGTTCTTCGACCGCCGCCGCTCGCCTTGCATCAATGTCTCTTTCGTTTTCCATTGTTATGCCTCAGAAAATCATACTTTGGGCTGTTTGAACATCCACTGGAAGCCATCGCGCTTATAGAACGACGGGCAGTTCCGCTCGCAGAAGTCGCTCACACACTCCAAGTCATTCTTGGCCTCGACCGTGGTGCCGTCGGACTTCGTTATCTCCACTTTAGTCTGCATTTGGGTCATCATTGAGAGGGTGTTCGCATCCTGCCACTGTGCCGTGCTGTACACCTTGTTCTTCGCCTTGAGTTTCTTGGCGTGGGCTATAGCCTCGTCCAAGCGCAGTTCGGTCGCCTTCAGCGCGTCTGGCGAGATTCTGGACGCAATGGAGTCAAGGTACGCCTGCTTCTTGGCAGGCTGTTCCATCTCCATCAGCTTATCGTAGAAGTCCTGGTCGATTTCCTCTGGAAGCGCGGTGCTTTGCATGCCAAGAACATGGATAATCGCCATCTTGATTTCGGGCGAAGCCACCTTCGCAAGGTCGATTGTCATAGTGCCGTCGGGATTTTTCACTAGTCCTGGATCGTTCAATATGCGGCCCTCGTATTCCGTCTTCCACCCACGGCCTAGAACCTTGGAGCACACATCCTTCAACTTCGCCACAAATTCGTCGGTATTCTTCTTGTTGAGGGCATATTTTTGCAGGCCGATCCGCCACGAGGCGAACGACGCGTCGTTGTCGATGCCCTTGACCGTCACCGCCTTGGTTTTCTTGTCAACGTGGACGAAATAAATCCCCCAGTGGCGGTCGCCTTGTCCTGTGATCAGGTCGAGCCACATCAGTCTGTTGAGTTTCTGGGCGATCTCGCCCTGAATCTTCGTCTGCTCCGAGGCGTTCTCGATCTTATGCATGTCCGCTGGCGCGATGCCGTCGTCGCCTTGGACTTGCTTCTCCCTGAAGGCTCCAGCGGTGTAGCCCTTGGCCTTTTCCATGAAAACGCCGAACTGCCCACCGTGGCTGCCAACGGAATACTTGACGACCACGTCCTCGCAACCAAACACCTTTGCGGTGTTCTGCGTGGCGAGGTTCAGGTTCGCCGTCTTCTGCTTGCCAACGTAGGCGCCACCCGAACCGAGCAGGATTTCTTTCAGGCCGATACGACTGTCGAGCTCGGGCTTGAACACGAGCTCCCCACCTGACTTTGTCGTCAGCATATAGGTCTTTCCTCCTGAACCTTCCCCCAGCGGCCGCGAGTTGACGATATTCGACTCATCCGCGTCGGAATCGACATCCTCAGGCTTGAACCCTAGTGCCTTAGCTTCGACGATGTTCGAAACCCCTTTCTCGCCGAGCATGATCCTGCGCACGTCGCTCGTTGCGATCCCAAAGTCCGCGTCGTCCTTCAGCAGCTTTTCGGTCGATTCCATCATCTCCTTGAACTGTGCCTTGACGATATGAAGCCCGCACACCGCCTTGGAGATGCTCTTCGCTGCGGAGGGGTCCACGCCAAGCTGCTCCAGTTTTTTTTCCAGGTTGCCAAATTCGGTTCGGTTGAACTTGGCGATGCATGCGTCAATCACGGTGTCGAATTTATTCATCGGCTTCTTGCCCGTCACGAATGCGTTGAGCGTCTTGACGAATTCGTTCCTCAGCATCATCAGCTGGAGCAGAATGGGATTGGTGTCGCTGGAAAATGACAGATTATTCCCTCCAGGCGCAGACTCTGGGGAAAGGCTCACATTTACCTCCTTCAGGAACGCATCGCGTGCCCTGGATACGGAGGTTCTTTTTGCGTGGGCGATCATCTGCGAGGCGTCGTCGAGAATCTTCTCCATCCCGGCGAGGAGGGACTTGTCCACCTCGATGTGCGCGGGGTACGATTTTCCGTCCTGACCGATGTGCGTGACCTCGATTCCGTTCGCGCGCACGTTGGCGATGGCGTTCTTCATGGTCGCCATGTCGCGTCGCAGGGAGCGCAATTCCTCCCTGCTCAGCACCTTGGAACCGTCCGCCGCGAAGGCGTCCAGTTTCTCGGCGAGCGGACGCATCTGCTCGCCCATGGTCGCGTTCAACTTCTCGAACGCCTCCGCCGTACCGTGCATCATGATCGCCTCGCGCGGCATAAGCTCCTTGAACGTCGCTTCGAGCAGTGCCTTGGTCTGTGGGTCGGCATCCGCCCCGTTCACCACGTCCTTCTGGGCGAGGTCGTACATCCTGAACACGATCGAGTCGATCTCCGACGCGCGCCTGTCGCACTGGAACTGCAGTTCCGTGAACTGTTCCTGTTGGGCGGCATCAACCTGCTTGGACTGCGCAAGGCGGTCATTGAACTTGGCGAGTTCCGCCGAAAGTGTCTGCTGCGCCTCGATTGCCGCCTTCACCGCCTTGGCGGCGGAGTTCAAGCCGAAAAAGCCCTTGCTCCAGACCGTTTCGCCCGTCTTCTTGTCCTGCATCAGTGCCTTGGCGAGCTCCCGACCAGAGAACTTGTCGAGCGCCTTCAGCTTCGCCGCCGCGTCCTCTGCGAGGCTTTCGAGCTTGGATGCCTCCTTTTTGGTCAGCACGCCCTTGTTAACAAGCGACTTGTTGACCTCCTGGACGTTCTGCACGGTGTCTGCGGATACCGACTTGCCCGCCGCGTTCAGGAGCAGTACGTCCAGCTCTTGAACGACGCTCTTGGCGTTGGCCTTTTCCAGCGGTGCCTCCCCTTGGACGGCGTCGCCTCCTGGCAGGATGGGGTTTGCTTTGCCAGTCTTCTCCACATTCGGCGCGATTTCGGGCCGAAAGTCCACGCTGACTCTGTTGAGACCTCTTAATGTATTTATTTCGCTCATAGTATTTGTTCCTTATCTGTCTTGATTCCATTTGCTTTGATTACACAAGACTGCCTATAGAAATCAAGGTCTTTGAACTCCATTGTCCATTCCATTCGTTGAGTTTTGCCGTCATATGAGGTATAAAAACCTCAGATTTGTCGGGGAAGCAAATGACTTGCGTTTCAAATCACACGGATTAATGTTACCAACCAGGATGTGTCTTTTCCTGCGAGAAAAACGGATTCCGCTCTATGATCCGTTTACATGGAAGGAGTTTGTCCCTGTGGTTTCGGAATATGCGAAAAAGATGCACAATCCGCTGATCCTCGGCTGCCAGAACGTCTATCCCCATAATACCGACAATGTGATGTCGGAATTTGCGCGCGGCAATGTTTTCTTCGATTTGATTGGAGTGGATCCGCGTCATGCCTTTTCCATACAGAAAACGCATCCTCTGCCGCAGGACTGGCTGACCGATATCCATGCACCATGGGAAGAAGAGGTTTCCGATGAATTCCTGAAACAGAAAATCACAGAAAAAGCCCTTCCCGTCTGTTTTCTGTTTTATGCGGCGGATCTGGGACATCTGCCGACGCTGCCGCGCATACTTGATTTGATGGGGCAGGAAGGATACAGGGCTGGTCTAGCCTTCCCAGCGACCTGGTATGATTATGCTCCAGAGCTTCTGGAACAACTGTATATTCCGTTGGATCAGGGCGGCGTATTTCCGCAGGTTGAACCGATGATCTCCAGCGGCGGCAGTGTGGTCGCGTGCGAAGCGGAGGGGATGATTGAACCAGAAATGCTGACTTCTCTGCTGACCAATGCCCGCAGGAAAATCGCTGATTTGCTGGGTGAACATCTGGTGCCCCGCGGTTATTATCCGTGGCAGGATGCCAGCCCGTTCTACAAGCATAATACTGGCACTCCGCAATTCGATGCGGTTTCCAAAGCGGGGTTCGAATACTATATCACCTACAAAGACAGCAATATGCCTGGCAAAGTGATTTATGAAGCCAACGGCATGACCGTTTTCAATCAGCAGGTCCCGCATTGGTTCCCTGGTGCGGGAGAGGCTTCGGAGGTCATTCGGGAATTTGAAAGAGGCCGGCGTTATGAAACCGATTGGCTTATTATGCCTTTTGACATGCCGTTTTTCGGTTTGAGTCCTGTCTATTTCAACGGAAAAGCCCTTCATGCACGTTTCGCAAACTCCATTATGGGAATGCAGACATTGGCCCAGGCGATGAAACTAGTCAGTGACGGTGGCGAATCGGGGAAACTTTTCATGCTGAAACCGCATGAACTTTACCGATATATCAAATTAAAACAACACTATGTCCCCCAAGGGTAGTTTTCAGCAGCCGCGGAGCGGCGTAATCGCCCCAGAGGGGCGATTGCCCCCCGCGGGGCTTTTGCGCCAGACATCCACTGCATCCACTTGGAAAGGCGCAACAAATATGATGCTGTTTCCAACCCTCTTGGTGAACACAGCATCACGAAAAAACATTCTCGACAACTTCCTATTGGGGATTGTTTTACGGTAATTCGTAACGATTCTCGCGTCGGAGCAGAAAACCGTTCTGCACCAGCTGGTCCAGCAGACGCTGACAGGCGGTATCGCCTAAAAACGGATATTCTTCAAAGTCATCCAGGCCTTCGAAGATTTTCATGAACTCATGTCGGCCATCGGCGACAAGTTCAAGAATCTGCTGTTGGGTTCTGGTCAGACCGTTCTGGTCGGGGATCTCGTCAATGCAGCGCAGCAGGGCTTTTTTCATTTTCGGCAGACGTTCGAACGGTTCGCGTTCAAGCAGCTTCATGATTCCGTCGGCATCTTTACGAATGAAAAGCGTCCAGGCTTCTCGTGCTGCAGCCCAGTCATGAGGCTGAAGTTGTACTTTTCTAGAGTCTCCCTGAATGAAATCGGTTTTCCCCAGACAATTGCCGTCACAGCAATACAGGAAAACGTTTATCGCAGTATCCTTCCAGTTGAGCAAATACAAAATCCGCATCAGGATGGTCTGGTCAAATATGCAGGAATCGAACCAGAGCATCAACGTCGCTTCCGTCGGCAGAAGAAGCACCGCTTCGTCCATTTTCAGCAGATGCCGATATAGACGGGATTTGTCAATACCAGCAAGTTCGTCGAAATGGGAAAGATATTCCGCTCTGGCATTTCGGAAAACATCCAGATCGTCCGTGTCGGGCAGGGGGCCTTCCAAATAGGTTTCTCGCCAGACCAGACTTTGTCCCTGAAAGCCGCATTGCTTCCAGAGTTCCAAGGCATACTCCCCATTCAGAATATGAAGTTCAGTCTCAACCATGATTTTCTTTTGCTGTATTGCGTTGAGTTTTTCCAAGTATTAATAGGGAATTATATACTTGAGTTTCCAGTGAAACCTTCTATGCACTGAAAAAAAGGGAAATTATATACTTTAGTTGCCGATTGGACTTCACCAACAGAGAAGAGCCGCGTTAGCGGCGGCAAGAGTATAGCCGTGGGTGGAGCGAAGCCGCGACAGCGGCGAAGCGAAACCCACGGTCAGAGGCCCACCCCAATCCCCGTGCGCCTTGACGCGTAGCGCAGCGAAGCGGCAAGGCGCATCCTGGCTATCGGCCAGTGAGGGATAATTACATCAGGAAACTCAAGTATATAATTACCCAAAAAAGCACCGTAGGCGCGACAAAAACCAGCCTCGGGTTTCAATCACACCAGAGGCACTCGCTTCGCTCCTAATCAGGGGGTAATGGAATACTTGGAAACTTAAGTATATAATTCCCTTGTTTTTCAGATTTGGCTGACCGTTCTGGCAATCACGTTATCTTGAATAGCATCCTCCAATTTCACGAAAGTGGCGGAGAAACCCGAGACCCGCACTCGAATGCTCTTGTATTTGTCAGGTTCTTTTTGCGCCGCAATCAACTCTTCGGCGGAAACATGGTTGAGCTGAAGATGCAGACCGCCTTCCTGGAAATAGATTTCTATCAGCAAAACCAGTTTTTCAAAACTTTCATCATTCTGAACGGTATTTTCATCGACGGAAAGATTCAGGATGGAGTTACCGCACATTACGCCAGTCGGATCCGCATGTGCTACAGAAAGCAGGAGCGATGTCACTCCGTCACGGTCTTTGCTTTCCGCCTGTCCAGAACCGAATAACAGGGCGCTGCCTGCAATCCGACCATCAGGGGTTGCTTGTGTCAAGGCACCGTATTGTGCGAAATGCGTACGGTATCCAGTCAGGTTGCCAAAGCAGAGATAATGTCCGAAAATGTCAGTCCGTCCTTTTGCAAAGTTATAGACCGAGGTATAGAAACGGTGAGCTATGCTGTTGGACAAATCGTCGTTGTTGCCGAAAAAAAAGCCGTATTTCAGTATTTCCGTGCGCAGCACCTCATAACCTTTCCAATCCGCGTCCAGCGCAGCCAGCAGCGTTTCCATGGTGCAGCGTTTCTCCTCGTAAACGAATTGTCGGATGATGCACAGGGAATCAATTAGGTTGGTTGATCCCATGAAATTGGCGCACCACCGAGCACGAATGGCACCGCCCTGCGTTACGCTGGTAGCACGCTCAATACAGCCTGTCATAAACAGCGAGGTCAGTACATTGCAGTCCCGCGACCTCAGCATATTAAAGCGGTTGGAATAATTCAGGATTGTCTCCAGGTCACGGTACAGTTCCTGCTCGTAAATCGCATAGAACGAATCGAAATCCCGACAGTCCAGCACTTCGGCACGACGGTCATTCAGGGTGTTCACCAGGGAACGGACAATGTTCGTGGTATTCCCACCGAGGGAAATGCCGCCCTGATAAGCAGGTTCATTGCAGCCCACCATAATGTAATCGTAAGCAGTCTCCCATGGAATGCCATTTTTCAGCATGGCGGCAATCCGCGGCTCGTCATTGACCAGCGCAATGCGTTTGTTTTTGTCTTTACGTTCATAGTCCAGCATTTTGCGGAGCACGGAGCGCGGCGTGAGTTTGTTCCATCGGAGCGATACCTGCGGACGTATCAGATCCACCTCCATCATGGCGTCCACAAGCAGTTCAGATAATTCATTCCAGGCGCACTTATGATCGACCGTATAGCCGCCGACCACGAAATGCGATTCCGCGCCTTTGTCGCCGTTGGAGGTGCCGTAATGCGTCCAGCCGTGGATCATCACGTAGAGCTCCTGCAGCAGCTCTTTTGCATGTTCTTTTGTCAGCGTGCCTTCGGACATATCCTTTTGATACAGCGGGTAAAGATACTGGTCGGGACGTCCAATGCTGTCAGGCTGGAAGATGAAGCAGAAATACAGGCATTGGACGGCCTCTTCAAAAGTTCGTGCGGGATGTTCTGGCACCTGCATGCAATTGGCGGCCATGCGCAGGAGCGTTGCTTTCCGTTCTGAATCTTGACACATGGATGCCTGTTTCCGACATTCCGCCGCATACTGCTGCGCACGGCGGACAATTCCGCGAATCATTGCTTCCAGCCCAGCCAGGAAATACAGCTTGGGCAGGTCGCAGGGATACTGTTTGCGCGATTCGATGATTTCGCGGCGGAATCCCTCCAGTCCCAGGCGGATGACCTTGCCGAAATCGGCGTTGGAATGCTGCCATTCGAAAGTGCAGAGGTTTTCCTGCGGCTTGAAATAATATTTTCCACTGGTTTCCTTGAAGAACGGGTGTCCCGTGCGTGGAAACAGTTCCGCTTCCACCGAGCCATCGAAGTGCATCATGCCCAGCAGCTCGTTGTCTTTTGTGAAATAACAGGGCTGTGCCTCCATATATTCCGTCAACCGTTTGGCAATCCGCAGCGGGGCGGCAAGCTTCAGGTCAAACTCATCGTATTCGACTTTTTTGACGGGAGGGAATATTTCCCCAGACCGCACTGCCTTGACCAGCTGTGCAATTCGTTCATTCATCGTATCCATCTCCTTGCCGTTTTTTCCTGTACGGTAGCACGTTCTCGTGCTGGTTTGAGAAGCTGCAAGGGCTAGTCGGATTGACTATCTGCAGGACTCTCAAAACTGACAGCGGCATTGCCCCACCACAACCGTACAGGTGACCTTTTCTGAGAGATAATTTCAAAAGTATTAAAATACATCTCTCTTTGGTGCTTCGTACAGTACTTCGCCAGAGGCGAGCATGGCGATGACAACGTCGAGGCATGACATGTCCAAGCAATGTTTCCGCATAAGCTTGTAGTCCTTGCTGAAATCCGATAAAATATACCTTCTTTGGCGTTTTGCCATTCGCGAGGCGCACATTTTTAAAATTCTTCCTGACTTCTGAAGAGGCTGAGCTCAGTCTAGAGGTACGCTGATGGATGCTCGATAGATTCTTCCGTTTTTAAACTCGATTGCAGGACGGTAGATGCGAAAGCCCTGAAAGGTCTGTTTCGGCTCATACTTGCTGTTCTCCAGAGTACCGTGCTCGTATTCAAAGGGGCGGCCATCGGAGGATGTAGTGATTGCCCCCTCAAGCGCGTCTAGTGATTCTGGCAAACTCTCATTGTGCGAACGTCGGAAGTCCATCACCTGCCAGGCGAGCATGGCCAGCTGCCAGTCGTCGAGGCTGGCATTCTGTTTGATTGCGGCACCCAACATACTCGGCCAGAACAACGTATTGAAGGAGCGGCTGCGTTTGAGTATCCGCGTGTTGTGCTCGTCCCATTCCTGAATCTCCGCAGAGGAGTGTTGTTTCGCAAGTGTGACATCAATCAGTCTTTCCGCAAATCTCCAGTTAATCAGCGCGGCATTGTCCTCCTGGTTTGCCAGGGCGAAATAGCTGACGCCTCCATAATTGAGCAAAAGTATTCCGATTTTGGCCCCGAGTGGCGATTGCTTCAAGGTTGCCTTGAGAAAAGACTTCTTCAGGTCGTCGTATGCAATGGCCTCGGTTGCAATTGAACGGGCGAAGTATTTATTCCAGTCAGGGGATGGACCGAGCAGTTCTTCCCATTCGTCCAGGGAATAGTCGTTATACGCAAGGGTGAATGCAAGGGCGTGCAGCCGATTTTCATCAATGAATGCTGCCGTATAGGTTGATATCAGGAATGGAGTTCTGGTCAGACTTATACTCAATGCGGGTCGATTCGACAATCCTCTGTTCCAGAAGCGATTTTATGTTTATTGGCAGTGACATAATGGCTGTTTACTCCTGTCAAAATCTCTTGCCTTAACTCTTGCCTTAACTCTTGTCTTAACTCTTGTCAAATATACACGCTTAATGATTTCCATGTGATTCATAGAAAAAAGCAACTTTTATACTACAACATTGGCAGGGTTCTTCAGTGCTTTCATGCAGGAAAAACTCTCGCACAACAGGTATTTTTCACAGAGGAACAAGAGCAGGCGGTCAAGGAGTATGCCAACTTCTATAAACAGAAACACCCCCCACCGAAAACTGAAATTGCAGACCCCCGACCAGTTTGAACGGAGCTGGTTCGAAAAGGGCGCCACAGCAGAGAATTGAGCGGGAAAATAAAAAAAGCGACTTTGGGAAGAGGTCAGAAAGACGTATCTCACAAGTCGCTGTTCTTGCAACTTCACCCCCTGATGATTCCGCTGAACGGAAGAGGCTCCTGCTCCATGGCATCCGCCTCTTCCCTGACTGGATTGAAATTGGCAAGCAGCGTCCGCCAGCGTTCGACTCCATTCACGAAGGCCTCCAGCATGGCAATGAATGCATCCGTGTCCAGATGTTCCAGCGGAAAGGCGCGAACAAGGACATATTCCTTTGTTCTAGGGTTCTGGGAAAGCGTCGCGCCCCCAGTTCCCTGGAAGAGGAAATTCGCCTGAAGCAGAAAAGCGTTGTATTTCGGGATGTCCTCCGTGGGTCCCTGGCCGACGACGCCGTAGAGCAACACCGATCCATCCACTTCATTGTGGACGATCTCCACCTTTATGTCATCAAAACTCAGCGCGGTTATCCCATCTTTGGTGACGATGCCCTCTACGCCAAACTTCGCCGCGAATCCCGCTATCAATTCATTGTAATCCATAGTTGTTTTCCTTTGACGACCACTTAGTTGAAATCCATGGAGAAGCTGGTCCTGCACTCGACTTCTCCTGCATGGAATTGAAATTCCTGAGGCAGGGCATTGATCGTACGACCAAGCCTGTCGGTACCCTGCAAGTCTTTAAACACTTTTCTCGATGGCTCGCTGTCGTATTTGGTGAAGTCAACCTGCGCAAGGCGATCAAATCCCTGTCTTGTGATTCTTAGCTGCATGGTGGTGGAAACCTTGCTTCCTGCGTCCTGATTGTACTGAGTATAATTCTCCCCGTCGTCATTCAGAATGAAAATGCACTTTCCGCCCATGTCCAGCGTGGTATCAAGGTTCATTAGCAGCGAACCGTCAGGCTCCATGGTGAGATTGAAGGTGTATTTGTTCTTCTCCTGCCTGCTCGTGACACTGAAGGCCGTTCGGTTGAGATTCCTATCCAGTCCAATGGCAATGCCGTCCGTGGCCGCCTTTATGGTCTGCTGGGTAAGCAGGGACAGCACGATATTCGCCTTGCCTTTCAATGTGCCGTTCAGATTCAGATAGGTGGCGTTCGGGTCTCTCGTTACAAACTTCGCAATCTGGTCGCGAGCCTGGATGAAATCATTGGATAGTTTCACGCCGCCGGGAAGATTGACATCGAAATCGCGGATAATGTCCTTGGAAAACTGGGATTCGTCTCCCTTGCCTTCCGCGAACAGCTTGCAATCGTCGAGCATACCCCAGTTGACCATCGCCTGGCTGGTTTTATTCGTCAACGACGTAATGGTCTGCAGGGGATCATGCGAATCGGAGCCGATTCTGTGCTCGATCAATCTCTTCATCGTCAAATCCCCTTCGCCATTGCCCCGTACCGTCTGGGAAAGGAAAATGTCAATGTCCTTTGCAAGCTGCGAAGAAGCTTCGCCCTTTATCTCATTCAGGATCAGATCCGCTTGGACGGAAGCAGGATTGACATTGCCGTCGAACATGTCAGTTTCCCGAAAATCGCCATTCGGCTTTCCAAGAAAGCCATATACGCTCTGCTTTACCCTGTTGACATACATCAGATAGGCGTTCGCGGCCATCGACGTCCTTACAGCAATCCCTTTTGTCATTCCCGTCTTGTTCATATTCCCCGCGACAAAGTCCGCATATACGCTCACCACCTTCTGCGCCGTGGAGGTGTTGAATGCGTCATAGACTTTGCCAAGCGTGCTCTTGCTCAGGCGCGCGCAGAGGATATCGCCCGCAAAATCGCGGCACGGGCGCATGTCATCCGAACCTTCGAGAACCTTGATGATGTTTCTGTTCATCAAGTCATTGACATTGTTGCAGAATTGAGCCACGCCCTTGTGGAAGTCTATCCCCGAAGACGAAGCCGACAGCCTGGAGAAATCATCGATGGGAAGCGTGCTGGCGGCCTGGACCAATTCCGTGATGACACCTTGCGGAAGACTCTTTCCCTTAAGCTCTGTAATGCATTTCTTCCCAGCGGCCAGAATGGCGGGATTCTTCTGCGATACCTCCTTGAGCTCCGAGAAATTGGCCTTGATATCGTCAATTTTCTCCAGTACGGCTTCGGTGGAGCGGAGCTGTCCGTCGCCACTGACGAGAAGGGCATCCATGTTTTTGACGACTATCGGAAGGACATCCTGATCTTCGACGCAGCTTGAAATGACTGCTTTGATGCACTCGTTAATCTGCGCGCTCCCATCCGCGCCCGCCTTCTCATACGCGTGGCGCGCATGCGTCTTCGCTTCCGTGCATGCAGTCTGGACATTGTTCGCGAAATTGTCGATGGCTTCCTTTACCGCCATGATCCGCCGTGCCGTAAGCGGCTTGCCCAAACCATAGTCCTGCATTCTCATCGCCGTCTTGACGGATTCAGGGATTTTGCTTTCGCCACCGAACACCTCAATGACGGCATTTTTGAAGAGTTCGCGTGTCAAGTTATTGGCATCCTTCCTGTTCCGATTGCGGAAAAGCGCGGAGAATCCCCCTATGCCGTCCGACTGGGCACCGCTGATTTCACGTATTCCGATGGGGGTATTCTCTGCACCCGCCTGCGCAATGGCCTTCCCCTTGCCAGCCTGCGTCCTTTCCGTCGCAAAGTCCACAAAACTTTGCAACTGTTCACTATATCCATTTACATTCAAAACCATAATTGTCTCTTCCTGTTTACTTGTGAGAAAAAACAGCTACACAGACCTGTTCAACAAGAAATTCCAAGCTTTATATAATAATGGCTCAATAGTTTTTTTCCAGTCGCCTACGGCGAAAAATGGAAAGGGTGGAACGAAAAAATCTGACGGAAAACAATGTCCAGGCCGTAATTGAACTCATTTCCCTGCAATACAGTGGCCAGAGCTTACCCTCTGCCTGCTGCCTTTTCCACCTCGGTCTTTCGTTTCCTAGTGTCCAATGTTTAAACATCAATATTCCTTAAAAATCGTCCAATTGAATGGCTTTTCGTCCAAAATATGCTATATTATGGACGAAAACGAGATTGATTGGACGAAAAGGAAACGCATCATGAGAACCTTCGACTACGAAAAACTGTCCGAACTCTATTGGGACAACGAGGTGCTCAGGCACGTCGCGAAAATCCACGAATACAAGGGACGGCTCACTGCGTTTGCCGACCGCAACCCGAAAGAGGCATTGCGTCTGGTGGAAATCGCAAAGATACAGAGCACGGAATCCTCCAATCGGCTGGAGGGGATTGTCACGACCTCGACCAGACTGCGGCAGCTTGTTCAGCAGAAAACTGCCCCGCGCAGCAGAAACGAAGGCGAAATCGTGGGATACAGGGATGTCCTGAACACCATCCACGAGAGCCACGAATACATTCCCATCAGGCCGTCGTACATTCTGCAACTGCACCGTGACCTGATGAAGCCTGCAGGCTTATCATACGGCGGGCATTTCAAGAATGTCCAGAACTACATCAGCGAGACGCGGGAGGACGGAACAGTCGTGACCAAATTCACCCCAGTTGCGCCATACGAGACGGAGAGCGCCATTGAGACGATATGCGCCAGTTACGAGCGAACCCTGGCAATGGAGACCGTCGATCCGCTGATCTTGATTCCCGTCTTCATCAGCGACTTCCTGGGCATCCATCCCTTCAACGACGGCAACGGCAGGATGAGCCGTCTGCTGACTCTGCTGATGCTCTACCAGAACGGATACGATGTCGGGAAGTACGTCAGTATAGAAGCACAGATTGCCAAGACCAAGGACGGGTACTATGAGGCGCTCCAGGCCGTCAGTGAAGGCTGGCACGAAGGACAGAACGACGTGAAGCCATTCATCAGATATATGCTCCAGGTCATATTGTCCTGCTATGTTGAATTTTATTCGCGAGCCGACCTTATCGGAGGGATTGACCACTCCGCGTATGACGTTGTTCTCGCGTATGTCAAATCCAAGGTCGGGCGTTTCCGCGGCACTGATGCCATTGAGGCCTGCCCGTCCGCTGGACGTTCCGCCGTTCTGGCTAACCTGAAGAAACTGGCGGAGGAAGGCATCATACGAAAGGAAGGCGTTGGCCGAGCCACCTTCTATGTCTGCAATGACGATTCAGTGGATTAATCGTTGATTTGTGAAAACATCCACCATAAACGACCGCACCGAAAACTGAAAATGCGGATCCCGACCAATGTGAACTGGAATATTCAATGCGGGAGGCGAAAGATGCTGAATGATGGGACGATACAAAAAAGCGACTTTCGGGAGAGGACCGCAAAGTCTGTACCGAAAGTCGCAGCAATTGCAGTTCTAACTCACTGTATTTCAACAGAAAGCAGTATTTCCAAGTGTTATTAAAACCCGATTCCACCATCCCCCGTCAAGATAATGTGGCACAAAAGAGACTCTTTTGATGATAGGATTTTCCTCTTTGCTTGCATACTTTCTATGCAGTATCTTATGTGAGTATGAGTGCCTGGTTCTGGCTATGTGGATGCTCGGGATCGGAGAGGCGCACCAGCCGCTCGGCAATCAGTTTCTTGACCACAGCACTCAAGGTATTCGTGACCTTGGCATATCCAAGCCGCCTTGCAAGTTCCCTCATGGACATCGGACCGTTCACCTCCAGTTGTTGGACGACCATCGCACGAATCTCGACGGAAGAGCGCCGTCTGGTACGAGTGGGCTTGATTGCCTGCTTGACTTCCCTTGTTTCATTCCTGAAAGCAGGATGTACTGGAAGAATGACCGAGAAGTAGGTGCGTTCGCTGTCCGTCTCGAATCTCGGAGGTTCGGAGCCATTGCTTCGCATCGCCTCCACGATGGCGGGAATGCCCGTGTTCCTCCCTTCCGCCAATTGGAGTTCCTTCAGGAAGTTGCCGATGCGACGGTTGCGATAGCGTTTGGAGACAAGATGGAAACGCTTCAAGTCCTTCTCCGTGATGGAGCGGTCAGGCCCTGGAATGCTTAGAATTTCCATGCATTCCGGCGTGAGCGTGACGGTGATTGGTTCTGCGATATCATACGCCTTGTGATAGACGGCATTCGCCAGCGCCTCCTCAATCGCCTTGTAGGGGATGTTCCATGTGTGGAGTGCCTCCGCCTGGCCGTCGATCTTGGTGATCTTCAGTTTCAGCATATAGTTTCGGATGTAGCGCAGAGCGTCGCGCAGCTGCTTGTCCAACGGTCCCGTGAAATACTGTTCCTGAAGATGCTCGCCTGTCGGTTCAGGCTTGTCCACCACCTCTATCCGTGCTTCTCGGAAAAAGCGTTCGGGATTTTCGTTGAAGAACATCAGGCCAACATTCACAGGCTTGCAGTACTCCGTCGTGCCGTCCACAATCCTCAAGTCCTCGCCCAGTTCCTTGATTGGTCTGTCAAGACACGTCCTGTAAAAGTCGCTTCCCACGGTGTGGAGAAACTCGGCAATCAGGCTGCTCTTGAGGTCGGACAATTCCGCACGGCGGTTTATCTGGTCGTCGAATGGCGTCTTGCCCGCCAGCAGCATCAGTTCCCGCTCCTCATTGGCGTTGGCGCGGATGGTGCTGGACATCTTGCGGATGTAATACGCCTTCTCAAAGTGCCTGGACTTTTCTGACGGAAACGCTATCGGACACTTGTATGGACGGACATCGCCTCCGTATGCCCAGATTACCATAAGCGTCTTTCCCTCAAACGTTGTTGTCTCGACAATGGGAAGATATCTGGGTTCCAGCAGATTGCATTTCCGAAGCAGATCCTTCTGGATTCTGTCCAATGAGGATTTCTCAAGCCCTTTCACGGGAAATATGGGCATGCCGTCCTTTTCCTCGACACCAAGGACGATGTATCCCCCGCCGCAATTGTCAATGTCATTGGCAAATGCGCAGATGGAATGCAGAACCGGCTCTGGATTCCAATCCGCCTTATATTCGATGCGCGTGCTCTCCACTATCCGCTGATAGAGCAAGTCCGAAATATTCACTGGCAATGACATGGTGTCTCCTTGACTGTCTCCTTGACTGTCCCTTTGACTGTCCCTTTGACTGTCTCCTTCATGAGATGATGCGTAGCTTGAATTAAGGCGAAAAAACGGTATTCTGACCTCATTCTTGTGCAGTCAATTCCCCTTATGACTGTCTCCTTACTGTCCCTTAATATATAGTGTCATCGTGCCTTTGCCAATCGTCATGGACGATTTCTCGAAACGATATTTCGTCCGCCAGTGTCATCACATTCGGACGATGTTAGGAACTCTGATTTCTTCTTTCGGTTGTTTTTATTGTCGTTCGGGAAGCGGGTGACACCTCCAATGGCTCTTTTGGGGAACCGCTGATTTGTAAAAGGTCGACTGTTCGCGGCTCATATCTCGTATTTGAGGTTTGAAATCTTCTCCGATTGTACCTCAAAATCATCGGCTGTTCTTCCGCGGAGAAGATTTTTATCGCCTTTCTCTTGATAAGAATGTGATTGGGATGTATTCAGCGTTGCTGAACGCCTGACCGAAGTTTTTCTTGGTTTCATCGGCAAGGCTGGAATAAGGCACGACTATCCCTCCAAGTGACCTAATGACCGATTTAGTATGGAGTGGATATCCTGCAATATGGATATGAGCCAGCATGTCGACAACGCTGGTCTTTATTTCTTCGTACCTTTCGTCCGCCAACCGCATTTATTGTTACTCCTTGAAAAGAACGTCTATCAACTCCATTTTCTCCTCCTTGGTTAAGTTGGCCGCGTTACGAGCCAGCAATCTTTTGACACCGCGATAATCGAACTCGCGATTATCATCATGTCCAAGGAGGTAGTCTGTGGTCGTATTGAGAGCGGTGGCCATATTTGCCAGAAGCTCTATGCGCGGTTGTCTGTCCTCATTGAGATACTTGGACAATGCCGCTTCGCCAATGTTTAGGCGTACAGCCAAAGCACGTTGCGTGATTCCCATCTCCTGCATTATTTCCCGAAGCCTTGTGTTGAATGTTCCCATCACTTTCTTCTCCTGATGACTACCTTGTAGATGGTTTGCTTTTCCATCAAGATTGGCCATCTGGTACAGGTAATCAATACCAGAACACTCATTCCTGATGTCGACAGACCTTTTCCTCTGTCATTGCCTATTACTGTAAATGAATTTTTCGTTTCGTCAAGTCGTTTTAGATAATTTTTTTTTCTTAAGTGACAAATTTCGGGATTTAATTATAGAATTTCCCCCTGCATAGACTGAAACAATTTAGGTTTATCTCCGGATAATCATAGCAAAATAGATAACACGGGATTCCTATATCCTTCCTCTAGCCGTTTTCGCATACGGGGTTCTTTTTTTGCCTGAAAACAACTTTTTCTCGAATTTCATTCGACACTTTCGCGATTTTTCTTTAATACATCGGTGACGGGCAAAAGAAGCCCGAAAACAAGAACCAATCAAGGAACACCTATGAATACAGACCGATTCCTCTCCATTTCTGCAAACGCACTTCTCGTTACTGGCGTGAGCGACAGCGAGCTGTCGAACGGACAGTCATCCATAGAAACAACTGCACTCGCCAAACGATTCATCAACTACAACCAGGCGGCAAAAGTACTGCTAATCAAGCAAGGGGTACTTATCCCCAGCGAAAGACAAATCAACAGCCTTGCGGTGAAAATCAGGCGTAAATTCCAAGGAGTTGCCCCTTTGATTGGCAAACAAGGTGGAAAATACATCTTGGCAGAAGAACTGATTCCTTTACTGCAGACACCTGAGTTCAAGGGCCGCCTCCGCAGAGATGTCATTGCCAACGCCATTCGAAAGGCGTCACGCATACTTGAACCTTCAAAAGCCTGACACGCGAAAGCAAAAAAGCCGCCGAAAAGTCCTTGAGACTTTGGCGGCTTCCTATAGCCAACTATTTCATTTGTCGCAACTTGTCATCTTCCAAGAGTGACAAGAGGCTGACAAAAGTCTGACATTGGTCGGACAAGGATTTATGAGACACCCGCCTTCTTTGTCCCCACGAAAAGACGCAACAAAAGACCTAACGATATTTCTCCGTTTCGGAACAGAGAACATAGGTTTACTGCCCGTTGATTCCGTGCTTGTTATGGTTTCCTTCGTTAGGTCGCATAGCCCGAAAAGTTCGTAGGGTGCGAGAATGGTGGCCGTCTGGATTTGCTTTTCCGGGAAGTGGGCTCAAATCATTGGACGCGCCGCCAATCCGAGCGGCCTCCAACCCCAAGAGGACACCATTATGAGCAGGCCAACCAGTTTCGATAGACTCCCCATGCACATCCGCCAGACCGTAGCCTTTCTCGCCGCCATCCTGAAACGAGCGCAGCCAAAGCCCGTCACGGGGAAATGAGAAAAACTCGCCATTCTGTGAAATGTTGGCGGCTTTTTTGCCTACTTTTCACGACTTTGCTGGATATTTCCCCAAAAGCAGATTATATTCCTTAAGTTGCCAATTTTCAACATTTATGGAGGATGCAACCTATGCAATCTCTGTGTCCCTGAAATGAAATCGCTTTACAGGATCGCGCGGACATTTGGCATGACCTTGACAGATCTGGTCGCATTGGCGGAAAGCCGGATGTCGCACCAGGTCACTGCGCAAAAGTATAAGAACGGCATCTTCGATTTTCAGCGCGTCGTCTATAACAACATGCGATGCATGCACGCATTCGCCCCGGCCGGCGCCAAATTGTCGCCCCAGGAGCTTCATCGGGACGATTACGAACTATGCTGGGTCCTCAATGGCAAACTGCTTTTCCGCCTGCCGGATGAATCCCATGAATTGGCCGCAGGGCAATCCATCCAGTTTGATGCCTTGCTTCCCCATTCATACGAAGCGCTTGAAGATACCGAATGCATCATTGTCCATCTGAAAAAGCCCAAACGCTTCTGACATTTTCCCGTCCGGAAATCAAGACATCGGCCTGCGCCGGCCGCGATGCGGCACTGGCCCGGGATTATCCGCCGTGCATCCATCGGCAAGGCATTGCCCATTTTGGATCTTTCACCCTTGAAAAACAAGCCCTAGATTTGCAAATGCCTTCGTAGGGGCTACATTATGAATGGTTCTTGCCGTAGTCCAGGGAATACGCGCTGAAATACGTCAAGAAAGGCAGGCGAATCATGCCGGCCGGTGCCCAGTTCTTCCTCAAAAAGGGAAACTCCGCCGACTGGCCAAAGGGGAAATACGGCAAATGGACTCTTTCAAAACCACTTTCATCAGTCTGGATTTCGACGGTGGGCAGCATATTTACCGCAATGACGATATTCCGGGGGCGAATCTCCCCGCGCTTGTCGCGCCCAGCGGGATTTCATCTGGACGGCGCGAGCGTCTGGCGCACAGGCTGAACCGCGAATGCGCGGACAAGGGGGTCTGCTTCACGGCAGGTTGCGCGAACGCCGCCTCCACCATCCACATTGGAAGGACGAACGCCTTCGACGCCTTCGGGCGTTTTCTAGGTCTGGCGGAGGGCATCGGTCACGGCGACGCCTTCGTGCTTCTGGACGACACGGCCAGCGACGCGGAACTCCTTTCCGTGATCCGCCACGAGGCGGGGCATCTTCTCGGCACGCTCGACCATGGCGGCGAGGGGCTTGCACGATATGCATGGGAACACGTCTATGACGAAACCGTTACATATATCTACTCTCCTTTTGTGGAGCGGCAGTCCTATCTGCAGCGGCAAACCACAACAACGGTCCACTACCAATATGTGACGGCACCCTCGGACGTCGATGACATCACCGTCTCCTATCACGAAGACGGCACGGAGGTGGACCATCATTATTCGGTTTACGGACGTTATTGGAACAATGAGAGCAATTCCTATGAATGGGAAGAACATACCACACAGTATATCGAAGAGACACGCACCATCGAAGCCTATAAAGAGGCAAGTGGCATTCATGCCAAAAACATATCTGTTTCAGGCGGAAACGTTTCTGGATGCATCGTCGATGAAGACATGTCTGTCTCCGGTTCCAACGATTACAGTAGATTCCACATGGAATATGTACACTGGCAGGGTGCCGAAGGCAATTATAGCGGTCTTATGGTCCCCGACCGAACCACCATAAGGGAATCCGATTATAAGCATCACCAGGGCATCGCCATCGACTGCAAGATAGCGGGAGAGCTCTCTGTATTCGGCAATGGCGTGGCGCAACAGTGCGAGGCCGTCAACATCAGCGTGAGCGGCGGTCGCGAGCAAAGCGGTTATGATTTTGATAGCGACCACAGAAAGGAAGACGAGCATGAGTATGCTTTCTTCCGCGGCCAAGTGAAAAACTGCACCGTCAACGGCGGATTATTGGCGGTCGATTTCGGGGGCGACGCCACAGACGTCCTCGTCAAAGGTTCCGGCAATGCGGTGGTTGGCATCAGCTTGTCCATCAATGCCACCGCTGTGGGTGACACGCCCTATTTCAGCGATGAAGAGAAAGCGGAATTCGCCGAGCAGGTCGCCATCCATGGTTACGGCTTCGCTGACAACCTGACCGTTGAATCGGGCAAGGTCGAGGTGAATTACGGCGGCGAACTGCACAACGCCAAAATCGGCGGCTTCCTCCAGGCCAGCGAGGGAGCGAAACTCTCCGGAATCATCACCTGCAAAGGGGTCGCCATCGCCGATGTCGTGCCCCTGGCCAATATCACGGTCAAATTGAATCTGCACGATTACGCCATCGCCAACGAAACGGACAAAAAACTCGATTCGGACGGCAATGGCACGATTACCTACTATTACGCCAATTACACTACCCGAACCGAGTACTACGCGGAGGGGCGTGTGGTCTCCGTCAGCGGCGGCACGTTCGACAACAAGGACGGCCGCTTCGACATGTCGGACTGGGAATATGTCTTCTCCGCCGACATCGGGGCCGTAGACGCCATGGCGCTGCCGTCCATCGTGGTCGATTTCGACGGCACCGAAAAGGATTTCGACAGCGGCACACTGTATTTCAGCTATCCCACAACCAGCCACACTGTCGAGTTCAACCTGATGAGCTCGAAGAAAAGGTGGCAGGCACTCTGGGCCTCGGACAAGTATCCATGGGAGAATATTTCCGATTCGGACGATTATTTCATGGACACGCTCATCTACAACCCCACGCTCCAGGGCGAGGTGGCGGACGTGTTGTGGATCGAGAACGGCTATGAGGAGACGGAATACACGGTGCCTCTCCCGACCAATGTCATGGGCGGCGTCATGGAGGAAGTCACCATAACCAACAAGGAGACCGGAAACGAAGCCCTTGCGAACGCGACGCTCAAGGGCGCCGAGCTCGTCATCAAGGGCGGCGCCGATACCGGGACGTACACCGTGGCGGCTGAGGACCCCAACAAGCAGGAGCACGAGTGCGAACTGGAGCTGATCGTGGTGCCGGAGTCGATTCCCGTCGTCGGCAAGCTGGGCGCGAAGAAGTATTCCACGATGCTCAGAAAAGCCCAGAAGGCGCGCCTCACGAAAATCACCGACATTCTGCCGTACGACATTGAGACCACGCTCTTCGGCATGAAGTTCTGCCTGTCCAACATGGGCGTCACGCTGACCGTCAACTGGACCAAGCCCTCCATGGAACTCAGATTCCATGGCAAGATGGATTGGGAGATTGGCAAAGGGGAGAACAAGAACCTGACGATCGACCTTTCTGATGACAACTACATCTCGGTCACGCACAAGGACGGGGTGTTCGGCTGGGACATCGTGGGCGAGCTCAGCGTGCCCGACTTCAAGATCGGCAAATTCGGCTTCTCCAACATGTCACTCACGGTCAACAAGGGCGAATCCACGTTCGGCGCCAGTGGCTACGTCCAGCTGCCGGGAATCAGCTACAAGTTCGGCGGCTCCATCGGCATCGTGAACGGGTATTTGGACAGCATGTCCATCGGCGTCGACAACCTCAACGTGCCGCTGGGGGCCACGGGACTGATGCTCCAGTCCATCAGCGGCAGCGTCGAGGACATCGCCACCAGCCTCGACATGACCTTCGGCGGCAGTCTTGGCCTCACCTACGGCCCCAAGGTCAGCGTCACGTGGAACTGCGACTGGCTGGGGATTGACGACGGCGAATACAGCCTCCTCGAAATTGACCTCGGCGCGAAGATATCCACGTCGGGCGAGATCACTGGCCAAGCCGGCATTGCCTCGCTGGGCGGCTTCATCGTGGGCGCTGGCGGAGTCGTGGCGAGCGAGGGGTCTTTTTCCGTCAACGGCAATTTCTCGTTGCTTAACGGCTGCATCACCATCAAGGGCGAGCTCCTCTCCGGCGCGGACGGCGTGGTCATTTCCGGCAAGGGGACGATGTCGGTGCCCCGCAGCAGGTTTTTCGGGCCGCTCGCGGGGCTGGGCCTCTCCGTCAACGCCATGGCCGACTTCGGCGACCGCTATGTGCTGGCGTGGGAGGACATGGAAATCTTCGGCAACAAGTTCTCGGTGGGGGTGAAATGCACCTTCGACGGCGACGTGGCCGTGCTCAATTCAAACGACCTTCTGGACGGTGACGGCCTCGGAACGAGGGGAGTGCATTCACTCGAAAGCGCACCTCTTCGCGGCGAACACGAGAATTTGTACAGCACGACGACGCCTTCGGCGAGCCAGAAATACATCGTCTCGAATTACGGGACGAGCCTCTTCCAGATGAACTTCAGCGTCGCGGGAACGTATATGTCACTCTTGTACGACGGCACGGAGTACTCGCAGGAGGCGATCTCGGCGGGCCTGTACGACAACATGCAGATCGTCAACGAACTCACGAGCGAGGACTGCATCACCGTCGCCGTGAACAACGCCGACCTGGGCGAGTGGCAGATCAACGCCTATGGCGACGACAAGGCGACATTCGGCGCATACAGGTTCACAGAGAGCATGGCGAATCCGACCGTCAACGCGGTCGAGCTCGGGGCCGACCAGCGTTCTGCGACGATCCGCTACACCGTGAACGACATCGCGGGAGTGGAAAACGCAACTGTCTCGATCTTCCGCGTATTCGGGAACGCGACCGAGCACAACGGCGCGCTGGTGGCGAAACTCGCCGCCGCCGATGCAACGGGGAGTTTCAATTACGCCCCCGCCGCCGACCTGCCGGGCGGGAGCTATGCCTTCTACCTCATGGTGTCGGGCGACAACTATGCCCCCGCATATAGCGACTTGAGCGCGGCAGTCGACTTCATCGCCCTCGACACCGAAGCGCCGGACCAGATCCAGCGCGTCAGCGCCGAGTGGCATTCCACGGGCTCAGTGCTTTCCTGGAGCGCGCCCTACGACGACAACAGCGTCGCCGGCTATAAAATCAGTTACCGCGCATCTGAGGAGGTCGAGTGGAGCGAGGCCGACGCCACGACGACGTCCTTTACCTTCAGCAAAGTCCCCAACGGTTTCTACACCTATCGTGTGGCCGCCTATGACTCGGCGGGAAATGTCGCGGCGTGGAGCGTCGAGTCGAGCATCCTTGTCAACACATCCTCCAACGCGGCGCATAAAAACGCCGTCTTCACCGAAGATTTGACGCTTGCCGAATTCGAGAGCGCGGTCAATGTCGATACGACGGGAGCGACGCTCACCGCTGCCGAAAACTCGCTCGTCTCTCATTCGACGCTCGGAAATGCGAAAATCGGCGGCATCATTGAAGATACAGTTGTCAGCGGAGAGGCGGAATTCCTGCCTGGCGCAAAAGGATATGGCCTCACCGTCAATGGCGGATTGAGCGTCGGCGTCAATTCCGGCATTCCGGTCTCCTACGATCCCTTTGCGGAAGCCTCCAAAGAGCGGGATCATAACGCCATCGCCGTTGTTTCTGGCGTCAGCGTCACTTCCGACGGCGTGCTGACAGTCGGGAGTTTCGGAAAAGTGGACGGCGCGACCGTTGCGTCAGGAGGCGCGGTGGTGCTGGCCGGCGACGCGGAGATCACCGGGCTCGTCATGGACTATGGCACGACCCTCACCCTAGCCGGCAGCGACCATTACATCTTGGCCGACGACATCCGCACCGCGGGAACGCTCAACACCTACCGACGCATCTCCGGCTATGGTCAGAAGATCGTCTTCGAGCAGTACAAGCAGGTGGCGGAGTATGAGACGATTGGACTCGCAATAGACAATATCCAGGACAATGTCGCCTTCACGGACGACATGGACAAACTCGGCAGCAATGTGCTGGAGATCGAGATCGACTCCAATGTTTACGGCATTTTCAAGATCGCCGGCAAAGCGGCGTATTTCGACGGCACGGTCACCGTCACCGACCATGCGGACGGCAGTTCCGCCGTTGTCGGCATCGATAGTTTCATGCTCGTCGGCAATGCCCTCTGCCGGCTGCAGAAGTTCTCGGACGGGCTGTATCTCTCGACCACCCGTTCCACGATCGGCGCCCCGACGGTCACCGTGGAGTATGCGGAGGACAACGCATACGACATGATCTCACTGAATGCGACTGCGGCGGAAGACACCGGATACGGCAAGGCGTTCACCTTCCGCTATTCGCTCAACGCGGATATGTCCGATGCGGTGGTTGTCACCGCCAGCAACATCGATGGCGACGGAAATGGGATCCTGTCGCTTGACAAATACGTTCTTGCCGACAATGCGACCTACTATGTTCAGGCCGCAGTCGAAAACAGCTACGGCGTCAAGAGCCAGTGGAGCGATACCGTGAGCTTCACCGTGGTTCCGAAACTCCTGCCCGCCGCGCCGGCCACGCTGACCGTCACCGGCGCGACCAGCTCGGACAGCGACACAATCACCTTTACCGCGGACGGTGTTGAGGCCGATTCCACGACGATCCGCAACTACCGTTTCCGCTATGCGGACAACCCCGAGTTCGAGAACGCCATCACCATTACCACGGGCCAGCGGCTCGTCAACTACGCGAGCATCAGCAAATCCGGCGCCGGCATCACGGACGGCATGGACTACTATGTGCAGGCAGGCGTTCAAATCGGTCACGACTGGAGCTACTGGAGCGACACGGTCGTCTTCAACACCCGGAACTGGGACTACGACGGCCTCATCGTCGACGCGAATAACTCTCTGACACTCGAAGACAAGAGCGCGCGGAACATCACGGTCACGGATCGAGGATACTTCTACGGCGGAACCGGCCGAGTCAACGGCCTGACGATCGAAAACGGCGGCTTCTTCCGCGACGACGGCGCGACCGTCACCCATGCGGTCGTCAATGGCGGCGAGTATTGGCTGTACAGCGGCAGCGTCACCGATCTTGTCGTCAACAGCGGCGAACTGCGCATCATGGACGGAACGCTCAACGGCGCAACCATCGGTGTGGACGCCAAGGCAGACCTGGGCAGCTCTTACCAGCCGACTATTACCGGCACGATTCTGATCCAGGGCGGCATGTCGGTCAATTATAACCATCCCGGCGTCACTACCGATGCGGATTTCATCTTCGACCTCGGAGCCCATGAGGCAACCAAGGACAAGATGTTTATCAACTACACATCGCCCCTCACCGGCATGCGCACGTTCACCGTCAAACTGGACGACACGCCCGAGACAGGCGACTACCGCTTCGCCTACACGCCCAATTCCGGCGAGTTGAACTTGACCCTTGTGGGGGCTGACGGCGCCAATCCAGGCATGGTCGGTACGGGCCTCGACCCGATACAGTACAACGGCCTGTACTACTCGCTAGTGGACCAGGAAGGCATCATCTATCTCCATGTCTCGGCAACCGACGCCCCCGCGTTCATCGGAAAGGTGAAACTCTCCAGGAACGGCACTGTATATGATTCGGCTGACAGCTATTCCGACCTCGTTGTCTCGTCGTCCTCCGAGTGCGATTACGTGCTCGTGGACAAGGATGGACAGCTCTTCTCGGTCACGGTCGGAAAGGATGGCAGGATCGAAACGAACGGCCTCATCTTCGGTGCGACTATCGAAAATGGCGGCAGCCTCACGCTTAAGGCGGACGGCTGCGCACTGTCCGATATCATTACCATCAAGCAGGGCGGCAATGTCACCATCGCGGGCGGCAAGGTCGATCTGGGCGCGGCCTTCCACCTCGCAGGAGGCAAGATCACCGTCAAGGGCAGGCTGCAAAGCGCCGAGGAAGAGGGCCAATGGGGGCCGACAAACCACTGGTTCGTCTTCGACCTCGACCAGGTGGCAGCTGCGCCAGACTGCGTCATGGTCTCCAACTACGAGCTGCTCCAGGACTGCACACCCATGTTCACCGTCAATGTGGCAAACAGGCAGGCCGACGGCTTGTACAAGCTCTTGGGCAACGCCGCCAATTTCAACAGCTACATTTCAATAACCTGCGACGGCAACGACGACAATTCCGTGTATTTGTCTGCCGGAGAGGAGACCAGAATAAACAACAAACGATATGCGCTGGCGATACAGCACAATGTGTTGACCCTCACCGTGGGCAAGGACGTGCCCTACAACGGTGAACCAGAAGAAGAACACAATATCATGCAGACGCAGCAATGGCTTGCCAGTGGAAACGGCAGCTATGTGGTGGAATACAGCAAGGACAGTTTCCTGACGGCGCTGCATGTGAATGTGGCGGGCAATGCGCTGGACAGTTACGCCATGCCCGAAGGCGACTACCAATGGCGCGTGCGCAACCAGGCTGGCGATGATTGGATTGCCGCCGGGGATCTGGATGCCGAAGGAGGATATGGCAGCAAGCCATTGCATATCGCCTCCAATGGCGACGGCGTGGCGGACATGTTCTTCGCCAGTGTCTGTGGCGCATGGGGCAGCGACTACGTGGCGCGGCACATTGGCTTGCAGGGCGGCTGGTCCGGCACGGACGAGGCCGTTGCGCTGGAGGGCAGGAACAAGTTGGCCGACATCATAGAGGGTTCGGATGACGCGAATCTGCTTCTTATGACGGATGACGCCAATGGCGATGCGTTATTTGCGGATGATATCTACTCCGCGTTTCCCAGCGATGTGGTGGCTCGGCAGTCGCGCCTGGCGAGGATTGACGAAATCCGCGCGGGCGCGGGCGACGACATCGTCGATCTGACCAGCCAGGACTTCGCGTATGTCGGAGACGGCATGACCGTCCGCGGTGGCCTGGGAGACGACGTCATCTGGGCGAACATGGGCAATAACATGCTCTTCGGCGATGCGGGAAACGACCGCATTGTCGGAGCCAGCGGCAATGATGTCATCATCGGCGGCGCGGGGGACGACTCTTTGCACGGCGGAGGCGGAAACGACATCTTCGCCTTCGGCGGCGACTGGGGGCAGGACACCGTGGAGCAGCTCGCCAACGGCAAAGTCACGCTCTGGTTCCAGGATGGCAGCAATGCCAAGTGGGACGCCTCCACTCTGACCTACGCAGACGGCGGCAATTCGGTGAAGGTCACAGGCGTCGGGCTGGAGAGCATCACGCTGAAATTCGGCAACGCGGACGCGCAATACGCAGACCTGGCAGCCGCGGGCGCATTCGACGCATTCACCAGCGAGAAGATTTTCGAGGACAGGAACAGGGGGATGCTCGCATGACGGGGAATAGGACCATGAAAAGACAACTCATTCCAACACTTTGCCTTCTGCTGTGCCTCTCAGCGGCCGCCGCGGTGAGGCCCGTCGACAACCAGACCATCACGCTGAAGCCAGGCTGGAACCTGGTCACGGTGGAACGTCCCGTGATTGATTCCGACATGGAGAAATTTCTCGCGCTCAAGCCGATGATGCTGGACGCCGCGCGGAAATGCCATGTCATTTGCGCAGACAGGAACAGCCTTGCGATCGGCACTGAGTATTTTCACGCTTGAGAGCCACCCTGTTATTGTATTTGCAGGCTTGAGAGCCACCATTACATATAGTGTGTTCGGGATTTCCCATTTCTGCGCCACAGCATGAATTATCATGGCTTTTCCCAGGACTCTGTCACATCGGCTTT